>JAUXPH010000020.1 GCA_030683995.1 Lutibacter sp.
ATTGAATTGTTTTTTGTTGTAACAGCATATATATTAGGTGTTTAAGACGCTACAAGATACAAAAAAAGGAGTAGATAAACTTGCGTTTCTACTCCCTTTTTATTAATATTTAAGTCTTAAATTGACTTTTTCAGTGGCCTCGCCTTTGCAATGGGTTTTTAAAATTATATATGCTATATTGCTTACGCTAACATAGTTACCGGATTTTCAATATATTGTTTTAACGTTTGCAAAAAAGCAGATCCGGTTGCGCCGTCAACGGTTCTGTGATCGCAAGCCAAAGTAACTTTCATGGTATTGCCAACCACAATTTGGCCATTTTTCACCACAGGTTTTTCAATAATGGCTCCTACCGATAAAATTGCCGAGTTTGGCTGATTGATAATCGAAGTAAATTCTGAAATCCCAAACATTCCAAGGTTAGAAACCGTAAAAGTGCTTCCTTCCATTTCCGCTGGCGTTAATTTTTTAGATTTGGCTCTGGTGGCCATATCTTTTATTTCCGCTCCAATTTGGGTCATACTCTTTTGATCGGTAAATCGCGTTACCGGTACCACCAATCCGTCTTCAACAGCAACAGCAACACCAATATTCACGTGGTGATTTATGCGTGTTCTGTCGTCAAACCATTGTGAATTAACTTTGGGATGTTTTTTCAACGCCATAGCGCTTGCTTTAACCACCATATCATTGAAAGATACTTTAGTGTCTGGCAATTCATTAATAATTCTGCGCGATTCAATGGCGTTGTCCATATTAATCTCCAGCATTAAATAATAATGAGGTGCGGTAAATTTAGATTCTGCCAATCTGCGCGCAATGGTTTTACGCATTTGCGAATTTGGTGTTTCTTCAAAACTTTCTGTTCCTGAAACAATTGGTGCAGCAACAGTGGCAACGGCAGAAACTTCAGCCGGCACATAATTTTCAACATCCGATTTTACAATGCGTCCGCCTTCACCTGTTCCGGAAACGGTATTTAGATTAATTCCTTTTTCTGATGCTATTTTTTTTGCCAAAGGTGATGCAATTATCCTTCCGGATGCATTTGCTGATACTGGTACTTGTGCAGTTTCGGCAACTTTAACAGGTTCAGCAATTGCAGCTGATTTTTCTGGCGCTTCAGAAGCTTTTGTTGTTTCTGGAGCTTTGCTTGTGCCTGGTGTGGCTGCTTTAAATTCTTTTAGAATGGCGTCAATATCTTCACCTTCTTCGCCAATGATAGCCAATAATGAATCAACCGGAGCGCTTTCACCATCTTTTAAACCGATGTATAAAAGCGTCCCTTCGCTAAAAGATTCAAACTCCATGGTTGCTTTGTCGGTTTCAATTTCGGCTAAAATATCGCCTTCTGAAATTTTATCGCCAACTTTTTTTAACCACTGTGCCACAACGCCCTCTGTCATTGTATCACTTAAACGTGGCATTGTTATAATTTCTGCCATTTATCTATGTTTTAAAAACGGATAATCTTTTTGTTCGTAAACAATATCGTATAATAATTGTTTGTCTGGATAAGGAGATTCTTCAGCGAATTTCTGACATTCTTCAACCTTATCTTTGATTTCTTGATCCCAAGCTTTAATTTCTTTTTCTGTAGCGTATTTTTTTTCTTGTATCACTGTCAAAACCTGAGAAATCGGATCAATTTTACGATACTCGTCCACTTCTTCTTTGGTTCTGTATTTTTGGGCATCACTCATTGAATGGCCTCTGTAACGATACGTTTTTATGTCGAGCAACGTTGGTCCGTCACCTCTTCGGGCACGTTTAATCGCTTCATCCATTGCTTCTGCCACTTTAACCGGATTCATTCCGTCTACTGGTCCGCAAGGCATTTCATAACCCAAACCAAGTTTCCAGATATCTTCGTGATTGGAAGTTCTGCTCACAGATGTTCCCATGGCATAACCGTTGTTTTCACAAATAAATACCACCGGAAGTTTCCAGGTTATGGCCATATTAAATGTTTCGTGCAAAGAACCTTGTCTGGCCGCTCCATCCCCAAAATAAGTTAAGGTAACGCCGTCTCTTCCAAAATATTTATCGGCGAAAGCCAAACCGGCACCTAAAGGAATTTGTCCGCCCACAATTCCGTGGCCGCCGTAAAAATTATGTTCCGGAGAAAAAATGTGCATAGAACCGCCCATACCGCGAGAAGTTCCCGTGTCTTTTCCCATTAATTCTGCCATTATTCTTTTAGGATCAACACCCAATCCAATTGGTTGAACGTGATTTCTGTAAGCGGTGATCATTTTGTCATTTTTTTCCATCACGTGCAAAGCGCCCGCTAAAACAGCTTCTTGTCCATTATATAAATGCAGAAAACCTCTTACTTTTTGCTGAATGTAAAGTGCCGCCAATTTATCTTCAAATTTTCTCCAAAACAGCATATCTTTATACCAGTTGATATAGGTTTCTTTCGTTATTTTTTTCATTTATAAAAAATATAAGTTTAAGTCGAAATGCAAAAATACCATTTTGCATTTTAGTAATTAAACAAACCACTATTTTTTTTACTATAAGGTTTTCGTAAATTTAAGAAAAGCATTAAAATATTTTATTTTGTCAATGCAATGGCTTAAATTTTTTTTCAAAAAAAAATCATTTTAGGCAATATTTTTAATGTTTAACAGTTATATTTACAGTAATTAAAGATGATACTACAGTTGTGGGGACGACAAAGTCTTTAATTTATTTTTGAAGTTAATTTTCTGATAGATAAGAAAAGTT
Organism: Lutibacter sp.; assembly: GCA_030683995.1. Classification (GTDB taxonomy): domain Bacteria; phylum Bacteroidota; class Bacteroidia; order Flavobacteriales; family Flavobacteriaceae; genus Lutibacter. The sequence continues at coordinate 2,734 of JAUXPH010000020.1, forward strand.
AGAATAATATACTACAGTTGTGGGGACTACAAGTATTATTGCTTTTATAGAAAACATCAGAAATAAAAAGTCTCGAGATTTCTCGAGACTTTTTTTGTTATAAAGGTATTTGGTTTTTATGATTCCATATAATCTTCAATAGGGTTACAAGAACAAATTAAATTCCTGTCGCCCAACGCATTGTCAACTCTTGCCACAGATGGCCAAAATTTATTTTCTTTGATATAAGGAAGCGGAAAAGCAGCCTGTTCACGTGTGTAAGAATTATTCCACTCATTTGCGGTGATTTCACTTTCAGTATGCGGAGCGTTTTTTAACATTGGAATTAAAGCACCATCATTGTCCATAATTTCACTTTTTATGTTGATAAGCGTATCACAAAAACGATCTAATTCCTGCTTTCCTTCACTTTCCGTAGGTTCAATCATTAAAGTGTCGTGAACTGGAAAAGAAAGTGTTGGGGCGTGAAATCCATAATCCATCAATCGTTTTGAAATATCCGTAACATCAGCTCCAAAGTTTTTATATTCTCTAAAGTCGACGATCATTTCGTGCGCTGAAAATCCGTTTTCTCCTGTATATAAAATTTTAAAATGTTTCTCTAACCTTGATTTCATATAATTGGCATTCAAAATCGCATACATTGTCGCTTGTTTTAATCCGTTAGAGCCTAACATTTTTATGTAGCTGTAAGATATCAGCAAAACCAATGCCGAACCCCAAGGAGCCGATGAAACACCTGTAATTCCGTGTTCTCCGCCAGTTTTAATGATTGGATTTGAAGGTAAAAACGGCGCTAAATGTTTAGCGACACAAATTGGACCAACACCTGGGCCTCCGCCTCCGTGAGGAATTGCGAAAGTTTTATGCAAATTTAAATGACAAACATCTGCGCCAATGGTGGCCGGATTTGTCAATCCGACTTGTGCGTTCATATTGGCACCATCCATATAAACTTGTCCGCCATTATCGTGGATAATCTTCGTAATTTCTTTGATTGAACTTTCAAAAACGCCGTGGGTTGAAGGATAAGTCACCATCAAAGCAGCCAAACTGTCCTTGTACAACAAAGCTTTTTCTCTAATATCGTCTACATCTATATTTCCTTGTTCGTTTGTTTTGGTAACAATCACTTTAAAGCCAGCCATAACTGCCGATGCAGGATTGGTTCCGTGCGCCGATGAAGGAATTAAACAAATATTTCTGTGACCGTCGCCATTTGATTCGTGGAAAGCTTTAATCACCATCAATCCGGCGTATTCGCCTTGCGCACCTGAATTTGGCTGTAATGAAGTGGCGTAAAAACCTGTTATTTCATTCAACGCTTCTTCCAAACCTTTAATCACTTCCTGATAACCTTGTGCTTGTTCTATGGGCACAAATGGATGCATATTTCCCCAACTTGGAGAACTTATCGGGAACATTTCAGAAGCGGCATTCAATTTCATCGTGCAAGAACCCAATGAAATCATAGAATGTGTCAATGAAATATCTTTTCTTTCCAATCTTTTGATGAAACGCATCATTTCGGTTTCCGAATGGTATTTTTCAAAAACTTCATTTTCCATAAACGGAGAAGTTCTGGCAAATTTTGACGGAATGGTACTTTCAGAAATCGCATTTAAAACGATAGCTTTTTTGCCTTCTGCTTCAGCCAAGATGGCAAGGATTTCATTGATATCGGCTAAATTGGTTGTTTCATTAATGGAAATGCCCACTAATTTGTTTGAAGGATAATAAAAGTTTATTTCATTTTTTTCTGAAATTTCTTTCACCTTCGCAGCATTGGAAACTTCAATGAGCAGCGTGTCAAAATAAGTGCTGTTCAATTGTTTTAAACCAAGGTCTTTTAAACCTTTATGTAAGGTTGAAGCCAGGTTTTGAATGTTGGTTGCAATGTATTTTATGCCTTTTGGCCCATGGTAAACGGCATACATTCCCGCCATTACGGCCAATAAAACCTGGGCGGTGCAAATGTTTGAAGTTGCTTTTTCACGTTTTATGTGTTGCTCTCTAGTTTGTAAAGCCATACGCAAAGCACGATTTCCGTTTTTGTCTACAGAAATGCCAATAATTCGACCCGGCAAATTGCGTTTATAGTCTTCTTTGGTGGCAAAATATCCTGCGTGCGGACCGCCATAACCCATAGGAATTCCAAAACGTTGGGTAGTTCCAACCACCACATCTGCGCCCCATTCACCCGGAGGCGTCAATAATGACAAGCTCAATAAATCGGCAGCAACCGCTATTTTTGCATCAACAACTTTTGCTTTTTCAACAAATGACGCATAATCATAAATTTGGCCGCTTTTTCCCGGATATTGAATAATTGCACCAAATATTTCAGAAGTAAATTCAAATTTTTCGTGATCTCCAAAAACAAGTTCAATATTTAATGGAATTGCCCGTGTTTTTAAAACATCGATAGTTTGCGGTAAAACTTCATTCGAAACAAAGAATTTTAAGGCATTTGCTTTTATTTTATCGCGAGATCTTGAGTTATATAGCATTAACATTGCTTCAGCAGCCGCAGTTCCCTCGTCCAATAAAGAAGCATTCGCTATTTTTAAGCCAGTTAAATCGCAAATCATTGTTTGAAATGTGATCAAAGCTTCCATTCGGCCTTGTGAAATTTCAGCCTGATAAGGCGTATAAGAAGTGTACCAGCTCGGGTTTTCTAAAATATTTCTTTGAATAACCCCGGGAAGTATGGTTGGATGATAACCCAATCCGATATAATTTTTAAACAATTTGTTTTTGCCTGCAAGTTTTTGAATGTGCGTTAAATACTCAAATTCGCTCATCGCTTTTGGCAAATCCAACTCGTGGGCCAATCTAATATCAGTCGGTATTGTTTTGTCGATTAATTCATCCAACGATTGAACACCAATAGTGGCAACCATTTCTTTCACCTCATTTTCTCGAGGTCCAATATGTCTTAAAACAAAGGAATCTGTTCTCATTTATGTTTTGGTATTTTTTTATTTTAATGATCCCAAATTTAATGAAAATTACAGAAAGCACTGCCATTCATATTACTTAATTATAATATTTTGTTAACCAAGAAATCCATTATGATTGCAAATCGGTACTTTTGTAAGATGCGGTTGTTTAAAAAAATAGTTGATTTTTATGTTTACAGCAATATCCACGTTGCTTTGGCCGGATTTTCATTGACAAAAATCACGCTGCTTAATTTTGGAATTGATGGTAATTTAACGCCGTTATTTGTGGCTTTTTCTGCACTGATATCCTATAATTTCATTCGATTTTATGAAATAAAAAACAACAGATTGATTTGGTTTAAGGATTGGTTTTTTATCAATATTAATGGAATATTGCTGTTGATATTTTTGTCGATTTTGGGCTTGGCAACTATTTTATTTTTTACCGATTTTAACCTAAAATCGGTTTTAATTCTTTTTCCTTTTGCTTTTATGACGTTTTTTTATGCGATTCCATTGTTTAAAATCGGAAAATTGGAAGTTTCATTCCGAAATTTCCCTATGATAAAAATCTTTAGTATTGTTATAGCCTGGGCGGGAATTTCAGTATTTTTTCCCATATATGAAGCGAATTACCAATTTACTTCCGCAGTTTATCTGGAATTTTTTCAGCGGATTTTAATTCTGCTGGCGATTACCATTCCGTTTGATATTCGGGATGTGCACGCAGATTCAAAATCGTTAAAAACTTTGCCGCAAATTTTGGGAATAACCAACGCGAAAGTTTTGGGAACTTTGCTGTTGTTTGGGTTTCTTCTGATGGAAATTGTCAAAGAAAATTTTACTTATTTTGGTATTCTGATTTTGCTGATAATTTCATTGATTAACGCACTTTTTTTGTGGTTTTCTGCGCCAAAACAATCTCGATATTATACCAGTTTTTGGGTGGAATCAATTCCCGTAATTTGGTTGGGATTGCTTATTTTCATCAAATAATAAATTTAAAAAAACATGTTAATGGAAAATAAAAATCAGCAGTATTTTGAAGTAAATAAAGATACCTGGAACAAAAAAGTAAATATCCATATCAAATCAGATTTTTATGATGTTGAAGGCTTTATAAAAGGTAAAACATCTTTAAACGCTGTAGAATTGAAAGAAATTGGCGAAGTAAAAGGCAAATCGTTGTTGCATTTACAATGTCATTTCGGTCAGGATACACTGAGTTGGAGCAGGCTGGGAGCCAAATGTACCGGCATTGATATTTCTAATGAAGGCATAAAAAACGCGAAACTTTTAAATGATGCATTGGGTTTGGATGCCACTTTTATAGAAAGCAATTTGTATGACGTTCCTAAAAATGTGAAAGGAAAGTTTGACTTTGTTTTTACTTCTTACGGCGTTATTGGCTGGTTGCCCGATTTAAAAACCTGGGGAGAAATTATTGCAAAAAAACTTAAAAAAGGAGGCATGTTTTATCTGGTTGAATTTCACCCCATTGTTTGGATGTTCGATTATTTGCAGACGCCGCCAAAATTGATTTATCCTTATCAAAATAGTGAGGTGATTTATGAGGAATACAAAGGAACTTACACCAACAGAGATGCTGATATTGTAAGCAAAGAATATGGATGGAACCACGGTTTGGGCGAAGTTGTTTCGGCGTTGACTGCTGCCGGACTTCATATTGAGTTTTTGCACGAATTTGAAAAATCGCCTTATAATGTTTTGCCGGAAATGGAAGAAACTGAAGATGGCATGTTTGTGCAAAAAGGCGGTGAAAAATTATTTCCGTTGCTGTATTCCATCAAAGCAACTAAAAAATAAAAGGCTTCCGATTTGGAAGCCTTTTTATGGAATTTACTTTAAAAGTTTTTCGATTTTTTCTCTTTCTTCTTCCGCCAAAGCGCCGTCAACTAAAATTCTGCCGCTGTATTCATCGGTTATGATTTTTTTGCGACTTGAAATTTCAACTTGTCTTTGTGGCGGAATGGTGAAAAAAGATCCGCCTGATGCGCCTCTTTCAATAGAAACAACTGCCAAACCATTTTTTACGTTTGATCTGATTCTGTTGTAGGCCGACAATAAATTGTCATCTATCAATTCAGCGTATTCTTTAGATTTTTCAAGTAAAATGTTTTCTTCTTTTTCGGTGTCGCTCATAATATCATTCAACTCAGCAGCCTTATGTTTAAGCAATTCTTCTTTTCTGGCAAGGTTTACTTTTGTGCCTTCAATCACTTCATTTTTTTGCTCAATTTTGGCTCTGTGTTCTTTGATTCTTTTTTCAGCCAATTCAATTTCAAGTTCTTGAAACTCAGTTTCTTTGCTGATTGAATTGAATTCTCTGTTGTTGCGAACTTTCTTTGATTGTTCTGTGTATTTTTTTACTAAAGCATTTGCTTCATCAATCACCAATTTTTTGTCGGTAATTTCTTTTTTTAGGGCAGCTACTTCTTCGTCTAAATTAACAAGTCTTTTGTTTAAACCAATAACTTCATCTTCTAAATCTTCAACTTCTAAAGGTAATTCGCCTCTTACGCTTTTAATTTCATCAATTCTTGAATCAATTAATTGCAAATCATAAAGAGCTCTTAACTTTTCTTCAACAGTAACTTCTTTGCTTTTAGCCATATTATAAGTAATAAATTGGATTTGTGTTTTTTTGTGATAAAATGATTGCAAAATTAGGAAATTTTTTTGTAAGTATATCAACTAAAAGATTTTTTGTGAATTGTTCACTTTCGTAGTGCCCAATGTCAGCAATAACCAGTTTATTTTCAGCTTTGTAAAACTCGTGATATTTGATGTCGGCCGTCACATAAATGTCGGCTCCAGCTTCTATGGCTTTCTCAATGGCAAAGCTTCCGGACCCACCTAAAACTGCAACTTTTATAATGGGATTACCCAACAACTCCGAATGGCGAATGCCTTTTGAATTCATAGTGTTTTTTAAGAAATTCAGGAAGTTAGTTTCGCTGCTTTCTTCCGCCAATTCACCTATCATTCCCAAACCAATTTCCTGATTTGTATTCTCCAAAACAACGATTTCATAGGCAACTTCTTCGTAAGGATGCGATTCAAAAAGCGCGGAAAGGATATTTCTTTGCTTGTGTTTTTCAAAAATAACGCTGATTAAGGTTTCATTTTCCTGATGTAATTTTCCTTTTTCTCCATAAACCGGATTCGAATCTTCATTTCCTTTAAAAGTTCCGTAACCTTCTGCATTAAAACTGCAATTATCGTAATTGCCGACAGTTCCGGCACCTGCGTTAAAAAGCGCATGTCTCACTTTTTCTGCTTCAGCAATTGGTGCATAAGTGGTGAGTTTTTTAAGCGTATTTTTTTGCGGAATCAATATTTTTTTGTTTTTCAATCCTAAAACTTCACACATTTTTGCGTTTACGCCTTCAAATGAATTGTCCAAAGCCGTATGCATCGCATAAATGGCAATATTGTTTTTAATGGCTTTAATCACAGCGCGTTCCACATAATTTTTGCCGTTCAGTTTTTTTAAGCCTGAAAATAAAATGGGATGAAAACTTACGATTAAGTTGCACTTGTTTTCGATGGCTTCATCAACTACGGATTCTAAGGTGTCTAATGTCACCAAAACTCCGGTTACTTCGGTGTTGAAGTCGCCAACCAACAAACCCACATTGTCAAAATCTTCGGCATAATTCAAAGGAGCAATTTCTTCAATGCACAAAGCTATATCTTTAATTTTCATCATATCAAAATGGTTTGGTGAACAAAGATAAATTTTACACAAGAAAGTTAAAGTAATAATGAATAAATTTTCTGATTTTGTTTTGTATTTTCGCTAAAGTGGAGTTTTTAAGAAAAATAGCATTTCCGTTTTCAATATTGTATGGATTAATTACAAGTTTGCGTAATTATTTATACGATGTTGCCTTATTGAAATCTACGGAATTTAAAACGCCAACGATTGTGGTCGGGAATTTAAGCGTTGGCGGCACAGGAAAAACGCCCCAGATTGAATATTTAATCGATTTATTGAAAAGTGATTACAAAATTGCGGTTTTAAGCAGGGGTTATAAAAGAAAAAGCAAGGGATTTTTGATGGCTGATTCAACTGTTTCTGCTGAAATTTTGGGTGATGAACCTTTTCAAATTCATTTAAAATATCCTGAAGTGATTGTTTGCGTTGATGCAGACAGAACCAACGGAATTACAAAATTGGAGGAATTGGAAAATCCGCCAAAAATTATTTTGCTGGATGATGCTTTTCAACACAGAAAAGTTCGGGGCGGATTTAATATTCTGTTAACCACTTTCTCAAATTTGTATGTAAATGACACGATGCTGCCAACCGGCGATTTACGTGAAAATGCTTCGGGAGCAAATAGGGCACAAGCCATTATTGTGACCAAATGTCCAACTGCTATTTCAGAAGCAGCACAAGCAGAAATCATTAAAAAGTTACAGCCAAAAGCACATCAGCAAGTGTTTTTTACCGCCATAACTTATGATACGCAATTAAAAGGCGAATCAACAATCGATTTAAGCGATTTGACCGATTCTGAAATTTTATTGGTAACTGGAATCGCGAATCCAAATCCGTTGTCAGATTATTTAAAAAGCAAAGAGCTATCTTTTAAACATTTAAAATATGCGGATCATCATCATTTCAGTTTAAATGAACTTGAGGAAATAAATTCGACTTTTGAATCGTTATCAGCAACAAATAAAATAATTTTAACAACAGAGAAGGATTATGTCCGTATTTTTGGCAAACTAAAAAACTTGCATTACATCTCAATAAAAACAACGTTTATAACTCATAAAAATGAGTTTAACAATCTTATAAAAAATTATGTGGAACAAAGTTCAGGAAACAGTTAAATTCTTACAAAATAAAGGAATTTCAAAAGCAGATTACGGTATTATTTTAGGAACAGGCTTGGGCAATTTGGTGGAGAAAATCGATATCGAATTTTCAATTCCTTACAATAAGATTCCCAATTTTCCGGTTTCAACGGTTGAAGGCCATTCGGGAGAATTGATTTTTGGCACCATCGGCACCAAAAAAGTGATTGCGATGCGTGGCCGATTTCATTATTATGAAGGCTGGACGATGGAACAAACTGTTTTTCCGGTGCGCGTGATGAAATTTTTGGGTGTTGAAAATTTAATTGTTTCAAATGCATCAGGAGGCGTAAATCCGGCTTTTAAAGTCGGCGACATTATGATCATAACCGATCATATTAATTTTATGCCGGTTCATCCTTTGCACGGCAAAAATGATGAACGTTTTGGGCCGAGATTTGTTGATATGCACGAGGCTTACAGCAAAAAAATGATTGCTAAAATGGAAGAAGTTGCACTAAGGTTAAATATTCCGGTTCATAAAGGAATTTATTTGGCGTTGCAAGGACCAACTTTTGAAACACCCGCAGAATATAAAATGGTAAAAATATTGGGAGCTGATGCGGTTGGAATGTCAACCGTGCCTGAAGTGATTGTCGCCAAACATATGGGAATGATATGTTTTGGAATCTCCGTAATTACCGATTTGGGTGTTGAAGGCATTGTGGAAGCTGTTTCACACGAAGAAGTGCAAAAAGTGGCTAAAATCGCCGAAAAATCAGTCGGGAAATTGGTGGAAGAATTTATAAAAAGCCCCCTAACCCCTGCCTCGCCGGCAGGCAGGCCCGAAGGGCAATGTCATTAAGTTAAGACATTTACTCCTTTTTTTTGTCCTTCCGAGGCACGAGGAATCTCATATGTTATGGTTGTTTGATGTGATTCCTCCTTTGTCGGAATGACAAATATTTCCTTAACTTAATGACATCGCGCGGTAGGGGCTGGGGATAGGACTTATTTTTCAAAATATAAATTTTTCACAATACCATCCGCAAGTCCAATTTTTGGGACAAATATTTTATTTGCGCCGCTCCATTCCATAATCGATAAATAAATTTTGGTTGCAGGAATAATTACATCGGCCCTGTCCGGATTTAAGTCCAGCTGCATGATGCGTTCTTCATAACTTAAATTACTCAATAATTCCAGTTGATCTTTTATATAGCTTAAATACAGCGGTTTACCCATTGGTTTTCCTGAAATTTTGAAAATTTTATTGATGTTTCCTCCAGAACCAATGACAGAAATCCTTTTTAAGTTTTTTGTATTTTCTTTGACCCAGAGCTCTATGCTTTTCCAAATATTTTTAAATTCTTTATTGTCGTCCAACAAACGCACGGTTCCTATTTTAAAGGATTTTGAGTTGATAATTTTTCCTTTTGAAAAAAGCGTTATTTCGGTGCTTCCACCGCCAACATCAACATATAAATAAGAATTTTTAGCGGTAATGACCGTGCTTAAATCTGTTCCAAAAATAATCTTGGCTTCTTGCGTGCCATCAATAATGTCAATTTTTACGGAAGTTTTATCAAATATTTCTTTGGCAACTTCATTTCCGTTACTTGCTTCGCGCATTGCAGATGTGGCGCAGGCTTTATATTTTTGAACGCCATGAACTTCCATCAATAATTTAAAAGCTTCCATGGCCTTAATCATCCTGATTTTATTTTCTTCTGAAATTTTTCCGTTTAAAAAAGTGTCGGCACCCAAACGAATGGGAACCCGAACCAATGCCGATTTTTTAAAACTTGGCTCTTGGATTTTGTTTTGTTCCGTAATAACATTCACCAGCAACAATCTTATTGCGTTAGATCCAATGTCAATTCCGGCAAGTTTTTCAATTTTCAAATTAGTGCTATTTATAATTTTTAGGAAATTCTGTTAAAAAAGTTTTTCCCGATTTAATGTCTTTCCAATGATTGGTGTCGAATTTGATGCCAACAACGCCGCAAGTTGGTACTTTATCTACGTGAATACTTCCAAATTTATTCACAAAATCGCTGATTCCGTGGTCGTGGCTAAAAATAATGGCCGAATCAAATCCGTCATCCAAAGCTTTTACGGTTTTTATCAAATAACCGTCGCTAAAATTGAACAGCGATTTGCTAATCCTCAAATTTGCAAGCGGAAAATTAAAAGTGTAGGTAAAAATCATTGCGGTATGCAAAGCCCTGTTTGCGCAACTTGCGATAAACACATCTGGCGTCGCAATTTTTTTTTGCAGCACGTTCGAAATCAAATAAGCGTCGTTAATTCCGCGTTCTTTCAACGGTCGGTCAATGTCTTTTATGCCTTCATATTCCCAAGAAGATTTTGCGTGCCTAACAATATAGAGTGTTTTCATTTTTTTTATTGAGTTTCAAAGTTACTATTTAAGGAGCCAATCGCTCAATTTTCCAATTATAATCTTCCTGTAAGGTATATCTTATTCTGTCGTGCATGCGATTTGGTCGTCCTTGCCAAAATTCCATGCTTATTGGTTTTACTAGGATTCCGCCCCAATGTTTTGGCCTTGGAATCTCTTTGTTTTCGTATTGTTTTTCAAAGGTAGCCAATCGCTCGTCTAAATAATTTCTGGAAGGAACCGCTTCACTTTGGTCAGAAGCCCAAGCGCCTAATTTACTTCCATCGGGTCTTGATTCAAAATAGCCATCCGACAAATTTTCTGAAAGTTTTTCTGCAACACCTTTAATAATAATCTGGCGTTCTATGCCTGCCCAGAAAAAAGACAGACAAACATGAGGGTTTAGGGCAATTGCTTTTCCTTTTTCGCTGTTGTAATTGGTAAAAAAAACAAATCCTTCCCAAGTGAATTTTTTTAATAAAACAACTCTGGCTTTTGGAAATCCATCTGAGCCAATGGTAGAAACTGTTACCGCATTCACTTCAGAATCTCCTCCAAATTCCTCCACTTCAAAAAACCATTTTTGAAATAACTCCATCGGATTTTCCGAAATTCCCTCTTCAGAAAGTTCGCTTTTTTGGTAATTTTTCCTATAATTGCTTAAATCATTCTCCATATTGCAAAATTAAAAATCTTTTATGACTTTTTCATTGATTTCTTTTTTTGGTGCTTTTATGATTAAAAGTCCAATAAAAGTGATGATTCCGTTTACAATTAAGAGCTCATAGCCAAACACATAGCCATTTAATAGTTGGGTTGAATAATCGTTTAAATAATAGGTAATAATTACCGAAAGAATTGCAACAGCCCACACTAAAGAATCTTTTACGGGGATTTTTGTGAAAATTCCAAAGGCAAACAAACCCAAAAGTGGTCCGTAAGTATAGGAAGCGACTTGCAACACACTGCTGATTACGTTTTCTTTTAATACATATCGAAATAGGATGATGACCAAAATTAATACGACTGAAACAGCAATATGTGTCTTTTTTCGAATTGCGGTTTGTTTTGATTTTTCTCGGTTTTCAATGTCAAGAAAATCGACACAAAAGGAAGTGGTTAAAGCCGTTAAGGCACTGTCGGCACTCGAATAAGCGGCAGCAATCAATCCTAAAATAAAAAAGATACCGATGTAAATTCCCAAATCACCATGAAGCGCGATTTCGGGAAATAACAAGTCGGTTTTTATTGAGCCATCAACAACTGGTGTTACAATCCCAAATTTTTCGGCGTAAATAAACAATAAAGCGCCTAAAACTAAAAACACAAAATTGACTAGAATCAGCACAAAGCCAAGTGTCACCACATTCCATTGCGCTTCTTTGGTATTTTTGCAAGTCAGGTTTTTTTGCATCATATCCTGGTCCAAACCAGTCATCGCAATGGCAATAAACATTCCGCCAAAAAACGATTTTAAAAAGTGTTTCTTGTCGCTAAAATCGTCGGTAAATATGATTTTGCTGTAATGTTTAAATTCCTCCGAAGAAAAAATATCAGAGATAGACCACTCTAACTTGTTGATAATGATGATTATAGTAGCAAAAAGTGCAAAAAGCATAAAAGCGGTTTGAAGCGTATCAGTCCATACAATGGTTTTAATTCCGCCTTTAAAAGTATAAATCCAAATCAGGAAAATAGAGAGAATTACGGTAATTTCAAAAGGAACATTCCAAGCGTCAAAAATGTAATATTGTAAAACGGAAGCCACTAAAAATAACCTGAAAGCAGAGCCTAAAACCCGGGAAACAAAAAAGAAAAAGGCGCCTGTTTTGTGTGAAGTCGGTCCAAATCGATGTTTTAAAAATTCGTAAATTGAAGTTACCTGCATATTATAATAAATGGGAATCAGCACATAAGCAATCACCAAATAGCCAAACATATAGCCAAAAACGATTTGCATATAGCTAAATTGGGAACTTTGCACCCATCCGGGAATCGATATAAAAGTAACACCGGATAGTGAAGCGCCAACCATTCCGAAAGCGACAATGTACCAAGGCGATTTTTTGTTTGCCTTAAAAAAAGTGTCATTATTGTCGCTTTTCCCTGTGAAATAGGCAATTATAAGCAGTATACAAAAATAAACGGCAATCAGGGAAAGAATATAAATTGGCTTCATTAAATATTTTTATTATTATGGTTAACAAAGAAAGCAAAATTATTGGGAATATCTTCTCTAATTGTATATTTGCAACATGAATTTTTCGTCAAAAATTTTAGAAAATGCCGTAAATGAAGTTGCTCAATTGCCCGGAATTGGCAAAAGAACCGCTTTGCGTTTGGTTTTGCATTTATTGAAGCAGCCGGCATCGCAAACGCACCAATTGGCGGCCGGACTTATTAAATTGGTGGACGAGATTAAATTTTGTGAAAAATGCCACAATATTTCCGACAAGGATATCTGTGAAATTTGTTCAAATCCCTCCCGAAATTCTGAAATTATTTGTGTGGTTGAAGATGTGCGCGATGTAATGGCCATTGAAAATACGTCGCAATTTAGGGGATTGTACCACGTTTTGGGCGGAAAAATTTCTCCTATCGAAGGCATTGGCCCGCATAATTTAACCATTGAAAGCTTGATTGAAAAAGTAAAATCGGGAACCATAAAAGAGGTGATTTTTGCGTTAAGTTCTACCATTGAAGGCGATACCACAAACTTTTATATTTACAGGCAATTGGAAAGTTTGCCTATCAAAACTTCAACCATAGCGCGTGGAATTGCGGTAGGCGATGAGCTCCAATATGCCGATGAGGTTACTTTGGGCAGAAGTATCGTGAACCGAATCCCGTTTGATAAATCTTTTTAATTAAATTTCGCATTTTCCAAAAAAAAAGGCCATTCAATAAAACAGATTTAAAACCATCTTCTTTTCCAAAAAAGAAAAACACCCAATAGCGAGAACATAAAAGATATTATTAAAACAATCCAAAATCCCCAAACGTTATCTTGTAATGCGTTTGGAACATTCATTCCATATAAACTCGCAACCAGCGTAGGAATCATTAAAATAATCGAAATTGAAGTTAATTGCTTCATAATAACATTTAGATTGTTGCTGATTACAGAGGCGTAAGCATCCATCATTCCTGTTAAAATATCATTATATATATTTGTTGTTTCCAAAGCTTGCCTTAATTCAATTTCAACATCTTCAATTAAATCTTCATCTAAAATGTTTTTATTGACTTTCAAATTTTTAACCCGATGCACTAAAATCGCATTACCCCTTAATGAGGTTGTAAAATAAACAAGACATTTTTCAATTTTGAATAAAGTTTGCAAATCTTCATTTCTGATCGATTTTTCCAGCGTGTTTTCAGCCGATTTTATTTGTTGGTTTATTTGTTTTAAATATTTAAGAAACCAAACACTTGATGATAAAAATAGCTGCAATATGAAATCATAATTATTTTGTTTGATAATATTTTTTCGTCTTGAGAATTGTATAAAATCCGGAATCAAATCGGTTTTATAAAAGCAAATTGACACAAAAACATCTCCCTTAAAAATAATTCCGACCGGACCTGTTTCAAAAGGGTTATTTGTTTTATGGTTTTTAAATGGAATCCTGAATAAAATGAAAACCCAGCCGTCTTCAATTTCAATACGCGGACGCTCATCTATATCTTCAATATCATTATAAAATGCTTCAGGAATTTGTAATTCATTTAAAAGATATTTTTTATCATCTTCGGTAGGCTTTTCAATGTTAACCCAACAATTTGGTTCCCATTTATCGGATTTAATAAGTCCTTGTCCGTTTATTAAAAATGATTTCATTTGCTGATATTTTAATTTGATGAATAAGATAGAGGATGTCTTTTGTTGAAAAAAACAAAATTCAAGGCCTCAAAATTAATCAATAAATTTAAAATATGAATAATGTTAAAAAGAATATGCCATTTTTGGATTATCTTTATATTTTTTCAATCATAATTCTGGCATCAACCGCAAAAATTTCTTTGGAATTTCCGAATAGCGGATTCAAATCAAGTTCTACAATTTCCGGTGCAGCCATTAATAAATCAGAAACTTTTACCACAATTTCCGCGAACAAATTTTCATTCACGCCTTCCTGGTTTCTGATTCCCTGAATTATTTTATACGATTTTAAATTTTGAATCATTGCTGACGCTTCCATTTTTGAAACCGGAGCCAACGAAACATTGATATCTTTTAAAACTTCAATGTAAATGCCACCCAAACCGCACAACACCATATGTCCAAAATTTCCTTCTTTTTTAGCGCCGATAAACAATTCCATGCCTTTTTTCATGGGCTGTATCAACACCGCTTTTGCGCCTTCAATTTTCATAATTTTATCATAGGCAGCATCCAGTTTTTCGGTAGTGTTGATGTTTAAAATAATTCCGCCCACATCCGATTTGTGAATGGGGCCAACCACTTTCATCACCACCGGAAATCCAAGTTTTAGCGCCTCACTTAAACAGCCGCTTTTTGTGGTGCAAACAGCTTCGTTCACCAATGGAATTTTTGCCGCCAATAACAATTCTTTTACCTGTTGAGGTGATAAAAAGCCGTTTTCAGCAGTATTGATAATGCTTCTGATTGCATCAAAATCTAAACTTGTTTTGTTTGTTTTTACAGAAACTGGAATCTTCGTATTAAATATTTTGGCCAAAGCATTTCCAAACAATACTTCATCGGGAAAATTGATGTTTCCTTTTGCAATAAAATAATCGATTTCCTTTTTTACGTTTACCACCGAAGGCAATATCGGAAAAATAGGTTTTTTGCATTCGCGCATTTTTTTGTCCAAAACATCATAAACATCATAAACTTCAAACAATCCCGGACTTCCGAATATAACCACCATCGCATCAATATCCGAAAATTCATTTTCGCAATAATCGATAATGGTTTCCAGTTGTTCCGCATTTCCTGTCGCTAAAAAATCAATAGGATTTGAAACGGAAGAACCTAAAAATAATTTATTCAGTAATTCTTCAGATTTTTTTCCGCTGATTTCAGGAACGTTCAATCCATTTTTGGACAAGGCATCCGTCAGCATCACTGCAGGTCCGCCAGCGTGGGTAATCACCGCGATATTTTTGCCTTTTAGTTCTTTATGCATAAAAATTCCGGCAACGGTAATCAATTCATTTCTTCCGAAGCAACGCACAATTCCTGCTTTTTTGAACAAGGCATCCACAGCAACGTCAGAATTGGCCAATGCGCCTGTGTGCGAACTCGCCGCCCTGCTTCCTGCCGAGGAACTTCCTGCTTTTATGGCGGCAATTTTACAACCTTTGGCAATTAAGGAAGCTGCGTGTTTTAAGAGTTTTTGCGGATTTTCAATACTTTCGATATAGAGTAATTTCACTTCCGAACTTTTTCCTTTTTCAAAAGTTTCGTCTAAATGTTCTAACACTTCTTCAACGCCAATTTGTGCCGAATTTCCAACCGAATAAACGCTTGAAAACGTCAAGCCGGTTGCCATGGCAGCTTCCATAATAAATACCGCAGTTGCGCCCGACCCTGAAATAAAATCGACGCCTTTCGGGTTTAATTTTGGAATGGGCGTGGTAAAAACGCCTGCATAATGCTGGTTGATTAATCCGATATTGTTAGGACCCAAAAGTGTGCCGCCAACAGTATTAATTTCTTTAACAATTTGTTCTTCCAGCTGTTTGCCTTCAGCATCTTTTTCGCCGAATCCTGCCGAAAAAATGATAAATCCTTTGGTATTTTTTTGTTGTGTTAAAATTTGAATAGTTTCCAACGTAAATTTTGCCGCAATGGCGATAATTGCCAAATCCACTGCAGGAATATCCAAAACATTTTGGTAGCATTTCAATCCTTGCACTTCCGTTTCTTTCGGATTCACGGCAAACAATTCACCTTTAAAATGGTGGGCGATTAAATTTTTTAAAACGCTTCCGCCAGGTGTGTGAATATTGTTAGATGCACCAATAACAACAATGCTTTTGGGATTAAGTAATTCTTTGTTCAGCATAAATAAATTGGTGTTTAGGAAACTAATTCAGCGGCAATTTCTTTACCTTTTAAGAAAGCTTCCAGGTTTTTTGCAACAATGCGTTCGCCCTTTCTTTCAAATAGTGTGGCTATTGCTTTTTGAAAACTTTCATCGCTTAAAGGAATTAAAGATGAAGCCGCGCCCAATAAAACAATATTGGTGGCTTTTGAATTACCTAAATCTTTTGCAATTTTCATCGCATCGATTAAAATATGGTTTTTGTGCGATTTTATTTCGTTGTAAAGTGTTTCCAATTCCGGATAATTTTTAATGTTTTCAAACGGATTTGAATCGGTGATTAAATAGCCGTCTTTTTTCAAAAATGGCAAATAGCGCAGCAATTCCATAGGTTCCACAGAAATAATGATATCTGCTTTTCCCTGCGGAATTAAATCAGAATAAATAGGTTGGTCCGAAATCCGCACATGAGATTGCACGGCACCGCCACGCTGGCTCATTCCATGCACTTCCGATTGTTTGATGTTTAAATTGTTATCCAAAGCGGCAGTGTCCAAAATAGCCGCAATGGTTAAAATTCCTTGTCCGCCAACGCCGGCTAAAATGATATTTATTTTTGTGTACATAGGTTTAATTTATTGACACGTTTGTATATTCTTTTAATTTATCTTTTTTCTCCTTCGGAAGTTGAACGCAAGGACGCTGGGCAATAACAACAGAAACACCTTTATAATTTATTTCATCCCGAATGATATCAATATTTTCCTGTAAATTTTTATGCAATGGCGTAATCACTTTTAAATGGTCTTCTTCAATGCCTAAACCTTTGCAAATTGAAATTAACCTGCCCGAAGCCGCTGAATCCTGCGCGCCGGTCATCGCAATGGCCGAATTATCGGAAATAATAACGGTGATCGATGTTTTTTCGATAATGGCATCCAGTAAACCGGTCATTCCCGAATGCGTAAAAGTGGAATCCCCAATAACGGCAATTGCCGGATGAATTCCCGCATTGGAAGCGCCTATTGCCATGGTAATGGACGAACCCATTTCAATCAAGGTATTGATACTTTCATAAGGCGACAAAACGCCTAAGGCAGAACAGCCTATGTCGCCAAAAACCTGTTGCGTAGCCGATTCATTTTTTAAAACATTAATGGCGTTAAACAAATCATTGTGGCCACAGCCAACGCACAATTGCGGCGGTCTTCCCAAAACCACTTTTGGCAAATTGTCGTTGATCACGATATCAAAACCCAAAGCATTCGCAATATTGTCGGGATTAAGTTCTCCAACACGCGGAATATCGCCGCTTAAACGTCCGATTACTTTTCGGTTTTCGCCTAAGAAGTCGGAAATGGCTTCTTCAATAAAAGGATAGCCGTCTTCCAATACCAATATTTTTTCGCAGGTGTCAAACAATTCTTTGATTGGTTCTTTTGGCAATGGATATTGCGAAATTTTTAAAACCGGATAAGGACAATTGCCATCCTCAAAATTTTCCATCAAATAATTATAGGCTATGCCTGATGCAATAATTCCGATGGTTTTGTTGGTGCCTTCATGGAATTTATTAAAGTCACTGTTTTCTGATATTTCAAGCATATCTGGCTGAATGTCAACCAAATGTTTGTATCGGTCACGCGCATGTATTGGGATTAACTGAAATTGTGTTTCAATTTTTGGCAAATTAACAGTATTTTGTGCAATCCTTTGGCCGGTAACAACACCGGCTCTTGAGTGCGACAAACGTGTAACCAATCGAATGAGAACAGGTAATCCTAAATTTTCTGATAGTTCAAAAGCATATTTGGTGATATCATAGCATTCTTGTTGGTTGGAAGGTTCTAAAATAGGAATCATCGCAAATTTGCCATAATACCTTGAATCTTGTTCGTTTTGTGAAGAATGCATCGAAGGATCATCGGCCACAACAACCACCAAACCGCCATTAATTCCGGAAACGGACATATTCATAAACACATCCGCCGCCACGTTTAAACCTACGTGTTTCATCACGACCATCGATTTTTTTCCGGCGTATGACATACCGAGTGCAGCTTCCATCGCGGTTTTTTCGTTGACCGACCAAGATGCATGGATATTTAATTCTTGTGCTATTTTTGATTTTTGGATATATTCTGTTATTTCGGTAGAAGGCGTTCCCGGATAGGCGTAAACACCGGATAAACCGGCATCAATGGCGCCTTGTGCCAATGCTTCATTACCCAATAGAAGTTTTTTCATAAATTTCAGTTGTTAAAATTGTCATTATAATGCCACAAATTTATGAAAACGATTTCGTATTTTGTATGATAAAAATCAATCGAAAGTTTATAACTAACTGATAAACAAACTATTATATATTCAATAAAAGTGTTGAATATTTGAATAATATTAACTTAATCGATATTTTATTTATAGTTATTTATAAAAAATCAACTTATGGCTAAACATTTCGTAATTTTTATATGAAATATTATCTGTTTTTTGAAGTATTTATTTTTTTATATTTTTTAGTTTGTTTTCTTGCTCTTGTATTAAAGTTTTAAGCGTAGATTTTTCATAATCAAGATAAACATAAAAGTAAGCATTTTTAAAACAATACAAAATAATAGTTATTGATGTAACTATCATAAGATTAACAATATGCATTTCTGGGTCTTCAAATAAATTAAAAAAGATGATGCCAATTGGGACTAATAATAAGCTAATACTTGTGTATAGAAAAGATTGAATAAAGAAAACTAATTTATTTTCTGTTCTTTTTCCATAATCATTTTCAAATGACAATAATTGTTGTATAAATCCATATTTGGTATAATAAATCAAGATATAAAAGTATAGAAAAAGAAATATTTTATTCATTACCCAATCCCAATCAATATTATTTATTGTATCTATATTTAAAAAATTATCCATAAAATAGGTTTTATTTGATTAATCATTCAGCCACTTTGCTATTAGATATTATCGTTCGCTGGTTTTTATTCATCTCATTTAAATTGTAATCCTTTTCTTGTCTCGGTCAACTTAGTTATCCCTATGAGAATTCCGTTTACATTCATTGGATGAACGTGTTTGTCAACGATTAAAGATGAAACTTGACAATCATCGTCAAATGCTATTCCATTTAATGAATCCAACACAGTTTTGGCGAGATTATCAACGTCAACATCAAAAAAACTTTTTTCGGTGAGTGAAATTGATAAATGAACTTGAACTTTATTTGGTATTTTTATTCTTTCGTTATCGGTAAACTTATCAGAAGTAATTTCTTGGATATATTTTTTAAAATTTTGAACAGAAGTCGTTTCGGGTTTTCGTTGATAAAAGTGCTTTAAAATTGTTTCAATTCCGTCTTCGTCAATTTGAATAGCATTTATTGGTTTGTATCCGTCCTGTTTGGTCGGCACTTTCATAGCTCCAAAATATCCAAATAAGAAATCAATATTAGGATTTTGTATAAAAGTCACATATTTTTGTTTATCCTTTTCCATCTTTGGTTTGCAGAATTTTTCAAGCTTGTTTACAACTAAAAGCCAACTTATAGTCTTGGCAAAATCATCCCAATCCACCCATATTTGGTTGGCTTGGTATGACAAGTGTCAAGCTTTATTGATAACGAATGTAGCCAAAATTAATTTATGAATCATCAAAAGGGTTTTAATATTTTGAATGGTTTTGGCGTCTGTTTTATTGTTGAAGTAAAAAGAAAACCTGATGACGCGTTTACAAATCCACATCATCAGGTTTTTAAAAAATAATTATTGAAAATTCTCAGTATTAAATCATTATTTCGCCCATTCTTTAATCCAACCCGATAATGTTTTTACCCAATTGTCATCTTCGTTTAAACAAGGAATCATATTAAAATCCTCACCGCCATTTTCCATAAATGAATGTTTGGCTTCCATGCCAATTTCTTCCAAAGTTTCCAAACAATCTGTAACAAATGCGGGCGTAACCACTGCTAATTTTTTTAAGCCATTTATGGCGAAGTTGTCTATGGTTTTATCGGTATAAGGCTGCAACCAAGGGTCACTTCCCAAACGCGATTGAAAGGAAGTGCTGTAACTGCCTTCCGCCAAATTTAATTTTGCGGCAACATTTTTGGTGGTTTCATAACATTGATGGCGGTAACAAAACTCGTGGGCAGCTGATGGCGTATTGCAGCAACTGCCATCAATTGTGCAATGTGATTTTGTGATATCCGATTTTTTGATGTGCCTTTCCGGAACGCCGTGATATGAAAAAAGAAGATGCTCTGGTTTTAATGCTTCAAGAGAAGTTTGAATGCTTTCGCTCAATACTTCAATATAATCGGGTTGGTTGTAAAACGCGGGAACCATCGTTAATTTAATATTCGGGAACTGTTTTTTTGCAATTTTTTTTGCCAAGACTTCAATGGTTTCTGTGGTTGCCATGGCGAATTGCGGATAAAGCGGAATCAGTAAAATTTCATCAACGCCTTGATCGGCCAATTTTTGAATGCCGCTTTTCATAGATGGATTTCCGTAACGCATCGCCAATTCAACAGGAATATTGGTGTTTTCCTGTACTTTTTTGTGTAATCTTTGAGAAAGCACAATTAAAGGAGAACCTTCATCCCACCATATTTTTTTATAAGCTGCCGCCGATTTTTTTGGTCGGGTATTTAAAATAATGCCTTTCACCAAAAATGCGCGAAACAAATACGGAACATCAATGACCCGTTCATCCATTAAATATTCATCCAAATAATTTCGAACATCTTTTGTTGAAGTGCTGTTTGGCGATCCTAAATTTACTAATAAAGCTCCTTTCATTGATTTTGTTTCATTATGATTTTGAAAATTGTTTTGGTGTAATGTCGAATTTACTTTTAAAAGCGGCAATAAAATGGCTGGAAGCGCTGTAACCTAAATGAGAGGCTATTTCGTTCACATTCATTTGTTGTTCCTGCAGCAATGTTCTAGCCAAATCCATTTTATAATTCAATAAATATGTAAAAACGGGAACGCCATAAATTTCCTTAAAGCCGGTTTTTAATTTTTTGATGTTTAAGCCAACTTCCTTTGCCAAATCGGTAAGTGATGGCGGGTTGTTCATATTGGTAATAATCAGCTGTTTTGCCTGTTTTATTTTGCTGGCGGTTTCTTCATTGGAAATATAAGGGCAATTTTCAGTTTCATTTTCAGAAGATTGGCTGAAATAATAACTCAGCAATTCGTAAACTTTACCCTTAATGTAAATTGGCCTAAGCAAATCATTTGTTTGTTTGGTCCTTAATTGGTTCAATATTAATTTTATGGAAGAACTTGTCTCTTTAGGTTCAATGATTGGATTTTCTCCCTTTAAACTGCCATAGTTAAATAAAACGGTTCCGTTAATGGAAAATAAGGAATGAAAATGTTCAATGGAAATTAAAATGGCCAGCAACTCGGAATTTGGAGGCAACTTAAAAAGCAGGTCCATTTTTTCATCCTTAAAATAAACCATACTCGAATTGCCTTCAAACAAAGGCATAACACAATGTTCAAATTTGAAAGCAACTTTACATTCATTATTGCAGCAAAAATAAATTTGAATGTAATTTTTGGTTAAAGAAAGTTTATAAAACTCATCGTTATCCGACAAGTTATTTAAATTAAAAACTTTAAAAGTGTCCGTTTCATTAAAAATAAACTGGGTACTTTTGTCGATATTTTTGTAATTTTCTAAATTGGATTTCATAAGATATTTTTATGAATTAACTTTAAAACCAAGGCAAAAATAGGAATAAAAAACCATACAAAAAAACATCTGTACAATAAAAATATGATAAAAGTCATAGTTTTTGAAGCCTTATTTTGCTGACATTTATCATACTTTTATTCAATATTAGCTTATTTAGAAGTATTATAAATTAGGGGTGGTAACTTATGTCGATAATAATAGTACTTTTACCGATGTTTTGTACAACTATAACTTCGTACTTTTGACGACACTTATTGATAACACTATTTTTATGAGTCAAGAAAACATGCCTACAAAATTATACTGTGTAGGGTTAAGTTATAAAAAAGCCGATGTAAAAGTGCGAGGCACTTTCAGTATCACAAAAGAAAATCAAAAATTATTATTAAAGGAGGCTAAAGAATCAGGGATCGATGGGATTTTTGTTTTATCCACTTGCAATAGAACTGAAATAACCGGTTTTGCCAAACATCCTTTTGAATTGATTAGTTTAATAATCAAATATTCAAATGGAACTGTTGAAGATTTTATCAGGGTTTCTTATGTTTATAAAAATAAAGATGCCGTTCGTCATTTGTTTAAAACAGGAACTGGCTTAGACAGCCAAATTTTAGGCGATTACGAAATTGTAAGCCAGTTAAAGGAATCTTTTAAACAAGCAAAAATTGCAGGCACAACCAATGCTTATTTAGAGCGCTTGATGAATTTGGTTTTACAGGCAAGCAAAGATGTTAAGAACAATACGCAATTAAGTTCGGGCACAACTTCTGTGGCTTACGCTGCCATTCATTATATTATGGAAAATATTCGCAATTATAATGAACAAAAAATTCTTATTTACGGTTTGGGCGACATCGGAAAAAATACTTGCAAAAATGTTTTGGGATACACTTCAAACAAAAACGTGACGCTTATTAACAGAACCCACGAAAGGGCTTTGGAATTTAAAGCGGAACATCCTGAAATTACCGTAAAAAATTATGCCGACTTAGCAAAAGAAATTGAAGATACCGATATTTTAATTGTTTCAACGGGTGCAGAAACCCATACCATAAGTCAAGACCATTTAAAAAATGGCAAAGAAATATTGATTTTAGATTTGTCAATGCCTGAAAATGTTGATATTTCTGTAAAAAATATTGACGGTGTTAGGTTGGTGAATGTTGATGAACTTTCAAAAATCACGGACTTAACCATTGAAAATCGTAAAAATGAAATTCCTGCTGCTGAAGCCATTATTCAAAAATATAAAGGTGAATTTAACGATTGGATTGAACAACGCAAATATGTGCCGGCTGTGAATGCTTTAAAAGAATCACTTCAGGCAATTCAACACGATGAAATAGATTTTCAATCAAGAAGATTGAAAGATTTTAATATTGAACACGCAGAGTTTTTGACAAACCGTATGATTCAAAAAATTACCACACAATTTGTTAAACATTTAAAAGATGATGAAACTTCTGTTGATTTAAGCATTAGCGTGATCAGTAAAATGTTTAATATTAAAGAGTTGACCTTAAATGAGCAAGATTAAAATAGGAACAAGAGCAAGTCAACTCGCATTATGGCAAGCAAATTTAGTTAAATCACAACTTGAAAAATTAGGATACCAAGCCCAAATTATTGAAATTACTTCAACCGGCGATGAGGTTTTGGACAAACCATTACACCAAATAGGCGGTTTTGGATTGTTCACTAAAACGCTCGACAATGCGATGCTTCGCGGAGAAATTGATATCGCGGTGCACTCTTTAAAAGATGTTCCAACCGATTTGCACGAAAAAATTTCACAGGCTGCCGTTTTGGAAAGAGCCAATATCAGTGATGTTTTGGTGCTTAAAAACAATTCAGATTTTTTAATCAATCAAGAAAACGTTATTATAGCCACGGGAAGTTTACGACGAACCGCGCAATGGTTGCATAAATATCCGAAACATAGCATTACCGATTTACGGGGAAACGTAAATACGCGTTTGCAAAAATTGGTTGACAACAACTGGAATGGGGCCATTTTTGCCGCTGCCGGCTTGGAACGCATCAACTTGCTTCCAAAAAATCATGTGATGTTGGATTGGATGATTCCAGCACCAGCACAAGGCGCCATCATGGTCACCGCTTTAAAAGCTGACACCGAAATCCTTGATATTTGCGCTCAAATAAACCATATAGAAACTGAAATGGCTGTTGCTGTTGAACGTCAGTTTATGAAAACACTGGAAGGCGGATGTACTGCGCCAATCGGCGGAAATGCAAAAATTACAGGCGATAAAATCTATTTTAAAGGAATTTTAATTGCCATAAACGGTTCAGAAAAAGTGGAAGTTGAAAAAACGGTTCCATTAAGTGAATGGAAAAATTTGGGCAAAATTTGTGCTGAAGAAGTATTAAATAACGGCGGAAAAAAATTAATGGAAAGCATAAAAGCTGAAATGAAGAAATAGATGAACACAAAAAAAAAAATCCTGTCCACCAAAAAGCTTTCCCAATCGCAAAAGGAACTGTTGCATCATTTTATTGTAGATGAAATTGAATTGATTGAGATTTCTTTCAATACTTCCATTAAAATTCAAAATCCGATCAAAAACGCAATTTTCACAAGTAAAAATGCCATAATTGGCATCTTCAACCAGTTTTCTTCGGATGAATTACAATTTGAAAACGTGTATTGCGTTGGCGATAAAACCGCGCAATTTTTGGAGGAAAAAAACGTTAAAGTAACCGTTAAAGCGAATTCAGCTGAGGAATTGGCCGACGAAATCTTACTGAATAAAGACATTGATGAGGTTCATTTTTTCTGTGGAAACTTGCGACGCAATGAATTGCCGGAAATGTTAACCGAGAACAATATTAAGGTCAATGAAATTGAAGTATACACCACCAATTTCAAACCTGTAAAAATAAAAAATACGTATGATGGCATCTTATTTTTTAGTCCGTCATCAGTAAAAAGTTATTTATCAAAAAATACCGATACCCAAAGCGTGGCTTTTTGTATTGGAAACACAACCGCTTCTGAAGCCATCGACGATTTTGAAAATGTATTTGTGGCCGATGAGCCAACAGTTGAAAATGTAATAGAATCTGTAAATCAATATTTTGATTATGAATAGAACAAGACGCCTTCGTAAAACTGAAAATATTCGTCGTTTGGTAAGGGAAAACAGACTTACCGTTGATGATTTAATTTATCCTTTGTTTATTGAAGAAGGGACAAATATTGAAACCGAAATTGTTTCCATGCCAGGAATTAAAAGATGGTCATTAGACAGAATTTCAAAAGAACTGGATGAAGTGGTTGCATTGGATATTCCTGCAGTATTGCTTTTCGGAATTCCATCAAAAAAAGATGAAATTGGTTCAGAAACCTGGAACGATAACGGAATTATGCAAAATGCCATCCGTTTCATCAAAAAAAATTATCCGAGTTTATACGTTATTACCGATGTTTGCTTTTGTGAATACACCAGTCACGGCCATTGTGGCGTAATTCACAATAATGATGTTGACAATGATGCAACCTTGCCAAACATCGCCAAACAAGTAATCTCTCACGCAAAAGCGGGAGGGGATATGGTGGCGCCATCGGGAATGATGGACGGTATGATTGCAACGATTAGAGAGGCGTTGGACAATACAGGTTTTTACGATCTTCCAATTATGTCTTATGCGGTAAAATACGCATCAGCATATTATGGTCCGTTTAGGGATGCCGCAGATTCTGCGCCAACTTTCGGTGACAGAAGAACCTATCAAATGGATTCTTCAAACAGGGATGAAGCCTTGCGCGAAGCCACTTTTGACGATCAGGAAGGTGCCGATATATTAATGGTAAAACCAGCTTTGGCTTATTTGGATATCATAAGAGATGTCAAAAACAATTTCGACCGTCCGGTTGCTTGTTATAATGTAAGCGGTGAATATGCGATGATTAAAGCAGCTGCCCAAAAAGGTTGGATTGATGGCGATCGGGTGATGATGGAAAGTTTGCTGTCGATGAAAAGGGCAGGAGCCGACATTATTATTACCTATTTTGCAAAAGATGTTGCCAAATTATTATTGAAACGTTAAAATAAGTTTATTTGTTGAGTTGTTGAATCGTTTAGATTTAATTTTACAAATGAACAAAATGTCACCCTGAGCGTGGTTACTGAGCTTAGCCGAAGTACAGTCGAAGGGACACGATTACACAAAAATAAAAGAAAATGAAACTAGAAAAATCATTAGAATTATATACAAAAGGTAAAAAGAACTTGGTGGGAGCAGTAAACTCTCCGGTTCGGGCTTTTAAATCTGTTGGAGGAATTCCTATATTTATTGACAGGGCAAAAGGCAGCAAAATTATTGATGTTGACGGAAACGAATACATTGATATGGTGTTGTCATATGGACCCATGATATTGGGTCACAGAAACAGCACAGTAGAAAAGGCAGTAAAAAAAGCCTTAAAAAAAGGAACAACTTTTGGCGCTTCAACAGTTGGAGAAATTAAATTGGCCAAAATTGTTTGTGATGCTTTCCCAGGAATGGATAAAGTACGCTTTGTAAGCTCAGGAACTGAGGCGGTTTTTAGCGCCATACGTTTGGCCAGAGCATTCACAGGAAAAAATAAAATCATCAAATTTGCAGGCTGTTATCACGGTCATGCAGATGATATGCTGGTTGCTGCAGGATCGGGTTTGGTAACGTTAAGCATTCCCGGAAGTAAAGGCGTTCCGCCGGAAGCTGTTGCAAATACGCTGGTTGCGGTATATAATGATATTGACAGTGTTGAACAACATTTAGCGAAGCATGATGATATTGCTGCCGTAATCATAGAACCAATAGCCGGTAATATGGGCGTTGTAAATCCGACCAAAGAATTTATAGAAGAATTAAGAGATTTAACCAAAGCAAGCGGTGTTCTTTTAATTATTGATGAAGTGATGACCGGATTTCGTTCAAAATTCGGAGGAGCCCAAGAATTGTTGGGTGTAGAAGCCGATATCACTTGTTTGGGAAAAGTTGTTGGCGGAGGTTTTCCGGTTGGCGCTTATGGTGCCAGAAATGAAATTATGGAAATGGTAGCGCCTTTGGGTGATGTTTACCAAGCAGGAACTTTATCGGGAAACCCAATTGCTATGGCTTGCGGTATTGCGACTTTAACGGAATTAAAAAAACAAAATCCGTATGCAGCTTTTGAAAAAACGGCTTCTTTTTTAGAGCGATCTTTACTAAATGCAGCTAAAGAAAATGGAATCGATTTGCAGGTAAACCGATTTGGATCCATGATTTCTCCATTTTTTACAAAAACACCGGTGGTTGATTTTAAAACTGCACTCACCAGTGATACCAATAAATTTAAAATATTCTTTTGGAAAATGATGGAAAATGGCGTGTTTTTGCCGCCATCTCAATTTGAAGCTTGGTTTTTAGGAACCGCAATAAGCAAAAGAGATATTTATAAAGTAAGAAAGGCGATTGATATCGCAATGAAAGCGGTAGCTGCAAAAAGCTAGCACTATTTACAATTGAAAACCAATTTGCGTTAGCGACAAGAGAGATATCCTTTTTTGAAATGTAATGAAAAAAAGATAGAACGGATGGCGCGGCCTGAAAGGAACGCCAAAAAAAATCCAAGATTCGAAATTACTAAAATACCAAAACACAAAAAAATGTACAAAAACGATTTATATTTAAGAACCCTAAAAGGAGAAATAGTTGAACGTCCGCCAGTTTGGATGATGCGTCAGGCAGGGCGTTTTTTACCGGAATTTAGAGAAATTCGTGATAAATACGATTTCTTTACCCGTTGCAGAACTCCAGAATTGGCTTCGGAAATTACGGTGCAGCCTTATCGCAGATTTGGAATGGATGCTGCTATTTTGTTTTCGGATATTTTAGTGATACCGCAGGCGATGAACATTGAAGTGGAAATGAAAGAAGGAACAGGTCCTTGGTTGCCAAAACCGATTCGTACCCAAAGAGATGTTGACAGTGTGATTGTGCCAGACGTGACTGTTGAATTAAAATACGTGATGGATGCCATTAAAATGACCAAGCAAATGCTAAATAACGAAGTTCCGTTGATTGGTTTTGCCGGATCACCTTGGACAATTTTATGTTATTGCGTGCAAGGCCAGGGTTCTAAAACTTATGATATTGCCAAAGAGTTTTGTTTTACCCAACCAATTGCTGCACATACTTTATTGCAAAAAATTACCGATACCACCATTGCTTATTTAAAAGAAAAAGTAAAAGCGGGTGTTGATGCCGTCCAAATTTTTGATTCTTGGGGAGGAATGTTATCTCCAGTTGACTATCAGGAATTTTCATGGAAATACATCAACCAAATTATTGAAGCATTGAAAGATGATGCACCGGTAATTGCTTTTGGAAAAGGTTGTTGGTTTGCGTTGGAAGATATGTCGAAATCAAATGCCTCGGCTTTGGGTGTGGATTGGACAATTACACCTCAAATGGCAAGAAAATTTACAGGTGGAAATATAACGCTTCAGGGCAATATGGATCCAGCGCGTTTATTGTCGCCACCAGCAGAAATCAAAAGAATTGTGACCAAAATGATTAACGATTTCGGAAAAGATAAATACATCGTTAATTTAGGCCACGGAATTTTACCAAATGTGCCGTTAGAAAATGCGAAAGCGTTTATTGATGCGGTTAAAGAATACAAATAGTTGTTTGTTTTAGGTTAACAAAATTCTAAAACCAAAGCCCAATAAACAGCCAATAAAAGTACCCAAATAATGAAAAACTTAATTCAAAAATACAATATTCCCGGTCCAAGATACACCAGTTACCCAACCGTTCCTTTTTGGGACAAAGAGGGAATTGCGATGGAAGACTGGAAAAAAACAGTGGTGAAATCTTTTAATGAAAGCAATGACAGTGAAGGAATAAGCGTATATATTCACCTTCCTTTTTGTGAAAGTTTGTGTACATTTTGTGCTTGCCATAAAAAAATTACCAAACGCCATGAAGTTGAGCAGCCTTATATGGATACCGTTTTAAAAGAATGGGATTTGTATTGCGATTTGTTGGGAAAACGTCCAAAAATTAGAGAAATCCATTTGGGAGGCGGTACACCAACATTTTTTTCTTCTGAAAATTTAAAGAAATTAATCAACGGAATTTTTAAAAGAGCCGATAAATTTGAGATTTTCGATTTTAGTTATGAAGGTCACCCAAATCACACATCAGAAGATCAATTGCAAACGATGTACGATTTAGGTTCTCGTAGAAACAGCTTTGGAATTCAGGATTATGATCCTAAAGTCCAAAAAGCGATTCATAGAGTCCAAAGTTTTGAACAGGTAAAAAAAGTTCACGATTTGTCAAGGAAAATTGGCTACGAATCAATCAGTCACGATTTAATTTTTGGTTTGCCTTTTCAAAACGAAGAAAGCATCAGAAATACCATTAAAAACACCATTGCTTTAAAACCTGATAGAATTGCCTATTATAGTTATGCCCACGTGCCTTGGATTAAAGGTGTTGGACAACGAGGTTTTGAGAACAGTGATTTGCCAAAAGATGATGAAAAGCGCCATTTATATGAATTGGGAAAACAATTGTTTTTTGACAACGGTTATGTTGAAATAGGCATGGATCATTTTGCTTTGCCAAGTGATTCGTTGCACAAAGCGATGGAAGCTAAAAAACTGCATCGTAATTTTATGGGCTATACTGCCGGTAAAACGGAGCTGATGATTGGTTTGGGAATGTCATCAATCAGCGATTCCTGGTATGCATTTGCCCAAAACGAAAAGGAAATAGATGATTATACAGATCGCGTAAATAAAGGTGAATTGCCTGTTTTTAGAGGTCATTTGTTAACTGATACCGATTTGATCATCAGAAAGCACATATTAAATTTGATGTGTAATTTGGAAACGGAATGGAATATGGGATTAACATCTCAGGTTAAAAATGAAATAATTGGGAGATTAGGTGAAATCATAGGTGATGGATTAATTGATGTTTACGACAACAAAATTGTGGTAAAAGAAGCAGGGAGAATGTTTGTGCGAAATATTTGTATGGCATTTGATTTAAGGCTGGTGGAGAATCAGCCGGAAATCAGGATCTTCTCAATGACCATATAACATAAAAAACCGAACAATTTGTTCAGTTTTTTTATGCTATATTTTCTTATTTTTATGATTACAGGGTTCTCATATAATTGACAATCAACCATCTGTCTTCATCTGAAGGAAGTTTTTTGTTAAATGCCGGCATATCATCTCTCCCAAAAGTGGTTTTGTAATACAATGCGCCATCAGTTTGTGATTGGAATTTTTTAGATGAAAAATCACCTAAATCCCCTTTCATTTCTTTGGCTTTTACGCCATCTCCATAACCTTCACTTCCGTGACAAGATTTACAATGTTTGCCGTATAATGATTTTCCAATGGCCATATCAACTTTTGGATCTGTAGGGTTTTTCATTGTTTGGTATTTTGCAGGAACTACCCAGTTAGAAGTGTTTGCTGCCACTGTTGGTTCTTTAACAACCACCTTTACAACGGGAGCCGCTGGTTCTTCTGTTTTCGTAGGTTGCTCTTTAACAACTACTTCAACTTTAGTGTTTTCGCCCACTTTTGTTTCAGTTGTAGTTTTGGTAACAACTTTAACAGGATCTTTTACAGTTACTTTAGTAACCGTTGTAGATTTATCAGTGGCGGTTTTTGCAACTTCATTGGATACGTCTTCTACAATAATCTCTGTTCCGTTTTCAGTAGTTAGAGAATCAATAATTACAGTTTCTGTAACAATGGAATCATTTAGCGTTTCCGTTTTTTCTTGTTTTTCTTTTGTATTGCAATTTTGAAACATTAAAGAAGTTCCTATAATTGCGATAATAAATAATTTTTTCATATTGTTTCGTTTTATTAATTAATTTGTATTGATTTAATATAACCACTCAAAATTAGTTGAAAAACTTGTGACATTTGTTACATAATTTATATAAATACTTACATCATTCATCTATTTTGGGTCGATGATTTGGCGACTTTAAGGATTGTTAATACCTTATATTATTTAATTTGTAAAGGTTTAAATAGAATACAAAAAAGGTTTAGCAAAAACTAAACCTTTTTATATTCAATAACATTATTGTCCGGTTAAATTTTTCAAAACAAACAGGTCGCCCCGATGGGGCTTTAAATACTGAATTTTTCCATTTTTTTACAAACATTTCGCTCCTATGGAGCTTTTTTAGTCCCAGAGGGACGACCTGTCTGTAGAAAATAGATTTTCAAAAAAACA
>JAUXPH010000028.1 GCA_030683995.1 Lutibacter sp.
ATTGAATTGTTTTTTGTTGTAACAGCATATATATTAGGTGTTTAAGACGCTACAAGATACAAAAAAAGGAGTAGATAAACTTGCGTTTCTACTCCCTTTTTATTAATATTTAAGTCTTAAATTGACTTTTTCAGTGGCCTCATTTTAATTTGGCTGCTTTTTTTTGTTTTTATGTAGCACTTGAAACGACTTTAATTTGACTATCTTAAAAATCGGCTTTTACGTCCCAAGCTTCCAAACTTTCTTTCACCGCTTTTATAAACATTCCACCTAAAGCGCCATTCACAACACGGTGATCATAAGAATGGGAGATAAACATTTTGTGGCGGATTCCAATAAAATCACCATCGGGCGTTTCAATAACTGCCGGAACTTTACGCACAGCGCCCAATGCTAAAATAGCTACTTGCGGCTGGTTAATGATAGGCGTTCCGAAAACGCTGCCAAAACTGCCAACATTGGTTACGGTATAAGTTCCGCCTTGAATATCATCAGGTTTTAATTGTCCTTTTCTGGCTCTTTCAGCCAAATCAATTACGGCTTTTGTCATTCCCACCAAATTCAACTGATCAGCATTTTTAATTACCGGAACAATTAAATTTCCATCGGCCAAGGAAGCTGCCATTCCAAGATTTATTGCTTTTCTTTTGATAATTTTATCGCCATCAACCGCGATGTTAATCATTGGAAATTGTTTTATCACTTTGGCAACCGCTTGCATAAAAATGGGCGTATAAGTGATTTTTTCACCTTCACGGGCAAAAAACTGGTCTTTTACGCGATCTCTCCATTTAACGATATTGGTCACATCAACTTCAATAAAAGATTGCACGTGGGCAGAAGTTTGCACGGAAGCCACCATATATTGCGCAGTTAATTTACCCATACGGCTCATTTCAATAATTTCGTCCTCGCCGCTTACTGATATTGGTGCAGCCGTTTTAACTGTTTCAGTTGTTGTAGCTTTTTGCTGCGGTGCTTCTGCAACAGTTTCTTTAGGAACAGGTTTTGAAGCGCTTCTTCCGTTTTCAATATAAGCTAAAATATCATTTTTAGTGACTCTGTCATCTTTTCCTGTGCCGATAATCGCTTCCAATTCTTCCATGGAAACATTTTCGGTAGTCGCAATATTTCTAACCAATGGAGAAAAGAATTTGCCTGATTCAGAAACTTTGCCGATGGATGTTGTTTCAATGGATTTTTCCACTTCTTTCTCAATCGCTTCAGCTTCAATTGATATTTCTTCAGATGCAGAAGTAACTGCAACTTTTTCTTCGGCGTTTTCATCCAGGGTTTCAATAATGGCAATTGTTTCGCCAACTTTCACAATGGCATCCGCATCATATAAAATTTCCACCAAAGTTCCTTCTACATCACTTGGCACTTCAGAATCAACTTTATCGGTAGCAATTTCAACAATGGCTTCATCCATATCAATATGGTCACCCACCTTTTTTAACCAGGAAGTTATGGTTGCTTCCGCAACGCTTTCGCCCATTTTAGGAAGTTTTATTTCGAATCTTGCCATTGTATATCATTTGGTTTTAATCAGCAAATTTACAAAAAAAATGAACTGATTATTGATTGCTCAATTATTATTTAAAATATGACGCCTTTTATTTATTGCCACTTTCACAATTACCCCTATAAAAAATATCCAAAAATTATATAAAATTTAATGTTTAACGCATTTAATGCTCACAAATTAAATTTGATTGTTAAAATTAATTTAGCATCACATTTTTTTCTATAATTTTTTTACTTTAAGCAATAATAATTACATTTACGTGTAACAAAAGTATCGTTAAAATCGCGCCAAATAATGTATAAAAAATTAAAATAATAGCTATAGTATTGATTATCAATAATTTAAAATTTTCAAAAAGATGACTTAAATCATAAATAAACGTTAAAGTTGTTGGTATTTTTATCAAAGATTTAAAACAAACAAATATCTAATATTATGAAAAATTTGAAATTAATAGGTTTCTTGATGATTTTAGCATCAAGCTTAATGTTTATTCAATGTACAAGCGAGCCTATCGAAGGGCCACAAGGCTTGGCCGGTATTGATGGCGTTGACGGGACACCCGGAGCTAATGGCGTTAATGGTGCGGATGGAGGAAATGTATGTTTAACATGCCACAATACTGATTTCAAAGTGGTGCAATATGCAACTTTTGAAAACACACCTAAAAATGGTTCCATGCTAAGAGGCACTACATATTGTGCCAGTTGTCACTCAGAAGAGGGATATAAGCACACTTTAAGTCCATTTGGAGGAAATGGAGATTTTAGAGTTGCTTATGCAACTATTCCTGAAACTACCAGAACAGGGATTGGATGCACAACTTGCCATTCAGGCGGGCACGAAACCGCTGGTGCTGCAATTAGTGGCACAGATGCAGCTTTAAGAGCTAAAAAAGGCCCAATTCAATTTACTGAACAATGGGTTAGCGGTGTTGCAGATTTTGTTGATTTTGGAGGCAATAGCAATATGTGCGTACAATGTCACCAACCAAGAGATCCATATAGAAATCAAATTACTGCAAATCCAGACGCTACAGTTAATCTTATCACATCAAGACCTGGCCCACATTACGGCACACAGTCAATTTTATTTGCAGGCGGTATGTATATGCATGAAATTGCAGGAACTGAAGTTTATCCGGCAAAAGGAAGCGGAACACATAAAGGTTCTTCTTGTATTCAGTGTCATATGGGTAAAGCCTCTAGTGACAAGAAAAGCGGAAACCACTCTTTTAAACCAAATTTAGATGCTTGTAAAAAGTGCCATACCGGAGCGATAGTTAACTATGACATAAACGGAGCACAAACTAAAATTAAAAATTTAATGAAAGAATTGGCTCTGGAAATAGTAAGGGTTGCTCCAAAGTTTTCAGTTGATGCTGAAGGCGTACTGGTTATTCCGTCTGCTCAAACTGACAGAAATAACTTAAAAGATGTTGTGTCTAAGGCCATATGGAACTATAGAGTGTTATATTACGACCACACCTATGGTTTACATAACCCAAAATATGCAAATGCATTGGTTAAGAATTCAATTGCGGCCATTAAATTAGTACCTACACCATAATATTGAATATTGTTTTAATTTTAAAAAGTTCGGGCGTTCAAGAAATTTCTGGAACTCCCGAACTTTTATAAAATACTAAAGCTGTTTTTTTAGACCCTTCTGCTTATACCAAATTTAAAAATGAATTACCTCGATGCGCTGCATCGAGGTTTTTTATTACTCGAATGATAATCGCAATTGATTTTTTTAAACGATTTATAAGCAGTTTTATCATCACAAGATTTCAATGCGTAAA
>JAUXPH010000010.1 GCA_030683995.1 Lutibacter sp.
CCTGATTAATCATGTTGTCTATAATGTTTGAAATTCACTATAAATATACTGATTATCAGGCTTTTATGCAAATATTTTGATGCTTTTTATCATTGATTTCTTGCTTTTTTATTGTTGTTTTTAACCCTTAATTCGCATTAATAATTTATATTTTTTTGAGGGCATATTTTTGGTCATTTTGTTAAATTCAATTTAAAACAGCATTTGGTTAGGGATTGAAGTGAAAATCCTTTTTAGCGATTTTTCATTGCTAAAAAGATTGAAACGGAAAGCCCGACCCTTGCGGTAACGCCCACAAAAAAAGTTAGGAAGGCCCATAATACCAGATATAAATTACTACTTATTGGGATTTACCCAAAAATCTTAACGTTTAGGTTATAAAACAGTAAACTTTGATTAACTATAAATTAACATAGGGTGGCTTAATTTGTAGTTCATAAAATAAATAAGAACGCGATGCGATTATTGGTTACAGCTTTTTTGATTTTTACCAGCACTTTTTTATACAGCCAGTCTTTTGAAGTAAGCTCTTTCTTTGCTGATGCTCCTAAAAACGGAAAAATTGAAGGTGTTGTATTGGATAATGATGTTGATCATGAACCGTTGGCGTTTGCGACAATTACTGTTAAAAATACCAATTTTGAAACAAATTCAGATTTAACAGGTTCTTTTTCCTTCAACTTAAAACCAGGTAATTATACATTGGAAGTTGCGTTTTTGGGCTATGCAACCATTGAATTGCGCGATGTTGCCGTTGTTGCCGGAAATACACTTTCCATTACCCAAAAATTAAAAGCCTTAAAGTTGAATACTGATATTTCTTTGGGGAATTAATCGAATTCCGCTTAACATTAAATTTACCCTTTTATCACCTTTTTATAACTTCTAAGTAACCTTTTGTTTAACTTATAGCAAGTTCTTTGCATCAAACATTAAACAAATAAATTAAACTAAAATTTTACTTATGAAAACTTTTTATTACTTAATTGTATTGATTTTTATTTCAAATTTAGCCACAAGCTGTGGAAATGGAAACGACTCTCCTTTAATAATAGACGACGAAGATCTAATTACGCAAATCACGAAAGCCGGAATTATTAAAGTGAATGAAACTTGGACTGCAGACAAAATATATATTTTAGGAGGAAAAGTTGTTGTGGATGAAGGAGTAACCTTAACCATTGAAGCCGGAACAATTATAAAAGGTGCTGAAGGTCAAGGTTCATTGGCTTCTGCCTTAATAGTTGACCAAGGCGGAAAATTAATCGCTGAAGGAACTTCTGCCAAACCAATTATATTTACATCGGTATTGGACAATATCCAAATCGGACAAAAAGCGGGAACCAATTTAACTAAAGCCGACAATGGTTTGTGGGGTGGTGTAATTGTTCTTGGCAGAGCTCCAATTTCTGTAAGTGGTGATGTTGCCACAAAACAAATTGAAGGAATCCCTGCAACAGATACATTTGGCCAATATGGAGGCAATATCGCTAATGATAATTCTGGTGTTTATAAATATATTTCTATAAGACACGGTGGAATTACTATTGGTGCAGATAACGAAATTAACGGATTAACCCTTGGTGGCGTTGGATCTGGAACTATTATTGACAATATTGAAATTGTTGCCAATCAAGATGATGCCATTGAAATTTTTGGAGGTTCGGTAAACGTTACCAACATTCTAACTTGGGCGCAAGGCGATGACGGTTTAGATTTCGATCAAGCCTGGTCTGGTTCAATAAAAAATGCCTTGGTTATTATGGGAGTTGACTCAGACAGCGCGATGGAATTAGACGGTCCTGAAGGTTCTGCCGCAACGGAGGCGGGTTATACCATTGAAAACGTAACACTTATTGGAATTGGAACTTCAAGCAAATATGCAGACTTACGTGACGGACTTATTGCAAATATGAAAAACGTTTTGGCTTACGGTTTTTCAGCAGATTCTAAAGTAAAAGTGAATGGTGCTAAATCTGTAACTGCTTTAGCAAATGGCAGAATTACTTTTTCTAATTGGCAAGTTGTTTTGCCGGTTGGCGTTACGATAGCCGATTTAATTACTGGTGCCAATCCTGCTGATGTAACAAAATTCACCAACAATGTAACTGCTATTGCTTCGAAAAGTGCAGCAACAGTTGGAGCAACTACTTCAGTATTTTCTTGGACTTATGCATCATCAAAAAGTGCCTACTAATATAATTTTAAAACTTTAAAATAAAATGTCCATACGCCTGTTTAGGCTGTGGGCATTTTGTTCATTCAACTAATATTTTAATTAAAATAAACAAAAT
This sequence comes from Lutibacter sp., assembly GCA_030683995.1. Classification (GTDB taxonomy): domain Bacteria; phylum Bacteroidota; class Bacteroidia; order Flavobacteriales; family Flavobacteriaceae; genus Lutibacter. The sequence continues at coordinate 2,295 of JAUXPH010000010.1, forward strand.
GTTAAAAAAGGGAATTCTTATCATTGTGTGTTTAATGATGGCTATGCAAGTGGTAAATGCACAAACAGGAAAAGTGACGGGAAAAATTTTGGATGGAGATTATAATGATGTGCTGGCATTCGCCAATGTTTCGGTAAAAAATACTGAAAAAGGAACAACATCAGATTTTGAGGGTATTTATGCTTTGGAACTTAAAGAAGGCGTTTACTCCTTGATTTTTTCATTTATTGGCTATGAATCAAAAGAAATAACAGAGATTAAGGTTAAAGCCAATGAAGTGATTACCATAAATGTAACCTTAAATTCTTCGGTTTTGTTGAAGGAAGTGATGGTTACCTCTTCAGCCAGACAAAATACCGAAGCATCCATCTTATTTTATCAAAAGAAATCGGCGACATTAATAGACGGTTTGTCTATTGCAAGCATCAATAAAACCGGTGCCAGCAATATCGCTTCAGCAATAAAAAGCGTTCCCGGCGTTTCTGTTCAGGACGGAAAGTTTGTTTATGTTAGGGGCTTGGGCGACAGGTACACAAAATCCATATTAAATGGGATGGATATTCCAGGGCTGGATCCCGATAAAAATACCATTCAAATGAATATTTTCCCTACCAATATTTTAGAAAATATTCTTGTGATTAAGTCTGCTTCTGCCGATTTACCTGCCGATTTTACGGGTGGCGTTATTGATATTGTGACCAAAGATTTTCCAACACAAAAGCAAATGGAATTTTCGGTTTCAGGAGGTTTTAATCCCAATATGCATTTCAAAGACAATTATTTAACTTACAAAGGTGGCGCAACAGATTTTTTGGGTTTTGATGATGGTAACAGAGCCCTTCCAATTTCAACCGCGCAAATTATCCCAAATCCGGCATCAACAAAAAACAGAACTTTAGAGCCAATTACCCGTGCTTTTAATCCTATAATGGCCACAGAAAATAAAACTAGTTTGCCCGATTTTGGCATTGGTTTTAATTATGGAAATCAGTTTGATGTGAATGGCAATAATCTTGGTTTTATAGCTTCTGTTGATTACAAAAATACCACCACTTTTTATGAAAGTTTTGAAAATGGAATTTATCAAAAGCCTGAAGAAAGAGACGAATTTGAATTGCGATTTGACAGAAGACAAAGAGGAGATATTGGCACAAACAATGTTTTGGCCTCTGTTTTGACAGGTTTGTCATACAAAACCTTAAAATCAAAATACAATCTTAATTTTTTGCACATTCAAAATGGTGAAAGCAGGGCTGCATTATTTGATCAAAAAACGGAGATTTCAAACGCGATAGATGTTGTAAAGGACAATTTGGAATACACGGAACGCGCCATTACCAATGTGCTTTTATCGGGTAAAAACACCAGTGAAGACGCCTCGTTTATTACAGAATGGAAAATATCGCCAACTTACTCCAGAGTTTATGATAAAGATGTTAGGCTGACAACGTTCATAAAATTGCCTGACGGATTTACCATCAGTTCAGATGCGGGTTTTCCCAACAGAATTTGGCGGAATTTGGAAGAAATAAATGCGGTTGGAAAATTAGATTTTACAAAAAAATATGAGCTGTTTTCGAACAAGGCGGTATTTAAATTTGGCGGTTTGTACAGTTATAAACAGCGTGATTATTCGGTTTACAATTACGAAATAGCTTTTAGAAATATAAGTCCGACGGTATTTGGCGGAGACCCAAACGCCATATTGGCCAATGAAAATATATGGACGCCATCCACCAATTCCGGTTCCTATATACGTGGCAATTTTGAACCTGCAAACTCTTTTGACGCCAATCAAAACACTGCTGCGGCCTATGTTTCCAATGAATTTAAAATTGGAGAAAAATTGAGAACTATTTTAGGGCTAAGAGCAGAGTATTTCACCACTTTCTTTACGGGCCAAAATAATTTAGGCAGCCAAAAATATGACCATGAAAAGACCCTTGAAGAAATGGACTTTTTCCCTTCTGCAAACATCATATATGAATACAACGACAATACAAATTTTAGGTTTTCCTATTCTAAAACAACAGCAAGACCAAGTTTTAAAGAACTTTCTGTGGTTCAAATTCCAGATTTACTGACCGGAGTAATTTTTCTTGGAAACATTAATCTAAAACCTTCATATATTGACAATTTTGATTTTAGATATGAAGTTTATGGCAATCAGAATCAAATGCTTGCATTGAGCGCTTTTTATAAAAATTTTAAAGACCCAATTGAATTGGTTGCATTTTCTGTAATTGCGCCAAACCAATTTACACCCAGAAATTCGCCATCTGCTGAAGTGCTTGGTTTTGAGTTTGAAGGCAGAAAGAATTTTGGTTTTATGGCTGAAAGCTTAAAAGACTTAAGTTTAAATGTAAATGTTTCTGTCATTGGTTCTAAAATAAAAATGAATCAAGGGATAAATGAAGAGTTTGATTCCAGAAAAACTTTCGCCAGAGATGGAGAAATCATTAAAGATACCAGAGAATTACAAGGGCAATCGCCATTTCTTATCAATGCCGGATTGAATTACAACAATACAACCTTTGGATTGGAAACAGGATTGTTTTACAATGTACAGGGAAAAACACTGGAAGTTGTTGGTTTTGGCCAAAACCCCGATGTTTACGTGCAGCCTTTCAACAGTTTAAATTTCAACTTTTCAAAAACGATGGGAAAGGACAGTAATTCATCCATAAGTTTAAAAGTGGATAATATTTTGGCTGAAAAACGTCAAAGTTTGTATGATTCTTTTGGTGCGGCCGGACAGTCTTTCTCTTTAAGGCAACCGGGGACATCATTTTCATTGGGATACAGCATTGGCCTATAAAAATTTGATGCATAAAAACAAAAAGGCTGAAATTTAAATTTCAGCCTTTTTGTGTTAAAAATCACATTTATTTTTTCATTAATTAACCACCAATGCTTTTTCTTCGACATTGATAATTTTATTTTCATTGTAAGTTACAACAGTAATTTTATCGGTTTTAATGTAAGTCCAAACACCCTCTTTAACACCATTATTATAAGTGGCAATGGCGGTTTTATTTCCTTGTAAATCATAGCTGATCCAAGTGTCGTGCAGTTTTCCTTCTTTATTAAAATAACCTTCGCGTTCAACAATGGCGCTGTTATCGGCAAAATAATAGGTTGCTTTTACCAAATCATTCTTCATTTTTTGATAAGTTATTTTTTGTTCTTGTGAAAATGCTGTGATGCAAAACAACATTACAACGATGTTTATAAAAGTTTTCATAATCTGTTTATTTTAAGTTCTTTTTTTACGCATTATAAAAGTATGTCATTTACTTTTTATTTACTTTAAGTTAACGTTAAGTTTACATTAAGTTTTTTTGGAATAACACAAGCTCCTTTAAATCAATGAATTAAAAGCGTCATAATTTCTTATTTAAATTAGGTTTTTAATAAAATAGCTTTTCTTAACATAAAATTTACATTGATATTGTGTTTTTTAGCTAAAATTTAATGAAGATATTGATGCTGGTTTTTAAAGTATTTGTACCTTTGTTTAAAATCATTCTAAATAAGCATTTTGAGCACTATTGAAAATTCAGGTATTTTTAACTACGATTTTGATTGGAGCGCTTCAACCAAAAAGAAGACACACATTGAGATAAACGATAAATGCTGTGAAAAATTCAAGAATAAAAGCAACAAGACTTGTAAAAAATGCCCAAATCGCGTGGCCGAATAGCTTTATTTTAATATTTTTGCACTTCCTTTCAGAAACATAGAATGTCAACATTTTCAAAAAAATTATTTCTTAAATTTTTAAAGTGGAGATATCATCATATTTCCAACAAACAATTCACCAATATAGCGAGCGCCGTTATAGGGTTGTTGGCCGGTTTGGCCGCTGTGGTTCTAAAAAACTTAACGCATTTCATCCAAAAATTATTGGAAGGCGGGTTTATCAAACAAATACATCAGGCATTTTACTTTATTTTCCCAATACTGGGCTTTTTAATCGTATTGCTGCTTATAAAATATGTGGTACGAAAAAAAGTGGGGCACGGAATTCCATCCACCTTATACGCCATCTCTAAATTAAAGGGAATTATGCCCAAACACCAAATGTGGGCATCTTTAATCACGGCGCCGCTCACAGTTGGTTTTGGAGGATCTGTCGGACTGGAAGGACCAACCGTTGCTACTGGCGCGGCTATTGGTTCAAATTTTGCGCGTTTTTTCCATCTTAACCAAACCACCAGAACCTTGCTTATTGGAGCCGCTGCTGCGGGTGCAATGTCATCGATTTTTAAAGCGCCTATTGCTGCCATTGTTTTTGCGGTGGAGATTTTTAGTCTGGAACTCACTTTGGCTTCTATGATTCCTTTGTTGCTGGCTTCAATTACTGCGGTGTTAACTTCTTATTTCTTTTTTGGGGACGATGTGTTGCTTCACTTTACCATACAGGATAAATTTGAGCTAAACGATGTGCTGTTTTATGTTTTCTTGGGAGTTGCCTCCGCAATGGCTTCCATTTATTTCAGCAAAATGTATTTTGCAATCAGCAATTTTTTTAAAAAATTCGAAAATCCGTATATAAAGCTTCTTATTGGAGGTCTCTCACTCGGCGTGATTGTTTATTTTATTCCTACGCTTTTTGGCGAGGGATATGAAACCATCAACAATATTTTGAGGGGAAATGTAAGCGGAGTTGTGAGAAATAACATATTTCAAATACTCACGGATAATTCCTATTTAATCATCCTGTTTTTAATTTGCTTGATCACCTTTAAAGTAATAGCAACTTCACTTACTTTTGGAGCTGGTGGTGTTGGGGGGATTTTTGCGCCAACGCTATTTACAGGAAGTGTAACAGGTTATGTGTTTGCTATGATGGTGAATGCCAGCAACATATTTAGCCACAAACTTTCTTTAACCAATTTTGCGATGGTTGGTATGGCCGGATTAATGGCGGGCATTTTACAAGCGCCTTTAACAGCGATATTTTTAATTGCTGAAATTACCGGCGGTTATGAGCTTTTTGTGCCGTTGATGATTGTGGCGCTGATTTCTTTTGTTATCACCCAAAAATTTGTGCCGTATAATATTTATGCCTCTGAATTGGCGAAAAAAGGGCAACTCATTACCCACGACAAAGATAAAAACGTGCTCATGATGCTCGATTTGGATAAATTGATTGAAAAGAATTTTGTGCTGCTTCATCCCGAAATGACCTTGGGTGAAGTGGTAAATAATGCCATTGCAAAATCGTCCCGAAACCATTTTCCGGTGGTGAATAATGATATGGATTATTTGGGAATCTTGACCATCAACGACATCAGAAGCATTATGTTCGATAAGGATTTATATGATACTGTAAAAGTTCGTAGCTTAATGCACGCCGGATCCGATATTATTTATTACGAAAAAGATTCTGCCGAAGATATTTTAAATAAGTTTAAAAGATGCGGCGCCTGGAATTTGGTGGTGTTTAAAGACGGCAAATACTTCGGATTTATATCCAAATCTCGCTTGCTTACTGCTTATAGAAGAAAATTAATTGATGTAACTTCATAGTTTTCAGATTTAAAATTCAAAAACCTTAAAAATAACATTTTGGATCTGCAAGCCTTTTTTCGATGGGCGTTCCCCGCCAACTGGCGGGTCGGGTTTTTTGTTCCAAACTTTTTTACTTCGCCCTTTGGCGAATCAAAAAAGGATTTTCACTTCAACCCCTAACGCAAAATGAATTAAGATTTTTGATTTACGATTTACGATTTTGAAAATGTCGTAATAAAATGTTAACCAAAACAAAATTGCTTCTTTGCGTATTTTCTTTCGTTCATTATGGCTAAAAGTTAATTTGGTCAATAATTGTAATCTTAAACTTTGTGAATCTCTGGGTAATAACTTTTAATCACACAGAGTTTCTCGGCGAAGCACTAAGTCACACAAAGAAATAATTAGCAAAATAGCGAACTTTGCGTAAAACTTAGCGACCCTTGCGGTTAAAAGCCGATTTGTTGTAAATTTTGTATTATCATTTTTCTAATGGTTTTCTTCCCAATCCAACAAATAAAACTTTTATACAGGTTTAAGAAACAGAAATCTTATTTATTTTTATCAATAAACCCAATCGCTTTATCAGGAAAATCGGTAAAAACGCCATCAACATTTGCTTCATATAAAGCAACTTGCAACAATTCTTCAAACGAATTAAAATCGCCCAATTGATCGGCCCTGAAAGTATAGGCGTGAACTGTTAAATTAAGTTTGTGAGCGTTGGCAACTAAATTGGTGATTTTCCATTTCCCGTTTTTGTCTTTTCCATCAATTATTTGATAATACCAAGGCCCGATGCCATCTGCATAAGTGGCAATTTCTTCCAATTTTTCATCCGTTTTAAATTCCGTCAATTGCACCAAAAAAAGTTCGCTCTTATATTCATTTCTTATTCTTTTTAACTCTTTGGCATCAAAACATTGTAATATACAGTTGTCTTTTTTGGTTTTATAGCCATAATCATTCAAAACTTTCAGCACAATTTTAGAAATATCCTTTCCTTCTTTGCGATGAAATGCAGGATCTTTAATTTCCGGATAAATGCCAATATTTTTTCCGGTGCTTATGTTCAATCCCTGAATGAATTCAATTTCTTCCTGCAAAGAATGCAATTTAAAAGCCGAAGTAAACACGGGAAACCTGTTTGGGAAAACAGCTTTGCCGGTTGCGGGATCAAATCTCTCCGAAACATTTAATTGTTTCAGTTCTTCAAAAGTAAAATCGATCACATAATATTTTCCGTCCTTTCTTTTTTTCATTGGAAATTTTTTGGCAACATCTGTCACGGTTTCCAAATGAATGTCGTGAATCACCACAAGAACATCATCTTTGCTCAACACAACATCCTGCTCCAAATAATCGGCGCCCATAGCATAAGCCATTGCTTTTGCCGGCAAGGTATGTTCGGGCAAATATCCCGAAGCGCCTCTGTGCGCAATCACCACTTTTTTGTTTTTTTGTATTTCCACTTTTTGTTCTGGTTGATGCTCACTGCAAGATACGGACAACATTAAAAACAGGATTAAAAATCGATACATATTTACAGTTTAAAGTTTATTTAAATGTAAGGTATTTTGTAGTTTTACACACAATAATTTTCAATAGAAAAAGATGAAACGAGCCATAACAAATTTTGATGCACAGTATAATGATTAATGGCGAACAGCATCTGTACCAATAAAAAATAAAATATTAACAGATGAAATATGTGATTATTTTTGTTTTGGTGCTTACTTTAGGAATGTTGGGCACCGGTTTTTACCTAAAAAATTCGGGCGATGCCAACGGGGAAATTGTGATTGGACTGGGCGTTTTACTAGTGGCTTTCATTTTGATGCCTTTGTTTATTTACCATCGGTATAAAAACAAAAAAATGAGCGACTTTACCTTTGAGAAATTCAAAAACGACCTTGAGGAGCGAAGTAAAAGCGAAAAAATTTTTTAGTAATTAGTTCAAATTGCGTTTTTCAATAAAAAATCGCTTTAAAAGTTTACTGCATTCGTCTTCTAAAACACCGCCAACAACCACTGTTTTTGGGTGTAACGTGGTATTCATCACCAAAAACCCTCTTTTTTCTTCCGATGCTCCATATACAATTCGGCCGATTTGCGTCCAATAACTGGCGCCTGCGCACATTTGGCAAGGTTCTAAAGTCACATACAACGTGCATTCTTTTAAGTATTTTCCGCCTAAAAAATCGGCCGCAGCGGTAAAAGCCTGCATTTCGGCGTGTGCGGTTACATCATTCAACGTTTCGGTTAAATTATGGGCTCGGGCAATAATTTGGTTGTTCATCACAATGACAGCGCCAATTGGAACTTCATTTTTGTCCAAAGCAATTTCCGCCTCCTGCAAAGCGCGTTTCATAAAATAAGTATCGTCAAATGGATCCATCATCCATCAAAAGTAATTATTTTTAACTGAACTCATCTTGATTTTTTTAGCCAATTAGAAAAAGTCAGTATGGGTTCATTCATTGAATAATTTAAATAGCGTAGTTTTGTATTGGTGAAAACAAATTTATTGGCACATATTAACGACCCGAAAGACCTGCGAAAGCTGGCTAAAAATCAATTGGAAACGGTTGCCAAAGAGCTGCGCGAATTCATTATTGACATTGTTGCCGCCAAAGAAGGACATTTGGGCGCCAGTTTGGGCGTGGTTGAATTGACCATTGCGTTGCATTATGTGTTTGATACGCCAAAAGATTTGCTGATTTGGGATGTTGGCCATCAGGCATACGGACATAAAATTTTAACGGGACGAAGAGATGTTTTTCACACAAACCGGCAATTGGGCGGAATTTCGGGTTTTCCAAAACGAAGCGAAAGCATTTACGACGCTTTTGGAACCGGACATTCTTCAACCTCGATTTCTGCAGCTTTGGGAATGGCGCTTGCCTCAAAATTGAAAGGTGATTTTCAAAAACACCATATAGCGGTTATTGGCGACGCTTCCATTGCCAGCGGAATGGCTTTTGAAGGATTGAACCACGCCGGAGTTACTGATGCCAATTTATTGATTATTTTAAACGACAACGCCATGGGGATTGACCCAAGCGTTGGGGCATTGAAAAAGTATTTTACCGATGTGAAAGCCGGTAAAAAAGTTCGAAAAAATAACATTATTGAAGCGTTAAATTTCAATTATTCAGGACCAATTGATGGGCACAATATCAATGATATTATCACCGAACTGGAACGTTTAAAATCGATTAAAGGCCCTAAATTCTTGCATATTATCACCACCAAGGGAAAAGGGCTGCAACAAGCGGAAAATGACCAGATAACGTACCACGCTCCAGGGAAATTCGATAAAATTACCGGTGAGTTGCCGGCTAAAAACAATGCTCCGCAGCCCCCTAAATATCAGGATGTTTTTGGGGAAACCATTGTGGAATTGGCAAAAAACAATCCGAAAATTGTGGGAATTACACCTGCAATGCCCACAGGAAGCTCGCTAAAATTAATGATTGACGAAATGCCCGAAAGGGCTTTTGATGTTGGCATTGCCGAACAGCATGCGGTGACTTTGGCTGCCGGAATGGCCACGCAGGGGCTGATTCCTTTTTGCGCTATTTATTCCACATTTTTGCAACGTTCCTATGACCAAATCATTCATGATGTGGCCATTCAAAAATTGCCTGTCATTTTTTGTATAGACCGAGCCGGAATTGTGGGCGAAGACGGCGCAACGCACCACGGAGCTTTCGACATTGCTTATTTGCGTTGTATTCCAAACTTAGTGATTTTTGCGCCTTTAAATGAAATTGAATTGCGCAATATGATGTTTACCGCGCAAATGGGAATCGATTTTCCATTGGCGATTCGCTATCCTCGCGGACAAGGAACGCTGATTGATTGGAAACTTCCTTTTAGCAAAATTGAAATAGGAAAAGGTGTTTGTATTTCAGAAGGTTCTGAAATTGCGGTGTTAAGCATTGGCACCATCGGAAATAAATTGATCGAACTTCAGGCTGATTTGCCTAAAAACAAAGTTGCCCATTATGCGATGCGTTTTGTAAAACCTTTGGATGAAAAAATGCTTCACAAAGTATTTAAAAAGTTTGAAACTATTGTCACTATTGAAGACGGCGCCATTATGGGCGGATTTGGAAGCGCCATTTTAGAATTCGCTTCAAACAATAATTATACAAATAAAACCGTTAAACATTTAGGGATTCCAAATCATTTTGTGGAACACGGAAAGGTGGATGAATTGTTTGAGAGCATTCATTTATCTAAAGAAAAAATAGTGGAATTCCTGATTAAACTTTTATAAAAAAAATATTTTATGTTTCTTTGCGGAAATATTTTCCAGCCCCTAATACGATTACAAAATGCGATTAAAACTCTTCCTTATTTTTACAATTCTTTACACTTTCAAAACGACAGCTTCAATTTCAAAAGATACTTTAGCCATTGATTTACCTCCGGTGACCCATTGGGAAGAAACCAATAAGTTCAGGTTGATTTTTACCCAAAATTCCTTTGTTAACTGGAGTGCAGGCGGCAACAATTCAATTTCCGGCATCGCAAAAATAAACATAAAAAGAGATTACAAAAACAATCATAAAGTTTGGGAAAACGAATTGAAAACCAACTTTGGTTTAAATAAAGAAGCCAGTCGAGAATTGCGGAAAACCGAAGATCTGGTTGAACTAAATTCAACTTTTGGTTACAGAAATGACATTACATCAAAGTGGTACACTTCTGCAAAATTCAATTTTAAGACGCAATTTGCAAACGGTTATAAATACCCGAATAAGGACAAACCCATTTCAAAATTCTTCTCTCCTGCATACAATTTTTTGGGCGTTGGGTCTGAATATTTTTCAAAGGAAAATGAACTAAAAGTATATCTTTCTCCGCTCACCAATAAAATGACTTTTATTTACAACCAGGTTTTGGCAAATGAAGGTGCTTTTGGCGTAGCTCGTGCCGAATATGATGAAGCCGGAAATATACTGACTCCAGGCGAAAATTTAAAAGTTGAGGTAGGAACGTATGTTTCCAGCGAATGGAAAACAATGGTGATGGAAAATATAAAAATGAGCAATAAATTGATTTTGTATTCTGATTATTTAAACAAATATGGCAACGTTGATGTGAACTGGGAAGTGAATTTTGACATGACCATTAACAAGCATATAACCGCAAATGTAGGTTCCCATTTTTTATATGATGATGACGTAAAAAGTAAAAAAGACCTAAATAACGATGGAATATTGGTTCCTGTTGGGCCTAAAATTCAATTAAAGCAAATGTTGGGCGTGGGCATATTATATTTGTTTTAGAGACATTTGAAAATAAATAAGCAAAATAAAAAAGTTCCAAAGACCAATTGTATGGTTTTTGGAACTTTTTTATTTCTAATTGGTTTAGATATCTGAAACTAGTCCAAATCAAATTTTATGCCTTGCGCCAAAGGCAATTCGGTGGTATAATTTATGGTGTTTGTTTGGCGTCTCATATAAACTTTCCAGGCATCGGAACCCGATTCTCTACCGCCTCCGGTTTCTTTTTCACCACCAAAAGCACCGCCAATTTCGGCTCCTGAAGTGCCAATATTTACATTTGCAATTCCGCAATCGGAACCTTGAACAGATAAAAACAATTCGGCTTCACGTAAATTGTTGGTCATTATTGCAGAAGATAGTCCTTGCACAACGCCATTTTGCAATGCAATGGCGTTTTTAAGTTCGCCCGAATATTTTATCAAGTATAAAATTGGCGCGAATGTTTCGTGTTGCACAATTTCAAAGTGGTTTTCGGCCTCTACAATTGCAGGTTTTACATAACAGCCGCTTTCGTAACCTTTTCCGCTTAAAACGCCGCCTTCAACCAAAATTTTTCCGCCTTCTTTAACGGCTTCTGCCAACGCATTTTGATACATTTTAACCGCAGCTTTGTCAATTAACGGTCCAACATGGTTGTTTTCGTCCAGCGGATTTCCAATGCGCAATTGTTTGTAAGCTTTTACCAAAGCATCTTTTACCTGCTCATACATGGATTCGTGGATAATTAACCTGCGGGTTGATGTACAACGTTGTCCGGCAGTTCCCACAGCGCCGAATACGGCGCCAATAATGGTCATTTTAATATCTGCGCTTGGCGTGATAATAATGGCGTTGTTGCCGCCCAATTCCAGCAACGATCTTCCCAGGCGTTCGGCAACAGTTTTTGCCACAATTTTACCCATTCTGATAGATCCGGTTGCTGAAATTAAGGAAATGCGTTTGTCGGTTGTCATATATTCGCCAACTTTGTAATCGCCATTGATGATACAAGAAATTCCTTCGGGCAATTTGTTTTCTTTTAAAACGCTTACAATGATATTTTGGCAGGCAATGCTGCATAAAGGTGCTTTTTCAGAAGCTTTCCAAACGCAAACATCACCGGCAATCCAAGCCAATGCGGTATTCCAGGCCCAAACAGCCACAGGAAAGTTAAATGCGGAGATAATGCCCACAATTCCCAACGGATGATATTGGTCGTACATTCTGTGTCCCGGACGTTCGGAATGCATGGTAAATCCGTGTAATTGTCTGGACAATCCAACAGCAAAGTCGCAAATGTCTATCATTTCCTGAACTTCTCCCAAACCTTCTTGCAACGATTTGCCCATTTCATAAGAAACCAATTCGCCCAGTGGTTGTTTTAGCTCACGCAATTTTTCGCCAAACTGACGAACAATTTCGCCGCGTTGTGGTGCCGGTTTAATTCTCCAAATAGTGAAAGCTGCTTGTGCAGATTCCATCACTTTTTCAAAATTATCTTTAGTTGTTGAGCTAACTTTTCCGATCAATTTGCCGTTTACAGGAGAATAGGATTCCATAATTTCGCCAACGCCAAAGAAATTTGAACCTGTGGAAGTTCCGTTATTTAAGGTTTTAACCCCAAGTTTGTCTAAAGCTTGTTGTATTGTTTTTTCTATCGCTGTAATTTCCATAAGAAGAATTTCTTTTTGATTTAAGATTTTTCAAAAATACGAATAATACCGCCCAATTTTGAAATAATCTTAATTATTCATGATTCATTTTTTAAGATGAGTTCAATTTGCGTAAAGGATAGAGCGGTGTGTTTGAGCACTTTTTTTGCGGTTTTTTCACCGCTAAAAAATGCGAGTAGCGATAGCCTGGCCCGCAGGGAAACGCCAAACAAAAAGGTCGGTAGGCCAAGCAAACGGACGGCAGTCCTAAAATATATTGCAAAAAGAAAAGCCGCTTCAAAATTTGAAACGGCTTTCTTCATTCAATATTTGGTAACCAACCAAATAAATAAACCAACTAAAACTTATAATTTAAACCTGTATAAACTCCTAAATAGTAAGGCTGAATGCTGCCGGAGTTTTTAGAAAAGGTGTTTGTTTGCATTTTGAACATTGGGGAAACGTTAATAAATAAATTTTTGTAAAGCGAATAATCGATATCCAATCCAATGTTTCCGCTAAAATTTACGGATCTTAAATTGTTTGATGAGCCCAAACTTTGAGAAAAACTGTTGGTTTCCACAAAAACTTCGTCCTTGTTTAAAAGCAGCGTGCTAAAACCGCCCACCAAATTGATACCGAATTTCCCGTCTGCAACACTGTATTTTACCTCAACAGGAATTTCCACATAGCCAAAAACCTGATTCAAACTTCCACCTGAATCGTTGTCGGCATTTATGTTCTTATCTTTAAGGTTTGTAATTTCTGCACTTCTTGCCAATAAAGGGTTTGCCGATAAATTTGAAAAACTTACAATGGCAACGCCTGGTGTAACGTAAATGTTATTGGTTGTTAACCCTAAATTGATGAGGTTGACGCCCGATTGCAAGCTAAATTTGTTTGTAAGCTGATAGGCCACTTTTACGCCATAAGAAAAAGATGAATTTCCGGAAGAAGGATTGTCTTTAAACTGTGCGTCAATTCCGGAGCCATCGCCAAACGAACTAAAATAAATAGGGGCGAAAATGGTGGCCACCGTAAATTTACTTTCTGCGATTTCTCTTTTTGTAACTTCTTTGTCGGCAAATTTAGATAACGGCAAATTTTTGGCGTCTTTAAATAAGAAGTTGTTTTCTGATTTTTGTGAAAAAGCAGTTTGTTCTGTTGTTTGTTTTTCCTCGGTCTTTACCGTAAATTGATTGCTATATTCTATTTCAGCCAGTTCTTTACTTAAAGCCGAAACCACTTTTTGCATTTCCTTTAATTTTTCTTCAACAGTAATTGTAGTTGCTGAATCTTTTTTGTTTGAAATTTCTTTGTTGGTATTTTTTTTATGAAAGAAATTTTTAGAGAAATTATTTTTTGGTAAAAAATAAATAGTGCCTAAACTAAAAAACAGGACAAATACTGCTGCAATACTGGAAAGTTTTAGCCAAAACGGAAGTGCTCTTTTATTAGATCGGGGAATTAACCTATTTTCAATAGCATCCCAAGCTTCACTAGGTGGGGAAACCTCAAAGTCTTTTAAATTCTCATGGAATAATCGGTCAATATTTTTTAAATTTTTCACTAGTATCTTTTAACTTAAATCGATTGTTGTGCTTTTTGATGTGTTTCAATTTTCAATTTTAAAATGGCTCTTGCACGGGCTAAATTTGATTTTGAGGTGCCTTCTGCAATTTGCATCATTTCTGAAATCTCTTTATGTGAATAACCATCTAAAGCATAAAGGTTAAAAACCAGTCGATATCTGTCGGGTAATTCATTGATTAGATTTAGCAAAAAATCTAAAGAAATTTCATCATCATCAACGTCAACAATCACCTCATCAGGAATATCTTCCGTCACAATATTTAACACATTTTTTTTTCTGTACTTTAATAAAACTGTGTTAATCATTACCCGCTTTAACCAGCCTTCAAACGAACCTTTAAAATTAAACTGCCCAATTTTGTCAAAAATGACGATAAAGCCATCCTGAAAATTGTCTTGAGCCTCTTGTTTGTTTTTAGAGTACTTTAGGCATATTGAAAATAACTTACCTGCAAAAAGCTGATAAATTTCCTTCTGTGCCTTGTGATCGTTATTAGCACACTGTTTTATGAGTTCATCTAAACCCAAATACGAGCATTTTAATTGTTAATAAGATACCTAAAAAGATAATAGGTTGCGTAAATTTACATTACTTTTGTGGGGTTTCCGAATTTTTATGAAAAAAATTAACATTTTCAACCTTCATCCTGACAATGAATTCGAAAAAATGGCGCTTGAGATATTCCAATTTCAGGCCGAAAACAATTTGGTTTATAAGGCGTTTTTAGGCCATTTAAAGATTGATATTCATAGCGTTAAAAAAATTGAGGAAATTCCTTTCTTGCCCATACAATTCTTTAAATCGCATAAAGTTGTTTCTTCTGATGAAACCATACAACGTACATTTTTAAGTAGTGGAACCACAGGAAATGAGCAAAGCAAGCATTTTGTGACCGATTTGTCTGTTTACCAAGAAAGCTTTACCAAGGGATTTGAACATTTTTATGGGGCGGTTGAAGACTATACCATTTTGGCCTTATTGCCTTCTTATTTGGAGCGCGAAGGTTCTTCATTGATTTATATGGCAAATGATTTTATCCAAAAATCCAAAAATAAAAAAAGCGGATTTTATTTAAACAACTTGGAAGAATTGGCTCAAAATTTAGAGGAATTGGATAAAAATAATGAAAAGGTGCTGTTAATTGGGGTTTCTTTTGCATTACTGGATTTGGTTGAAAAGCACAAATTTAAGCTTAAAAATATCATTGTGATGGAAACTGGCGGTATGAAGGGAAGAAGAAAAGAACTGATCAGGGAGGAATTGCATCAAATTTTACGAGAAGGTTTTGGCGTTGAAAACATACATTCGGAATATGGAATGACTGAATTGTTGAGCCAGGCCTATTCCAAAGGAAACGGCATTTTTGAATGTCCGCCCTGGATGAAAATTTTAACGCGGGACGCGGAAGACGCATTGACGATTTTGCCAGAAGGAAAATCGGGCGGCATCAACGTGATAGATTTGGCAAATATAAACGCCTGCTCTTTTATTGCCACGCAAGATTTGGGGAAAACGTATCCCAACGGCACCTTTGAAGTGATAGGCCGGTTCGACAATTCGGATATCAGAGGCTGTAATTTAATGCTGATGACATAAATTCCCCTCCTCTGGAGGGGTGTCCGAAGGACGGGGTGGTTTTTCACCATATTCTTCAACAATATATTCTTCCAACCCTAACATAACAAAAGAAAGATTTTTCTTAACATCTATATCTTGAATTCTATAGACTTTCAACCCGAGATTTTCTAAATACAGTTGCCTTTTTGCATCATATTCTGCTTTGTTATCATGGCTATTTCCATCAATTTCTACTACCAATCCTAAAGTTTTAACGTAAAAATCGACGATGTAATTCCCTATAATTCGCTGCCTGTCGAAATCAATTTTATGGAACTTTCTTTTATGCACTTGTTGCCAAAACAAAACCTCTGATAAAATCCCTTCTTTCCTTTTGCCTTTCGTCAATCGGGAAAGCGCCGGATTAAAAGGCAGATTTTCTACAAAGTTTCTTATAATTGGAATGTTGTTGATGGTGGCGGTAATATCATAAAGAACCACCCCGCCCTGCGGGCACCCCTCCGGTGGAGGGGAATTTTTTTCTTTTGTTGTGTAATTTTTCTTATCCATTACTGAGCCAATATATTAATTTAAAATTAAATATTGATCCTCAGCAAGTTAGACTTTTTCGATAAATAAAAACTTACACCACTTTCAGCAAAAAATAGCTTTTTTTACCGCGTTGCAACAACACAAATTTATCGGCAATTAAATCATTTTTGGTAATCACAAAATCTTCGGTTACCTTTTCTTTGTTAACAGATATTGAATTTTCACTTAAAGCCCTACGCACTTCGCCATTCGATTTCAGAAAACCATAATCGGCAAAAGCGGCCACAATACCTAAACTTTTTTCGATTGCTGATCGTTCAATTTCCGCTTGCGGAACGCCTTCAAAAACGTCTAAAAATGTTTGTTCATCCAACGTTTTTAAATCATCGGCAGTTGAGTTCCCAAACAAAATATTGGAAGCTTTAATTGCATTTTCATAAGCTTCATTTCCGTGTGTCATCACCGTGACTTCTTCGCCAATTTTCTTTTGCAGAATACGTAAATGAGGCGTTTTTTTGTGCTCGGCAATTAAAGTTTCAATGGTTTGTTTGTCTAAAAAAGTGAAAATTTTAATGTAGTTTTCTGCATCTTCATCAGAACAATTTAACCAATATTGGTAATATTTGTAAGGCGATGTTCTGTTGGCATCCAGCCAAACGTTTCCGCCGGCCGTTTTCCCAAATTTTGATCCGTCGGCCTTGGTGATTAATTTACAGGTTAGTGCATAAGCTTTACCTTGTGCTTTTCTTCTGATTAACTCTGTTCCAGTGGTAATATTTCCCCATTGGTCGGAGCCGCCCATTTGAAGTTTGCAGTCTTTTTCTTTGTATAAATGGTAAAAATCGTAGCCTTGAAACAGTTGGTAAGTAAATTCGGTAAAACTCATTCCAGTCTGCGACTCGGAATCCAGACGTTTTTTTACCGAATCTTTCGCCATCATATAATTTACGGTAATGTGTTTGCCAACGTCGCGCACAAATTCAATCAATGAAATTTCTTTCATCCAATCGTAATTGTTCACCAACTGTGCGGCATTTTCAGAAGTGCTGTCGAAATTTAAAAAACGTGCCAGCTGTCCTTTTACGCCAGCCACATTTTTGGCCAAAGTTTCTTCATCCAACAAATTGCGTTCTTCCGATTTTCCCGACGGATCGCCCACCATTCCCGTGGCACCGCCAACCAAAGCGATTGGGTTGTGGCCAGCTTGTTGAAAATGCATCAACAAAATAATCGGCACCAAACTCCCAATATGCAACGAATCGGCCGTTGGGTCAAATCCAATATATCCCGTAGTTTTATTTTTCAGTAAATATTCTTCAGTTTCGGGCATTACATCGTGTAACATGCCTCTCCAACGCAGTTCTTCAACAAAATTCATCATCAAATTTTTTTAATTTCAGCAAAGATAAAATTTTACTTGTTAGTTAAGGCTTTTAGCGATTGGTTTTTTAAAGCGATGTTTTGCGTGCTATAAACAAACATTTTTTATACTTTCGTCTTATGATTTTAGTAACCGGAGGAACAGGTTTGGTGGGTTCGCATTTGTTGTATCAGCTTTCTTTGGAAAATGATGCGATAAAGGCAATTTATAGAAAAAACAGCGATTTACGCGCCGTAAAAAATGTATTCAGCTTTTTTTCTGCGGATTATGAAAAGCTTTTTCAAAAAATTGATTGGGTTGAAGCTGATATTACTGATATTATTTCTTTGGATGAAGCTTTTAAAGATGTAACGGAAGTTTACCATTCCGCAGCATTGGTTTCCTTTAATTCGAAAGATTATAGGGCAATGGACGAAATTAATATTGAAGGCACTTCAAATATTGTTAATTTTTGTATTGCAAAAAAGGTTAAAAAATTATGTTTTGTAAGTTCTATTGCCACCATTGAAAAATCGGTTACCAGCCAAATGATGGATGAAACCGACGAATGGAATATGGAGAAAGTAAGTTACGGATACGCAATGACAAAATATGCTTCAGAAATGGAAGTTTGGCGTGCCTCACAAGAAGGCGTTCCGGTTGTAATTGTAAATCCGGGCGTAATTTTGGGCGCCGGTTATTGGCATCAGGGAACCGGAGCAATATTTTCAAAAATTGATAAGGGATTTAAATTCTATACAGAAGGCGTTACCGGATTTGTTTCTGTAAATGATGTGGTAAAAGCGATGTTATTGCTTATGAAAAGCGACATTGTGAACCAACGCTATATCTTGGTGGCCGAAAACAGCAGTTTTAAAGAAGTATTTTATCAGATAGCGCAAAATTTTGGCAAAAATCCACCTTCCATAAAAGTTACAAAATTAATGAGCGCTATTGGCTGGCGAGTTGAAAAATTGAAATCGGTTTTCACAAATATTCTTCCAGTGCTTACAAAACATTTCGCAAAATCTATTCACGAAAAACGTTATTATTCTTCAGAAAAAATAAAAACAGAGTTAAATTTTAATTTTGAAACTATTCCTGAAACAATAAAAAATGTTTGTGAGATTTATAAAAGGGACGTCAAATAAATATTTATTTTATCGTATCAATTTTTCGCAATTTTTCGGGAATTTTCTTAAAATTTTCCCGAATATTTTTTATGGAATCAATTTTAAGGGAATCCTGTAATTTAATTTCATTGTCTAATTTCTCTTTCAAAGCCTTTAGACGTTCATTAACTTTTTTCAGGATTTTCTCGTAGTCATCAATTTGAGAAGTGTAGTAATAATTGCTTTCTTTAAAACGCGTACTGTCGATGCCGTATTTTTCAAAAACCAACGGAAAATAATTTACGTTTCGCTCAAGATCGATGTTTTTGATATTTTCTGCTCCTGCAGCAATAAGCATATCCGTAATCAGATCCTCCATTTGATTTTTTGGAATCAAATTGTCAGGCTTTTTTATGATGGTGTTGCTGGTGCAAGCCATCAAAAAAACACTTAAAAAAAAGAGGTAACTAAATTTTTTCATTTGTTCTATTAAACAATAATCTTTTGCCTTTAGTACTGTCGCCATTAAATTTACCATTATTATAAACCAAATGGCCATTTACAAATGTATGGGTAATTTTTGAGTAAAAAGTGGTTCCTTCAAATGGAGACCAGCCACATTTATACAAAATATTGTCTTTGGTAACCGTCCAAGGAGAAGAAATATCGATCAGCACCAAATCCGCATAATATCCTTTTCTGATAAACCCTCTTTTTTCGATTTTGAAAATTTTAGCCGGATTGTGGCACATTTTTTCAATTATTTTTTCAATGGATATTTTTTCTTGTTGAAACATTTTTAACATAGCGGGCAAAGCGTGTTGCACCATTGGTCCGCCGCTTGGCGCTTTTATGTAAACTTGTTCTTTTTCTTCTTTGGTGTGAGGTGCGTGATCTGTGGCAATTACATCAATTCTGTCATCGAGCAATGCTTTTAACAAACCCTCTTTGTCAAGGGCAGTTTTTATGGCAGGATTCCATTTTATAAAATTCCCCTTACTTTCATAATCACTTTCATCAAAATATAAATGATGTACACAAACTTCGGCAGTAATTTGCTTTTTTTCTAACGGACCTTTATTTGAAAAAAGTTCTGTTTCCTTTGCGGTAGACAGATGAAAAACATGCAAACGCGCCCCTGTTTTTTTGGCCAGTTTAATGGCTTTGGAAGAGGAGATGTAACAAGCTTCCTCGCTTCTTATTTTTGGGTGAAATTTCACGGGAATATCATCACCGTATTCTTTCAAATAGGTTTCCAGATTTTTTTTAATGGTCGCTTCATCTTCACAGTGAACAGCAATGAGCATTTTGGTGGACGAAAATATTTTTTCCAACACTTTTTCGTCATCAACCAGCATATTTCCAGTCGAAGAACCTAAAAACAATTTAATGCCTGCAACATTTGCCGGATTTGTTTTTAGCAATTCTTCCAAATTGTCATTGGTGCCGCCAAACATAAATGAATAGTTGGCATAAGATGTTTTGGCAGCAATTTCAAATTTTTGCTCCAACAGTTCCTGCGTAGTAGCTTGCGGAACGGTATTTGGCATTTCTATAAATGAAGTGATTCCACCTGCAATGGCTGCTTTACTTTCCGATTCAATTGTTGCTTTATGTGTTAATCCTGGTTCACGAAAATGAACCTGATCATCTATCAGTCCGGGAATTAAATATTTTCCTTCAGCGTCAATAATGGTGGTCTCGGCCGATTTTGAACTGATTGAGGTGTCAATGTCCACAATAAATTCTCCATCTATTAGCACATCGCCATCAAATATCTTTCCTTCGTTTACAATACGGGCATTTTTAATAAGCACTAAACTCATAATCCTTTTCTTTTTATTTTAGCAAGTTTTCCAATCGCATTTTTATGACCCCAAATACAGCTTCTGAAATGATGGAACCACTCATTTTTGAGGTGCCTTTTTTTCGGTCTGTAAAAATAATGGAAACTTCTTTATGTACAAATTTTTTCTTCCAAGCCTTAAATTTCATTTCAATCTGAAACGCATAACCCACAAATTTTATTTTATCCAAGTCTATATTTTCCAATACTTTGCGTTTATAGCAAACAAACCCCGCGGTGGTGTCATAAATAGGAATTTGCGTAATGAATCTTACATATTTAGAGGCAAAATAAGATAAAAACAAACGTTTAAAATCCCAGTTAATCACGTTAATCTTATTGTTTAAATACCTTGATCCTATTGAAAAATCAGCGCCATCATTGGCACAGGCGTTATATAATTGAATTAAATCGTTGGGATTGTGCGAAAAATCGGCATCCATTTCAATAATATAATCATAATTTTTAGAAATCGCCCACTTAAATCCGTGAATATAGGCAGTTCCCAAACCGTTTTTCTCTTTCCTGACTTCTAAAAATAAATTCGAAAATTCTTGTTGTAAAATAGTGACAATATCTCCTGTTCCATCTGGGGAACTGTCGTCAACAACCAATATATCGAATTGCTTTTCCTGAGAAAATATAGCCCTGATGATGGATTCAATATTTTCTTTTTCGTTATAAGTTGGAATAATTACTAACGTATTCGACATAAATTAAAATTACGGGGCAAAGGTAAAACAAATTATCACTAATTTTGCGTTAAAATAATAACATACTTCATGTTTGAGGCGAAAGAAATAGTACACCAAAATCATCATTGGGTTTCACTTGTTTTTTTGGCGATTCTTATTTTTTTAACTTGGGCAAAAGTTTTGTATAAAGACCGGTTGCTGCATACGGCCTCTTTGTTTTTCGCGAATAAATACCTTTTTATTTATTTCAGTAAAGAAAAGAATGACATCATCAATTTATTTCAATTTTTGCTGTTTATGGCGCAAATTCTTGTGCTGGCCCTAATATTATATTTTGCGAATAATTTGTGGCAGTTTTCTGCCAAGCTAAACGCACTTAATGGTTATTTATTGTTGGTTGCAGGTGTGGGATTGTATTTTTGTTTTCGGTATTTAATCGGACTTTTTTTAGCCGAAATTTTCAATATAAAAAACAAATTCAATAGAATTGTTTACGACAAGGTTAGCTATTTCAATAACCTCATATTGTGGATATTGCCTTTCTTAATACTTAGTGTTTATGCGAATATTTACAAAGAATTATCATTTAAAATCACATTTTTTCTTCTGATTATTTTGCTAATTTTACGTTACATTCTGGTGCTTGCAAATAATAAAAAGCTCATAGTTAACAACTTGTTTTATTTTATTTTGTACATTTGCGCACTGGAAATAGCACCTCTGGCAATTATTTTGAAATTAACGATTTAAAACAAAAAATTGAAGTTTATGAAAGTGAAAACAATTTTAGTTTCCCAGCCAACCCCTAAAACAGAGAACTCCCCATATCTAGAATTGTCTGAAAAGCAAAAAGTTAAAATCGACTTTAGGCCGTTCATTCACGTAGAAGGAGTTTCTGCAAAGGAGGTAAGAGCCCAAAAAATTGATTTAAAAAATTATACTGCAATTATCTTAACCAGCAGAAATGCAGTTGATCACTTTTTTAGAATTGCTGAAGAAATGCGTTTTACAGTGCCCGATGATATGAAATATTTTTGTGAATCGGAAGCTGTTGCCTATTATTTACAGAAGTATGTGGTATATCGCAAACGTAAGATTTATGTAGGCGAACGCACCTTTGCCGATTTGGCCAAACTCATTAAAAAATACAAGGACGAAAAGTACTTATTACCCTCATCTGATAAACTGAAGGAATTGGTTCCTGAAACCCTTAATGAATTGGGTGTAAAGTGGGATCGAGGAATTTTTTACAGAACACTGATTAGTGATTTATCTGATTTAGAGAATGTATTTTACGATATTTTGGTGTTTTTTAGCCCTTCAGGAATTGAATCATTATTTCAAAATTTCCCAGATTTCAAACAAAACGATACTCGAATTGCAGTTTTTGGCAATTCAACCATAAAAGCGGCGACAGATGCAGGTTTAAAATGCAATATTCTAGCGCCAACACCCGAATCGCCTTCTATGACAATGGCTTTGGAAAAATATATTATTGAAGTCAATAAAAGGCAGCCTTGCGATAAATAACATAAAAAAAACCGAGCTTTAACTCGGTTTTTTTATGAAAACAAATTGGCGAAAACGTCTTCCACTTTTGTGACTTTCACCACTTTTATTTTGTGGTTTGCTCCGCTGATTTTATTGAATTTTGAAATAAATATTTTGTGAAATCCTAATTTTTCTGCTTCCATAATGCGTTGATCCACCCGGTTTACGGGACGAATTTCACCCGTTAATCCGATTTCGGCGGCAAAACAAAAATCTTGCGCAATTGGAGCATCTTCATTTGAGGATAAAATGGCGCAAATCACTGCCAAATCAATGGCAGGATCATCCACTTTTATGCCTCCGGCAATATTCAAGAACACATCTTTTGCGCCCAATCTAAATCCGGCCCGTTTTTCTAAAACGGCCAAAAGCATGTTCAATCGTTTGGTGTCGTAACCCGTTGCCGAGCGCTGCGGCGTTCCGTAAACCGCGGTGCTTACCAAAGCTTGAACTTCGATCATTAAAGGACGCATTCCTTCTAAAGTTGCCGCAATGGCGGTTCCGCTTAAATCTTCTTCTTTTTGGGAAATTAATATTTCTGAAGGATTTTCAACTTCGCGCAAGCCAAAAGATTGCATTTCGTAAATACCGATTTCCGCAGTTGAGCCAAATCGGTTTTTTTGTGCGCGGACTATGCGGTAAGCGTGATTTCTGTCGCCTTCAAATTGTAGCACCACATCAACCATATGTTCTAAAACTTTTGGGCCTGCAATATTGCCGTCTTTGGTAATGTGTCCAATTAAAAGCACTGGTGTGGCGGTTTCTTTGGCAAATTTAATCAACTCGGCGGTGGTTTCCCTAATCTGTGAAATGGAACCCGGCGAAGCGTCAATATATTCTGTGTAGAGTGTTTGGATAGAATCTATCACCACAACTTCCGGATGTATTTCTTCTATGGCCCTAAAAATATTTTGGGTGTTTGTTTCGGTTAAAATTAAGCAATTGGTGTTTGAATTTTGAAGGCGTTCCGCACGCATTTTAATTTGGGACTGACTTTCTTCGCCTGAAACATACAATACTTTTTTAGGGATTTTTAATGCAATTTGCAATAACAAAGTCGATTTTCCTATTCCGGGCTCGCCGCCCAATAATGTCATAGAGCCTTTTACCAAACCGCCGCCCAAAACCCTGTCGAGTTCGTTGTTTCTGGTTGAAATTCGGTCTTCTTTTTCTGAAGAAATATCGTTGATTTTTAAGGCTTTATTGGCTTTTTTTGGTGAAGCGGACTGTTTCCAGTTTCTTTTTTCTTCGGATTGGATCACTTCTTCAACGATGGTGTTCCATTCGTTGCATGACGTGCATTGCCCGAGCCATTTTGCATATTGGGCGCCGCAATTCTGACAAAAAAATAAGGTTTTGGTTTTGGCCATTTTAAATATTTTTTGAAGAGGTAAATATAGGAAGAATAAAGCGTTGTTTTATTATTAATGCGAATTAAGGGTTAAAAACAACAATAAAAAAGCAAGAAATCAATGATAAAAAGCATCAAAATATTTGCATAAAAGCCTGATAATCAGTATATTTATAGTGAATTTCAAACATTATAGACAACATGATTAA
>JAUXPH010000029.1 GCA_030683995.1 Lutibacter sp.
TTTTTTAATTGGATAAATGAAAAAACTCAAATACAAAATGCAAGCAAAGTCAGATCCTTTAATGGTTTAATCGTACATATATTTGGAAAACTTACTGCTTGTTTTTTAAAACCAATTGTTAACCCTTAATTCGCATTATTATGTACAAAGTACTTAAATTGCGAATAAAATTAAAAATACCAAACATAAAACTTATAATTTGGAAGAATTTGACCTCAAAAATAAGAATAATAAACTGGTTGCATCTTAAATAACAGTTGCTTTATAAATATTTGTCCAGCCATTCCAATAATCATCTTCACATAAAGTGTCATTATGAAAAACAGAAATAAAGGTTCCGTTTACTTTTTGCACTTCATTTTTTAAGGCTAAAATTTTGGCCAAACAATCTGCATTCGAAAGTTGCATATATTGCTTTAAAGTAATATCCGTAAAAGCGAAAGGAAATATTTTTAATGGTGTCAGAATTTCAAAATCGAGATCGTAAAAATAGAATGGCGTACAGGTGCTTGCCCTAAAACCCGCTGATTTTTCGTAACCCATTGTATAATCTTCCTTCAAATCAATATCCAACAAATTTTGATAGGTATCAGGCAAACTTAAACGTAAATAATGCTGACGCGAACAAATTACCGGTCTGTTTACGATATATTCTAACTTCAATTTTTCTTTTTTTAGCTTTTCTGCATTTTTAAAAGTAAAATAAGAAGGCTGCAAACCAACTTGCGCATAATCTGCCACAGATTTTATCAACGATTTAAAATTGATATTTGAGGAGGAAATATTTTTGTCGAAGGTGGTGTAATCTCCAATTAAAAAGAAAAAAATCGTTTCAACTTTATTTTCTTCCTTAATTTTCAGCAGGGTAGAAAAAGTATCATACGGATCAGCCTTAATATTTAAAATGGTCAGCAGTCGGCTCCTTAAATTTGTAAACTTTAAATTCAACAAATCCTTTAAAAATCCGCCAGTTGTTCGCACAAAGCCTTTATGCCTGAAACCATAAGCCATATCAACGTTGATGGTTGAAATTAATTTAAAATCTCTTTTGACATAGTTATAATTTGGAAATTTGATTTTTAGCAGTTCCAAAAACTTTAAAGCCCAAATATCAATAACCGGTTTTTCCAGAAATCCATTTTTAAATGCCAAACTTTCTCCGGCTGCAAATCGTTCGTGTATATCTTGTACGTGGGGCAAATACTCTTCATACCTGCTGATGAGATAAAAACTCGCGGCAAAAATATCAAATGGAATCATTGAAGAATCTTTGGTAGGAAAAAAACAAGGAACGTCATCCCAATGATAAATTTTGATCTCTATATCATTAATGCCCTGTTCAAATAATAAATCGTGGCTACGAATAAAAAATTCAGCACCCAAAGGCGATTTTGAATAGGTTATTTTTGGTCCATTATGCGCCACAAACTCATTGACTTTGGTGGTAAATGTCACGGGGATTTTAAGTATTCTGCCAAAAAAATGTTTGAAGATATAATTGATTCTTGGCGTTATTTTATGCGTATAAATAAGCAGCATTTTTTGTGTGTTTGTTTATTTGTATTGTTTTGCTCGACTTCAGCTGTAAATTTTGAAATTTTAAAAAACTTTGAACAAGGTACATTGGTCTTCCGTCTTCGGTCTTCCGTCCCGATAGCTATCGGGATCCGTCTTACAACAGATTTTCATCGGCAAAGCTAAAATACGCATTTTCGGTAATAATTATATGATCCAACACTTTTATGTCCAATGTTTCTCCGGCGAGTTTCAATTTACTGGTGATGGATTTATCGGCCTGGCTGGGTTGTAATTTTCCCGATGGATGGTTGTGGCATAAAATAATGGCGGTTGAAAATAGTTCAATTCCTTTTTTAAACACCAATCTAACATCAACCAAAGTGCCTGTTAATCCGCCTTTGCTTAACTGTTCTTTGTGCAAAACTTTATTGGAATTGTTTAAATAAACAATCCAAAATTCTTCGTGATGCAGTTCGCCAATCAGCGGTTGCATCATCTCAAAAATGGCTTTGCTGCCGGTAATTTGGGGCAACACCAAGGCTTCTTCAATCCTTCTTCTGCGCCCAAGTTCTAAGGCGGTTATGATAGAAATTGCTTTGGCATCCCCTATTCCCTTGAATTTTTGCAAATCGGCCACCGATAATTTTCCAAGTTTGTTTAAATTGTTATCGATAGAAGCCAAAATTCTTTTAGACAAGTCAACCGCGC
Source organism: Lutibacter sp. (assembly GCA_030683995.1). Taxonomy (GTDB): domain Bacteria; phylum Bacteroidota; class Bacteroidia; order Flavobacteriales; family Flavobacteriaceae; genus Lutibacter. The sequence continues at coordinate 2,227 of JAUXPH010000029.1, forward strand.
TTTCATTTCGGCTCCCCGAACCAATTAAAATTGCAATTAATTCAGCATCAGATAATGCCGATTTTCCCTTTAATATTAATTTTTCTCTAGGCCGGTCATCTTCAGCCCACGATTTAATGGAAACCGATTTGTTTTCGTAATTCATAACAATTTTTTTATCAAATATAAGATTATATATTTGTGAAAATATTCTTAATATGAAAATTATTATTGCAGGTGCGGGAGATGTAGGTTTCCATTTGGCAAAACTACTTTCTTTCGAGTCGCAAGACATATATTTGGTTGATACTAATGCAGAAAAACTTGAATATGCCAGCAACCATATTGATGTGATCACCAAAAAAGGTGATGCCACTTCCATAAAGCTTTTAAGAGATATTAATATTGACAAGGCCGATATTTTTTTAGCGGTTACTGAATCCCAAAACACAAATTTCACCTTGGCCGTTTTGGCAAAAAAATTGGGCGCAAAAAAAACGATTGCCCGCGTATCAAATCACGAATTCACTGTAAACTCGGAAATAGACTTTGCCGAATTGGGCATTGACAGTATGATTTCTCCAGGAGAATTGGCGGCCGATGAGATAAAAATGTTGTTGCATCAATCCGCCTTTAACGATACTATTGAATTTGAAAACGGAACCTTAAATATTTTAGGAAGCACTTTAGACTATAATTCTCCATTGATAAATTTAACGGTTCAGCAAGGTCGTGAACGTTTCCCTGATGTTGAATTTATTACCATCGCCATAAAACCCGAAAACAGCAGTGAAACTATAATTCCGAGAGGAAATACCGTATATCGTGCCAAGGACCAAATTTATTTCTCCGCACCAAAAGAAAGCATCAAAAAACTCTATAAATTGATGGGAAAAACACCCTTTGATGTAAAAGACGTAATGATATTAGGAGCCGGTAAAATTGGGATTAAAGCCGCAAGAAATTTATGCGACCATAAATATAATGTCAAGTTAATTGAAATAGGCAAAGAAAGAGCCAAAGAGGTCGCCGAAAAATTGCCAAATGCTTTAATTATTTGTGGAGACGGCCGAATTGTTGAGCTGCTGGAGGAAGAAAACATTTCAGAAATGGACGCTTTTGTTGCTGTAACAGGCAATTCTGAAACAAATATTATGTCGTGCCTTGTGGCAAAATCCAAAGGCGTTAAAAAAACAATCGCTTTGGTTGAAAATATGGATTATATCAACATCTCCCAAACCATAGGAATTGACACTTTAATCAATAAAAAATTATTGGCCGCAAGTGCCATTTTTAAATATGTCCGCAAGGGTGAAGTGCTAAAACTTGCCAACTTGCACAATGTTGATGCAGAAGTTTTGGAGTTTAGGGTTAAAGAAAATTCTTTGGTGACCAAAAACTTAATAAAAGACATAAATCTTACCCGAAAAGCTGTTTTTGGCGGCGTCATCAGAAATGGAGTCGCAATGATGACTTTTGGTGATTTTCAAATATTGGCGGGAGATAAGGCAGTGGTATTTTGTTTGCCGGAAGCCATCAATAAAGTTGAAAACCTCTTTAACTAATTATGAAGCATATTAACATAAAAATAATCATTAGCTTTTTAGGATTAACCTCAATGCTAAACGGCCTATTTATGTTATTTGCGGTTCCTTTCAGCATTTATTATGATGAATTTGAAAAATGGGGAATATTTTATGCTGGAATTACCACCATTGCCATTGGCTTTATACTTTGGTTTTTCAATAGAAACGCCAAAAAAAATCTCGGAAAAAAAGAAGGCTATCTCATTGTAACTTTGGGATGGCTGATGCTAAGTTTCACCGGAACATTACCTTACGTTTTTACCGATACCATCCCCATTTATACCAATGCTTTTTTTGAGACACTTTCCGGCTATTCTACCACTGGCGCATCTATTTTAACTGATATTGAAGGGATGCCAAAAGGGATTTTATTTTGGCGAAGTGCCACACATTGGATTGGCGGTATGGGAATTATCGTTTTAACCGTGGCTATTTTACCTATGTTGGGCATTGGTGGAATGCAGCTTTTTATGGCAGAAGCGCCCGGACCTTCTACAGATAAACTGCACCCTAGGATTACTGAAACGGCAAAAAGATTGTGGATTATTTATTTTTCTTTAACCATTGCCGAATTCTTGCTGCTTAAAATTGCCGGAATGAATTGGTTTGATGCCATTAACCACGCAATGGCAACTATGAGCACTGGCGGATTTTCAACAAAAAATGCAAGTGTCGCCTATTGGAACGGCTATCCAATCATACAATACATTATAATACTCTTTATGTTTATTGCCGGCACCAATTTTGTATTGATTTATTTTGCTTTAAAAGGCAAAATTAGCAGGGCTTTTAACAATGAAGAGTTTAAATATTACTTTTTTGGACTATTTGGTGTAATTATGGTAATCACCATTATTATCATAAACTTTCAAGACCCTAACTTGGTGACTAGCATTGATCACCCCAAACCCTGGGGCGAAACCGAAAGTGCTTTTAGGCACGCCGCTTTTCAGGTGACCTCGGTATTAACAACAAGCGGATTTATTACAGCAGATTATACGATGTGGAACTCATTGGCAACGATGTTGATATTTTCCTTGTTTTTTATTGGAGGATCCGCAGGTTCAACAAGTGGAGGTGTTAAAATTGTTCGTCATATCATTATGATAAAAAATACCTTTTACGAATTTAAAAAATTATTGCATCCAAATGCCATAATTCCGGTTCGCTATAATGGTGTAGGTGTTCCTAAAAATATCATTTACAATATCTTGCCTTTTTTTGTATTGTATATGCTTATTTTTATTGTGAGCTCTATAACATTAACTTTTTTTGGATTGGATTTTGAATCAGCATTTGGAGCCACAGCTTCTTCATTAGCTGGCATTGGTCCTGGATTTGGAACGGTGGGTCCTGTTTATAATTATGCACATTTAACCATAGGCGCAAAATGGATTTGTTCCTTTTTAATGTTAATAGGCAGGTTAGAATTGTTTACGGTGTTAATTTTATTTACGCCTTTCTTCTGGAGAAATAATTAAATTAACGCTTTAAATTGATCAAAATCCAATCCGCCGTAATTGCCTGAACTCATTAACAAAACAACCGTATTTTCAAATTTTTGGCTGAATAAAAATTCCCTGAATTCGGTTGCATTTGTATAAACAATTAAATCATCGCGTTCAAATGCTGTTTTAATTTGCTGCTCTGTAATTTTTTCGAGTCTTTTAATTTCAACAGCATTCGGGGAATAAAAAACGACGGCTTTATCAGCGCTTTTCAAAGCACCTTTATATTCTTTTAAAAATTCGGCATTTAAACTGCTGTACGTGTGTAATTCCAAACAAGCCAATAGCGTTTTATTGGGATATTGGCCTTTTACGGCATTTGTTGTGGCTTCCACTTTGCTTGGCGAATGCGCAAAATCTTTATAAACCACGGTCGATTTACTTTCTGCAATTTTTTCCAAACGCTTGCTGGCGCCTTTAAAACTTGCAATGGCTTCATAAAAATCGGCTTCATCAATGCCCATATGCTGACAAATCCACTTTGCCCCTGCCAAATTTTGCAAATTGTGCTTTCCGAAAATTTCCAAAGGCATTTCGCCCAATGAAGTTTCTATAAATGTGATGCCGTTTTCAATTCGGTATTTTGGTGTGGTGTAAGGATATTTTTGAATGTGATTTATGGCTTGCTCCACCACCCTTTTCACTTCATTATCTTCTTCATTGTAAACCATAATGCCGCCATTGGTTATTGAATTTACAAAAATTGAAAACTGGTCAACGTAATTTTCATAGGTTGGAAAAACATTGATATGATCCCAGGCAATGCCGCTTAAAAGTGCAATATTGGGTTTGTATAAATGAAATTTCGGACGTAAATCAATGGGACTCGATAAATATTCATCGCCTTCAAGCACTATAAATTCATTTTCAGCGGTTAAATGAACCATCGTGTCAAAACCTTCCAATTGCGCGCCAACCATATAATCAACGGCAATTTCGTGATAGTTGAGCACGTGCAAAATCATTGAGGTGATGGTGGTTTTACCGTGTGAGCCTCCAATGACCACACGTGTTTTATCTTTAGATTGTTCAAACAAAAACTCAGGATAAGAATATATTTTTAGCCCCAGCTTTTTCGCTTTCAGCAACTCGGGATTGTCCGCTTTTGCGTGCATTCCTAGAATTACGGCATCTAAATCCGGTGTAATTTTTTCTTCAAACCAGCCCTCTTCTTTTGGCAACAAACCTTTCGCTTTTAATCTCGTTTTTGATGGTTCAAAAATTGCATCGTCACTGCCTGTTATAATGTCTCCTTTTTGATGTAAAGCCAAAGCCAAATTGTGCATAGCACTTCCTCCAATTGCTATAAAATGATAATTCATTAAACTAATTTTTATGGATTCAAATGTAAGGAAACTATTAAAAAGAAAGGAAAACAAGCATTATTCTTTTTCTGAACTTTTAAAATTCTCAAAATCTTAAATTCTATTCAAAAAAATAAAAGATTAATTACTATATTTATAATCATAATCAATAATTATTTTTGAATAATTAAAAATTAACCAACCCTTAAATTAATGGAAAAAGTGAAATTTCTATTGCCTAAAAAAGTTGCCATTATCGTATTGATACTCTTGTCTTTTACTTATAACCCGGCTTTTTCGCAATGCACAAATCCAACACCGACTGGAGCATCTTCTCAAGTATTTTGTAAGTCGGATAACAGCACCATCTCAAATTTAGTCGCCAATGGCGGCACTATTGTATGGTATGACGCGCCGACTGGGGGTGAATTATATGGAAATACTGAGGTACTTGTCAATGGAGATATTTATTATGCCGACAATATTACCGGCGATAATTGCAGCACAAGTAGATTGGCTGTGACGGTCACAATTTATGGAGATTTCCCTAAAAACGTTGATGTTGCCGTTACGAAATGCGCCATAGACAATCCAACAGTAGCCAGTTTGTCCGCAATTGGCCAAAATATCGCTTGGTATGATGCACAAACGGGCGGAAATTTATTGCCGAGTTCACAATTACTGGTGAATGGAAGAACTTACTGGGTGCAACAAACGGAAAATGGATGTACCAGTCTGCGATTTCCTACCATAGTAAGTTTGATAAATCCGCTTACGCCCACTGCGGCACCCGTACAATCATTTTGTTATCCGCCAAATCCAACTGTTGCCAGTTTAAGAGCATCAGGAAGCACTATACTTTGGTATGATTCAGAAACTTCACTAACCCCTTTAAAAACGACAACAGTTTTAGTTGATGGGGAGGACTATTGGGCGGCAGAAGTCACTTTTCCTTGCATCAGTACAGGCAGGGCGCAAACTACTGTTGTTATAGATGCAATTCCAAATGCGGGGATTGGCAGTTCGTTATCAGAATGCGAAGTGGATTTAGTGACCACAAATTTATTTGATTTGTTAGGAGGATCTCCATCCACCACAGGAATTTGGATCGGGCCAAGCACATTAGCCAACGGTTATTTAGGAACTTTCGAGCCAGGAATAAATACAGTTGGCACTTATACTTACACCGTTTCAAGTGTTTTAGGTATTTGCCCTGCCCAATCTGCAACGGTTTCCGTAATAATTACCGTAATACCTCCGCCAACAACATCCAATGCCATTCAGGTTTTTTGTGAAATTGAAAAAGCCACTGTCTCAGATTTAAGCGCCAATGAAGTAAATGTTGTTTGGTTTGATACCGAAACTTCGACAATTTCATTAGACCCTTCTGAACCACTTGTTGCCGGAGAAGATTATTGGGGCGCACTTCCAGATGCCACTTCAGGTTGTATAAGTGCCGTAAGATTAAAAATAACGGCAAACATTATGGTAATTCCGCCACCAACAACATCCAACACCAATCAAGTTTTTTGTAAAATTGACAATCCCACTGTTGAAAAATTAAGTCCAAGCGGAAATAATATTCGTTGGTACAATTCTGAAACTTCCGTAACGCCTTTAAATCCTTCAGAAGTATTGATTGATGGTGAAGATTATTGGGCTAGCCAAACGGAACCAACTTCCAGCTGTGAAAGCGCAACTAGACTGGTTGTAACTGTTTCCTTAATTACGCCTCCACCGCCTACAATCACTAATGTTACGCAAACTTTTTGTGAAAACGAAAATGCCACTGTCGCCAATTTAAGTCCAAGTGGATCTTGGTACGCAACCGAAACTTCCACAACACCTCTAAATACAACAGTTTTATTGGTTAACGGTTCTAATTATTGGGCACCTCTAACAACGGCTTCCAATTGTGAAAGTGTCACAAGATTGGTGGTTAAAGTTTCAATAATTACGACACCACCTCCAACAACAACTCAAGTCAATCAAACTTTTTGTGCAATTGACAATCCGAAAGTCGAAAATTTAAACGCCAGCGGAACAGGAATAATTTGGTATGCCACAGAAACTTCCACAACAGCTTTAAATTCGTCTGCTCTTTTGGTAAACGGTGCAACTTATTGGGCAACACAAACCAATGCAACATCTGGCTGCGAAAGCGTTTCACGATTGTCGGTAAATGTTGTTGTGAATTCAACACCTCCGCCAACTACAACAATCGCAAATCAATCATTTTGCATCAAAGATTATTTGCCTGGAAATCCGACTGTCGCAAATTTAAACGCCAGCGGAAACAATATCCTTTGGTATGCCACCGAAACTTCTGCAACAGCTTTAAATCCATCAGATTTATTGGTAAACGGCACGTATTGGGCAACGCAAACCAACGCAACTACTGGCTGTAAAAGTGTTTCAAGATTGGTGGTTAACGTAAGTATTATCAATCCACCTAAACCAACCGCCTCGCAATCAAATCAAGCTTTTTGTGCTGCGGACAAACCAACTGTCGCAAGTTTACAAGCAACCGGAACTTCCATAAATTGGTATGCCAATGAAACTGCTTCAATACCGTTAACTAGTACTGATTTATTAATTAATGGGGAAGATTATTGGGCCGCGGCTTCTAATGCTTCCACAGGATGTGAAAGTATTTCACGTTTAAAAGTAACAGTTACCATTACAGATGTTACTCAAGCCACAATAGTTAACGTTTCACAAACTTTTTGCGAATCTGATTCTCCAACAATTGCAAATTTAGCGGCGACCGGAAACGGACTCATTTGGTATGCGACACAAACAAGCAGCGTACCTTTGTTGGTTACAAGTCCATTAATGAACGGCACAGCTTATTGGGCAGCGCAATCCAATCCAACAACAGGTTGTGTCAGTTCTGTGAGGGTTGTTGCCAATGTTACGTTGACTTCCATCGCAACGCCAACTTTAATTTCATTAGGAAACGAATTTTGCAAAATCAACAATCCCAACATTGCTGATTTAAACTTAAATGTTTCCGCAAACAATGGCGGCACCATTGCCTGGTATGATGCTTATCCGAACGGAAATCTTTTAAACACATCCACAGCATTGATTGAAGGTGAAACCTATTATGCCATAGAAACCAATGTTAATGGCTGCAAAAGCATCAATCCTTTGGAAGTGACCGTTACTCTGGAAGTTTGTGACGATTATGATATTGAAATTTATGACGGATTTTCTCCTACTGGAAATGGAATTAATGACAGCTTCAAAATTAAAAACCTTAGGGAACTTTATCCTGATTTTAAAGTGGAATATTTTAACCGTTGGGGAAATTTAATGTATACTGCCAATGCGGGGAGACCAGATTGGAACGGCAGATTGAATGGTGACGGAGAGTTGTCGCCCACCGGTGTTTATTTCTTTGTGATTTATTTCAACAAAAACGACAGGAAACCTATTCAACGAAGATTATATTTAAGCAGATAATCAATAGTTTAAACTTATACATTTTATACCTAAAAAATGAAAAATATACCAATATCGTTTATTGCACTTATGGCAACCATAGTAATGTGGTCCCAACAAGACGCACAATACACGCAATATATGTACAATATGAGTGTCGTAAATCCCGCTTATACCACCGGAAATATGGGTGTAGTAAATTTGGGTGCCTTACACAGAACCCAATGGGTTGGCGCAAATGGCGCTCCAAAATCCTCCAATATTTTCGCACATACCCCAATTAATGAAAATGTTGAAGTCGGATTTTCTTTGGTGAATGACAATATTGGCGATGTGGTAAAACAAAATGATCTTTATGCCGATTTTGCCTATAAGTTAGATTTGGAGGAAAACGGCAAATTGTCTTTCGGTTTAAAAGCCGGAGTCACTTTTTTTGATGTGAATTTTAACGGATTTGTCTTAGAATCGGGCGATGTGTTTACCGATCCTGATTTTGCCGAAAACATCAATCAATCGTTCTTTAATGTTGGCGCCGGTATTTATTACAATACCGAAAACTATTATATAGGTTTATCCGTTCCGGCAATTTTAAACGCAAAACATCTCGACAGAAATAACGGGAAATATCAAGGAACCGAACAAGCGCACACCTATTTAACCGGAGGTTATGTTTTTGAAATCAATGAATTATTCAGATTTAAACCGGCATTTATGGCGAAAGCGGTAAAAGGTGCCCCAATTTCGTTAGATTTAACTGCCAATGTTTTGTTCGATAATAAAGTTGAATTTGGCGTTGGTTACAGATTGGAAGATGCATTTAGCGGTATGGTAAATTTTAAAACCACGCCCGAATTGCGTATTGGTTATGCTTATGACCATACCATTTCTAACCTTGGCCCATTTAGTTCCGGTTCACACGAACTCTTTATTTTATATGATCTCAACCTTTTAAACAACAACAAAGGTTTCAACAAATCCCCAAGATTCTTTTAAAAATGCCTTTCAATATGAAAAAAATACTGCTTATACTTTTAATTTTTCCTTTAGCGTCACAACTCACTGTTGCACAAAATTTAAAGCGTGCCAACTTTTTATTTGAAAAAAGAGCGTATTTAAATGCCGCCGAGTTGTTTTTAAATGAAGAACCTAAAACACAGGAAGTGTTGGAAAAATTGGCCGATTGTTATTATTTTAACACCAAAATGAATGAGGCTGAACAATATTACAAAATGCTGCTGCAAACGTATGAAGCCAATGTAGACCCAACTTATTTGTTTCGATATTCCCAAGCGCTAAAAGGCGTTAAAAAGTTTACGGAAGCCGACAAATGGTACCAAAAATATTTGACAAAAAAACAAATGGCGCCTGTCGAAAAGCAAGAAACATTGCCCTTTTTTGAAGCATTGAACAGTGAAATCAGAAAGCCATATATCGTTCATAAAGTTTCAGTGAATTCAATGTTTTCTGACTTTAGCGCTGCATATTTTGGTGATAAAGTGGTTTTTGCATCGACAAGAAATAGCGGTAAATTATACGATTGGAACAATCAGCCTTACTTAGATTTATACAAGGCTGATGTCACCTCAAATCAGGATCTTGCCAACGTTGTTCCTTTTTCCGAAAACATTAACACTGAAATACACGAATCAAATGCCGTGTTTACAAAAGATGGAAAAACAATGTATTTTACCCGAAATAACATTCCATCTGGCAAAAAATCTATTGCAAAAAATAAAGTGAATCATTTAAAAGTTTACAAAGCACAATTTGTAAATAATGAATGGACAAACATTTCGGAACTTCCCTTCAACGGCAACGATTTTTCTGTGGAACATCCTGCACTTAGCCCAGATGAAAAACAATTGTATTTTGCGTCAGATATGCCTGGATCCATTGGGTCTTTCGATTTATTTGTTGCGGATATCAATGCCAATGGAACTTATGGAACGCCAAAAAATTTAGGTCCGAAAATAAATACCGAAATGCGGGAGCAATTTCCTTTTGTGAGCACCAAAAATAGGCTGTATTTTGCTTCCGACGGACATTTTGGGTTGGGAGGTTTGGATATTTTCAAAAGTGAAATTTCTGATGAAAGCTTTTCAAATCCAACAAATTTAAGTGACATTATCAACAGTAATCTAGATGATTTTGCTTTTGTGATTGATGAAGAAAACGAAATCGGTTATTTTTCGTCGAACAGGGAAGGCGGCATTGGCGATGATGATATTTACCGTTTTACCAAAAAGAAAATTTATGCAGTGCACGGATTTGTTAAGGATAAAAATAGTTTGGAACCGCTTCCGGGAACCTTGGTTTCTTTATTCGATAAAAATAATGAGTTAGTCAACAAAATGATTGTTGGTGAAGACGCATCCTATTCGTTTGAAATTGAGAATAATAAAGCCTATAAACTGGTCGGATCACGCAAATTGTATGTTCCTGCTGAAATTGAATTTTCAACTAATTTAAAAGGAGACATTGATAAAAATATTCAACTATTAATGGAATTGTATAAAGATGTTGAAAAGGAAATTGTTGTGGAAAATGGCAAAACCCAAATTAAAATTAATCCTATTTATTTTGATTTCGACAAATGGAATATTCGCCCTGATGCCGCACTTGAACTAAATAATGTGGTCAATATTATGAAAAAATATCCTGATATGGCCATAGAAATTGGTGCGCATACCGATGCTAGAGGAAGTGATGAATACAATATGAAACTTTCGCACAAACGCGCAAAATCGGTTATGGATTACCTGATAAGTCAAGGAATTTCAGAAAACAGGTTAAAATCTGAAGGATTTGGAGAATCGCAACCTTTAAATGGTTGTGTTAGGCCAAAAATGTGCAAAGAAATAGATTATAACATTAACAGACGATGCGAATTTGTGATCACCAATTAAAATTATATTTAAAAAAAGCCGCTGATTAGCGGCTTTTTTTATTCCCTTTTTTGAGGCTTCCATAAATTTTCGACCTAATTTAATACTTCAGATGACTTACCTCAATTTTAGGTATAACTTTTGTTAACTTTACATTAACAAAACAGGTATTATGAGAAAAATTGCCCTTATATTTTCAGTCATTATTTTATTTTCGGCAAACGCTAATGCACAGCAGCCCTATAAAAATTATGATGGTTTATGGAAAACCGTTCAAAAATTTGAAGAAAGCAATCTGCCAAAATCGGCTTTAATTGAAGTTGAAAAAATTTATGCAAACGCAAAAAAAGAAAACAATGCGCCGCAACTGATAAAAACATTGCTGTTTAAATCGAAATATGCTTTAGTTCTTGAGGAAGACGCGCAACTGAATATCATCAATTCCTTCAATACAGAAATTTCAAAATCAGCATTTCCAACAAAAAATATGCTGGAAAGCGTGTTGGCCAATTTATACTGGCAATATTATCAGCAAAACAGGTGGAAATTTTATGATAGAACCACAACGGAATCAAAAGTTGACATAGCCGATTTCAGAACATGGGATTTGCAGACCCTTTTTGCCGAAATTCATAACCATTTTCAAAATTCGCTTCAAAATGATGTATTGGCGCAAAAAACAGATTTGGCCAAATTCGACACTATTTTAGAACTGCAAAAAGATTCCAAAATATTTCGTCCGACACTTTATGATTTCTTAGCTCATAATGCGTTGGATTTCTATAAATCCTCAGAAACTTCCATCGCAAATCCGGTTTACAAGTTTGAAATTTCCGAGGAAAAATATTTGGCAAATTTTGAGGAATTTTCAAAAATAAAATTGGAAACACCCGACAGTTTATCGCTTCAATTCAATGCTTTAAAAATTTATCAAAAATTAGCGGCATTTCATCAAAAGGAAAATAACAACAACGCTTTTATTGCCGTTGAACTGGAACGGCTTGAATTTGTAAAGCAACATGCGACTTTTAGCGAAAAAGAAACGCGCTTTTTAAATTCATTAATCGGCTTAAAAAACGAATTTAAAACACACGAATCATCCACTTTAATCAATTTTGAAATTGCTTCCGTTTACAACAACCAAGCGAATGATTATGTGCCTTTAACAAAAACCGAAAATCAGTTTAAACGCCTAAAAGCACTCGAAATTTGCGAAGAAGCCATCACTAAATTCCCGAATAGTTTTGGCGCCCAAAAGTGCAATTTGCTGAAACAACAAATTTTCAACTTGTCCTTAAATATAACCGCTGAAAAATATGTGCCCAATTTAAAAGACAACAAAATACTGGTTTCCTATAAAAATGTGCCCGAATTGTATTTTCATATTTTTAAAATCGGTGAAAAAGACAAAGCGGAATTCGCCAGAATTTACAATGATTCGGACAAAATAGCTTTTATTAAAAAACTGGATTTGGTGACCAATTTCCGTCAGTCTTTAAAAACGGAAAACGATTATCAGCAGCACAGCACAGAAGTTTTAATTCCGTCTTTTTCAAACGGCAATTATTTAATTTATGCTTCAACCTTTGAAACTTTAAACGCAAACAGCATTTACGCCACAGCAATTATTCAGGCAACGGATATTGCCGTGGTTGAAAACCGACAAAATAACAGCAACAATTATCAAATTGTCGACAGAAATACCGGGAAACCCTTGGTTGGCGCAAAAGTGAACATCAAAAACTACGATACTGGAAAGTATAATAATCCGATTAATGAAAATTTGATTACTGATAACAAGGGCCAGATAAATTTTACCACGAAAACCAACTACAGAAATGTTGTGATTACGGTCAATCACAACAAGGAAACTGCCACTTTTGGCGACTATTATTTGAATGAAAACAGAAGGGTTGATCAAGAATCTGAAAATATCACAATCAAATCTTTTTTATTTACGGATCGAAGCATTTACAGACCTGGTCAACTTGTTTATTTCAAAGGAATTGTGCTAAAAAGCCTCAAAAATAAATCGGAAGCCGTCGCCAATGAATTTGTCGATGTCACTTTGTACAATGTCAATCGGGAAATCGTAAAATCCGTTGAATTAAAAACCAACGATTATGGTTCATTTAGCGGTGAATTTATATTGCCAAACAATGGTTTAACCGGGATTTATGCTATTGAAGTTGATGAAGGTTCAAAAGAAAGTGAATTGTATGATTTAATCGATGATTTCAATTATTCATCCACAGAAATCTTGGTCGAAGAATACAAACGCCCAAAATTTGAAGCCGAATTTAAGTCCATTACAGAAACCTATAAAATAAATGATTCCGTGACCGTAAACGGAAGTGCAATTGCTTTTGCCGGAAGCACCATCACCGATGCCAAAGTTGCGTATCGCGTGCACAGAAAAGTGCAATACCCAAAATGGTTTTACTGGTACCGGCCAATTTTTCCCGGCTCACAAGGCCAGGAAATAGCGCACGGAGAAACCACGACAGATGCTCAGGGGAATTTCAGCATTTCCTTTAAAGCCATTCCCGACAAAAGCGTTGACGCTGCTAATTTGCCGATATTTATTTATGAAGTTTCCGCAGATATTACAGATGTCAACGGTGAAACCCGAAGTGCAGTAACGGAAATAAAAGTCGGATACCACGCCCTTATTGCTGAAATTAAAATCGCTTCGGAAATCGATAAAAACAAAACGGATAACGCAATTACCGTTGAAACCAAAAACCTCAACAATGAAATTGTTTCCGCAAAAGGAAACCTGAAAATTTACAAATTGCAGGCGCCTAAAAATGTATTGAGAAAACGTCCATGGAATGCGCCGGATTATCAGGAAATAAGTGAAGAAATCTTCAGAAATAAATTTCCCAATGATGCTTATGCCAATGAAGATGACATTAAAAACTGGCCAAAAGGAACTTTGGTTTTTGATGAAAATTTTGATACATCAAAAAACACCAAAATTCAGCTAAAAAAAATTCAGAAATGGGAATCGGGCCAATATGTTGTTGAATTGGAATCCACAGATAAATTCGGACAAAAAGTGACCGACAAACAGCTATTCGCCGTTTTTAGCAAAACTGATGACCAGGTTTCGGACCATCAACTATTTGTGATTTCAACCGATAAACAAAGTTACAAACCCTCTGAAAATGTAATACTCAAAATTGGATCGGCTTCAAAAAATCTATTTGTCACTATCGATATTGAAAAAGACCATAAAATAATTGACACGCAAATTATTCACCTCGAAAACAATTCGAAATTCATTCAAATCCCGGTCACCATTAAAGATTTGGACGGATTTGCCGTTCATTACAGTTTCAGTAATTTTAACGCTTTCAAAAGCGGCACATTGCCTATTTCCGTTCCTTATGAGAAAAAAGAACTCGAAATTGAAACTGTAACTTTCAGGGATAAATTGCAACCCGGAGCACAGCAAACCTGGAGTTTTAAAGTGAAGGGAGAAAAAGGCGATAAAGTTGCCGCCGAATTGTTGGCAAGTATGTACGACGCTTCTTTGGATGAATTTAGACCGCATATCTGGGAATTTAATCCAACCGATCAACCAATTTATTATTCCTACAACCATAGAAATGCCAACAACAGTTTTGGAAACAGGCATTTTAATATGGCTAATTTACCTCAGAATTATAATGAAAACCTGCAACAATTTTTCGATCAATTGAATTGGTTCGGATTTAGTTTCAACAATTCGTACCGAATTAGAGGAATGAATGCTGAAAAAATGATGCAAAAAGGAAATATTGAAGTTAGTGAAGATGAAGATGTAATGGAAGATATTGCCTTCAGTAAAATTTCTAAAAATGAATTACAAGAAGTGGTCACTGTCGGCTATGGGAAAGCAAAAGACGCCAAAAAAGAGGAATACCTTGAAAAATTGGATCCGTCTTCTGTAAAAATTCGAAAAAACTTTCAGGAAACTGCCTTTTTCTATCCGCATTTGACAACCGACAAAGAAGGAAATGTCAGTTTTAATTTTACCATTCCAGAGGCTTTGACTCGCTGGAAATTGCAATTGTTGGCACATACCGCAGCATCTGCTTCTGCCACAAAAACATTGACTACCGTTACCCAAAAAGAACTGATGGTTTTGCCAAATCCGCCGCGATTTTTGCGTGAAGGCGATACGATTGTGTTTTCAAGCAAAATTTCAAATTTAACAGAAAACATACTGAATGGCGCCGCTGTTTTAGAGTTGACCGATGCGCTTACAGGAAAACAAATTAACGAGCAATTGGGAAATAGTTTAGCCACACAAAATTTCAAAGTTGACGCAAAAGGAAACACGCAAGTAAGCTGGAAACTTATAATTCCTGAAGGTATCCAGGCAGTGCAATATAAAATCATGGCAAAAGCAAATGATTTTAGCGACGGAGAACAAAATGTATTGCCTGTGCTATCAAACAGAATGTTGGTGACCGAAACCTTGCCGATGTGGGTGAGAAGCAACCAAACCAAAACTTTCAGTTTGGATAAGTTAAAAAACAATGCTTCAACCACGCTTAAAAATCATAAATTAACGTTGGAAATCACTTCGAATCCTGCCTGGTATGCGGTGCAAAGTTTGCCTTATTTAATGGAATATCCTTACGACTGTTCAGAGCAAACATTTTCTCGTTACTATGCAAATTCGCTGGCTTCGCATATTTTAAATTCAAATCCGCGCATTCAGGAAGTCTTCAATCAGTGGAAATCGAGTGATGCCTTAATTTCAAATTTGGAAAAAAATGAGGAATTGAAATCCATTATTATACAGGAAACGCCTTGGCTGCGAGATGCGCAAAGTGAAACGGAACAGAAAAAACGCATCGCGTTACTGTTCGATTTAAACAAAATGACGAACGACCAGCAAGCTGCCATCAACAAATTAAAAGAAATGCAATTCGGTAACGGTGGTTTTCCTTGGTTCAAAGGAAGTAATTACCCAAATCGTTACATTACGCAACACATTGCTGCCGGATTCGGTCATTTAAAACAATTGAATGTTGCCATAAACGAAAAGGCTGCTTCAGAAGTGATTTCAAAAGCCATAAACTTTTTGGATGATGAAATCCTGGACGATTATAACAAGCTTTTGGCAGAAGCCAAAAAATTAAGAGACAAAGAAAAATCCAAAGAAAAAGGCCTGAAAGCCGAAACAGATTATCTGGCTAAAAATCATTTAGGACAAATTCAACTGCATTATTTGTATATGCGCAGTTTTTACAAAGAGGTGAAAATTTCTGAAAATGTGCAAAAAGCCGTTAATTATTACACAAAACAGTCGGCCAGCTATTGGAAGGATTTCAATTTGTATTCAAAAGGAATGATTGCTTTGGTACAACATAGAACTCAAAATAAAACCGCAGCATCAGCCATTTTAAAATCGCTAAAAGAAAACAGCATTACAAACGAAGAATTGGGAATGTATTGGAAAGAAAATACAGCGAGCTGGTTTTGGCACCAAGCGCCTATTGAAACTCAGGCTTTATTAATTGAAGCTTTTTCCGAAATTGAAAACAATACCGCGACGGTTGATGAGTTGAAGGTTTGGCTGTTGAAAAACAAGCAAACAAATAGCTGGAACACCACAAAAGCAACCACAGAAGCAGTTTATGCTTTATTGTTGCAAGGAAGTGACTGGCTGTCCGTTACCGAATCTGTTGCAGTGACTGTTGGCAACCAAAAAATTGAACCTTTCAATCCCGATAGCTATCGGGAAGAAAATATTAAAATTGAAGCCGGAACCGGCTACTTTAAAACGTCGTGGAATGGCACAGAAATCACTCCAGAAATGGGAGAAGTAACCATTTCCAAAAAAGGAGAAGGCATTGCCTGGGGCGGATTGTATTGGCAATATTTTGAGGATTTAGATAAAATAACATCCGCAGAAACACCGCTTAAACTGCATAAAAAACTGTTTTTGAAAACCAATTCAGATAAAGGGAAACTGTTGACTGAAATAACAAGTGACAGCAAATTAAAAGTCGGCGATTTAATTACCGTGCGGATTGAATTAAAAGTGGACAGGCCGATGGAATTTGTTCATATGAAAGATATGCGCGCCAGTGGTTTGGAACCTATCAATGTGTTGTCGGCTTACAAATGGCAGGACGGATTGGGTTATTATGAAAGCACTAAAGACGCTTCCACAAATTTCTTTTTTGAGAATTTGCCAAAAGGCGTTTATGTTTTTGAATATGATTTGCGTGTAAACAATGCCGGTAATTTCAGCAACGGAATTACGAACATCCAAAGTATGTATGCGCCAGAATTCAGCAGCCATAGTGAAGGAGTTCGGGTTGATGTAAGTAATTAATTCTTGGAAAAATTTTAACGTTTAACATTTAACATCTAACTCTTAATATTAAATTTTACCTTTGCAAAAACTTTGAACAATGAATTTAGATTTAGTTCCAAACATAAAACATACCAAAAGCAATAATTTCTTTTTACTGGCCGGTCCTTGCGCCATTGAAGGTGAGGAAATGGCTTTGAGAATTGCCGAACATATTTTAATAGTGACAGATAAATTAGAAATTCCGCTTGTTTTCAAGGGAAGTTTCAAAAAAGCAAACAGATCGAGAATTGACAGCTTTAGCGGAATTGGAGATGAAAAAGCATTAAAAATATTGAGAAAAGTATCAGAAACATTTAACATCCCTACCGTTACAGATATTCATGAAGTTACTGATGCAGCCATGGCGGCTGAATATGTTGATGTTTTGCAAATTCCCGCTTTTTTGGTGCGACAAACCGATTTGGTGGTTGCGGCGGCTAATACGGGAAAAGTTGTCAATCTGAAAAAAGGACAATTTATGAGTCCGGCCTCGATGAAACACGCCGTTCAAAAAGTAAAGGACAGCGGCAACGACAAAGTGTGGATTACTGACAGGGGAACGATGTTCGGGTATCAGGATATGATTGTTGATTTTAGGGGAATTCCGGAAATGCAACAATTTGCGCCAACTATTTTAGACATTACACATTCTTTGCAACAACCAAATCAGAGCAGTGGCGTTACCGGCGGAAAACCGGAACTGATTGAAACCATTGCCAGAGCAGGAATCGCCGTTGGGGTTGACGGGTTGTTTTTAGAAACCCATTTTGACCCAGCGAATGCAAAATCGGATGGCGCCAATATGCTGGATTTAAAGTATTTAGAGAATTTATTGACCCGTTTGGTGGCCATCAGAAAAACGATTAACAGTTTTCGATAAACAATTAGCTATTGCTGATTAATACTCATAAAAAAAGCGACAAAATTTTAAAATTTTGTCGCTTTTTTAGTTTTTCAATGAATGATTATCCGCATTTGGTATGTCCGCAATTTTTGCATTTCAAACAGCCTTCTTCATAAATTAATCCATCGGGATCACCGCATTCAGGACATTTTTTATCAACTGCCTGAGTTCCGTCTTCCACAAATTGCTTCAATGCACGCGCAATTCCATTTTTCCAGGTATTGATATTTTCATCATACATATTCAAATTATTGATCAAATTAACGGCATATTGTATTGGCATTCCGTGGCGTAAAACACCGGAAATTAATTTGGCATAGTTCCAATATTCTTTGTCAAAAGTACGGGACAGCCCTTCAAAAGTAACTTTATATCCTTCTTTGTCCAAAAATTGAAAATCGTAACGTGATTCTCCTTTTTTGTCTTTATTTTTAATTACCCAGCCTTCTTCCAGCCAAGGCGGCAAAAGAAACGCATCTTCAATTTTTCCGGTAAAAATTTCATACGGCCTGTTGTTTATCAAACCAACAACCGCCACCCATTTCTCATAATCGTTTTGGAAGCGCACTACTTTTGCCAAGATTTTTTTAGGACGTTTTGGAAAAACAGTTTCTGCATAACAATCTGCTTTTTTATCTGCCTTTTTATCATCATTCGCAATTAAAATGCCACTTCGTGAGCCATCTCTGTAAACCGTAATTCCTTTTAAACCTTTTCGCCAAGATTCAATATAAATATCGCCAACCAAATCAACAGGAACGTCGCTGGCCAAATTTATGGTTGAACTGATGGAATGCGTGGTGTATTTTTGAACCAACGATTGCATTTCAATACGTTTTTTCCAATCGATTTCAGGTGCTGTTGAACCGCTGTACGGACTTTCTTTAATATCAGTTTTTCCTGTAACATCCATCCATTGTTTTAGTTTTGGATGATACACTTCAAATTCTTCAAATGCATCGCCCATATCGTCAACATAAGCAACTTTGGCATTTGTATCGTCCTGATTTACTTTTCTTCTTCGTTTATACGACAATAAATACACCGGCTCAATGCCCGATGATGTTTGTGCCAGCATACTTAAACTTCCGGTTGGCGCCACGGTGCTGATTGAAATATTTCTTCTTCCGTATTTCATCATTCGAGCATAAACATCGGGGAATTCTTTTTCCATCATTTGCACAAATTCTGAAAAATTTTCTATTTCAGGGTTAAATGCCTCAAATTTGCCGCGGGTAATTGCCATATCAATGCTGCTGTCGAACTCACCACGCAATTTGGTTTTCATAATCTCGTCAACAACGGCAATCGCTTCATCGGTGTCAAACTTTTTGCCCAAAGCCGCCATGGCATCAGCCAAAGCTGTAAATCCTAGTCCGGTTCTTCTGCCCTTTTTTCCTGTTTTATATAACAATTTCCAAGTATCTATTTCAACCTGTTTTATTTCATCAGGCTCTTTATCGTGCATTATTTTATTGAAAATTTTATTGACGGCATCCAATTCCAAATCCACCAAATCGTCCATTAATCGTTGCGATTCATACACCACTTCATAGAATTTCTTAAAATCGAACTTTGCTTTCTCCGTAAATGGATTTTCAACAAAACTGTATAAATTAATGGCTATTAAACGACAGCTGTCACCGCCTTGCATGGCAATTTCCGAACAAGGATTTGTGGAACTGTTTTTAAATCCGGGATAAATGGAAGATGTTGAATAGAAATGCTGACGGTCCCAAAATATCAAACCTGGCTCAGCGGTATTATGGGCGCAAGAAATAATGACATCCCAAAGTGATCTTGCTTTAATTACTTTTTTATAGGTTGGCGTTTTGCTGTCAATTGGCCAACGTAAGGTAAAATCGTCATCATTAACCACTGCAACCATAAATTCATCGGATAAGCGGATAGAAATATTGGCTCCGGTTACTTTGGTCAAATCCTGTTTGATGGTTACAAAATCTTCAATATCGGGATGCGCAATATCCATCGTAAGCATTAACGCACCTCTTCTTCCGTTTTGGGCAACTTCTCTGGTGGTATTTGAAAACCGGTTCATAAATGAAACCGCGCCGGTTGTGGTTCCCGCAGCATTGGAAACTTGCGCCCCGCCTGGCCTTAAATTCGATAAATCCACTCCAACACCACATCGTCTTTTAAACAATTGCGCCAATTGCTGATCTGTATGAAATATACCTCCATAAGAATCAAAAACTGGCGGAACAACCACACAATTAGACAATGAGGCAATTACGTTATTATTTCCCAAAGAAGACATGACGCTTCCCTGCGGAATCACATATTTGAAATCTTTAAATAAATTAAAGATGGCTTTTTCCGATAAAAATTCTCGATTTTTTCCATATTCCGATAGCCCTTCTCCTTTCTTTTCCCCATCCTGATATTTCTTTTCTATGCGGCCAAATTCCACAGCCATACGTTGATGCATATCGTTAGGCGTAGACTCTAAAAACTCACCTGTTTTGGTTTTCATTGCATACTTATTCATCCACGTTGTCGCTGCAAGCTCATCTCCCTTAAAATACGCTAAATTACTCTTTAACAAATCGTTATAAGTAAAGGTTTTTGGGAACACTAATTCTTCTGTCATTTTTAAGTAGGTTTATGGTTGTGTAAAATCTAGCTATAAAATTATTGAATATTTAAACTTAAGTGGTGTTAAATTTTAATTAGTTAATAACATTTCATTGTTGAAAAGTTATAATTTTTAAACAGTTTTTTTTCGTAGTTTTAGCTTTTGCTAAATTATGTAAAGATTGAATAAAAAAATTCATAACTTATCATTAAGAGGAATCACGGGGATTTTTTTAGGTGTATTTTCTTTAATTTTCATTTTTGGAATTCATCTTTTATTGTCGCAATACGCTTCCGGCTCGTCTGGCGTTTCTATGCTGCCTATTTCTTTTTTTGAAATCCTGATTTTTGGCATCTCTTTTCTCTATATTTTAATTAGCTATTTTACAATCGTATTAATTAATAGGAGAAGAAGAAAAAAAATCTATTTGAGTAAATGGGATTTTAAAGCCAAAAAAATTCGACGCTTTTATTTGGTTCTTTTGCTGATTGGCGGAATTATTTTATATTTTATAATGGCTAAAGGACAGATTAAGCTTGTAATTCCCGCTTCTATGATACTTTATGGAATGGCAGGGATTTTATCAAACAAACGGACTTTTGGCGCTACTGCCATTTTGGGATTCGTTTTCATAATCCTCGGCATTTTAGCAATCATATTTCCGAATTTAGCGTTCTATCTGTGGGGATTTGCCTTTGGTGTTTGCCATATTGTTTATGGCCTTATTTATTTTAATTACAAAAGATAAAGGCTTTATTTATTGGTTTTTTTTGGTTTCAGGTTCCAAGTTTCAAGTTTCAAAAACCAAACGCTTCAACCTTTCAAACTTGAAACTTTTAAATTTTAAACTCTTAACCTTCTCACCAAATCTTCCAATCCATTTAGCTGAATTTCATAAACCAAATGCATCATTTCTCCTAGTTTACCCTGCGGAAATCCTTTGTTGCGATACCAAACCAAATAAAATTCGGGCAAATCGATTAAATATTTTCCCTTATATTTTCCGAAAGGCATTTTCGTGTTTGCCAGTTCTTCCAGTAAATGTTGCTGATTATTTTCCATCAACAAAATCTTGCAAATAACTGAATCGTTCCGTAAGCTTTCCGTTTTCGGTCATTTTGGCTCTTTGCAGCACGTCATCTTTATCATTATTGAAAAAAGCCGGAATCACATATTTTGCAAAATTTTCTCCAAACCCTTCCGAAGCGTCTTTTGGCAATTCGCAAGGCAAATTATCGATCGCCATAACGGCTATGGCATCTTTATCCATATAATTCACTTCTTGTCCTGTTTTTGGATTATATCCATAAATTGGGTCTTCAATGGTGGAAGAACGAATGGTGGACGCCACCGGTCCGTCAACGTCGCAACTGATATCGGCAACTACTTTAATCTTAAAATCGGAAGAATTTGCATCTTCTTTTGTAAAAATATAAGGCGCACCAACACCGTAAAAATGACCTGTTATATACAAATCGGCCACTTTTGCAAAACGCATAAAGTCACTTTCATATTCTTGCGGATTCCTGAAAAAGTCGTTTTCATCTTTTATGATTCCGTCCTTTCTTATATTGTAATCCAGCACATCAATTTGGACATAAACCGGTTCATCAAAGGTTTTGTTTAAAAATTCATCAACGGTAACTTCGCGCATTTTCACACCGTCCAACATTTCTTTTGCGCCATTTCCCACCCTTCCTTTTCCTGTTAAAACAACTTTAATGGTCGGCAATTTTAATTTTTTCAACTCATCAATCAGCATTTTTTTATCGTGTAATTCTTCCGCTTTTGGTAAATTAAATAAATTAAATTTTAAGCCATAAGTTCTAAAAGCATTGTAAGCCCCAACAAAGCCGGCATATATGCCAAAAGCCACCAACCTGTTATTGTTTTTGTCAACGATGGTTTCATGGTCATACAACTCAATATTTTTAGCCAAAATTGCCCTTAATAAATCACGGTTGTGTTTTTGCTTCTTTATGGTATGTGAAAAGAAAAAATATTTTTTATTCGGAATTAAATTATCAACAGGAACTTCTTTTACGCCCAGCAAAACATCACAATCCAATACATCCTCACAAACTTCAATTCCCTCATTTTTATAATCTTCATCCCTAAAAAAACGTGTGTCAGAGCTTTCAACTTTAATTTCAAGCTGAGAATATAATTTTAAAAGTTCCGCACATTTTTTTGGCGATAAAACAACTCTTCTGTCGGGCGGATTTTTCCGTTCTTTAAGGATTCCTATCTTCATAATGTAATATTGGTATAAGATTTGCTTCAAAGGTATCAGGAATTATAGGATATTACAAACAATAATCTGATTGAATTTTTATACATTTGCATTCTTCTTAGAAGAATTTGGTTCTTTGATTTATTGGGGACGACTGGTTTTGACTGCAAGGTCAATTAAGGTATAAGCATGTCGAGTAATGAAATAGCACTCGTAAATCTCAATTTCAAAAATTTAAACGGCGAAGATAACTACGCTTTAGCTGCTTAATCCGAATCACAGTAGGATGAGCCTTGTCACACTAGGTGTGAAAGCTGAATGTCTCTTGAAAGCCTTGGTTAGCGGCGGTCAATAAAGAGGCATCGTAAAAGTTAACATAGATTTGCCATTGTTTCGTTGGCATTTTGAAACTTAAGAAACTAAGCTTAAAGTGGGCTGTTTTCGGTCAGCTTTAAGTCGAAAACCAAACGAAAAATAAACATGTAGAAAGTATTTTGATTGCTTGTTTGGACCCGGGTTCGATTCCCGGCGTCTCCACTTTTTTATTTGATAATTCACATAATTACGCTAATAATCAACTAATTAAAATAAAATGTTTAAAATAATTAGTCAGCCATTAGTCAGCATTATAGAAAAGCGCATAGATAACCTTCGTTTTGTTACTTTTCTGTAATAGTCAATAATCTCTCAATAGCTAAATAAAATTTTCAAGACGATATAGCCATTTACAGACTTATTAATTCTTTTGGCTTATGATAACCATAAATTATGAAGGTTCCTTTCAAAAACCAAAATCCTAAACTATAATTGACAACATACCCTATTTTATCAGCAATGAACCTAAGTAATTGTGTGAAGGGTCAAAAAAAATAAAGCAAGTCTGTGAAAAACCCAACTCATGATGATGTGTACTTTTGCTTTGGTGAGTAAGAGGCCGAAACATCCTCAAATTATTAATTATAAAACAATAAAAACAAAAAGGAAACACACTTGCCAGATATTGAATTTATGCCTTATATTTGGAGTAAGTTAGTCCAATTACGTTTGAGTACGTACCAGCAATATAATAAACTAATGGGCAGAATTATTTTATTTAAAGTATTATTATTATTACTTCTACTTCCTGCCAAAAATTGGGCACAAAGTATTATAGGCAAAGTAGTTGACAATGACAATAAACCTTTAGAATACGCTTCCGTTGCCATAATAAACCCAAAAGATTCTTTATTAATAAGCTATGCAAGCACCGATAAATTTGGGAAGTTTGAATTAACAAAAATTTCTAACGGGAAAAGTATATTTCAAGTTCATTTAATTGGTTTTAATACCTATCAAAAAATAATTGATTTTAAAAATGAACCTATCAATATGGGTATTATTCCTCTTGAAGACATTAATATATTAGAGGAAATAGTAATTAATGCCACAATTCCAATTTCTATAAAAAAAGATAGCATTTCATATAATACAAAAGCTTTTAAAATTAGAATTGACGATACCGTTGAAGATTTATTGAAAAGGTTGCCAGGAGTGCAAATAGATGCTTCCGGCAAAATTACGGCACATGGAGAAGAGGTGCGCATAGTATACGTTGACGGAAAGGAATTTTTTAGTGGTGACCCGGCAATTGCAACTAAAAACCTCTCGGCAGACGCAATAAAACGCATTGATATTATTGATGAAAAAAGCGAGAAAGAAAGAGTCACTGGGGTGAATGATTCTAATCGCAAAAAAGTGATAAATCTAGAATTGAAAAATGAGAATAGCATTAATAATTTTGGTAAATTTCAAGGAGGGTACGGTTCAGATAATCGGTATTTAACCAGTTTAAATTACAATCGATTTACTCCAAAAATGCATGTGTCTATTTTGGGGAAGCATAATAATGTTAATAGTTCCGGTTCAGACACTTCTGAAATTATGGCCTTTAATATTGATGGAGAAGATGGGGTTGCATCAAATTCCGGATTTTTAACCACAGGATTGGCAGGTTTAAATTTAAGTTATGAATTGAAGAAAGACCAAAACATAAATGCGGATTATTTTTATAATTACACAAATTCAACATCAGGTGATGTATTTTCCCAAAGAACCGAATTTATTGAATCCCAAAAAATATATTCTGAGAGTGAAAGCAGTAATAAAAATATATCAAACAACCAACAAATAAATTTTACTTATAAAAATCAATCAAATAAACTGGGCTCCCTAAATTTAAGAGGAAGTTTTGGGAATCATAAAAATAACGGAATCAGTGTGCACTCATTAAATAAATTCGACGATAAAAATGAATTGGATTTGCAAAGTATTGGCAGTACTCAAAGTGAACGCGAAAATAGTTCTGGCAATGTGTCCTTTCAGTATATTAAACGGTTTAGTGAAAAAAGTAAACGTAATTTTTCAATTTCAGGTAATTTTAGTACTTCAAATAACAAGAATACCGATAACATCAATCAATTAAATAAATTTAATATTGCCGACCCTATTGATTCTTTTGAATCTAATCAAGAAACCAAACGAAATCAGGATGTTAAAAATCTAAATTCAGGTTTTAATTTAAATTATGCCGAACCATTGGCTAGGCATCATTTTTTAGAATTTAGGGGAGGATTAGACTATAATGCCACTGATAATAGTGTAAATCAATCAAAATATGAAAATGATTTAATTCAAAATCCTTTAAAGTATGACCTAAATTATAAAAAAACAGATATATCAGCAGGACTGTTTTATAAATATGATACAGAAAAGTTTACGTTTACTGCTGGGGCCAAAGCAGCCAACCATTTGCAAAATTTTGGACTGGCAAATGAGGAAGAATACAACAATAAGAAAGCCAATATTAATTCTGAAATAAATATTAGGTATAATCCAAAGAGGGGTAGATTCATGAAATTAAACTTAAATAAAGACCTTAGGTTTCCTAGTTTAACACAGCTTTCTCCGGCAGTTAATGATTTCAATCCATTATATATCAGTAAAGGCAATCCGTACTTGACACCCCAAAATTATTATTCATTTTCCGGAATGTATATTAATCATGTCCTTACAACTGGCTTTAATTTTTTTTCGCAGTTAAGTTACAGTCACACAACCAATAGCATCATAAAATCAGAATTTACAAATGAATTGGGCATCCGCACAACAACTTATGAAAACTCTGGGGATAAAGATAGTTTTAGCGCAAACATTAATTTAGGGAAAACATTAAAATCTATTGGCATAAGATATTATGTTGAATTAAGAGGAGATTACAGCAATTACTTATCGATTATTAATTATGAAACAAATGAAACAACATCTAAAAACGTTACATTAGGTTTTTCACTGGAAAATAATAAAAAAGAAAAGATTGATGCTTTAGTTGGCGCTAATTTTAGCAATAACCATACTGTTTTCACTTCTGGAAATAATGATGAGAGTGACTATTTCCAACAATCCTATTACACAAAAGCAGATTGGAACATCACAGACAACTTCAATCTTAACAGTCAGTTTAAATACAATATCCATACCGACAGTAATTTCAAAACAGGTCAATCGATTCCTATATGGAATGCATCTATTTCATATTCATTCTTAAAATCAAAAAGCATGAATATTAAGTTGGCGGCACTTGACATATTAAATAAAAATATTGTGCTATTTATGAATAGTTCAGATAATTATTTTGAAGAAGTTCACCGAGAAGCCTTGGGAACTTATTATATGTTAAGTTTAACTTATAGTTTAAATAATAATCCGTAAACATATTAATGAAGATGGTGTGTGTCTTTTTATATTATGTTATTAACCTACGCTAATTTAAAAAATAAGTTTTATCACAAAATTAATGGGCTAAATATTTTACCAGAAAATTTATGTTTGTTTGAGACAACTCCCTAACTTCCCTTCCATTTAAAAAAACCGTTGGTGTGCCCTCCAGTCCTAATCGGTTTCCTTCTTTAATGTCTGCATTTATTTTTTCTTGGCAACTTTTTGAATCAAAATCAGTTTTGAATTTATCCATATCCAATTCTAAAGACTGTGCCACCTCAAAAAATACTTCAGGGTTCTTATCTATTCCTTTTTCAAATAATGAATCATGATATTCCCAAAACCTTCCTTGTCTATGGGCTGCTTCTGCTGCCCTTGCTGCCTTACAAGCCAATGGGTGCAAATCATCTGTTGTTACCGGGTTGCATTGAGAGCTTAAAGGAAAATATTTAAAGCGTATATTCAGTTTTCCTTTATTTTTTTCAATCAGATATTTAAAATTACTGGCAAACATTTCACATAGGGAACATTGAAAATCACTGAAAACTATTAATGAAACCGGCGCGTCTTCTGGTCCAAAAAGTGGATCTTCCGGTGAAACTTGTATATCCCATACTTTTTTTGCCTCAAACTTTTCAAGCTCAACCAAGGGGTCGTAACTTGCAAGTTTTTCAATTCTGACATTTAATCCTTCTATAAGTGCCCATTGATAAACAGAAAGTGCCAGTAATACAGGAAAAATAAATGCCAGCCATTTCCACTTGCTAAAATGTGCCGGAACAGGCTTGGCTAAAAATACTATGCCCAGCGCTTTCAAAAGTCCTTTGAACAATTCCCTAAATGATGCACCCGAAAGTTTTTTTACCAAAAAGAACAGTGTGAAATTAAGTATATGGAAAACTGCACAAAATGGACAAAAAAGTATTGGATTTAAAGCCATTATCAAAATATAAAATAAGCTAAAAAAAACACCGACGAAAGAAATCCAAAATGAAAGCTGTATTATTTCATTGTTCCCCTTTTTGAATAATAATTGGCTCATTAGGAGATAGCATCCAAGTATTCCTAAATAAACCATTCCCCAGCCGCCAACCGGAATTTTCATAAAATTTGACACGCCGCTAAATGCGGCGGCATCACATCCTTTTCCAAAAACTACCGAACACAAATCGGTCTCAAATGGTTTGCCTGCCAAAATGGAATAATGGTTAAACAATAAGTATCCGGAAACAAACAATCCGACAATAACAACAAGATAACTGGAATAATACAAATACCTTTTGGAATACATATATGGTTAAATTAATTATGTTGAGGTAATTTACAAAAAAACAGACAGCCAAAATGGCTGTCTATTTCAAAGGTTTCTTTTATTTAGATTTTAGGTTTCTTAACCTGGCATCTCAAAGTGGCATTTCCGTCTTCAGAAACTACACTATAGGAATTGTATGTTAAATACCAACCTCCATACGCGTCCAATATACCACATGCAAATCCCCATTGTTCCACTTCATAGCCTGGAGTGTCAACACCTTTGGCTTTACAAATTAAGGTAACATTTCCACCGTGGTTTACAACAGACATATCAGAATCTGAAAGAACATAACCTCCATACCCGTCAAACTGACCACAACCACCGTCTTTAAGAATACCGGCAGCATTATTATCGCCTGAAGTAAACCCAGACAAAGCAACAATTAACGTAACAGCAAATACGGCTGTTAATAATCTGGCAAAAATTTTCATAATCTTAAGTTTTTAGTTAATAATGCGAATTAAGGGTTAAAAACAACAATAAAAAAGCAAGAAATCAATGATAAAAAGCATCAAAATATTTGCATA
>JAUXPH010000058.1 GCA_030683995.1 Lutibacter sp.
GACCAACGTCTAACGAAAGAACAAGTCAGGCTGGTAATAATGAACGTAGAGCGAATACAGTTGACAGACCAACGTCTAACGAAAGAGCAAGTCAGGCCGGTAACAATACAGAACGTAGAGCTAATCCTGCAGACAGGCCAACGTCTAACGAAAGAGCAACTACCGTGAACAGACCTACTTCTAATGAAAGAGCAAGTCAGGCTGGTAATAATGAACGTAGAGCGAATACAGTTGACAGACCAAGTCAGAATGAACGCAGTGCGAATACCGGAAGAATGGCTGAAAATCGTGCTCCAGAAAGAACAGCTCAAAAAACTGAGAGAGTTCAACAAAATAATAACCCAGAAAATGCCCAAAGAGGTCAAGCTACCAGCAGAGAATCTAAAGGAAATTCTGGTAATAACGAAAATTCAAAAGGAAATTCTTCAAGAAGAAATTAAGAATTATTTAAATTATAGGTTAAGAAAAAGCGTTGCAATATTGCAACGCTTTTTTTGTTTCTATATAAATCCTAAAAGAATTTCCCTTAAGATTCTTCCTCTATAATTGGGTTATTTTTTGTTTTTTTACTTCCTGCATACATATCGTACCGCACAAACAAACAATCCAAATCCCCGTTTTTCATAGGAATTCTTCTCGATGTGCGCAAGCCAACGTGTTTTATGGCATCCATATTTGAGGTGATAAACCAAACGGTAGAATCTGAATAGCCACTTTTTAAAGTGTCGCCAATTTTTTTGTAAAATTCTTGCATATCAATATCCAAACGCTCACCATAAGGCGGGTTGAATAAAATAACGGTGCGTCCAAACACTTCTTTTACCGAGTTAAAGAAATTTATATGATGCACGCCAATAAATTCGCTTAAATTGGCATTCGCCACATTTTCCTTTGCTTTCACTACTGCCGATGGCGCTTTGTCAAATCCCATAATTTTAAAGTGGGAATTGGTGATTTTTTTTATCAGTGATTCTTGAATGGTATAAAACAATTCCTCATCATAATCTGCCCATTTTTCAAATCCGAATTCATTTCTGTTGATGTTTGCCGGAATATTGTTGGCAATCATGGCAGCTTCAATCAAAATAGTTCCAGAACCGCACATTGGATCAATAAAATTGCAATCGCCTGTATATCCCGAAAGCAACACCAAACCCGCCGCCAAAACTTCATTGATGGGCGCAATATTAGTGGCACTTCTGTAACCTCGTTTGTGCAATGAATCGCCTGAACTGTCCAATGAAATGGAACAATAATTATTGTGAATATGCACATGAATCTTTAAATCTTGGTGTTTTGTGTCAACACTTGGTCGTTCATTGTATTTATTTCTGAAATAATCTGCAATCGCGTCTTTCGATTTTAAAGTAATATAATGTGAATTTGTTGTAAAACCTTGAGAATTTACCACAGCACCAATAGAAAATGTGCTGGAAACGCTCATATATTTTTCCCACTCAATTTGTTGAATTTTTTTGTACAAATCATCTTCATCCGCAACCTTAAAAGTTTTAATGGGTTTTAAAATTCTAATCGCTGTGCGCAAAGCCATATTTGCTTTGTACATAAAACCTTTGTCGCCTAAAAAAGTAACGCTTCTTACGCCTGTTTCCACATCTTGCCCCCCTAAATTTTTAAGTTCCGTTGCCAATACTTCCTCCAGCCCAAACATTGTGGTGGCAACCATTTTAAAATTTCGTTCCATATTCTTTAATTTTTGCAAAAGTACTGAATAATTAAGTTAAATGTTAAATGTTAAAAAGTTAAAAGATTTTTACTGATTATTAAAACAACGCGTTTCGTAAACGATTAAAAAATCAGACAAAGAAACATATTACCAAACAAATCCTTATTTTTGCAGTCATTTCAATATTATGACTAAAAACAAAGACTGGTTTGCTTCATGGTTCAACACAAGCTACTACCATATTTTATATAAACATAGAGATTATTCTGAAGGGGAGTCTTTTTTGAAAAATTTAATTGCCTTTTTAAAATTAGAAAAAAGCAATTTAATACTGGATTTGGCCTGCGGAAAAGGGCGGCATTCCATCTATTTAAATTCGCTTGGATTTCAAGTGATTGGTGCCGATTTATCTAAAAACAGCATCGAATATGCCAAACAATTTGAAACCGAAACGTTGAAATTTGTGGAACATGATATGCGAAATCCTTTTAAAAATAAGTTCGATGTCATTTTAAATTTGTTTACCAGTTTTGGTTTTTTTGAAGACGATGCGGAAGATATCGCCATTTTGCAAAATATTAAAAACGGCTTAAATCCAAATGGAATTGCTGTAATTGATTTTATGAATTCAAAAAAAGTGGTTTCTGAGCTTGTTGCTGAAGAAGTGCTGACCATTGATGACATTACCTTTAAAATGAATCGTTATGTAAAAAACGGATTTATTATCAAAGAAATCAATTTTGATGCTGACGGGGAACATCATACTTATTTTGAAAAAGTAAAAAGTATAGATTTGGCCAAAATAAATTCCTATGTAAATTCTGTCGGTTTTAAAATTAAACATACTTTTGGTAATTATCACCTAGAAAAATTTGATGAAGAAACTTCCGACCGTTTAATTTTAGTACTAGAATGAGTTATATAGCACTTATTGCCTCCGTGTTGGTTGGTATTGTTATTGTTTTCGGATTAAAACCCAGTTTTAAGACGGTACAATTATTATTAGCTTTTAGTGGCGCATACTTATTGTCTGTCACCATTTTACATTTACTTCCGGAAGTTTATATTAAAGAAAACGCAAACATTGGTTTATTTATCCTTTTGGGATTGTTGTTACAGCTTGTTTTAGATTTTTTCTCTAAAGGTGCCGAACACGGCCATATCCATGTAGAAAAAGACATTGTTTTTCCATGGGCGTTGTTCATCAGTTTAAATATACATGCTTTTTTGGAAGGAATTCCTTTGGCACACAGTCACCGTCATGAATACTTACTATGGGCAATAGTGATTCACAATATTCCAATTTCAATTATATTGGGAACCTTTTTTGTAAGCTCAAAAATTTCTAAAAAGAATGCTGTGCTGTTCTTGGTGCTTTTTTCTTTAATGACACCTTTAGGAAGTTTGGTTGGAGAATATGTCCAAATTTTAACGCATTATAAAACAGAGATTACTGCCATTATCATAGGTGTCTTTTTACATATTTCAACCATTATTTTGTTTGAAACATCAAAAGACCACAGGTTTAATCTTTTAAAATTTGTGGCGATACTGGTTGGTATGGTTGTGGCTTATTTGGCTTAAATTTTAGTTAGCGACCTGACTCATAAATTTTATTCGCATTAAGCGCAACTCTTCCTCATCATAATCCCCGTCAAATTCGTCTAACGCATCTTGTATTCTGTCGCTTTTTGATTCCATATAGTAATTAAAAATCTCTTCTTGCTGGTCTTCATCCAATAAATCATCAATATGGTAATCGATATTTAATTTAGTGCCGCTGTAAACAATGCCCTGCATTTCTTCAATTAACTCATTAAAACTTAAACCTTTTGACTTTGCAATATCTTCAAGCGGAATTTTCCTGTCGGTATTTTGAATGATATAAAGCTTTAAACCTGAATTTACGCCTGTGCTTTTTACCACAAAATCATCCGGACGAAGGATGTCATTTTCTTCCACATATCTGGCAATCAGTTCAATAAAAGGTTTTCCGTATTTGTTTGCTTTTCCCTCACCAATACCGTAAATGTTTTTCAATTCATCCATGGTCATTGGATATTTCAACGCCATATCTTCCAATGATGGTTCCAGCAATACGGCATATGGAGGCACGCCATTTTTCTTTGCTACGGATTTTTGTAATTCCTTAAGCATTTTAAGCAACACTTCATCTGCAGAAACTCCGCTGCCGTTAACATTTGCTAAAATTGAGGCATCAGTGGTTTCATCATAAACATGGTCTTCTGTCATCATAAATGAAGACGGGTTTCCTATAAAATCAGTTCCTTTTTCCGTAATTTTTATAACGCCATATTGTTCAATTTCTTTGTTGATGAAACGGGCAACCAATGCTTGTCTGATCAAAGCCATCCAATATTTTCCGTCGTGTTCTTTTCCACAGCCAAAAAATGGTTGTTCATCAGTTTTATGCGATTTCAACTGGGCATTTACTTTCCCTGTTAATGTATTTACCAATTCTTTTGCTTTGTATTTTTGATAGGTTTTTACAACAACCTCCAATAACATTTTCAATTCATTTTCAGCTTCGTGTTTTTTCTTTGGATTGATGGCATTATCGTCCATCAAGGCACCCATGCCATTTACTTCGTCAAAATCTTCCCCAAAATAATGCAATAAATATTTTCTACGCGACATAGAAGTTTCTGCATAACCAACCACTTCTTGCAGCAAAGCGTTTCCAATTTCCTGCTCTGCAACCGGTTTTCCTGATAAAAATTTCTCCAGTTTTTCAATGTCTTTGTAGGAATAATAAGCCAAACAAAATCCTTCACCACCATCTCTTCCTGCCCTTCCGGTTTCCTGATAATAGCTTTCCAAACTTTTAGGAATGTCATGATGAATCACAAAACGAACATCTGGCTTGTCAATTCCCATTCCGAAAGCAATGGTAGCCACCACCACATCCACATCTTCCATCAAAAACATATCTTGGTGTTTCGACCTGGTTTTTCCGTCCAATCCTGCGTGATAAGGAACAGCTTTTATGCCATTCACCTGTAAAACTTGTGCTATTTCTTCAACTTTTTTCCTGCTTAAACAATAAATAATACCCGATTTTCCCTGAAATTGGCGAACAAATCGAATAATATCAGAATTTATGTTTTTCGTTTTTGGACGAACTTCATAAAATAAATTCGGACGGTTAAAAGAAGCTTTAAACGTGTTGGCATTTGACATGCCCAATGTTTTAATAATGTCTTCCTGCACTTTTTGGGTTGCAGTTGCCGTCAATCCAATCAATGGCACATTGTCTATTTTTTGAATAATGGTTCTCAGGTTTCTATATTCCGGCCTAAAATCGTGTCCCCATTCTGAAATACAATGCGCTTCATCAATGGCAACAAAAGAAATATTTTGATTTTTTAAAAAGTCAATATATTCTTCTTTTATGAGTGATTCCGGAGCAACATACAATAATTTCGTAATTCCTTTTTCGATATCACTTTTAACCAAAGTCACTTCGGTTTTATTTAAGGAAGAATTCAGTACATGGGCAATTCCATGTTCTGCTGAAATGCCACGAATGGCGTCAACCTGGTTTTTCATTAGTGCAATTAAAGGAGAAACAACAATCGCTGTTCCTTCTTTAACCAATGCGGGAAGCTGGTAACATAACGATTTTCCGCCACCCGTTGGCATAATCACAAAAGTGTCATTTCCTTCAATAATGCTTTTTATTACTCCTTCTTGCAGTCCTTTGAATTTAGAAAATCCAAAATATTTTTTCAAAGCCTCGTGTAAATCAATCTCTTTACTGTTCATTATCACTTCTAAATTATTAATACGCATTTAAATCAGCAACTAAAAAATGAGATGTTAGTTGCACATTTAATAAATTTTACAAAATTTGACTTTTACTTTTTTATTAGCAGTTTATTCTATTTCTAATTAAATAAATATATTTTTGTTTAAAATTAAAGATAAAACTTTTTTTTGTTAAAAAACTATAATCTTTTGAAAAATAAAAATACAATTATTGAGAATGCAAAGCAGACAATTTTAATTGAAAGCGAAGCGATTGCGAATTTAGTAAATTTTCTAGATGATGATTTCGAAAATGCCGTAAATTTTATACATCTGTCTAAAGGAAGGGTTATTGTGACCGGAATTGGCAAAAGCGCAAACATCGCAACGAAGATTGTTGCAACGTTAAACTCCACTGGAACCCCAGCAATATTTATGCATGCAGCCGATGCAATTCACGGCGATTTGGGAATTATCCAAGAAAATGATGTGGTGGTTTGCATTTCAAAAAGTGGAAATACACCTGAAATAAAAGTTTTATTGCCATTAATTAAAAATTATGGTAACAAAATAATTGCAATTACCGGCAATCCCGAATCGTTTTTAGCCACAAACGCCGATTTTATGTTGAATTCTTTTGTTGAAAAGGAAGCCGACCCAAATAATTTAGCGCCAACATCAAGCACAACTGCACAATTGGTTATGGGTGATGCTTTGGCCATTTGCTTATTGAAGCTCAATAATTTTTCAAGCAAAGATTTCGCAAAATACCATCCGGGTGGCGCATTGGGAAAAAAACTGTATTTGAGGGTGAGTGATTTAATCGGAAAAAATGAAATGCCTCAAGTTGCACCTACAACACCTATTAAAGATGTAATTATTGAAATTTCAAAAAAAAGACTGGGGACCACCGCAGTTGTTGAAAATAATAAAATTGTTGGCATTATTACCGATGGAGATTTAAGGCGAATGTTGACCAATTCACCAGATATCAGTAATTTAGTCGCTGAAAATATTATGGGTAAAAACCCGAAAACAATCAATGTTGATGCGATGGCCATTGAAGCTCTGGAAACCATGGAAAATAATAAAATTTCCCAAATTTTGGTTGAAGACAATTCGGTATACATAGGTGTCGTACATTTGCACGATCTAATTAAAGAGGGAATTTTCTAAAATGAGAAAAAAAATAGCCGAACCTGAAAAAGACATGTCTTTTTTAGACCATGTTGAAGTATTAAGATGGCACTTGGTGCGCTCTAGCGCTGCAATATTTGTGTTTGGAATTATCGCATTTTTGATGAAGGATTTTCTGTTCAACAAAATAATTTTTGCGCCAAAAGATCCTAATTTTTGGACATATCGCGCTTTCTGCAGCATGTCAAGGTTTTTTGGCACTGAAGGTTTGTGCATAGATGATATCCCGTTTACCTTCCAAAGTTTGGAAATGGCAGAACAATTTAGCGTGCATATTTGGGTGTCTATTACTGCTGGATTTATAATGGCTTTTCCTTTTATTATATGGGAAGTATGGAGATTTATAAGTCCGGGCCTGTATGAAAAAGAACGCAAAGGCGCACTGGCTTTTATCATAGTTTCTTCTTTTTTATTTTTTATCGGCGTTTTGTTTGGTTATTATGTGGTTACCCCGCTTTCCGTAAATTTTCTGGGAAATTATTCTGTAAGTGATATGGTTGAGCGAAATATTAAAATAGGCTCCTACATCTCTTTATTAAGATCATCGGTATTGGCTTCCGGATTGATATTTGAGTTGCCAATAGTGATGTATTTCTTAACAAAAATGGGTTTAATTACCCCCGATTTTTTAAGAAGATACAGAAGGCACGCCCTTGTTTTGGTATTAATATTAGCGGCAGTTATTACACCGCCAGATATTATTAGCCAAATTATTGTGGCAATTCCAATACTTCTTTTATATGAAGTAAGTATATTTATATCGAATGTAGTTTTAAAAAATGAACGCAAAAAAGAACTTAAAAATGTCTAATCAAGTAGAAGAATTTAATGCCTATCGCGCAAAAATGAACGATAAAATTTTGGCTGATGACAATAAAATCATCAAAAGAATTTTTAATATTGACACTAATGCATATAAAGCAGGTCATTTGGACGTTCAAACAAAAGAATTGTTGGGTTTGGTGGCTTCTGTTGTTTTACGGTGCGATGATTGCATCAAATACCATTTAGAAGGATGTTTTAAAGCAGGCGTTTCTAAAGAAAAAGTAATGGAATCACTATCAATAGCAACTTTGGTTGGCGGCACCATTGTAATTCCGCATTTAAGAAGGGCCTATGAATATTGGGAAGAACTTGAAAAAAGTTAAAAGTTAGAAGTTAAACGTAAAACGTTAAAACCAAAATTAAAAAAATTAACAATTAAGCGATTCAACATATTAACAAATCAAAAGTTACACAAATAAACAACAATGATATTAAGAGCAGAAAATATAAAAAAGAAATACGGCAGCAAATATGTTGTGAACGGAATTTCATTGCAGGTGGAACAAGGAGAAATTGTTGGCTTATTAGGTCCGAATGGCGCTGGGAAAACCACTTCATTTTATATGATTGTTGGAATGATTCAGCCAAATGAAGGAAAAATTTACTTGGACAATCAGGAAATCACCAAGTTCCCGATGTACAAAAGAGCCCAAGAAGGTGTGGGTTATTTGTCGCAAGAAGCTTCAATTTTCAGAAAATTATCTGTTGAAGACAATATTTTATCCGTATTGCAATTTTCGAATATGTCGAAGGCTGATCAAAAGGAAAAAATGGAATCCTTATTGAATGAATTCGGTTTGAATCATGTACGCAAAAACAGAGGGGATTTACTTTCGGGAGGTGAACGAAGAAGAACCGAAATAGCGAGAGCTTTGGCATCAGATCCAAAATTTATTTTATTGGATGAACCTTTTGCAGGCGTTGACCCGATTGCTGTTGAAGACATTCAAAATATTGTGGCGCATTTAAAAGACAGAAATATTGGCATTTTAATAACCGATCATAATGTTCAGGAAACACTTGCCATTACTGATAAAACTTACTTAATGTTCGAGGGCGGAATTCTAAAAGAAGGAACGCCACAAGAACTTGCCGAAGACGAAACAGTTAGACGTGTTTATTTAGGAAAAGATTTCGAATTGAAAAGAAGAAAATTTTAAGCTGCATTTTTTAGCAGCTTATTTTCAACGGTTGATAGCAATACGTACAATAATATCACCATTGGAATTGCTATAAATTGAAATAGTGCGCTTAAAGCGGCCGTAAGAATAATAAACAAAAACTTTATTTTATTTTTTTTCCAACTGTAATCTTTAAATTTTAAGGAAAATAACGGAATTTCTGCATTCATTAAATAACAAAGAAGTATGGCCAATCCTATTAAAAACCATACATTTTGAATAATTGCCGTTGCAAATTCATTGTTACTGTAGTTCAAAATTAACGGCAAAGACATAACTACCAAAGCTGCAGCCGGTGTTGGCAACCCAATAAAAGAGCTTGTCTGCCGTTCGTCAATGTTAAATTTCGCCAATCTGTAAGCGGCACCAAGCGTGAATAACAATCCAATTAAGGAAATAAAGAAAGTACTTGTAAAATAGTGTTCGTTTCCTATTTTTAAAACCGATTTAACGGCGTTTTCCCAAGTTTCATTTTCAACCGATCTGGAAATCAGCTGAAAAAGCACAATTCCAGGCACTACCCCGCTGGTAACCACATCTGCCAAAGAATCCAACTGTTTTCCCAATTCTCCCTGAATTTTAAATAATCGTGCTGCAAATCCATCGAAAAAGTCAAAAAATATCCCTAAAAAAACAAAAGCTGCCGCTAAAACAAGTTCTTCTTTAACCGCAAAATACACCGCAATGGTTCCTGAAAGTAAGTTAAGCAGCGTCAATAAATTGGGAATGTATTTTTTCAGCATCGTTATTTATATTTTTCCGTAAATTTAATCATTGTTTTTTAGTAAACTTTAATTCAATAAAACTTTTTGTTAAATTGCTAAATGCCACTTTTAAATTTTAGCCTAGAACTTGCGATTTTATTCTGAATTCGGCAAATATTAATGGTTTGTCAAGGGAGCATGCTCCCTTGTTTTATGTATTAGAAAGCCCCCCTGTTTTATTTTAGAGAAAAAAATGTGCTCTTGAATTTACCAAGGGAGCATGCTCCCTTGTTGTGGAGCGAAAAACGTGTTTTCGAATTTATTAACCATAATATTTCCTAAATTTAAAGTTTAACTTCTAAAGTTTTTTTACATTCGCTTTTTAATTTAATGGCCATAAAAATGTAAATTATTCACATTTCAACTCATTTAGGGAAAAATGGCTAAATATGAATCAAATAAATTTTTAACTATTTGTTTTTCAACAAAATGAGCAAAAAAATTCACATCATTTTCATATTTATTTTTAGTTGCTTTCAATTGGCGGCTCAACAAAAATTATCTTCTGAAGCAACTGTGAGCGTTGTAACCTGCGGACCGGGAAGCGAATTGTACAATGCTTTTGGCCATAGCGCTTTTAGGGTTTACGACCCGCTTTTGAAATTGGATAAAATTTATAACTATGGCACATTCGACTTCAACAAGCCAAATTTTTATTTAAATTTTGCCAAAGGAAAGTTGATTTACCAGCTTTCAACTACCCGTTACGGTTATTTTCTGCAACAGTTTAACTCTGAAAACCGTTGGGTTAAAACCCAGGAACTGGATTTAGATGATGCTGATGTTCAGGCAGTTTATGATTTTCTGGAAAACAACGAAAAACCGGAAAATATGTCCTATCAGTACGATTTCTTTTACGACAATTGTTCCACAAAAATAGAAGAAGTCATTAAAGCGGTCTTAAAAGATAAAGTCACGTTTAACAACAACCATATTACAGACCAGAAATCGCATCGGGATTTAATTGCCGATTACACTGCCGAAGAATTTAAATGGGGAAAATTTGGGATCGATTTGGCCTTGGGATCTGTGATTGACAGACCAGCAACTGCTGCCGAATTTAAATTTTTACCCCATTATATTTATTTAGGCTTTAACAATGCCACCATCAATGTTGAAGGTAAAAATATTCCATTGGTAAAAGCCGCAAATAATGTCTTAAATGAAGTGAAACAGCCACAGCCTTTTTCCGTATTCCAGCCTTTTATCGTCTTTTTATTGATAAGTCTGTTTTTAATTTTTAAAACTTATCAAGATTTTACCGCAAAAAAAAGAACCAAATGGCTCGATTTTTCCCTGTATTTTATGACCGGCGTTGTTGGCGTTGTGGTGTTATTGCTTTGGTTCGCCACGAGCCATACTGCGACCTATAAAAACCTTAACTTTTTGTGGGCTTTTGCGCCAAATTTAGTGGTTGCCTTTTTTATGTTTAAATCTGTTTTGCCAAAATGGTTTAAAAACTACAATAAATTATTGTTGATTTTATTGGCAATACAGGCAGTATTATGGGTGCTGAAAATTCAGGTTTTCAATATCGCCATCATTCCAATTTTGGTTATGCTTTTTGTTCGTTATGGTTATTTAATTGAAAAACAGAAATAGGTTTATTTGTTTAAATATCATTATTGTCCGGTTAAATCTTTCAAAACAATCAGGTCGCCCCGATGGGGCTTTAAACCTAACTTTTCACAATATTCTACAAACATTTCGCTCCTACGGAGCTATTTTTAGTCCCATTTATATTGAGATTTATTAAATGTAATGGATTTTTATCGGACAACATTGTTTAAATATAAAGATATTAAGCATTTTAAGCATACATTTGTTTAGAAAATTTCAACTTACTGTCTACTGAAACTGCCAACTGTGAACTAATTACATAAGGGATCCTAAGATTCATTATGCAAAAATCTTTGTTTCTTCAATAATTGTTCCTCTGTTTCAACAACGTCATCATCTGGCACACAACAATCTACCGGACAAACAGCTGCGCATTGCGGTTCGTTGAAAAACCCTTTGCATTCCGTGCATTTATCGGCAACTATAAAATAATATTCATCATTAACTGGTTCTTGGAAATCATCGGCATTAAATTCCTTGCCGTTTTCCAAAATTATTTTTCCGGCAAGTTTAGTTCCATCAGAAAATTTCCAGTTTTCTGATGCTTCGTATATCGCATTATTAGGGCATTCCGGTTCACAAGCACCACAATTAATACATTCGTCGGTTATTTTTATGGCCATAATTTTATTTAGATTAATTTTGCGACAAAGATAAAATATTAATTTTAAGATAACATAGAATGAATTTAAGCCAACGAATAGAAGCTTTCGCAAAACTCGGTGATTTTTTCAAACAGTTTTCAACACTAAAAATGGAGAAAAATGAAAGCGCTGGGTTTAATCCCATTCTTTTTGATGCATTTAACATGCAAATCAACAGAGCTTCAGAATTTAATGGTTGGTTTACCAAGGAAAATGTTTTAAAAGCTTTTGAAAGCTGGAGTGAAGCGCTAACTATAGAAAATTTGGAAAAGTGGACTTCAATCTATAAAATTGATGAAAATATAGCGCCTAAAAACATCGCCATTATTATGGCGGGAAACATTCCTTTGGTTGGTTTTCACGATTTTTTAACGGTTTTATTGAGCGGAAATAATGCCTTGGTGAAACTTTCTTCAAACGATAAACATTTTTTGCCTTTAATTGCTAAGTTTTTGGAATATTACCACCCATATTTTAAAAATAAAATCGCTTTTACTGAAAAAAAATTAACCGGTTTTGATGCCGTGATCGCTACCGGAAGCAACAATACCAAGCGTTATTTTGAATATTATTTCGGGAAATATCCTGCCATCATCAGAAACAGCAAAAATTCTGCAGCCATTATTACAGGAAACGAAACCAGACTGGAACTGGAAGCTTTGGGCGAAGATGTTTTTCAATATTTTGGTTTGGGTTGCAGAAGCGTTTCCAAAATTTTTGTTCCTCAAAATTATAATTTCGACTTGCTTTTTAATGCCTTGTTTAAATTCAATGATATTATCAACGTAAAAAAATACGAAAACAACTACGATTATAACAAAGCCATTTATTTGATGAGTTTGTTTAAAATTCAGGATAATGGCTTTGTGATGTTAAAAGAAGATCCGAGTTATGCATCTCCCATCGCCACACTTTTTTATGAATTTTACGATTCTTATGACATTTTATTGAAAAAATTAGATGCTGATAAAGAAGCCATTCAGTGTGTCGTTTGCAACGAAAACGATTTAAATTTTGTAAAATTCGGACAAACGCAGCATCCAAAATTAGAAGACTACGCCGATGGCATTGACACTTTCAAATTTTTGTTAACTATCTAACACATTTTTCCATTTTTATAAGGTTTGCTCCGTCTTTTTTCACGAAATTTGCGTACATAAATTTTATATTTTACGCCAAATGAAAAAACATAATTTTAGTGCAGGTCCATCAATTTTACCGCAAGAAGTTATTAAAAAAGCATCAGATGCTTTATTAAATTTCAACGGTCTTGATTTATCATTAATTGAAGTTTCACACAGAAGCAAAGATTTTGTTGATGTGATGGATAACGCCTGCAACTTAGTGAAAGAATTATTAAACCTGCCTGACGGATACTCTGTTGTATTTTTGCAAGGCGGTGCAAGTCTTGAATTTTTAAGGGTTCCTTACAACCTTTTAAAAGTTGACGGAAAAGCTGCTTATTTAGACACGGGCACTTGGAGTTCAAATGCCATTAAAGAAGCAAAAGTTTTGGGCAATGTTGAAGTGGTTGCTTCGTCAAAAGACAAAGGCTATAACTTTATCCCAAAAAATTACACAATTCCTGCGGATGTAGATTATTTCCATTGCACTTCAAACAATACCATTTATGGAACGCAGTTAAAATCGTTACCAAAAACCAACATTCCGTTAATTTGCGATATGAGTTCCGATATTTTCTCTCGTCAGCTAGATTTTAGCCAGTTCGACATTATTTATGCAGGCGCTCAAAAAAATATGGGACCTGCGGGAACCACATTGATTGTGATAAAAGATGAAATTTTAGGGAAATCAGGAAGAAAAATCCCTTCAATATTAGATTATCAAGTTCACATCGCAAAGGAAAGTATGTTTAATACGCCTTCTGTTTTTGCAGTTTATGTTTCGATGTTGACTTTGGAATGGCTGAAAAATTTAGGCGGAATTCCTGCTATTGAAAAATTGAATGAAGCAAAAGCAGCATTGTTATACGCTGAAATTGACAGAAATCCGCTTTTTAAAGGATATTCAGAAAAAGAAGATCGTTCCCTTATGAACGCAACCTTCAATCTTACTGATGAAGCAAACAAAGAAGCATTCGACAAACTTTGGAATGCAGCAGGAATTAGCGGACTTAAAGGCCACAGATCTGTTGGCGGTTACCGCGCAAGTATGTACAACGCCTTGCCTATTGAAAGTGTACAGGTTTTGGTTGATGCGATGAAACAACTTGAAAAACAATTATCATAATATTAAAATAGAAAAAAATGAAGGTATTAGCGAATGACGGATTGGACAAAAGCGGCATTATTGGTCTAGAAAAAGCTGGTTTTGAAGTGGATTTAACCACCGTAGCCCAAGAACAACTGTTAGATTATCTGAATAAAAATAAAGTTTCCGTGTTGCTTGTAAGAAGCGCCACCAAAGTTAGAAAAGACATTATTGACAACTGCCCTACCCTTAAAATTATTGGTCGTGGCGGCGTTGGAATGGACAATATAGATGTTGAATATGCCCGTGAAAAAGGAATCACCGTAATAAATACCCCAGCAGCATCATCACATTCAGTGGCTGAACTTGTTTTTGCGCATTTATTTGGATTGGTTCGGTTTTTACACGAATCTAATCGAAATATGCCGTTGGTTGGCGATTCCAAATTCAACGATTTAAAAAAATCGTATGCCAAAGGAATTGAATTAAAAGGAAAAACACTGGGCGTACTTGGTTTTGGCCGAATTGGACAAGCTACCGCAAAAGTTGCTTTGGGATTGGGAATGAAAGTGGTAGCTTTTGATCCATTTATTGAAACCGAAACTTTGGAACTTGAATTTTTCGACCATCAAACATTGTTTTTCAACATAAAAACCATCAGCAAAGAAGAAGTTTTAAAACAAGCTGATTTTATTTCAATCCACGTTCCTGCCCAAAAAGAATATGTGATTTCAACAAAGGAATTTGAGATGATGAAAAATGGCGCATTTATTGTGAATGCAGCCCGTGGCGGCGTCCTTGATGAAGTTGCTTTGGTGAAAGCCATAGAAAGCGGAAAAATTGCTGGCGCGGCTCTTGATGTTTTTGAAAAAGAACCAATGCCTGAAATTCAATTGTTAATGAATCCTAATCTGTCATTAACCCCTCATATTGGCGCAGCAACTGCTGAAGCACAAGACAGAATTGGATCGGAATTGGCTTCACAAATTATTGAATTTTTTAATGTTAAAAAATAACGAATGGCAATTATAAAACCCTTTAAAGGACTTCGCCCGCCTAAAAATATGGTTGAAGAAGTCGCCTGTTTACCCTACGATGTAATGAATTCCGAAGAAGCCTCTAAAATGGCGATTGGAAAAGAAGCATCCTTATTGCATATTACACGTGCCGAAATTGAATTCAACAATGGCACAGATCCTCACGATGAAAAAGTGTACACAAGAGCCAAAGATAATTTTGAAGCTTTTCAGGAAAAAGGCTTTTTAGTCCAAGATGCTGAAGCGCATTATTATATTTATGCCCAAACCATGAATGGAAAAACGCAATATGGCATTGTTGGTGAAGCCGCTTGTGAAGATTACATCAATGGAAAAATTAAAAAACACGAATTAACACGTCCCGATAAAGAAGAAGACCGAAAAGTGCTTACAAGATATTTGAAAGCCAATATTGAGCCTGTATTTTTTACCTATCGCGCTGTTCCTGAAATTGATACTATTGTTAATGATATCGTAACAAGTAAAAATCCTGAATACGATTTTACTGCTGAAGACGGTTTTGGACACCATTTTTGGGTTATTAAAGATGCTGAAACCAATAAAACGTTGGAAAAACTTTTTAAAGAAAAAGTTCCTTGCACCTATGTGGCCGACGGACATCATAGAACTGCAGCCGCGGCTGGAATGAGCGCCGAATTTAGTGCTCAAAATCCAAATCATACCGGTGATGAACCATATAATTATTTTATGGCGGTTCATTTTCCCGATAACCAATTG
This sequence comes from Lutibacter sp., assembly GCA_030683995.1. Lineage (GTDB taxonomy): Bacteria > Bacteroidota > Bacteroidia > Flavobacteriales > Flavobacteriaceae > Lutibacter. The sequence continues at coordinate 15,673 of JAUXPH010000058.1, forward strand.
CAAATCATTGATTACAATCGTGTTGTGAAAGATTTAAACGGATTAAACACTGCAGAATTTTTAGCAAAAATCGATGAGAATTTTGGCATTACGCAAATTAGCGGTTCCATTGTAAAACCTGAAAAACTCCACGATTTTTCTATGTATTTAGAAGGAAAATGGTATGGTTTAACTGCCAAAAAACCTACTTATAACAATGACAATCCCATTGAAAGTTTGGATGTGAGCGTTTTGTCAAAATATGTTTTGGAACCAATTCTTAATATCATCAATTTAAGAACTGACACCCGAATTGATTTTGTGGGAGGCATTAGAGGTTTATCGGAATTAAGCAAACGCGTTGACAGCGGTGAAATGGCCGTGGCTTTTGCATTATTTCCCGTAAGTATGAATCAGTTGATGAATATCGCCGATACCGGCAACATTATGCCGCCGAAAGTAACTTGGTTTGAACCAAAATTACGTTCGGGCTTGGTGATCAATAAATTAAATTAGTGAGCATACAAAATAATTTAAATAGCATTTCAAAAACAATACCTGAAAATGTTACGCTAATCGCGGTCTCTAAAACCCAGCCTGCAGCTTCTATTTTAGAAGCTTATCAGGCTGGTCAAAGGGCTTTTGGTGAAAATAAAATTCAGGAAATGGCTGAAAAGTTTGATATCTTGCCTAAAGATATTGAATGGCATATGATTGGCCATTTACAAAGGAACAAAGTGAAATATATGGCGCATTTTGTGCATTTAATTCACGGAGCAGACAGTTTTAAAACGCTTAAAGAAATAAATAAACAGGCAATTAAACACAACCGAATCATCAATTGTTTGCTGGAAATTAAAATAGCCAGTGAAGAAACTAAATTCGGATTGCCTTTTACTGAAGCCGAACAACTGCTAAAATCAGAAGAATTAAAAAACCTGAAAAACATAAACATTACAGGATTGATGGGAATGGCAAGTTTTACAGATGATATTGAGATAATCAGGTCTGAATTTAAGAACCTTAAAAACTTTTTTGATTCTCTTCAAAAATATCAATCGTTTAATGTAAATTCCACCATTTTATCTATGGGAATGAGCGGCGACTACAAAATTGCCATTGAAGAAGGCAGCACGATGATTAGGGTTGGAAGCGCTATTTTTGGATTACGAAATAAAAATTGATGTACGCAATACTCGACATAGAAACCACTGGCGGAAAATATAATGAAGAAGGCATTACGGAAATTGCCATTTATAAATTTGACGGGCATCAAATTGTTGACCAATTTATAAGTTTGGTAAATCCTGAAAGGGAAATTCAGCCTTTTGTGGTCAACTTAACCGGCATCAATTCTGGAATGCTAAAAAATGCGCCTAAATTTTACGAGATCGCAAAACGCATTGTTGAAATTACTGCGGATTGCGTTTTAGTGGCCCACAATGCGAGTTTTGACAACAGAATTTTAACGACCGAGTTTAGAAGATTGGGATTTGAATTCGAACGAAAAACATTATGCACGGTTGAATTAAGCCAAAAATTAATTCCCGATTTAAATTCCTACAAGCTTGGGAATTTATGCAAAACACTTGGAATTCCGTTATCCGGCCGCCACAGAGCCGATGGAGATGCGCTTGCAACGGTACTGCTTTTTAAACTTTTATTGAACAAAGATTCATACAAAGAAATCCTAAAAGAGGCTGTGGTTAAAGAAAATAGCAGATCATTGGCACCTAAACTGCTGTCTATGATTGAAGAATTGCCTTCAAAAACAGGCGTTTTTTATATTCACAGCAGCACCAACATTCTTTATATAGGGAAAGGAAAAAGCATTAAAAAAGCGGTTAATCAATTGTTTTTAAGAACTTCAAAAAGATCCATCTTGTTACAGTCCGATGTTGTTTCTGTTAGTTATGAAGAAACAGGAAATCAATTGATTGCAGAACTAAAATACGCCGAAGAATTAAAAATAAATCAACCAAAATATAATCCATCAACCAAAAATAATTTTGCGCAAACTTCCTTCAGCAACGCCAATATGGTGGTGGTTGACAGAGGAAGGAATTTGGGCGAAAAATCGGTAGTGTTAATTGAGAACAACGAACTTAAAGGATTCTGTTTCACTAATTTAGGTTATCAGCTAAATAATATTGAAATTCTGAGATGTATGATTTCGCCAATGGAAAATTCCACCCATAACAGGGCAATTATTAAACAATACCTTCAAAAAAAAAGCGTCGAGAAACTTATCCGCTTTTAATTGAGATAAAAGTTTTATTTTAGTGTTACTTTTATAAAAAATTTATTTTGAAAGAATCATTGCGCAAATCAAATTGGAAAACCAAACTTTATCAAATTATTTATGAAGCGGATACTGTTGCGGGAAAAAGTTTTGATATTGTTCTAATCATTGCTATTTTATTCAGTATTGTACTTGTAATGCTTGAAAGTGTTGAAAGTTTTGATGCCAAATATCACAATTTCTTAAATGTATCAGAATGGGTGATCACAATTTTATTTACCCTGGAATATTTTGCACGAATACTGGTCATCAATAAACCCCGTAAATATATTTTCAGTTTTTATGGAATTATCGATTTTCTGGCAACAATCCCTAAATATATATCGTTAATACTTGTTGGAACGCAGGCATTAATTGTGCTGCGTGCATTAAGGTTGCTCAGGATATTCAGAATCTTAAAACTAACAAGGTATTTGGGCGCTTCCATTAATTTAACAACCGCATTAAAAGCAAGCAAAACCAAAATTCTGATATTTTTATTTAGTGTATTGGTGCTCACCATAATTTTGGGCACCGTAATGTATTTAGTGGAAGGACCCAAAAATGGTTTTACAAGCATCCCTATTAGTATGTATTGGGCCATCGTTACGCTTACAACCGTAGGTTATGGTGATTTATCGCCCAGTACGCCATTTGGACAATTTATTGCAAGTTTTGTGATGATTTTAGGATATGGAATTATTGCTGTGCCTACGGGAATTGTAACTTCAGAAATCAGCAAACAAGATGATAAAATTCATACCAACACACAATCTTGTCCGCACTGTTTGGAGGACAGCCATTTAGATGATTCCGAATTTTGTCATAAATGTGGTGGAAATTTAAATGATGAAACGAGCATTACAAATTTTGACACACAAAGGAATGATTAATGGCGAACTGCATCTGTTACCGCTAAAAAATAAAAATTAAACAGATGAATAACTATTTAATCACCGTGATTGGCGCCACTGCCATTGGCAAAACAGCTTTGAGCATTCAGTTGGCTCAGCATTTTAATGCAGAAATTATTTCGTGCGATTCGCGCCAGTTTTATAAAGAAATGAACATTGGCACCGCGGTTCCTTCTGATGAAGAATTGGCTGCTGCTCCGCATCATTTCATACAAAATATATCAATTTTTGATCATTATAGCGTTGGGCAATTTGAAAAAGACGCGCTTAAAAAATTAGATGAATTATTTTTGATAAACAATATTGTTGTGATGGTTGGCGGAAGCGGTCTGTACACCAACGCCGTAATTGAAGGTTTTGATGATTTTCCTGAAATTGCTTCTGAAAATAGACTGAAACTCAACAAACAAATTGAAAATGGTGAAATAGAAATCCTCCAAAATCAGTTAAAAGAATTAGATCCTGAATCATATAATGACATAGAAATTGAAAATCCGCACCGCTTAATCAGGGCTTTGGAAATTTGTATTGGAACCGGAAAGCCCTATTCTTCCTTTAAAAATAAGAACAAAGCAAAACGAAATTTTATTCCGATAAAAATTGGCCTCACCGCCGATAGGGAAATAATGTACAACCGCATCAACCAAAGAGTTGATATCATGCTGCAGGAAGGCTTGATTGAAGAAGCCAAAAAATTGTATCCGCATAAAGAACTGAATGCTTTGCAAACAGTTGGTTACCGAGAATTATTCGATTATTTCGACGGAAAATATTCACTGGAATTCGCTATTGAAGAAATTAAAAAAAACACGCGACGTTTTGCAAAACGGCAAGTGACCTGGAACAAAAAAAATGAAACCATTCATTGGTTCGATTTTAAAACAAGCCCTTCAGAAATCATTAATAAAATTGAAAAAATAATTCACCTTGAATAAAACCGAGCTCAAAGAGTTTTTGGATGAAAAAGTTGTCCAATATAACAATCCAAAGTTTATTGACAGTGATCCCATTCAAATTCCGTATCAATTTTCATTGAAGGAAGATATAGAAATTTCCGCATTTTTAACAGCTACCATTGCCTGGGGAAATCGAAAATCTATTATAAAAAATGCCTTTACTATGATGGATTTGTTGGGCAATTCGCCTTACGATTTTGTATTGAACCACAAACCGCATCATTTAGACAACATTGAACATTTTGTGCACCGGACTTTTAATGTGGACGATTTTAAGTATTTTATCACCGCGTTGCATCATATTTATAAAAATCACGGTGGAATGGAAAATGTGTTTTCTAAAAACGCGACTTTAAATTCCACGCAATCGGCTATTCATGAGTTCAAAAAAATATTTTTTGAAATTCCGCATTTGGAAAGAACCAAAAAACACATTTCCGATCCCTTAAATAATTCGGCAGCGAAACGCATTAATATGTTTTTAAGGTGGATGGTCAGAAATGACAATACAGGGGTGGATTTCGGGATTTGGAATAGCCTCTCGCCTGCCCAACTCTCTTGTCCGCTCGACGTTCATTCGGGGAATCTTGCACGTAAATTAGGACTTTTAACCAGAAAACAAAACGACGCCAAAGCATTGGCTGAATTGGATGCCAGTTTGCGAAAAATGGACAAAAATGATCCCGTAAAATATGATTTTGCCTTGTTCGGATTGGGTGTTTTTGAGAAATTTTAGAAATTATTAAAATCTATTTAAAACAGTAATTTTCTATAAATCAATCAAATACCCTATAGATAAATTAAAAAATCCGGTATTTTTAAGATTGGATTCATCACCGATGGCATTGGGGAAATTGAGGTTATAACCCGCTTCAAAGTCAAATGATTTTGTGCTATAAATCAATGGCAGATTTATTTGGGTATTTATCAAATCAAACACATCATTTTCTGTATACTGGGTTACCAATTGTCCGTTTTGACTGACAATCCTGGCCAGTTCAATGGTTTGTTTTCCGGCGATAATATTTAATTGCGGTTTAAACTTTAAGCTTGTATTTTTCGTTTTCAGTAAATTTACATCCACAAAACTTCTTGAGGCTATTTCAAATGATTGCTCTTCTCCAAATAAGTAGGATCCCGATAATTGCGTGCCCAACGTTCGCTTTTTATTTCGAACGCCAAGACCAACATTAAAGGTATTTGTGAAAATATTATCAATATCATTGGCATAAAAATATCTTGAATAAGATACGGAATACTTAAAAAGTTTATCTTTTCCAATATTTCTTCCAAAACCAACAGTAGCAGTGGTTACGTCCCATTTCGGAACAAATTCACTGTAATAAATTCCAGACAAGCCGGCAAATATTCCATTAGAATGTACATATGTAATTTGTGGAGTCAAATTGTATTGATCAATGTCTATATCGCGTCCTGAAAAATAGGTGTCACTGTTATAAGTTGTTGAAATGTATAAAAATTGATAATTTTTAAGTGATGCCGCCAATTCATTGATGATGTCATCTTCCATAAAAAGCTCATCTATTAAATCGTTTATTTCTTTTTCTTTTGTGGGTTCTTGTGAATATGCGAAAGTAAGTCCGAAAAACAACCATAATAAAGTGACGTATTTTTTCATCTGTTTATCTTTTATTTTTTATTGGTGCAGATGCTGTTCGCTATTAATCATTCTACTGTGTATCAAAATTTGTTATGCTCGTTTCATCTGTTTAAATTTTATTTTTTAGCGGTAACAGCTGCTGTTCGCTATTAATCATTCCTTCGTGTATCAAAATTTGTTATGCTCGTTTCATTTTGAAATAAATTAAAAAGTGGCTGAGTTTCCCCAACCACTTTTAGATTAACTATTTATTAATTAATTTCCTCCATTATTGTGCATTCGCTGTCTTCTTTGCTCTCTAACGGTTTCTCGCATTTCGCCACTGCCCTGTGTTTCTCTGTTCATTTGCATTCTGCTGCGAATTTGCTGGCGTTGTTCGGCAGTCATCGAATTTCTAAACGCTTGTTTGCTTTCTTGAACACTTAATCGGTGTTCTTGCATCAATGCTTTTTGTGTTTCAGTCAAGGATTTCATTAAAGCATCGTGACGTTCCTGGCGGGTTAAATCATTGTTGTCGAAAATAGCCAATTGGGATTCGGTAAGACTTGCTCTGAACAATTCTCTTTTTTCTTTGATTCTGTCTCTTTGTTCCTGAATCAATTGTTTTTGTTCAGATGTCATAGTTTCTACAGCGGCTTTATTCATATTTTTGCCCCTGTTTTGGTTTTGTTGCGCTTCTACGTTTGAAATTCCAACCAGCAATACAAATACTGCTAACGCGATTATTTTTATTGATTTCATCTTTTTAATTTTTAAATTAATATTTATATTTTTTATGAACGTTCTACTGTTTAGACCTAAGCTTTTTAAAATAGTTTGAAATTTTGAAAAAACTTAATCTAATTAGACAGCACTTCTTCATAAACCAATTCTTCTAACACATAATTGTTAACAAATTCATCAATTTCATTGTCCGGAACAAAAAGGGAAGTTATTAAAATATCATCCTCCTTAAATTCTCCTTGCGCTAAATTGTTGTTTTGAAAGAGCTCAATGGTATCTGAAACAATTGCGGGAACATTGTTAAATGATGGAAGCACATTCGGCTTAAAAACTGAAACTGCAAAAATTATGGCGATGGATGCCGCTGCAGCCCAAATAATTCTTTTTCTTGAAAAAAGGTAAAACCTTTTCTCTTTTTGGTTTGAAACCTTTTCCAAAATATTTATTTTGGATTGAAAAAAATAATTTTCTGGTGTTTTAAGACCCAGTGCTGATGAATGCATTTCTTTCATTTTCCTGTCGAAAGAAATTTGCTCGTCTGTTTTTAATTTTGAATCCATAATATGATTGTTTAATTTCTTCATAACATATAGTTAGACCTTGTTTTTTGAAAATAGTTCAACAGCCAGCATATTTTTTTCAATATGTTTGACGGTGTTGTAATAAGCAGACTTTAAAGTGCCTTCTTTTATTTCCAAAATGTCTGATATTTCACGAAATTTTAAATCGTCATAATATTTCATTTGAAATATTTGCCGCTCTTTTTCTGGTAATTCTGATAATATTCTCTGTAGTTTTAATTGGATTTCATCGCCTTCAAAAAATGCATCATCCACCAAATTATTTAAATATTTATGGCTGACATCATCCAGTGAGGAATGGTTCTTTTTTTTATTTTCTTCTAAAAACCGCAGCGATTCATTATAGGCTATGCGGTACATCCAAGTATGCAGCGTGCTTTTTTGCTGAAAATTTGGAAGACTTTTATAAATTCTTAAAAAAGTGTTTTGAAGCACATCATCAGCGTTTTCGTGGGTAATAACCAGTTTTCTGATATGCCAATACAAGCGTTCCTGATAAAGCTCCAATAATTTATTAAAGGCTTTATCCTTTTCTTTATGATTCAATAAATCCCTTATGAATTCGCCTTCGCTGGTCAAAATATTTTTGGTTTAGTCGCTTTATAATTTTGTTAGACCTATAAAAAACCGAAAAGTTTAAAACTTCTGCCAGAAATTTTATACGTTTTAATCGGATTTGGTTATTATGAGTTAACTATTTGAAATTATTCATTTTAATTGTCAATTGTAAAGAGTGTGAGCTAGCCCTAAAAATAATTGTTTTTTTAACCGCAATCCCGATAGCTATCGGGACGCAAGGAAAAATACGCAAAGAACGCCAAAAATGAAGTAATTTAAAACGCTTTGGAATATTGCGGCTGGACATTTTAATTATCAATTTTTAATTATTCGTTCAACAAAAGGGTAACGCCAACCAAAAAGGCAGGCAGGTCCAAATTTTAGATAAAACTTTCTAAGGCCAACTCGTAACTTTGGAGTCCGAAACCGGCAATAATTCCTTTTGCATTGGGCGCTATATAGGAAACGTGGCGAAATTCCTCGCGTGCGTACACATTGGAAATATGCACTTCAATTACCGGAGTTTCAATGCCTTTTATGGCGTCGCCAATGGCAATGGAAGTGTGCGTATAAGCGCCCGCATTTAAAATAATGCCGTCGAAACCAAAGCCAACTTCGTGCAATTTATTAATGATTTCACCTTCTACATTGCTTTGGAAATAGTGCAATTCCACATCCGCATATTTTTTTTTCAAACTTTCAAAAAATTGATCGAAGGTTAAATTTCCGTAAATTAAAGGTTCACGTCTGCCAAGCAGGTTTAGGTTTGGGCCGTTTAATATTAAAATTTTCATCTGTTTATATTTAATTTTTTTTTGGTACAGATGCAGCTTGCCCGCCTGCCGGCTGGTCGCCATTAATCATTCTGCAGTGTATCATAATTTGTGACGCTCGATTCATCTGTTTATATTTTATTTTTTATTGGTACAGATGCAGCTTGCCCGCCTGCCGGCTGGTCGCCATTAATCATTCTGCTGTGTATCAAAATTTGTTATGCTCGTTTCATACCATAAAAGTATTATAAAATTTTAACAAAAAAAAACGGAAGCGTTGGCTTCCGTTTTTAATTCAATAAATTGTATTAGAATTTGTATCCTACAGAAAAGGACAATACCGCATTTGAAATTTTTTCATCTCCACTGTCTTTTGCGATATTTGACAAACCGATATTGTATCGTGCTTGTGCAAATAATTTTTCGGTAAATCCGTAAGATAAACCAAAATTAGCGCCAAAATCTGTGGTTTCAAAGTAATCTTTTGCATCTTCATCGGCCAATTTTGCAGAAACTAAAAAACCTATCTGAGGTCCGGCTTCTAAATAAAATCTGTTTGCAACATCATATTTAAACATAATTGGCAAATTGATATAATTTAGAGCGAGGTCATCACTTAAAAAAAATACATCAAATAGCGGGTCTTTAATTGTAGTTCCCTGAGTAGAAAACAACAATTCCGGTTGTAGAAAAAAAGAATCTGCCAATGTAATTTCGGCAAAAAAGCCCACATTGAAACCAACTAAAGCTTCATTATCAGAAATGTCACCTGACAAATTAGCCACGTTTAAGCCGGCCTTTGCACCAAAAGAAGTTTGGGCATTCACACTTACCATAGAAATTAATGCAATTACTGCAACTAGAAGGATTTTCTTCATAATTTATTAATTTAAAATTAGCAGTATAAATATATTACTTTTTTATCAATAATATTATTTTAGGATGCATTTTTTGCAAATACTGAAATAATTTAAAATTAACAATGAACTTTTTAATTAAATAAAACAGTCACATTCGCATTGTAACATTTCAAAATGAATTGGGTATACTTTAAAAGGGTTGTAAAATTTTAACAAAAAAAAAACGGAAGCGTTGGCTTCCGATTTTAATTCAGTATAAAGTATTAAAATTTATATCCTAAAGAAAAGGACAATACCGCATTTGAAACTTTATCAGTCCCTTCATTTTTGTAAATATCTGACAAACCGATATTGTATCGTGCTTGCGCAAATACATTTTCGGTAAATCCATAGGATAAACCAAAATTAGCGCCAAAATCTGTTTTTTCAAAGATGTCTTTAACGTCAACATCATCTCTTTTTGCAGACACTAAAAATCCAACTTGAGGTCCGGCTTCTAAATAAAATCTGTTTGCAACATCATACTTGAACATAATTGGTAAATTGATGTAATCTAGATTTAATTTAGTTTTTGAAAGTAACTGCTGATAATCATCTGTTCCTTGGGTTGAGTAGATCAATTCAGGTTGAATGTAAAAAGAGTCGGCCAATGCAATTTCGGCAAAAAGTCCCGCATTGAAACCAATTAAAGATTTATTGCCTTCAATGTCTCCAATTAAAGTAGCAGAATTTACACCACCTTTTACCCCAAAAGAAGTTTGAGCATTAACACTCACTAAAGAAATTATTGCAATGACTGCAACTAAAACGATTTTTTTCATAATTTAATAATTTAAAATTAATAATAAACAAATGCATTGCATTTCTAGCAAATACAAGGTTTTGATACTTTTATTTTTAATATCAATTGTTGAGTTTACAACTACCGTGCCTAATTTATTATAACAACCCAAATCATTTATGATTACATTTACAAGATGAAACGATCATCACAAATTTTGATACTTAAAGGAATGATTAATAGCGAATTTACCTGCCGAGAGGCAGGCAGCATCTGTTACCAATAAAAAAATAGAAATTATTCAGATGAAACGAGCATTCCAAATTTCGAAACATAAAAAAATGGTTAATGGCGAACCAGCCAGCCGGCAGGCAGGCAGCATCTGTTACCGCTAAAAAATAAAATTTAAACAGATGAAATGGAACAACGCTTTACACGATTATCAGTTTTATTTAAAAATTGAAAAAGGCCTGTCGCAAAATACCATCGACAGTTATTCGCGGGATGTGAAAAAGCTGATGTTGTATTTAGAGGAAAACGAAATGGTTATTTCGCCAATTTCCATAAATCAGGAGGATTTTAAGCAATTCATTTATGAAACCTCCAAACTGATTAATCCCCGATCACAGGCGCGATTAATTTCGGGCATTCGAAATTTTTTCAACTATTTGATTTTTGAAGAATACCGAAAAGACAATCCGACCGAACTCATAGAAACGCCCAAAATTGGCCGAAAGCTGCCGGATACTTTGGCGCTTAAAGAAATTGATTTACTCATTGGCAGCATCGATTTAAGCGAGCCGCAAGGCGAACGAAACCGGACAATCCTGGAAACTTTATACAGTTGCGGTTTGCGTGTTTCTGAACTCACCAATTTAAAAATTTCCGATTTATTTTTTGAGGAAGATTTTATTCGGGTCATTGGAAAAGGAAATAAACAGCGTTTTGTACCTATCAATCCGCAAACTGAAAAGTATATTTCGTTTTACCTGAATTCAATAAGAACACATATAGATGTCCAAAAAGGATTTGAAGACACGGTTTTTTTAAATCGAAGAGGAAAAAAATTAACACGGGTGATGATTTTTACCATCATCAAAAATCTGGCAATCAAAGCCGGCATTAAAAAGAAGATAAGTCCGCATACTTTTCGCCATTCTTTTGCCACGCATTTGCTGGAACGCGGTGCCGATTTACGGGCCATACAGCAAATGTTGGGACACGAAAGCATTACCACTACCGAAATTTATATGCACTTGGACAAAAGTTTTTTAAAGCAGGTCATCAATACCTTTCATCCGAGAAAATAGATTGCTTAGATATCATTTACAAGCTTTAAATACGAATTTAATTGTATTTAATTTAACCCCAAAAGCAGCCAAGTTTATCTTCTTCAACGATTTTTATGAATTCTTTTAGACTGTTAACCTTGGGATTTGGTTGGTAACTATACCATTTCATATCAGCCCTAATCCAAAAAATTTTCCAAATATTTTCTTTCTTTACAAATGTTGTTTTTGCAATGTCAGATTCAATTTTTTTGTTTGGATTGTCAAAAAATGGACGAATTTCAAAAATAACAATGCTTTGGCCTTCAACTCTGTAATTAATATCCAATTGGTTTCTAATTTCTTTTGGTGGACGCGCATTGATTAAGTAACCTTCCATTACTTCAATAATCTCTATCTCGTTTTCAAATTCTAGCGCCATATTATTAAATTTCAACCATAATTTTAGATTTTATCTAAGTGCTAAATACTCCAATCCCAAATCTATTTATTCCGAACATAAATCAATTTAAACCTTACGCCGCTTTGTACGCGCTGGTCGATTTCAAATTGGTTAAGCGATTTAAATAAAGGCGTTAATTTCTCAAATCCGAAGTTCCTGGAATCGAAATTGGGTTGTTTTTTCAGAATGAGTGAACCAACATCACCCAAAAATGCCCATCCGTCTTCATCCGCAGCATCAGAAACAGATTGTTTCAGGAACTTAATGACTTTTGGCGTTATTTTTTCAAAAATTTGTTTCTTCGATTTCCCTTTTTCGTCTTTTGTCTCGCTATAAGGTTCTAAAATCTCCAAATAAATAAACTTGTCACAAGCCACAATAAAAGGATCAGGTGTTTTCTTTTCCCCAATTCCGTAAACCTGCATCCCCGATTCTCGCAGTCTGGTTGCCAATCGCGTAAAATCACTGTCCGATGAAACCAAGCAGAAACCATCAACATTATTTGAATATAAAATATCCATGGCATCAATAATCATTGCCGAATCTGTAGCATTTTTTCCTGTGGTATAGCCATATTGCTGTATGGGTGTTATCGCATTTTCAAGCAAAATGGTTTTCCATTTGCCCAATTGCGGCTTGGTCCAGTCACCATAAATTCTTTTGATGGTTGGCGTGCCATATTTGGCAATTTCCTCCATCATTTCCTTAATATATTTAGAAGGTATGTTATCCCCATCAATCAAAACGGCTAATTTTATATCTTTTAGCATATTATTAAAATGTAAAAATTATTTCCAATTTTTATTTTATTACTTTCGTTTACTGCTTAAAATTAACTAGTTATATGAATAATTTTACGAATTCCATCTAATTATTTGAATCAAATAACAAATTTCAAAATAAATAATAAATTAATATCTCGCTAATTTAGCTAAACCTAATAATAAAACAGTACCTTTGCGGCTAATATTATATTTAAAATTTTTAACAATGAGTAAAGGAACAGTAAAATTCTTCAATGAAGCCAAAGGATTTGGTTTTATTAGTGAAGAAGGTTCAAACAAAGAACATTTTGTACACATTTCTGGATTAATCGACGAAGTACGCGAAGGTGACGAAGTTGAATTCGATTTACAGGAAGGTAAAAAAGGATTAAACGCAGTGAATGTAAAAGTTATTTAATATATACTTACCTTTTTACAATGTAGAGCCTGTCATTTTTGACAGGCTTTTTTTTAGCAGTAACCATTCGAAAGGAAACATAAAAATAAAATATCAAAGGAAATTTGTGAAAATTTGAGAATTCAGATAATCTTGGAAGAAAGTAAAATAGCATACAGATTCATTTTCAGTTATTTAGCCATAAAATAATAGATATCCAAACAATTCACTTACCTTTGCTCCCATTAAATAAAATAAATGACATTTAAAGATCTAGAAATTATTGAACCTATCCTTAAAGCCCTAAGCGCTGAAGGCTATACCCACCCCACTCCAATTCAAGAACAATCCATTCCAATGCTGCTTAATCGAAACGACCTTTTGGGTTGTGCGCAAACAGGAACAGGAAAAACGGCTGCTTTTGCCATTCCCATTTTGCAACATTTATTCCTTGACCATAAAAGCACCAGTAACAATCAGCGCAAAATTAGAGCGCTCATCATTACGCCTACCCGAGAATTGGCTATCCAAATTTCGGACAGTTTTACAGCTTACGGAAAATTTACCGGAATTAAGAACACCGTTATTTTTGGCGGTGTCAAACAGGGCCAACAAACAGATGCGCTTCGAAGAGGCGTTGATGTGCTTGTTGCAACACCGGGAAGATTGCTCGATTTGATGAATCAAGGCTATATTTCATTAAAAGACGTTGAATATTTTGTATTGGATGAAGCTGATCATATGTTAGATATGGGCTTTATTCACGACATTAAAAAGATTATCGCCAAATTGCCGACAAAACGACAATCGTTGTTCTTTTCTGCAACAATGCCGGCAGATATTGTGGATTTGTCCCGAAAAATATTGGGCAACCCACAAAGAGTGACCGTAAAACCCGAACAGGCAACTGCCGAAAAAGTGGAACAGGCCGTTTATTTTGTCAGCAAAAAAAGCAAGCCTAAATTATTGGTTCATTTGCTGGAAACCGAAGCTGTGGAATCTACCCTTATCTTTTCGAGAACAAAACATGGTGCAGATAAAATTGTGAGGTTTTTGGAAAAAGCCGATATCAGTGCAGCTGCCATTCACGGCAATAAATCCCAAGGTGCACGACAACGTGCTTTGGGTGAATTTAAAAGTGGCGAAACTGGCGTTTTGGTTGCGACTGATATTGCAGCTCGCGGCATAGACATTGATGAATTGTCGCTTGTAATTAACTACGATTTGCCAAATATCCCTGAAACTTACGTTCACCGTATCGGAAGAACCGGACGCGCAAGCGCCAGCGGAATAGCGATTTCGTTTTGTGATGCAGAGGAAAGAGCGTTTTTACGCGATATCCAAAAATTAATCGATCAAAAAATTCCTGTGGTAACAGAACACCCTTTTCTGGTTGATGGCATCGATGGTACGCCTATTGATGAGGAAAAACCAAAAAATGCACGTTCCCAAAAATCGGGCAATGACGGCGGAAGAAATAATAGTTGGAAAAACCGCAAGCCGGCAGCAAAAAAACAACGATAGTGTGGTAATTACTAAATTCCCTAACTATTTTCACCACTCTTTTTCCTTTCTGCTTCGTTAAAATTTTTAAACGTAGCTATGGCTATGTTTGCAAATTTTGCCTACCACAAAGAAAAAATAGCAGCAAAAATTTAATTAGTTAATTTAACAATCACCACACTGGTAAAATATAACAAGCATAAAAACAAAAAAGGCCATCAGAAATGATAGCCTTTTTCGTTTTTTGGATTGCATTGAAGATTAAAATCTTTTTTTACCGCCAAATTTGTTGTCACGCTTTGGTGCATCAGTTTTTGGTTTTGCTTTACTCACAACAATAGTGCTGTTGTCGTATTGGCACTCATCAAGCTCTTCAATCGCTTTTAAAGCTTCCTCTGCGTTCTTCATTTCCACGAAGCCAAATCTTTTAGATTCGCCCGTTTCTTTGTCAGTAATAACTTTTGCAGAAACTACTTCACCATACTCCTCAAATAATCCCTGTAAGTCCTCACTCGTGGTAGAAGAACTTAATTTTGCTACGAAAATGTTCATGTTTTAAATAAAATGTTATATAATTTAAGTTTAAAAAAATTGAAGCAAGCAAAATCGACTAATTAACTGCAATACTAGAATTTTTATTGAATCCGCAAATGTAAAAAATTAAATCCAATCTTTTTTATAAATGCCTAACTATCTTACGCACTGTGAAAATAATATGTGTGTTGGTGTTTTGGGCGTTCCCCGCCAACTGGCGCGTCGCGCTTTCCGTTATATCTTTTTTTGCGCTTCACTTCAAAAAAGTATACCACTTCAAACATGGTTCACTGAACTCCAATAAAAATAATAAATAGGTGAAGTAATCGCTAACGCAAATCGAATTACGATAGGTGATTTTTGACCTAAAGGCCGGATAAGCAGGTTTACGATTTTAATGACAGATGACTAAACTTGGTTTAAAACCGCGTAGTCCTGAACTCATTTCAGCATCTGCCAGTGCAGTGCTTTAATCATCATTCGTGCTAACCCTCAACAGGCCCTGAAACTAACCTGCCTGCCGGTAAGGCAGGTTCAGGGCAAGAGTAATTTTCCAATCTCCACCTCAAATTTCTCCATCGTAAACTGCCTTGACCATTCCATAGCCTTCATAGCTTGCAGGTTATAAATTTCAGGATGTTGCAGATAGTTTTCCACTACCCTTACAATTTCTTCGGCATTGGTGTTGACCAGGGCGCCACGTTCACCGTTGGCGAGCATATAAGGAATACAGGAAACTTTGCCTGTGATGGGCAGACAGCCCCAGAACATCGCTTCTGCCACTGCTTTTGGCCAGCCTTCAGATTGGGAAATAAACAACAGAAAATGGGCAGATTGGTAGGCTTTTTTTACCGTTTCTTTGTCACAATTTCCGTGCAATATTACGGTATTATCCAAATCGTTTGCTGCGATATATTGCTCCAAAGCCAAACGTTCAGGTCCTTCCCCATAAATATTTAACTGCACCTGATGTCCGTTTTCTTTGAGTTTTTGTATAACAGCAACGCTCAGTAATGGTTGTTTTCCTTTGGTAAGTGCGCCTACAAAGAGGAATTTCGCTTGGGCTACCCTCAGCTTCCTTTGATCCGTATTTTCAATTTGTCCATAAACAAAAGACACTTCGGCTTCACTTCGGCTGTGCTCAGCAACCACGCTCAGTAACCACCGCTCAGGATGACAATTTTGATCGTTAATCTCCTTCTCTGAATACGATGCCGTAAAAAAGGGCACAATATTTTTAGTTTGGTTTGGCCATTCGCCATAGACCAGTACTTTCATATTTTTGGTTAAAACGGTGTTTCTCAACAGCCATTTTTGCAGGCGGTAACTCCAGGATTGTGTCGCTTTCGGATCCCAATTTCCGGCGTATTTGGCAGTTTTGGGTTTGTTGGGAAACAACATTTGCACAAAACAACCCAGCAATCCGATGTTCCCCGGGCAACGGAGGTGAATGTGGTCGGACCACAACATTGCCTTATAGATTTTATAGGCCGTTTTTGGCAGAAGGAAAACCGTTTTTAAGGCGCTTTTAAGTGTTAACACATCAAAAACGACTATTGGGATTATTTGAATGTTTTTATGATTGTAGCAGGTTTCGATACTTGTAATTACGTCCTCTGCCATAGGTGCCACAATTTTTATTTCGAACGCTTTCGAAGTCCATAAATTCATTTCACGCACATAAGGCTCATAAGAAAAAATGTTGTTTTCTTTGCGTTTGTGTGAGGCGTGGGTAATGATAGCGAATTTCATAGTTTCCCTTGAGGGTTTACTTTAGGGTAAATATATTGCTTATCTGTGTATTTGGCAATAAAATGTTTTTTTTTGAAAAATGAGCGCAACAGGGGCTGGAGATTTTGGAGCGTAGGGGATTTTAGAGGCATTTTGGTAGTTCACAACAGGTTTCTTAGAGGCATTACGGTAGTTCGGGACAGGTTGCCACGTTATTCTTTCACTATCGCTCCATAACGCCAACGCGCCAATCCCTCACCGGCTGGTCCTATCGCTAAAAATGTTCACTGAACATTTTTTTAACGCTCTGTCCCCTCTGGTGCTCGTCTGCGACGAGTACATACTTAAATTAGCGCATAAAATGTAGCGTTTGCAACGCGGATTACCCCCTCTGGTGCTCGTCTACGACGAGTACCTACTTAAATTAGCGCATAATATGTAGCGTTTGCAACGCGGATTACTTCATCAAAATAATGGATTCAATGTAAGTAGTTACTATGATATTATTTTTTTATTTTCAAATGATAATTTATGTTTTTTTCTTTTTTGCATCGCCCAAAAAAGAAACAAAAAATGCTAGTCTGATGATCTTTTTCTGTAAAATTAGCTCATTTTTTTGTCCACATCACCCAGACCGCCTCACCCAACGCACTGCCAGCCGCTAGGCTCATTGGGTTGCTCCTTCGGCCTGCGCTAAAAAATAACCTATTTTAAGACGAAAAAAATCATAGGACGGGTCTTTTTTGATTTTGTTTTCAATTTGTTTTGAAATGACCTTTTAACATTTAAAATTCAATTTTTATTTATCTCCGTTACTACATCTCAATGACGGATTATTTGAGGCGGCGAAAAAGTTTAAATGATTTTATTTCGGCTCATTAAAAAACAAGCTCAACCACCCTATTTTTCTTCCCAAGGTTTCGGTGAAGGCTTCTTTTCGTTTGTTGGTGTTGAAGGTATTTGTAAATCTGATGGCCATTAACAACAGGGTAATAGCGTGCCATTTAAATTTGGCTTTGAAACTCGGGTTTGGATTTTTTACCCGCCACACATAATAACCGTTGCGCACCACCATTTTGCCGTATTGGTATTGGTTGGGGCGGCCGGAAGAATTGTGGTAATGGCTCAGTTTTGCGGCGGTATTGAGGTATAGTTTCCCTGCTTTGGCCACACGCAATGAAAAATCGGCATCTTCATACAATCCGTAACCTTCAAAATAGGTGGAGAATTGAAAGGTGTCAAAAACGGACTTTTTAAAAGAAGATGCCCCGCCCATCACCTGCTCCACTTCGTATGTTTTGCCTGATGGCGGCAAGAAGCCGACACTTCTTCCGTGAGAAAATAAGGTAGAAAACCCGGGCGGACAATCGCTGTCGAGCCCTAATTTTTTACGCAGTACAAAACGGCTTCCGTCTTTGCGTTTGTAACCGTCATAACTGAATTCATCTATTTTTATGACTTCATTTTCTGTAACTTTTTGCCAAGGCGTTTCGTTGCTGATATAACCCCCAACCCCCAATGCTTCGGGATGGATTTCAAATGTTTTTAGCAATTGTTCAAAATAATCGGGTGCCAGCACTGTATCGTCATCCAAAAAGCAAACAATGTCCATTTCCTTTGCTACCCTTGCCATACCGTAGTTGCGTTGTCTGGTCAATCCCCTGTCTTCTTCGGAAACCAAAAAATAGTTGAGGTAATGAAACCTATTTTGTTCCAGCATCACTTTTGTTTCCTGGTTTGAGGAGCCATCAACAATCAATATTTCATCGGGATATAAAGTTTGCTCCTTTACCGACTGCAATAATTTCAGCAGGGGGTTTGGACGCATATAGGTGCAAATGATGAGGGAGAATTTCATTTTCATACGGTTCTTTTACCTAAAGCCATTAGTTTTTTTGCATAAAACAATGACTTGTTAAACTGAAGTTGCTTGTAAGGGATTTTTAACAACCGGTATAAAAAGGAGATTTTTGGTCCTTTGAATAAAAACAAAAAGAAATATTTATAGCGGTATTCAATCACTTGTTCAGGTGTAAAATGTTTGACAATCCCATACATTACCGTAGGACTTGGAACAGGTTTAAGGAGTGTTACGGGCGTATCCAATTCCCAAGGCTGTGACTTTCGCAGTTTTCCAGTTTTTTTTGCCTCGGTTCCCCAAAAACGATAGCCACCTGCAGGGGGTTTTAAGTGCAAGTTTACTGAAAACGGATTGTGTAAAACAGTGACACCAATTTTGGACAAAGACATACCAAAATCGCTGTCCTCCCCATAACCGCCATCAAAATTGATGTCATTTCCCTTTAGCTGATTTACCAATTCTCTTTTAACACAAGAATTCGCATTGCTGAACATTTGCGCACTTCCGCATACCCATCGCTTACTGCCAAGTTTGGCTAATTTGATCTCTAAATCATTTAAATCCTGTTTTTGATGATCGGCACGAATGTCCAGCCCATTGCAGGCTCCCGTATGATACGTTTGTAAAAAACGGATGTGATTTTCTATGAAATCTGCCGGAACTCGAATATCATCATCCCCAAAAACAATATAATCCCCAGTACACAACGCTATCGCTTCATTTCTCGCCCTGCAGCTGCCTTTGGTTTGTTGCCACTTAAGCACTAATTGAAATGGATATTCTTTCGCATCATACAAACTTTCATTTCGTTGATCTTTAGGCGTGGCGTCAACCAAAACTACCTGGGTTGGCGGAAAAGACTGATAGGCCAAATCGTTCAGCAATTGCAAAGTGAAATCCTGCCGCATCATCGTTGGTATGATGTAACTCACTGTTGGATTTTCCACAATTGGATTCAATGCTCTCGGTTTTATCGTTGGCTTTGAATCCGTTTTCCTAAAATGCTTCTTTGCATAAAAAAAGGCCTGCCATTCTTTCCATTTCCAAAATCCTTCACGATACCGCATAAAAATGCTATGTTCCAATTTGAAATTTTTTATAAAAAAGGTATACCGGTCTTTCGCTATAATATTGATTTCTTCCTTTTCAGCTGATTTAAAAAGTTCTTTTACATACAACGGGACAGCGCCTGAGTTTCTCAAAGCATTGTAGCCAAAATCCAATGCCTGCATTTGTGGATTTTGATAATCTGCATCAAATCCGTTTAAGGTTTCCCAAACTGATTTTCTGACCCCAAAAGCATTGGGATTGACCCTCCAGCTAACGCATTCATTTAAATTGTCAAAATCGTTCAAGTACCAAAAAAAAGTGGCCGTCTGATACACCAATTCCGGGAAAGCATTTTTGTACCCCTGCCCAAAAGAACTGTGCCAAATATCGCCTGCCCCCAATGACAAAACCTCCAACAACTCAAAATTGGGATTGCCGGTGTACAGGATAATTTCACCAGATACTGTTTTGTATTCTTTTAAATGCTTCATATAATATTTTTTAATCTACAAACAGGCCGCTCCTATGGAGCTACAATTAGGGCGCTCCCCTAGAGCTACAATCAGGACGCTCCCCCTAGAGCTACAAACAGGGCGCTCCTACGGAGTTCATTTATTTTATTTTTTTTGCCTCGTAGAGGCAACCTGTTTGTAATAACAATGAAAGAACGCCTGCCATCGTATTTTTATAAGATTTGTGTGACTTCAACATCGGATATTTTTCCGCCTTCGCCATATTTTTATTGAATGTTTGTTGGTTTCTGCTAGTTCAAATGTAAGCATATCTTTTATAAGGTGTTAGCCACAGTACTTATCCTTTAAAAGTTAGAATTTTAATTAATTTCTCATTAATATAATAATTTCCTGTTCCTAATTTTTCTTTTTTAAGCACTTTGTCTTTAGCTAATTGATTTAGATATTTTGAAGCCGTAATTCTCGAAACTCCTAAATCGTTCTCAATAAATTCGATTTTTGTATATGGATGTTTGAATAAATTGTTTAATAAATCTTGACTATAAAATTTGTAATTGTTTCTCAACAAGTTTTTGTATTCGTATATTAAATCTCTAATTTTTCCAATGAGTACAATTGTTTCTTTTGCAATTTGCTCAACGCCATCTAACATATAGAGTACCCAATTTTCCCAATTGTCAGTTTCTCTAACTTCTTGTAAAAGTTTATAATAATCTGCTTTGTGTTCAATAATGTAACGACTTAAATACAGAATAGGTAAATTTAGTAAATCGTTCATTACTAAATATAATACATTAATAATTCGCCCAGTTCTTCCGTTTCCGTCATAAAAAGGATGAATACTCTCAAATTGGTAATGAATTATGGCCATTTTGACTAATGTGTCAAACTCAGACATACTTTCATCGTTGATGTATTGTTCTAGATTGGTCATTAAATCTAGAATTGTATCATAATCTTGTGGTGGTGTGTAAACAATTTCTCCAGTTGTTGAATTTTTCAGAGCTGTCCCAGGAACTTTTCTAAATCCGGCATTATTCTTCTCTAACTCAGATTGGATTGCAATGATATCATTATTAGTTAAAATTTTATTTTTTGTAATTAAGCCAAATCCTTTTTTTAGTGCGGAGATATAATTTTGAACTTCTTTAGCATTTAATGATTTAAAACCTTCAAGATTTAATTCGGCTTTAAATATGTCATCGTGAGTAGTTATAATATTTTCAATCGCAGAACTATCTTTAGCCTCTTGAAGTCCTAAAGTATTAATTAAAATGTTTTCATTCGGAATACTTGAAACGATTCCTTTTAATTCAGCCAATGCTCTGTGAGCTGAAGCCAATTTCTTAAGAATTTTTTTAGTCTCAATATCTTGTATGAGAGGTAATTTTTTTAATTTTCCAGGTTCCATTATGTATAGAAATATTAATTTTCTATACAAAGTTAATTCATTATGATAAAATAATCACATTTTCTTATCATAACTTTATAAAATGGTAAAATATCTTGGTTTATTTATCATAGCATTTTTCAGCGGTCGTATTTTGGCTAACAACTTATATGTTTACATTAATTTAAAATCAGCTACAAACAGGACGCTCCTCTGGAGCTACAATCAGGGCGCACCTACGGCGATAATATATTTTCATAAAACGCCAGACTCTGTTGCGCCACTATTTCCATACTGAATTTCTGTTCCACTTTTTTTCTGGCTGCTGACCCAAATTGCTTTTGCAGTTCGGGATCTTCCAACAACGCCACAATTTTTTCAGCATACATTTTATGTTCATTTGGATTTACCAAAAATCCGTCCACACCGTCCTCTATGATTTCGATTGCCCAGCCAATATTGGATGCTACAACGGGTTTTTGCAGAGCCATCGCTTCCAGCCAGGACACCGGCAAGGCTTCCGCAAATGTAGGGAATACGCACAGGGTTGCCTGTTCAATGTGTTTTTTTATTTCCCCATAAGGCACGCCACCCAAGTAAGTGACATTTACCAAGGCGGTTGGACTAAACAATGCCTGCATCATCGCCCAGGTGGAGGTATTTCCCGAAATAATGTCACTGGCATCACGTCCCACCAACATGAGTTGGGCGGTTGGGTGTTGTTCCACCACTTTATTGAAGATGAAGGGGAGTTCGAGGAGGCCTTTTTTTCTTATTATTGTACCAAAATATAGAATACTATTAGCATTTGGATTCTTTTCGAAAGGTTGCCACGTCGCTATCGCTTCTTGCAATGACGAGTTTTCGTTATTAATTGAGTTTCTTTTAAACAAACTCAAATCAACTGCATTGGGGATGATGGTGAAATTTTTGTTTAGGCCGAAGAGCTGGTTGGTGAGGTTGGCCGTAAACTGGCTAACGGAAATGAGTCCGTTAGCGTTTTGCAGCGCTCTTTTTTCATGAAACTTGTTGACCCACTTTACCGGCCGCTGGTCCAAATGACAAAAATAGGTGTCGGAGCCGTTTAATCTGATGACTACCGGACATTTTTTTGGTTTTATAAAGGAGGTGATGCCTGTCCAGTCGGGTGCTTCCACCAAGTCGATTTCTTGATTGGCATACAATGCATTGATGATGCGTTCCAGTTTTTTACGGGTCAGCCACCAGGACAATCCTTTCAACTTTACATTTTTAATTTGCTGTACCACAATCCCATTGTCGTCAAACACCGCATCTGCTGTTTGTCCGTACACCAAAATCCTGACCGCACAACCCTGCGCCAACAATCCGACCGCCAAATTTTTGATGCTGGTGCCAATGCCGCCTGAGTTGCCGGTTTTTGGATGGGGGTATTCGGGGGTTAGGAAGGCTATCCTATCCCCGGCCCTTTCCCAAGGAAAGGGTGTAGATTCTGATATTTGATATATTTTTGACATCAATTTAAAATTTGCATGTATTCATAGACCATTTTATCGATGGTAAAATGTTCTTCAATTAATTTACTGATATTAGTTTCTATCCTAATTCCACCCTTCCTCGCTCCGCAATCCCGATAACCATCGGGACTCCCGACTTTGAGGATGTGATAAAAGGTCTCTGACCTTTGCTTTACCAATTATAAATATTAGTAATCGCAGCTTTTTTTAAAACATCAATTACTGATTTGTCAACTTTTGTAATTTCTATTATTCCTCTGTCATTTACAAAATTCAAAATATAGGCAAACAGTTAGCATATCTATCGCATTACAATTTCGAAATGCTTTGTATATTTTTTTTGATAAAAAGCATCGACTCTTTTGTAACATCCGCATTATTTGCGTGATGCATCCAGTTAGCAACGGCATTCTGAACTTCTTCTATCACTTCATTTGCCTTTTTAAATTTAAAATGATTTGCTAAGGCTATTAAATCTGATTTTGTTGGATTTTTACTTTCTCCAGAAATCATCATACTATGAAAACCGTGAGATGAGTTAGAAAATACGATATCATAAGCAGGTGCTAACTGCCATTTTCCTTGAGCATCCATTAAATAAGAAATGTTTTTGCTGTGATCGTCTCTATTATGGGCAAAGACATTGAAAGCAGCCAATCTAAGGATTTTTTCGTGGGCAATTACATCTTTCTCTAATTGAAAACTTACTTCCATTAAATGACCATAGTCCATCGTGCTCCATCTAAAATCATCATTTAATAAACCGGCAGCTGAAAGTAAATGCAATCGGTTATTTAAAGTTCTGTCGAATCTTTTGGTTCCAAAAAATAATTTTCCCGAAATACTTTTAAACAACCTACAAGGATTCATAACAATTCCGGCTTCTAAAGCCATTGTATGATAAGCATATTCTATTTGAGCAATATCTGTTCTGTCATTTAAAGAAGGAAACTTTATAAGCCAATGTTCATATCCTTTGGGAAGAATATCAATACCATAGATCAAATGTTCTGTTTCGGGATTATAGCCAACTACTATTTTTGGACGCGCGCCACCAGAAGAACCGCCCATTTCATAAAGTTCTTCCAATATCAAAGA
Source organism: Lutibacter sp. (assembly GCA_030683995.1). Taxonomy (GTDB): domain Bacteria; phylum Bacteroidota; class Bacteroidia; order Flavobacteriales; family Flavobacteriaceae; genus Lutibacter. The sequence continues at coordinate 39,728 of JAUXPH010000058.1, forward strand.
ACTATCTCCGTTTAAAACTACCTTGATCTCTTTGAAAATAGCATCTAATTCTAATTGTAATTTTTCTTGAATTACCGATTCAATTTCAGGTAGATAACTTAATGCGCCCATACCTTTTGAGCCCACATAAGACAAGCGGTGCAGTGGAGTTACTGTTTGAATTAACACGCCTTTTTTAGCCAACGCTCTATCTAACAGCATACGACCCCAACCATCGGGCAAGGAATCTGAGAAAACACCAAACAAACCTTCGAAAGGATTGGGAAGAGCCGTATAAATAGTGTCTTTTAAAGGCAAATGAAAAGGTGAAATTTCGAGTCCTAAAGCAATAAAATCAAGATCATATTTAAAATAGATCGTTTTATTGTCTTGCACCAACTCACCAACTTTTATTTCCCTGTCTCCAAAATTAATAGAAACAATTATTTTTTGAATGGATTGCATCACTTTCGAGTTGTATTGCTAAATAATTTTTCTATTTTCCCAAAATCAGCTTCTATTAAAAAAACGGTATTAAAATCGGCTAATCGATTAAAAAAGTACGCTAACTTCAATAAGGATTCTAACGAAATTTGCCCTGTGGTTTCAAAACGCTTGATGCTTCCAAAAGACACTCCCGATTTTTTAGCCAACTCCAGTTGCGAAATACCGTGTTTTTTTCGAAGTTGTTGGTGTTTACTTACCAACTCATTCATAACCGATGCGGGCGTTTTTATGATACTAAATTGTGACATAAATAGCTACTATACTATACAAATATAGGTAAAAATAAGAATTATGGACAATATATTATACATAATTATTATATTGGTACTTTTTGCTTGTTTATTGACATTAGATTACTATTTGCATGTATTCACTTACCATTTTATCGATGGTAAAACGTTCCTCAATTAATTTACGGGTATTGGCGGTAATTTTTTTGTTGCCCATATATACTTCCTGAAGTAAGTCTGATAATTGGTCAATATTCTTTGCCTCAAAAATATAGCCGTTTTCATTGTTTGTGATTGCTTCTTCATTGCCCCCAACATTGGTGGTGATTACGGGTACATTGGCCGCCAAACTTTCCAGAATAGACAGACTGAAACATTCCATATGGGTAGGCTGCAGCATATAATCATAGTTGGCATATAAGGATTTGAGCTGTGCAGTGCTGCCTTTAAAATTGAAACAATGTTCGAGTTTTAACACTTGTACCAAGGCCTGCAATTCCATTTTATAAGGGCCATCCCCAAAAACATCGATTTTCAGTTCTTTTTTGATGGGTTCCGGCAATAAGGCTACCGCTTGGATTAAATCCTGAATGCCTTTTGAAAACCTTAAATGGGAAGCTGTCAAGAATGTTGGTTTTTCTATTGACCTAGTTGTTCTTGTTGCTATTTCCAGAATATCAATTCCGTTATAAATCACTTGTGTTTTGGGCTGGATGTGCTTTCCGAAATCCTTTAGCAATTCTTTAATCGTATAGGCTGAAACGCCTACAAACAAATCGATATAACGGCTAAATAGCAACCCTTTGATTCTTTTTTTTATTCTTTTAGCAACTGGATACCCTTCCAACGGACGCGGATTGTGGTCGACCGCAATGATTGTTGCTTTGGACAATTGCTTTACTTGCTTAAAAAACGGGGTGCACAGTTCCAAAAAATGGGTGATGATGTGGGTATAGTCCGTTTCCTGCTGTGCCAAACTTTCCAGGAAAAAGCTTTCGATGCTTTTGGAGCTGTTGTATTTAATCGTCAGTAATTGATAGTCGCCGTGGGTTGCGCCGTTTGGAAAAAACCAATCCACTTCAATGTTGGCTTCCTTGCATTTCTTGTCGAACTCCCAAAAAAAAGCATCCATTCCGCCTACCCTTTCCGGCAACAATTCGTAATTGCAGAGCACCGCTATTTTACTTTTTTCTATGCCCATTGTCTCAATGTTTCGGCGATTCGTTTGCTGGTGCCATTTATAGGTTTTCCTATTTCAAGATCAAGAAAATTATCTCTCTCCATTTTTTTATTGTCACCTTTTTCAAGAATCCTATTTATGACATCAAGAAACTCCGCTTCATTTTTAACGATATGAGTTGAATTTGATTCAACTAATTTTGTAAGGTGTGCATAATTTAAAAACTTTTGATCATCGAACATTTTATTTTCAATATTGCCAAAAACGGGATTTATTACTGGCTTGTCAAAAATAAAGGCATCTAATGTAATTGTTGAAAGCACATTTATACATAAATCACAGTATTTTAAAAGCGATTTTAAATCATTCAAATCTTCCATTGATGGAACTCTTTGCGTCCAAGCTTCCTGATGTACTGCTCTCCTAATTTTCCAATCGGGATAATTCCAAATTATAAAAGGATATTTTTCTGCAAATTCTTTAAATCTTATGGGCTCTTCTGCTGGTGAAGTTCTAACGATAAGATTTACGGATTTTATTAAGTTGCCATTTTTAATAAAATTGGCCAATAGTTCCAAATATATAGGATCATTTTCACTGCTAGCATCATTGCAAGTAAAGAGTACGATTGGTAAATTTGGGTCTATTTTAAATTTATCGATAAATTGGGCTTTATCATAGCCATATTTATCCATACTGTAAGGTTCAAATTGTGGTGTTCCAACAATCGCAACCTGATTATCATTTATTGATTGGTAAAAATGCAATAAATCTTCTTTCATTAAATTGCTCCAAACCAAATAATAGTCAAAATTACCTGCCATCCGTCCTTTAGAAGCCAAGTTGTCCCAACTGAATATAAAAGTAGCAGTCTTAATACTTAACTGCTCAGCGGCATAAATAAGTGGTGCAATAAAAGGTGGACGCTGGTGCGTAAAAAACAACATCGAAATATCATATTGATTTAAAAGCTGTTGGTATTTTTTGGTGATTTCGTGCGAATGAAAAGTTCTTTGCTGAAATCGGTTATAACGATGAATCCATTTTTCGGAATACAGCCTTTTAGACCATTTGTGAATAAATCTGTTTGCAATTCCTCTTGGATTATTTGCTTTGGATTTTGTACTATTCAAATTGTCAGTTATTCCAAAATTACCTTTAGCATGCAATTGTAAATGGGTTACTTCTTTTGATTTTCTGAAAAACCAAGTGAAAAAGGTTTCTTCAAAAACATCCAATTCTACTATTGTACAATTTAAATTCAAATGTTCATAAACATTCTTTGGCAAACAAGAAAAAATGATAACGTTGTTAAAATTTTCTTTTGCTTCTGCTATAAAATCAGACATTATAAAATTACGATACCCTACGCCATCAGTTATGACCACTCCTAAGTTTTTCATGTATTGCATTATATTAAACTGCCAATCCTGCCGTGATCGGAATATGATCTGTGCACTATAAACTCTTTGTCTATAGGCTCTTCTGACAGAAAAGTGATGTCACAAAAATAATTTTCTTCAATAGGATTTAAACGCCATGGTATCACGCTTTTAAAATCCAACACCCACCCGTTTTTTTCTAATTCTTTTGTTTTCAAATCATTCCAAGAAGTTATATAATCCATCCAATTATAGCCTAACTGCCAAGCCTGTTCTTCCATCAACTTAAGATTTTCAATATCCACTATTCTTAAACCGCCAACTTTTTCCTGACTCACTGCTCTTGAACCATCATCTAAAATTAAACCTTTTAATGATGGCTGTTTAAAGTAATGCGTATCTTTTATAATTAAATCATTAATAGTTACTACAACATTTTTACAAATATTATCAAATTCGCTATTTTTGATTGTTGGGTTAATTTTTACATATCTAACTAAATCATAATAGCGTATCCACCTCATATTTTTATACAAACCTAAACCCGCTGCATTTGCAGCTGTTGCAGCTAAAGGGTAATAATTTCTTGCCAAATCATATAACTTTCCTAAAATCCCTTGTCCCCTGCATTCTTCAAATAGGTACACGTTTATTATCCATGCCAAACCACCTCCAAAATTAGCACCTACATGACCAACAACTTCCCCTTGAACATTTAAACAAATAAAAGAGCGTCCAAATTTTTCATCACCGTATTGCCATTCCCAAAAGCCCTTATTTTGAAGCGGATGATTTTCCCTATAAATTTTAGTAAAAAAAAGTTCCAGTTTATGCCAATCTTTAATAGTGGCTTCTCTTGTAATCATGCTCATTTATTTATAATTTTTTCCTCCAGGCAAATCATTGCAATCAAATCTATTCAGCAATAAAGGTTTTTCAGCAAGAGTGTTATTGCCTCTTTTGGTTGTAAAACCAATTTTATATCCAACATTTTTTGCAATTGCAGCAACCTCTAGCGTACAAGTTTCCTCATTACCATAAGGATAAGCCACCATTTCTATTTTTGAATTTGTTAGCGTTTCAAAATACAATTTAGAATGTTCCAGTTCAAATTTTATTGAACCCAAATCTATTAAGCCTAAAGGATAATGATTGTGCGTATGACTTCCTAAATAACCTCTTTTGGCTAAATTAAGCAAATTCTCATTACTCATATACAGTTTCTCCAAGACAATAGCTTCTTCAAAATGGGAATTAAATACTTTATTAATTATTAGTTCTTGCTTGTCATAAGCCATCTTAAAATTTAACAAATATTTTAATTCAGCACTTTTCTTATCGTCGTAAACATATATCTTTTGTGCTTTATTTTTTTCAGATTCTGAAAAATCGATTTTATCAATATTTTCAATACTGTTTAAAAAATCTGCAGGATCCATAATTGATCTCAATAAATGTATTTTGTGAACGGTACTCACTTTTTTATCTTCAAAGTTTTTGGAGTTTGCGAAAAATATAGCCGGAATTCCTAATTCATCAAGAATGGGCAGTCCATACTCAAACTGTTCTTTTAAACCATCATCAAAAGTAACCAACAAATAATTTTGTTTAGATTGAAGAATTTCATCCAAATTTTTAATTAAATCTGTGGGATGAATAAACTTTCCAATATCATTTAGGGATAACAACTGTTTTTCAAATACAGAAGGTGTCAATCCAAAAATACTTGGATAATTCGCTTCGAAGTTTTCTCTTATATAATGGTAATTACTAACTGTCAACATTTCTATCTGTTTCTATATTGTTTAGAGGCTTCATCCATAAAATCACTCAACATAAAATTGCGGAAACCTACCCCATCGGTGATGACGATGCCTAACTTTTTCATTTGTTTATTAAATATTGCTTTTTTTAAATTGCCATTAGAAATTTCCTGTCTTATAGGCACAAAAGAATCTTGTTTATGTCATTGCTTCGCCAGTTCGCTATCGCTCGGGCCCGACATAGGAGGAATCTCATCTTGTTTTACAAAACGTTGATTTAAAAATTCAAATTTTGAATTATAAGAACGTATTAAATCTAATTTTTTTTCTCTCCTCCAACTTTTTAATTCTTTTTCTCTTGCAATTGCCAACTGAACCCAAGTAAACTTTTCATAATAAACCAAAAATTCTAAATTATATTTTGAAGCAAATATTTTGTTTCCTACCAATATATTTTGATGATGTTGCGCTAGTCTAATTTTAAGATTGTTTGTCATACCCACATAATAGGTCGATCTGTATTTATTCGTGATAATGTATACATAATAAGTGTGATAACCTTCTCTGAATTCATACATAATGCTCCTCATTTATTTCATCAATATGATGTGATTCCTCCGTTGTAGGAATGACAAAAATAAGTGTTTACCCAGCTCTTAATTGTTAACAATATTTAATATACATTATATTTTCTATAATTCCGGAATCATACCCCATCGGTGATGACGATGCCTAGTTTTTTCATTTATTTAATTTTGGTTCCCATTATTTTATTAAATTAATTTATCTCCTGCCGTAAAATATCCATAGCGATTGTCTTTGAAAATTCTTTTGCTCCAATATCATTTAAGTGACTGCAATTAAAAAAATAGTTGTCTTCCTTAAATAACTGGGTGTAATCCAATAATCCCGGAATTTTTTGTTTTAATTTCTGGCTAAAATCTTTATTTTTTGTGTCAAAACAAAAGGGTGCCATAAAATAAACCACTTTTATATGCGAATTAAGGGTTAACAATTGGTTTTAAAAAACAAGCAGTAAGTTTTCCAAATATATGTACGATTAAACCATTAAAGGATCTGACTTTGCTTGCATTTTGTATTTGAGTTTTTTCATTTATCCAATTAAAAAATGATTCTATAGGTTGTCTTATGGCTGATACAGCCTTTGAATAGAGGTTATCATAAGCATAATCTCTTTGTTTAAGAACCTCCGATTTTCCTTTAATCCCTTTGATTGGCGTTAGCATTGTTATTTGATTTTCGCTGTATAAATTATCAAAAAAATCACGGTTATGATATATTTTATCGCCAAAAAAAGTCCTTCCATAAATTTCCGACCAATTTTCCTTAAAAACATTTAAATCATTTTCTGAAGCTTTACTAATCACAATACTTTCTGGATGTGGCAAAGTTCCTTTATTGTAATGGTTTAATGAATGTAATTTAACACCATTATACCACATATTTTTTGAGGAACAAAAACTTTTATCTGTAATTTCTTTAGCTACTTTCCCTATCCTTTTACCTCCACAGGTAATAATTGGCATAGAATCTAATAATGAAAACTCCTTTGAACATTCTATTGGAATAAATGCTTGAATTATAGTATTGCATAAAATTTTTAGTGCTCCTGAAAGTCTGTTCAGACGGGTGCAAAAAGCCACATAAGAGTTTAATTTAGGAAACCAGCTAATCAAATAATTCTTTGCAAAATTATGGATATGTTTAATTTTATAACGCTGTTCTTCACTCACTGAAAATAAATAAATCGTCATTATTTCTTGGTCTGTAAATTCAGGTCGATTATTATTGGTAAATCTTTGACAGTGATATTGTAATTCCTCCTCATATATGTCACATACATATTGATATATTTTTATTAATTTTACTGCTTTAGCCTGATTAATCATGTTGTCTATAATGTTTGAAATTCACTATAAATATACTGATTATCAGGCTTTTATGCAAATATTTTGATGCTTTTTATCATTGATTTCTTGCTTTTTTATTGTTGTTTTTAACCCTTAATTCGCATACTAAAGTATTTTTTACTATTTTGATAATCTATCGTATCTATAAGCAATATATTATCTAAATTATCTAAGTACTTAATCTCAAAAGTTAATTTCTCGATATCCTTGTCGCTATTATTTACAACATCAAATCGAGCGATATTGTCTTTAATTTCAATAAATTTAGCATTAACATTATTTTTGACGCAAGAAATTAGTGTAAAGGATAAAATTATTAGCACAAATTTTTTCATAGTTTCAATTTTTTGAAAATAAACCGGTTAAATTTACAACTATCTTTTTATTAAACTAAAAGCCACGTTAAACCATAGCTGTTGTTGTGTAACGTAATTTTCGTTAGGTTTCTCGAATCCTTTCAATGATTAAATATTTGTCATTAAGTGTTTTTATTTCCCACTTAATATCTTCCAATCCATTAATTCCATTATCAATTGTGATAATTAAAATAGCATCATTTCTGGTCCAAGTTCCTTGGAAATCGAAAAAAGTCAATGGCGGAGTGCCACACCACCCTGAACTTCTTTCAATACACTGACTTTTTGTTAAAAAGGAGATTCCATATGCATCATTTTTTAGGGAATTTGCTCTAGTCAGTTTAAGTTCGGCGTCATTAGAAACTGAATTTATCCAATGACCAATTAACTTGTCGGATTCATTAATTGTAATCGTTTCGTTGTCTTTCTCACATCCAAACGATGTAACTATTAATAAAAAAAGAACAGTTTTAATTATTGTTTTCATAGTCACAAGGCTTAATTTATTCTTTATTAAATGGTATTTCACCTAGGTTGCGCAATTTTTTACATCCTAACAAATATAACAAGTTTTCAATAATTGTTGGGTTATATTTTCTTTGCTTGGTTTTCAATATCTAATTTATCTGGCCCGACAGTTAAAACCGTGGGTTATGATGAGATCCGCGTTTATGAATGGTTTTAACCATTTTTATTAAATTTTAATTGGCTGCTAGTTTGCGAATTATTTATAAACCGCATTCACTTTCCACAAAGAAATCTCAGGCGGTCCGGCCAGAAAAGTTTGGGATTCAACAATAAATTCTTTGAGATGTTTTGTTTTCATATGTTGATTTTGATAATACAACGCATCATCCCATTCTTCATATAACAAAATATTCGAATTGTCATTTTGATCAATGTGCAGTTTAAGACTCACAAAATGTTCTTCTCCTTTAACTTGTTCAATCAGTTTTTTTAAGCCCGTAACAGCATCAACACTTTTGTTTGGCAGTGTTTTGTATTTCACAACAACAATTAAATTGTTTCCATCATCTTTTTTCCCACATCCGGTAAAGATTGAAAAGATCATCAAACCTAAAATCAAAAAAAGTTTCTTCATACTATCGTTATTAATGGTTAATTATTTTTTATGTGAGGCAAACTGTTTGCAAGTAACTTGTTTAGGTCTTACAAATATCAGACTTTATTTTACTTAATTTCAGCAATTTTATGTTACCCAAAATTACAATAATTTTAGTAGGAATCAAAAAGAGTTATTCAATAGTGTAACGTCAGGTATTTATTAATCATTTTTTCCGAAACTTTTGTTTTTTCTTCGATTTTCTGAGATTGATGCTTATTTCAACTATGCTTTTTTGCCATCTGTAAAGTTTTCATCAAAAGCAACTTTTTCGATTCTGTGTACCGTATAAAATGCCCGTGTTTTACAGTTATAGGTTATTCATTTCGTTTGTAGCGCAATGTCTACCTTATTGTTTTCTTAATTATTTAGGCAATTTAAAAATCTAAGATTATTCCACTTATTGCATATTTTTATCATTTTTCACAACAATAATTGTTTTGCTCCAATATTCAAAATCAGCGTTCTAATGATCATTAGATGGAATGTTTCCTTGTTTTTTTTAATTAATCATTAGATATTTTTTCTTATCTTTAATACTAATTAAGCTGAAGATTTCAGACACTCAAAGTATGTCTTAAACCCTTTATGTTGCCTCGAGTCTCTCCAATCCCGCTGAAATTATAACAGTACAAATTAGATTTTATTTAAAAAACTAACTATGGGTTAAAGTGAATTTTAAAAAATATATAGCAGAGCTTAAAAGGCGTAATGTATTTAGATCAGCGATAACCTATTTAGTCATAGCTTGGGTAATTGCTCAAGTATCTGCTATTGTTCTTCCAGCTTTTAATGCCCCGCATTATTTTATGAAAACCTTGATTTTTATATTGATTATTGGTTTTCCAATCAGTTTAGTTTTTGCTTGGGTATATGAATTGTCTCCAAAGGGAATTAAAAAAATTAAAAATATTGTAGTGCCACAATTTAAAGCTGAACTGCTTAAAAATCAGCTTAATAATGACAATAAAAAACTAGTGGTCTTGCCGTTTCAGAACACCAGTTCCGACAATGACAGCAATTATTTTAGTGACGGATTAACAGAGGAAATCATTATCCGTTTGTCCGGAATCAAAGAGCTTGATATTGCTTCACGAAGTACTTCTATGCGGTATAGAGATTCTGAATTGGATATTGTGTCCTTGGGTCGAGAATTAAAAGCGAGATATCTTTTGCAAGGAACTGTGCGTAAGTTTAAGAATGATTTAAAAATATCAACAGCATTAATTGATGTTGAAAAAGATGCACAGCTTTGGGCCGATATTTATCATGGAAAAATTGAGGATGTTTTTGGTATTCAGGAACAGGTATCAAAGAAGATTGTAAAGTCATTGCAATTAAAGCTTACACCAAAAGAAAAAGTAGCCCTTGGCAAAAGAGCAACAATGAATAGCGATGCCTATGATGCTAACCTAAGAGCTCGCGAATTTCTGTTTAGATACACAAAGAGCTATCTTCATTTAGCAATAGATCTTTTTCAAAATGCAATTGATTTAGACCCAAAATATGCTGCTGCTTATGCGGGTATGGCTGAGGCTTGTGCCTTACTTTATGAAACACATGATAAAAATCTCAAATGGATTAAAAAGGCAGAAGAATCATCATTAAAAGCACTTATCTATGATCCTGCTTCATCTGAAGCTTATAGTGCTCTTGGCCTGGTTTATTATAACAAAAATTTACCAAAAGAAGCTTTGATAGCTGCTGAAAAGGCGATTTCATTTGACCCTGACAATTTTTTTGCTTATTGGGTAAGGGGCAGGCTATATAGAGTGATGGACAGAGATGCTGAGGCAGTTTTTGATTTCATTAAAGTATTAGAACTTAATGGAGATTTCCATTCTCCTTATGGTGATTTACAGATGGCTTATGAAACATTACAGGATAAAAAAAATCTGCAGGCTACTGTTGAACGCGCCGTATTATTTTACCCAACCTATTTGTTACATCACCCTGATGACTCTCGCGCTCATCAATTTTATGCTTTTACACTGAAAAGGCTGGGCCGTTTAGAAGAAGCAAAAAAAGAAATGCAAAAAGGAATTGAACAAAATCCAAACGACCCAATTATTGTTTATAATGCCGCTTGTTTTTATGCATTAATAGATGATAAAAAGGTCGCTATTGAAAATCTTAAAAAAGCGATGAGTAATGGGTTCGAAAACTATAACTATCTCAAACATGACCCTGATCTTAATAGCTTACAGAAGGAGCCTGATTTTGTTGCATTAATGCAAGGTAAATAACAGATTATGAATGAATTAGGCCAAGGCTTTTGATGTTTTTTTTAAGTTTGAATTCATTTAAACCGTTTTAACGGTTTGGTCTTTCAAAAATTCATCATAGCTATGGGTTTAAACTCTGGGCTATTAATGAAATCCGCGTTTATGAATGGTTTCAACCATTTATTAAATTTTAGTGAACTCCAACAATCTATTTATCAATCAGCACATTTAATATTTCAATGGCGGCTTTTGATATTTTTGTGCCCGGACCGAAAACACCCGCCACGCCGGCATCAAACAAAAACTGGTAATCTTGTGCCGGAATTACGCCACCGGCAATCACCATAATGTCTTCGCGTCCGTAAGATTTTAATTCCGCAATTACTTGTGGCACCAAGGTTTTATGTCCAGCCGCCTGGGAAGAAATTCCCAATACGTGCACATCATTTTCTATGGCCTGTTTTACGGCTTCTTTTGGTGTTTGGAACAGCGGACCAATATCCACGTCGAAACCCAAATCGGCATAACCTGTGGCTATTACTTTTGCGCCGCGGTCGTGGCCGTCTTGCCCTAATTTTGCAATCATAATTCGCGGACGTCTTCCTTCCAATTCTGCGAATTTATTGGCCAATTCCTTGGCTTTTTCAAAATCTGGATCGTTTTTTATTTCTTTGCTGTACACGCCGGAAATGGATTTAATGGTTGCTTTATATCTTCCAAATACTTTTTCTAAAGCATCGGAAATTTCCCCTAAAGTAGCTCTTTTTTCAGCAGCAATAATCGCCAGCTCCAATAAATTTCCTTCTTGGGTTTTGGCGCAATTGGTTAAATTTTGCAGTGCTTTTTGAACTTCTTCGTTATTTCTTGCTGATTTTAATGCTTTTAAACGCGCAATTTGCGATTCCCGAACGGCATCATTGTCCACTTCTAAAATCTGCAACGGATCTTCTTCTTCCAAAATATATTTATTCACGCCCACAATAATATCGCGGGTGCTGTCAATTCTGGCTTGTTTTTTTGCGGAAGCTTCTTCTATGCGCAATTTCGGAATGCCTTGCTCAATGGCTTTGGTCATTCCGCCCAGTTCGTCAACTTCCTGCAACAATTCCCAAGCTTTATTGACCATCTCTTCGGTACGTTTTTCGACAAAATCAGAACCGGCCCAAGGATCAACAGTTTTGGTAATTTTTGTTTCTTCCTGAATATAAATTTGGGTATTTCTGGCTATTCGGGCGGAGAAATCGGTGGGTAATGCAATCGCTTCATCAAGCGCATTGGTGTGCAAACTTTGCGTGCCGCCAAATGCCGCAGCCATTGCTTCAATAGCGGTTCTGGCAACATTGTTAAACGGATCTTGTTCTGTTAAACTCCAGCCGCTTGTTTGGCAATGGGTGCGCAATATCAACGATTTCGGATTTTTCGGGTTGAATTGCTTCACCATTTTTGCCCACAACATCCGTGCGGCCCTCATTTTTGCAATTTCACCAAAATGATCCATGCCAATGGCCCAGAAAAACGACAAACGTGGCGCAAAAGAATCGATGTCCATGCCCGCTGCAATTCCGGTTTTAATGTATTCCAATCCGTCGGCCAAAGTATAGGCCAGTTCAATTTCTGGTGTGGCGCCGGCTTCTTGCATATGATAGCCCGAAATGGAAATGGAATTAAATTTCGGCATATTTTTGCTGGCATATTCAAAAATGTCGGCAATAATTTTCATCGATGGCGTTGGCGGATAAATGTACGTGTTGCGCACCATAAATTCTTTTAAAATATCATTTTGAATGGTGCCTTCCAACAATTTTTCTTCAACGCCTTGCTCTTTTGCGGCCACAATATAAAAGGCCAAAATGGGTAAAACAGCGCCGTTCATGGTCATGGAAACCGACATCTGGTCTAACGGAATTTGGTCAAAAAGCATTTTCATATCTTCCACCGAATCAATGGCCACACCAGCTTTGCCAACATCGCTTTGCACACGCTCGTGATCGGAATCGTAACCGCGGTGCGTTGCCAAATCAAATGCAACCGACAAACCTTTTTGGCCTGCCGCCAAGTTTCTGCGATAAAATGCGTTGCTTTCTTCGGCCGTTGAAAATCCGGCATACTGGCGAATGGTCCAGGGCTGGCGAACAAACATGGTCGAGTAGGGCCCTCTTAAATACGGTGGCATTCCGGCAACATAATTTTCGTGTTCGAAAGAAGTTTCCTTTTCGGTTTGGCTGACAATTTTTAGTTGTGAAAAATCTTTACGTTTCATCTGTTTAATTTTATTTTTATTGGTACAGATGCAGTCGCCATTAATCATTCTGCTGTGTATCAAAATTTGTTATTGCTCGTTTCATCTTTCAGTCTTTTTTGTTCTAATTTTTCTGCCAATCTGGTTGGGATTATCGGAATTATCAGTGTTTTTTGTGGATTTCTTGCAACAAACGGATTCGCCTGTAAATCGTGTTTCATTTTATCCTGTTGGTTTGGATATTTGTTGGTTCCCAGCAAAACCAATTCGCCGGCATCAAATTGCGCTTGCTCTTTTTGTGCATTTTCTTTGATTTTTCGCTGAATAACACCTTCTTTCAATTGCGCTAAAAATCCGCCTCCTTTTTCAATTTCTTTAAAAATTTCCAAAGCTTTTTCTGCGATTTGCTTGGTGACGGATTCAATATAATAGGAATTTGTGGCAATTTGTTGTCCGTGTTTAAAATAGCTTTCTTCCTTTAAAATAAGCAATTGGTTTCTGGCAATTCGGTCACCAAAATCATTGGAATCGTGAAAAACAGCATCATAAGCACAATTTGAAATGGTGTTTGCACCGCCCAAAATGGCGCTCATGCTTTCAGTAGTGGTACGCAGCATATTTACGTTGTAATCGTAAATGGTTTTGTTCCGCAAACTTGGTTCGGCAAAAACAATGGCGTTTGCCTCGGTTTCATATTGGCTGAGCATTAAATTGTACACATATTTAAAAGCCCGGATTTTTGAAATTTCGAAGAAATAATGGTTGCCAACCGCAAAATTGAATTGTATTTTTTGGGCAATTTCAGCGCCAAATCTGGTTAAATATTCGTTAGCAACTGCCAAAGCATACGCCACTTGCTGTACCGTATTTGCGCCGGCATTTTGGTAAATATCGACATTAACGCCCAATATAAATGCAGCCTTATTTTTATGAAGAATCGTTTCCAACGTTTTAAAATCGTCATTCAAAGATTTGTGCCAATTTCCGGTTCTTGCCAATTTGCCAACAATGTCGATATTGTAAAAAACCGTTTCGTTTTTAAGTAAATCGGCAAGTTCATCAATAAAGACTTCTGATAAAAACTCAAAATTAAAATGAAATTCTATGTTTTTATCCAGCAAATTTTTAAATAATAAAGCAGCGTCAAAAGGTTTTTTAGCGATAAATTTCAGTGAATTTGCGCCTTTGCTGGTGGCGTTAACCGCTTTTAGGTTTGCCTCAGCTTCACCGGAAACGACTATTTTCTGGCAAATTTTAAAATCTTCTTTGGAGAGCGGAATGTTTAATTTTAAGAATTCGTCTAAATGGTAAAAAGGTTTGATGGTAATTCCTTCATTTGTTTTGGTGAGAAGGGTTTCGTTGTAATCTGCCCCTTTTAAGTCGAACTGAATTTTTTGTTTCCAAGCCGCAGCCGAAACTGGCGGAAATTCTTGAGTAATAATACTGCTCATAATTAAGGTATATAAAACAAAAATCGGAAATATTTTTAGAAGAAAACCTTATGTGCTCAATAACTTGCTAAAAAGGTATCGTTATTTTTCGAGAATCGTATCATATTCAATAATATAAATTTCCTCATTTTCTTTCTTCATTTTATATTGTTCCCTTGCAAATTTTTCCAATTCTTCCTTGTCATTGTGCTTGTTTATAAATGCTTTGTCCGAATCAATTTGCGACTGGTAATATTCTTTTTCACTTTGTAGCTTGTCAATTTCCTTGTCAAATTCGCGATGGTTTACCCACGAATTTTCATCAAAAAAAACCATCCAAACAAAAAATATGGCAAGAATCATTACGTATCGGTTCGTAATAAATTTTACAACGGGTTTATTTTTTATTTGCTTTAAAGTCATAAACTAAAGTTTGTGGCTTATTACGGTTCTAACAATATCAATGGCAACCGTATTGTATCGGTCATTTGGGATAATTATATCGGCATAATTTTTTGTGGGCTCAATAAACTGCTGATGCATAGGCTTTAATGTGTTTTGATAACGGTCCAGCACTTCATTAATATTTCGGCCGCGTTCTTCAATATCTCGTTTTACACGACGAATCAAACGTTCGTCCGTATCAGCGTGCACAAATATTTTGATATCGAACAAATCGCGCAATTCCTTGCTGTTAAAAATAAGGATTCCTTCCACAATAACAACTTTTCTTGGATGCGTAATTAAAGTGTCGGCGGTACGATTGTGCGTAACAAATGAGTAAACAGGCTGTTTAATAATTTCACCGTTTTTCAATTTCTTCAAATGATCCACCAACAAATCAAAATCAATGGCTTTCGGATGGTCAAAATTAATTTTTGTGCGCTCCTCGTAAGACAAGTCAGTAGTAATATTGTAGTAAGAATCTTGCGAAATTACACATACCTCATCCGTAGGCAATTCGTGTATAATTTGATTCACAACAGTCGTTTTTCCGCTACCTGTCCCTCCGGCTATTCCAATTATTAGCATCTAAATCCTTAATTTTAAATTCGTTCAAATTTAATCAATATAAAATAGCAAAAAACAGATTTAAAGAATATTTTAAATGCTGTTTTAAATTTATAATATTTTGGGTCTGCCCGCCTTTTCTGTGGACCTGCCCGCCTTTTTGGTGGGCGTTACCCGCCAGTTGGCGGGGCGGGCTTTTCGTTGCAATCTTTTTATCGGTAAAAACCTCAAAAAAGTATTTCCACTTCACTCCCTAACGCAGGTTGAATTATTAATTAAAAATGCTGTGCCTGCTCGAATAAGGTTAACAAAAGTAGGAACGAGGACAACAATGTGTTAAAAGTGTGTCGGCACAAAAAGTATAAAAAAAGAAACGTGGATTTAGAATACAAGAACTTTATCGCTGACCACAACCCAATTGGTCAATTCAGCCATTGTGCTGATATCTGTTCCCGCAATGAGTTGAACATTTTTTAGCCCACGTGCGTCTGCACAACTTCCGCATATTTGTACTTTTGCTCCTTTGTTGAGTGAAAGTTTCAACATTCTTTCAATGTTGTAATATCCATTCGGTGTTGTCTGATCAGCAACGGCACAGCTTGCTGCATCTGCCATCAGAAAAATTCTCACTTCAACCGTTTCGTGGTCTTTATTTAATTGGTTTGCAAGTCGTAAAGCATTGTATGCTTTTTCTGTTCCGTATGGTGCATCGTTAATTAAGATTAAAATTTTCATTGTAATTTGTTTTTATGGTTAATTTTTAATTGCTTTTATTACAACAAAACTTCCTTCACCGAAGCCCCGTTTAGGTTGTTCTATTTCATTTGCATTGGTCTTTGCCAAAGTTTGCCAATAAGAAAAGTTATGAAAGCCTGCTTGTTTTAAATGTTCTGTGATTTCTTGTGTAGAATGAAAGTGAGCTTCCCTATAAAATTTATTTTTGGATTTTTCCTTTTCATATTTTCTGCCGAGGTCACTGTTTTTATCAATGATAGCAAGTATTATTTCACCTTGTGGCTTTAAAATACGGCGAACTTCTGAAAATGCTTTTGGTATGTCTGAAAGAAAACAAACCGTTGTTGCCATTAGTGCAAAATCAAATGAGTGTTCGTGAAACGGCAGATTTTCTGCAACAGCATTGATTACTGTCATTCCTTTTTTTTCTGCGAGTTTTGACATATTAAAAGATGGTTCAACTCCAATGTTTATTTTGAAAGGGAAAGAAAATCGTCCTGTTCCGCTTCCAATTTCCACCCCCTTTTTATTCCTCGGAATAGCTTCTTTCAAAGCAAGAATTTCGGATTGATAAATATTTGAATGTTTTTCAAACCATCTGTCATATTCCAAAGTGTTTTTGTCAAATATGATAATGTTACTCTCCATTGCCGTTAATTAAAATGTAAGGACTATATCGCTGGACTTGATGATAACATATAGGTCTGCCAATGTTGAAACAGTACAAAGTTTTAAACCTTCTGTGTTTCTGCTTTTCAAACAAGTGCCACAGGCAAATATTTCGCCTCCATTCTTGGAAAAAGTTTCCATTATTGCTTTCACATCAAAGTTTTTGTTAACTATGGCAGGAGCTTCTACTCCTTTCCCAAGAAGAAAAACGGAAACAGTATCACCTTGATTTACCGAATAGTTTGCGAGTCTGAAAGCATTCCAAACAGTTTCAGGGTCGTTGGAAGAAATGACAATGCCGATTTTTTGAGGATTAAATTTTTGAACAGTTTTTGTGTCGCCAAAATTACTTGTAGTTTGAGCATTTGTCGCTATTGAAGTCAGGCAAAAGACAAACAGCAGAAAGAAAATGTTTTTTGATTTCATATTAATTGATTTTCAGAAGTATTTAAAGAACCAGTATTTTTCAAACCAAACTTTTGTCAAGTGCCAGAAATAACCAGGTTTTTTCATTTTTACAATTGGTAAAGGAGAGCCGTAGAAATTGCCTCCCGCATAACCTGCTTTACCATTGCCCATTTCTAAAAAGCATTGACCTTCACCGTTGAATGTTTTGAAATCGTTCTTGCCGTATATTTTTTGAGCAATATTATGGGCGACTGTTTCGGCTTGGTAATGTGCAAATACTCCTGCTTTAGGTAATGGCTTTCCCATTTCCAATGGAATAAATGTAATGTCGCCAATGGCATAAACATTTGGAAACTGTGTTTCCATTGTATTACGGTTTACTTTAATCCAACCTGGCTTTTCAACTAATGCAGTTTCTCTGATTACTGACGGACATTGATGCTTTGGCGTGAACGCCATTAAATCATATTCGGCAGTTTTGTCATTATTAAAGGTCAAAGTTCTTTCCGTGGCTGATGTGATTTGATATTCAGGAAAATATTTTACTCCTTTCATTTCCACCATTTGTCTTACTGCTCCCGATAGTTCTTTTCCTGCAACTCCCATAGGACCGGGTTCAGGAACATAAAGCGAAATTTCTGTTTTATTCGCGATTCCTTTTTTTCTGATAAAACTTTCTACAAGCATTGCCGCTTCATAAGGTGCAGCAGGACATTTGAAAGGAAGTGCAGAGACTAAAACAGCAATTTTTCCACCTTTGAAATTCTTTAATTGCTCACTAAATTTTGTTGCACCGTCAAGCGTATAAAAATCGTTTCCGTAGTTATTGAGGTTATGTTCTGTAATTTGTTCAACTCCAAGAGAAATAACCATATAATCTCCTTTGTATTCTTTTCCTTTTACGGTAATAGAGATGTTTTCAGGATTTACCTTTTCAATTTCACCTATAACTACTTCAATTCCAGCACGCGATAATTTATTTGTGCTTCTATAAACCTGTTTTGGCTTTCTTTTTCCAACCATCAGCCAAAGGAGCGATGGTGCAAAAACATTTTTTTCTTCCTTTTCGAAAAGGATGATTTTAACGGGATTTAAACCTCTATCCTTGCCTACTTTTTTACTTAATTCTTTGGCAGTGATAATTCCTCCTGTCCCTGCTCCTAATATTAATATTGTTTTGTTCATGTTTTTAAAATTTACATTTTTTCAAGAAGATCCTTTTGTTTTTTAAGGTTGTCCATAAGGACCTCACGCATTAATCGGCACGCTTGTGCGACTTTTTTTGAAGATAGCGAAAAGTAGGTGAATTGTCCGTCTCGTCTTGATTTTAAAATTCCCTTTTTTGTCATTACTGAAAGATGTTGCGACAGGTTCGATTTCAGTCCGCCTGTTACATCCAAAATATCGGTAAAGCAAAGTTCCTTGTCTTGAAGTAAATCTATAACCTCAATACGCAAAGAGTGTCCAAGCGCTCTGCAAACTTCAGCGTGTAATTCAAATATTTTCTTGTTAGTCATTGTTTAAATGTTTAATAGTTCATAAATATATAAACTATTTATTGAACCACCAAACTTTTCTTGGATCAGTTTAGCGAGGCTGGCTCAGGATAAACTTCTGGTCCTTTTTTACAGTCAAAAATTGAAATAAAAAAAAGCCTCTTCGTTTCGAAGAGGCTTATTGGAGCCGATAGAGGGACTCGAACCCACGACCTGCTGATTACAAATCAGCTGCTCTAGCCAGCTGAGCTACATCGGCTTTTTGTGTGTGCAAATTAAATTACTTTAAAAGTAATAAGCAACTATTTCTGCACTTTTTTTTAATTAATTTTTATTTAGGAAATAGCATAATTATACGCAATTTTTTGGGCAATAAAAAATGGCACGGCAATTTTAGCTATTGATAATTTTTACGCAATCTTTTTAAAGGAGTATCTTTTTATAAAACTATTTATCCAATAATTTCGGAATTTCATCTGTAACCGGAAATTTTTTTTGGTCTTTTTTCTTCATCACATTTTCAACCACTTTAAAAATTTGCTGTTTTAGCTCTTTATATTTATGGATGTAATTGGTGACTTCTATTTCTAATTGTTTATGGCTTTCCAAATAGTTTTTGTTGCCTGAGATGCTTTCGTGTTTAATTAATTCAGCAAGAATTTTATTTTGATTGTTGATGACGTCCAACAAGGTGGTTCCTATATTTTTTTGAACGGATATCTGTTTAACTGAATCCTCAATTTTTTTGTGTAAACCTGCCACCAAAAGATCAATATAATTGGCGCTGAGCAAATGTTCCAAAAAACGGATTTCATCTTTAATTAAATTTATTTCAGAAACCCATATTTTTGAATCGTGGTGCAGTTCATCCACGCTTTTTTCTCTTCCAAACCAATCTTTTTTTAACTTAGTTTTCATCTGTTTATTATTTATTTTTTATTGGTACAGATGCAGTTCGCCATTAATCATTTCTGTGTGTATCAAAATTTGTTATGGCTCGTTTCATCTTTATTGATTTAGTTATATTATAAAGTTAAGGGCTAAAACCGAAAAATAATTTGATATCCATCAGTTTTTGATTTTTTAGTTTTATACGAAAAATGATTAATTGATGAGTCCGTTTATATATTCAAATATTCGAATTTTTAAATTTTTGTAGTGTTGTAAATACATAAAAATTTCTTCTTCCAGTTTTTCGTATTCCACAATGTGTAAATGACTAATATCTAGCGCTGTGGAATCTTTATGCTCAATTAATTCATTGTTATAATCATTAATTTTAACAAGAATATTGTTTTTTGCCTGTTCAAAATTATTAAGTTCTAAAATGAATAACTGAAGGCGTTCATACAAATTTGGAATGGTCGCGGAGAAAGGATAGGCTTTTATGAGCCTTTTAATAAAGGCCAATTCAATGTTGATAAAAGCATATTCAGCTGTCCACAAAGAAATATTGTAAAGCAATTCCTCTATGGTTTTATCCTTGGAAAACGATTTGTAAATGATGTTAGATTCCATTTCTGATGGTTTTTAGTTCATCACTAAGTAATTCATTATATGTTTCATAAAAAATGATATATATCAAAAGTGAATTAAAAATTGGTCCTTCTTTCAATAAAAAACAGACAAATATTTATCGTTTTTCCCAATTTTTAGTGAGGATGAATCTATTTCTGAAGGTCAATTTCATATCGTAGAAAAAATCTTTATACCTCATAATTGAATTCTCTTAAGATTGAGGAAAATCATTTTTTAAAGTTTCAACAAACCATAGCTTTATAGGATTAAAAATAAATGATTATGAAAAAATTACTTATTTTATTGGTTTGTTTCAGTGTTTATACGGGTGTATTTGCACAAACTTTAAGTGATATAGATGAGGTTTATCCTTTTCACGGCGATTTTGCAGCCATAAAAAAAGCAAATCAGTGGGCTTTTGTCAATAAAGAAGGTAAAAAGATTATCGATTTCAGGTCTGATTTGGTGTTAACCAACAGATTAAATTCTTTAAACCAAACAATTTCTTATCCTGTTTTTAATGATGGCAGATGCTTGATCAGAAAATTAATGGGAGACACTTATTACTATGGTTTTATCAATGAAAAAGGCGTAGAAGTCATTAAGCCCCAGTTTTTAAATGCCACAAATTTTTCTAATGGTTATGCCATTGTGGTACTGACTTCAAAGGATTCTATCGGTTTTAATTATGTGCTAAAAAAAGCTGTCGTTTCCAATATTATGGAAGAATATGTGATCAACACTTCTGGGGAATTGGTGAAATATTTATACAATCCAAGAAAAAATGTACCGGCCAACTATAAAAATGGAGTGCCTATCATTGAATCGAAGTTTATAGCACCAAATTTGGTTGCGGTAAAAACCAAAAATAAAAAGTGGGAAATACATCAGTTTTAACTAAAAAACATAAGTTATGGCACTAAATTTTAATCAATTCGCAAAAGAAGGCAATGCATTTTTGAAGGAATTTGCAAAAAAAATAAATATGCCTAATGACACCGATAAAGCAGGAAGAATTTTGTCTTCTATCTTACACGGACTTAGAGAAGTGATCACCATTGAGGAATCTTTGCAGTTAATTTCACAGTTCCCTATGTTTTTAAAAGCGGTTTATGTGAACAAATGGTCTACACGCAGAAAGAAAAAAGTAAAAACAATGACCGATTTTATTGATTTAATTAGAGAAATGAACGGCGTAACTGCTTTAAACGATTTTGAATCTGAGGAAGTGGCTGAAAATTATATCAATGCAACATTTATATTGTTGCGCAAATATGTTTCTTTAGATGAATTGGAGGATCTTAGAACGGTGCTTCCAAAAGATTTAAAGTCTATTGTTTATCAGAATGCAATGTTTTAAACAAAGCTAAAAATGATTTTATGAAACGAGCATAACAAATTTTAATACACAGTAGAATGATTAATAGCGACCAGCATCTGTACCAATAAAAAATAAAAAATAAACAGATGAAACGAGCATAACAAATTTTGATACACAGTAGAATGATTAATAGCGACCAGCATCTGTACCAATAAAAAATAAAAGATAAACAGATGAAACGAGCATAACAAATTTTGATACACAGTAGAATGATTAATAGCGAACCTGCCTGTCCGGCAGGCGGGCTGCAGCTGTACCAATAAAAAATAAATAGTAAACAGATGAAAAGCTTGACAAAAACCTTCATAGAAGTTGATATTGCTATCGGCGAAGTGCTTTTAAAAGGAAATTTAAGATTAGCGGAAGATCCGAAAGGGATTGTGTTATTTTCTCACGGTAGCGGCAGCAGCAGGCTGAGCATCAGAAATAATTATGTCGCAAGTTTGCTGTATGAGCAAGGTTTTTCCAGTTTGCTTTTCGACTTATTAACCGCCAAAGAGGATTTAATTTATGAAAATCGTTTTGACATAGAATTGCTTACCGAACGTTTGGTTAAAGTCACATATTGGGCAATGAATTACAAAGAAACGAAAAAGCTGCCAATAGGATATTTTGGAGCCAGCACCGGCGCAGCATCTGCTTTAAAAGCCGCCGCCCAAATGGGAAACAGCATAAAAGCAATTGTATCAAGAGGCGGCCGTCCAGATTTGGCGATGCCAGTTTTAAAGAGCATTAAAACGCCAACGCTTTTAATTGTTGGGGGAAAAGATGATATTGTAATAGGTTTGAATAAAAGAGCAAAAGCGGCGATTGGTGGTATTTGTGAATTAAAAATTATTGAAGGTGCCACACATTTATTTCCGGAAGCAGGAAAACTCGAAATTGTGGCCAAACTTACTGCGGAATGGTTCGACAAGTATTTAAAAAAGAAAGCTAAAACTGAACGTGATGTTTACAAATAGGGAAGAAGCGGGCAAATTGCTGGCAAACAAATTAACAAATTATAAGGATAATAATGAGGTGGTTATTGTTGCAATTCCACGAGGCGGTGTTCCGGTTGGCTATGAAATTGCCAATAAATTAAATGTTCCTATAGAAATAGTGCTTTCAAAAAAAATTGGTCATCCTTTCAATAAAGAATATGCCATTGGTGCCGTTACTTTAGAAAACAGTATTTTAAGTGATGCCGCAAAAGAAGTTTCTCCCGTATATATTTATGATGAAACCGAACAAGTGAGGGCTTTGTTAAAACAGCGCCATCAATTGTATTATGGCGAAAAAAAACCAATGTCACTTAAAGACAAAATAGTTGTTTTGGTTGATGATGGCATTGCCACAGGAAATACCATTATTTCGTGCATACAACTTCTACAGCTTCAAAAACCTTCAAAAATAGTGGTTTCCTTGCCCGTTGCGCCAAATTCGGCCTTGAGAAAAATAAGGGAAATGCCAGAAGTTAATGAAGTAATTTGCTTGTCGGCTCCGGTAAATTTTCAGGCAGTCGGACAGTTTTATGAAGAGTTTGACCAGGTAAATGATAATGAGGTGGTTGCATTGTTAAAAAAAGCAAATAAGGATTTTAATTTTAAAAATTCTAAATAATTATGATTAAGAACATTGTTGTAAGGTCAAATTATTAAAGACAAACAGATCGCCTCGCTGGGGATTTAATAACTGGATTCTTTCAATATTCAAACTTTGGCGTGGATTATGGAATAAAACGACATCTAAAAAACAAGGCTGCAATACCCGATTTCTGGGCTTTATGAATATTGAACTTCCAAAATTTAGTTCCTTTTATCCTTTTTTCAATCTATTTTTTTTAAAATACCCACTTATAAATAATGTTTCATTTCGCTTTTTCGTTTTTGTAGCTGTTTGTCTAAGTCGCGCAAGGTTTCATCGGTGGCAGCTTCAAAACTTTCTTCATCAGAAAAGGCAAAAATTCTCGGGCCGGGAAGGCTTAGTCTTATTTCGCAAACTTTACCTTTTCCTTTTGTGTCAGGTTCTAATTTATAATATACATCGGCCCTAATCAGCCATTCATATCTATCCGACATTTTAAGTAGTTTTTTAATCACAAATGATTCCACAGCTTCACTTTTTGGAACTTGCACAAATTGAATTTTAATTTCCATAATAATTATATTTTAAATTAAAAGGAGTTTGATTTTAAAGGTATTCAATGCAGTTGCCACTGCCAATGATAAATATCAAATGCAGGAAAATTACAACAAAAACTTTTGGATAATATTTTATCGGTGAATTTTTTGAAATTTACATATTTGCCAAAACTCTTTTAAGTTTATCACCTATTTCCAAAGCAATCGGTGCCAAAGATTCATTGACTACAGCTTGCATAGAAACAATCGGATTTATGGCCGAAACTTCAATAATTCCAGGTTCTTTTTCCTGTACAATAACGTTGCACGGAAGCATAGTGCCAATTTTGTCTTCAGCTTTTAAAGCTTTATAGGCAAATGGTGCGTTGCAAGCTCCCAAAATTCTGTAATTGTAAAAATCCACGTCCAGTTTTTTCTTCAAGGTGGCTTTTATGTCTATCTCCGTAAGTACGCCAAATCCTTCTTTTTGAAGTTCCGCAGTTACTTTTTCAATAGCTTCCTCAAAAGTGATGTTGTTTAATATGGTTGAATAGTAATAGTTCATTTTTTAGTTTTTTTGAATTTAATTGTTATGGTAAAACAGTAATTTACGAATATTATTTCAATAATAAATGTAAGAATTGTTACTTAACGCTTCAGCTTGTTGTTTTGAGTGGGTTATAAACGTATCATTATCCAATATTTTTTTGAAAAAGGAATACTGGTTTTTGTAAATAGAAACAGGAGGTCGCAACCTCCTGTTTCCTGAAGAGATTAAGTTTGTTTTATAACGCTAAACTTATTTTTCATATTGATTTATCTCTAAAATAACACCAATACTAAAACTAATTTTACTTAAACAACACTTAAAAATCTTCATTTCAATCTGCACTGCTTTTCAACAATGTAAATCTATTTTTTGTATAGAAACAGGAAGCCGTAACTTCCTGTTTCCTAAAGAGATTTAGTTACTTTTTCTACGTTAAACTCATTTTTTACACCATCTTATTTCTAAGAGAATTCTTAAACAAGCCAATCTCAAAAAAATGTTCTAAATCTCTCTGTTTCAATCAACATTACTTTTCAATAATGAAGATCTATTCCCTATTAGCAGAAGCAGGAAGTTTTCAGTTTCCTGCTTCTTGAAGCGGTTAAGTTTGTTTTTTAACACTAACTAACTTATCATAGCATCTCATTTCTAAAACAATACTAAAATTAGCTATATTAAAACAACCACTTAAAACACTTCTTTGATCTGCACTATTTTGCAATAATGGAGACCTATTTTTCGATGGAAGCAGGAGGCCGAAACCGCCCGAGTCTATCGTGAAGAAATTAAGTTGTTCTCTGCAATTTTTAATTAATTTCTTACGTTACCTTATTTCTAAGACAAAACTAAAATCGATTTAATTTGTAAACCTTAAATTCTTCTTATTAGGCCATTATTGCCTTATAAAATGCAAATTTATATACGTGGGGAAATTTTATTTACTAAAAATCAAAGAACTTTATATTATATATTTTGGTGTAAAACTAAGGTCTAAATTGCAGGCCTGAAATGATATTCATCAATTTGGCAGATGATTGTTGTCAGTTTTTGAAT
This sequence comes from Lutibacter sp., assembly GCA_030683995.1. Taxonomy (GTDB): domain Bacteria; phylum Bacteroidota; class Bacteroidia; order Flavobacteriales; family Flavobacteriaceae; genus Lutibacter. The sequence continues at coordinate 64,996 of JAUXPH010000058.1, forward strand.
ATTTTTTATTTTCAAAATTTTATAAAAAAACAACAATTCCATAACCCATATTCAGCAAAAACAAGCCTACAAAAAAAAGCATCATATAAATTAATTGAACAAATTTAATGTTGAGATAATCGAGCCATAAAACCGTTCGTTTAGGAAAAACAAACAACGACAAGCCAATAAATAGCGCTATCCAACCAATAATGGTGATAATTAACCGCCAGTCATCTTCCCAAATATTATGGAATAAAATATTAAGCAATCCAATCACAATGGCCAAAAAAGAGAAAACAATGACAAATTTTTGATCCTCTAAATCTTTAATTACTTGTAAAATTCTTTTTGGGTTAAAACTTAAAATTAAAAAGAAAATGATAAAATACCATCCCCAAAATTTGGCTAAAAAAATTGACACTTCATCCATAAAGCCAATGTTTAAATGTTATTCGTGCAGGACTAAAAAAGGAACATCGGTGTGATAACTAATCTCTTCCACAGTTGGCCTAAATAAAATTCGTTGAAAAAGATTGAGGCTCTTGGCAATCATAATAATCATATCAATATCCCTGCTTTCCACAAAACATTGAACACCGTCTTCAATTTTTTTGTTGGTAATTCTGTGAAAACTATGCTTTTCTTCTGCAAAGAAATTTTTTAAATATTCTTTATTTTCAAGCTGAAAATCGGTTACTTCCTCATCTTTTTTAGCAATGTGCACAATTCTTAAAGCTGATTTATGCATTTTAACAAATTCTAAAATATTATCCAAAATTTTGGTCGGATAAAAAAGATGATAGTCGGTAGGAAAAGCAATTTCTTCAAGTTCTTTAAATACCGCATTTTCAGGAACTATCAAAACTGGACATTTTACCCGGGTAATTAAATCGCCGGTATTGCTGCCAATCATCACTTTTTTTAGGCCCGAAGCGCCTTTTGTGCCCATCACAATAAGGTCTATATATTTTTCAGCAACATGGGCTTTTACGGCATCAATAAAATAATCATAATTGTTAAGCGTATAAAAACGATGTTTGGGATTGTGCGGCAATAATTCAATTTTTTTTAACAAATTTTTTAAATTGGTTTTGGCCTGTTTTAAGATGGTTTTGTCAATGACTTCAATAGCCGGAAGCGGCATTACCGGTGATTCGCCACTGGCATAGTTGTATATTAAAGTGACATGCAACAAGTAAAAATCGCACGGGGTGTTTTTAAAAAATTCTAAAGCGTATTTTACGGCGTTCCAGGAGTTTTCCGAAAAATCGGTGGGTATTAAAATGGTTTTCATGGGTTTGATTTATTATTATGTACAATTAAAATTATATTCTTATATTTTAATGTAAAATGATATATATCAATTTGAAAATATTAAATATTGGAAAATATTAAATATTAGAAGTTAAAAGTTAAAAGCCGGAAGTCCGAAGACGGAAGACTGAAGTTAGAAGTTTGGAAATTAATCGCGATTAATTCCCCTCTCGAGACCTGTGTTGAGCGCGGTCACTGAGCGTAGCCGAAGTGGAGCCGAAGCAGGGGCTAGGGGCAATGTCATTAAGTTAAGACATTTATACTATATTTTTATCCTTCCGAGGTACGAGGAATCTCATCATACGTGCTCATTTGTTGCGATTCCTCCTTTGTCGGAATGACAAATATTACCTTAACTTAATGACATTGGGGGCTGGGGATAGGATTAAAGTTCAACAATTTGGCTAAAAAACTTTTTTCAGCTTCTCAATATTCAGAATTTTAATGCTTCTTCCTTCGATTTCAATAAGGCCGTCTCTTTTAAAATCGGAAAGTGTTCTGATAAAAGTTTCAGTGGCAATGCCTGCAATCCCTGCCAAATCGGTTCTTGATATTTTAGGATTGTCGTTATTGGATTTTTTCATTTTTTCAGAAAACTGCAAAATGGTATTTGCTGTTTTTTTTCGAACGGAACTATAGGCCATTTGCAGCAATTGGTCTTTAATTTCTGAAACATTGTCGGTGATATAATCTATTAATTCAAAAGTAACTTCGTGATTTTTTTGTAAAATACTTTTGAATTCACTTTTTAACAATCTTAAAACTTTTACGTTTTCAATGGCTGCAGCCGATTCCTGATAAGCAATATTGTTTGAAAACGACGTAAAACCAAAAAAGTCATGCTCTTTATGCAAGCCTGTGACCAACTCTTTCCCTTGTTCATCAATTTTAAAAGTTTTTACAATTCCTTCGTTTATCAAAAAGACAAAATTTGAATTGTCGCCTTCATTATAAATAATTTCACCTGGAATAAAGGAGAATTCTTCCACATTTTCCACAAAGAAATTTTTAAGCTGGTTCAATGTTTTTAGTTGGCTGTCTGTGAAATCTAGTTCGAATTTCCTTTCTTTTTCCTCATTTTCTTTTATAATGGCAACCCTGGCCAACCTGCTTTCTATGGCGCTAAACAGCTCCGATTCATCAAATGGTTTTGTGATATAATCATCGGCGCCCATATCCATTCCTTTGCGAATGTCTTTATGTTCAGTTTTTGCCGATAAAAAAATAAACGGAATATGTTTGGTTTCCTTTTCTTTTGAAAGTATTTGAAGTACGCCGTAGCCATTTAATTCGGGCATCATAATATCGCACAGAATAATGTCTGGCAGTTGTTTTTTAGCTTCAGCAACACCAATTTTTCCGTTTGCGGCAGTAAAAACTTTATAATTGGCCAATTCCAAAAGCTCCGCTGTATTTTCCCTTACAACAATATCGTCTTCTATTAATAAAACCTTTTTCATAATTTTTTAATTAAGGGTAATTCAACAAAAAAGGCAGAACCTTTATTTTCGGTACTTTTAAAATGAATGGTTCCGCCTAAGTTTTTTAAATGTTCTTTAACAATGTTTAAACCAATGCCTGTTCCTTGAATATTTAATGCATTTTCTGCTCTATAATAGCGATTAAATATAAATTTTTGATCTTTTGCAGGAATTCCTATTCCGCTATCAGCAACTTTTATAACAAGGTTATTTGCTTTTTTAGAAATTTCTAGATTAATTTCTGTGTTTTCGGGTGAATATTTTATAGCATTATATATCACATTTGATAAAATAAGCTCTAAAATATTTTCGTCTTGTTCCAACACATAATCACTTGTATTTTCTGAAATTGTTATGTGTTGCCCGCTTTTTAAAAGCATATTGGCATTGTAAACCACTTCATTAATGACTTTGCTTAAATTAAAAATCTTGAATTTATAATTTTGATTGCTAGCATCTAAACGCTCCAAGGATATAAAATCGTTTAAAATGTTGTTTAGATAATGAACTTTGTCTGTGATTGTTTTTAAATGTTTTTCCCTTTTTTCCTGTTGCTCGGTCAGCTGGTATCTTTCCAATAAAATGGCAGAGGTTAAAATTCCGCTTAAAGGTGTTTTGAATTCGTGCGAAACCAGCGACAAAAATTTGCTTTTTAATTCATTAAGTTCTTTTTCTTTTTTTAAGGCATCTTTAAGTTTATTTTCAATTTCAATTCTTCTTTTCAATTCATCTTTATAATCGCGGTTTACTTGTTTTAATTGTTTGATGGTATTTTGCAATTCAGCAGTGCCAATTTTAACCTTTTCTTCCAGAACAACTTTTAAAGAATCTATTTTTTTTTCAGCTTCCCTTTTAAGAGTCATATCAATAATTAACACCATCATATACTCCCGTTCATAAATCGCAAATGGATTTAGGGCAATTTCAACAGGAAATTCCTTATTGTTTTTTGTAATGCCAAATAAGTACAATCCACGTGCGTATTTTTTGCTATTCATTCTGTTTGTGAAATAGACATATTGATTTTTATGGGTAGTTTGGTATCTTTTTGGCAAAAGAATGTCTTTAGATTTATTTGTCAATTCACCCTTATTGTAGCCAAACATTTTTTCTGCGGAAGTGTTTGCTGTAACAATATTTGTATTTTCATCAACAATAATAATGCCTTCCGGAATGGCTTCAAAAAGAATATTGAAGATCTCTTGATTTTGGTAAAACACGGTATTTTTATTGATTTTGAACAATATAAATTTTAGCTAAAAGGTAGTAAAAAAACAAATACACACCTAAAAAAATGTGAATTTTAAGTAATGTGAATTTTTTTTTGATAAATTTCCCGAATATGATTCAAAATATTGTCAGAATCATATATTAATACACATAGAATTAATATCTTTAAGGTAAGAAAATGGGATAGAATTTGGTAAAATGTAAAATAGCAGGGGTTAATTTAATGATTCAATTTTCGGATAAATATTTGGATTTACAACCACATTCATCAATCGATTAATTGGTCATTTATTTGATTTATGAATTCTAATTTCTTAATTCGAAACATTAAAATCTAAAGAATATGTTAACATTTAAAAATTTTAACATTGCCGATTGGTTTTCATTTTACAGAATCTCTGCCGCACCTTTCTTATTGCTTGTTTTATCGCTTGGAAGTCGTGAACTTTTTACCTGGCTTTTATTGGTGAGTTATTTGACTGATGCCATTGATGGATTTTTAGCCCGAAAATTAAAAATAACAAGTGCACGGGGTTCGCAATTGGATTCATTTGGCGATCAAATTACTTTTGCGATTGCCTTAATTGGATTGTTGGTATATGAATTTGATTTTATTAAAGCACATTCCTTTTTTATAATTCTGGTGTTGGTGATTTATATTTTTCAAATGGTTATTTCATTCTTGAAATATGGCAAAGCGACCGCTTTTCATACCTATTTGGCTAAATTATCGGCAATTATACAGGCTTTTTTTATTCTTTTGTTTTTGTTTTTTGAACCAATTTACTGGCTGTTTTATGTGATGATTGTTTTGGGTTTGTTGGAAACCATAGAAGAAATTGCCCTTATTTTTATGTATGACAATTGGGTTGCAGGTGTTAAAGGAATTTATTGGGCAATTAGGGACAAAAGGCGATTAAGAAAAAAAATCACCAAAAAAGGAACAAATTAAATCATTTTGGTATGCGTTCGTATTCCTTTTTTACCATTATACTGTTATGTTTGGCCATACTGCTTGTAGATATACTGTCATTTTATTGGCTGCAATCCATAACCCAATTGTTACAATCGGTATTTTTGCAAAACTTCATAAATATTGTTTTTTGGATTTTTTCTGTTGGACTCATTACCGCAATTATTTCACTGAGATTGAGATTGCAAATTATACATCCTTACCTAAACCAACTATTGATAACTTCGCTTTACGGGATTACAATAGCGTCTTTTATTCCAAAATTAATTTTTGTTATTGTAATTTCAATATTGTATTTCTCAAACTATGTTTTTTCTGATGAAGAATCTTTGATTGTAATTCCAATGATAGGTTTATTTGCGGGATTTCTTCCTTTTCTTACCATTTGTTACAGCATTTTCAGAACACTTTACCGCTTTAAAGTTCATCGTTTAAAAATTAATTTTGAAGAGCTGCCTTTAAATTTCGACGGATTAAAAATTGTCCATATTTCCGATCTTCACCTTGGAAGTTTTCGTTCTCGCTACCATATTTTGGACAGGGCGATAAAGCTGATTAACCATTTAGAACCCGATTTTATATTTTTTACAGGCGATTTGGTCAATAACCACGCGTGGGAATTAAAAGGCTGGCAATCTGTTTTAAAAAAATTGAACGCCAAAACCGGGAAATTTGCAGTTTTGGGAAATCACGATTATGGCGATTATGGAAAATGGAAATCGGATGAAAGAAAACTAGCCAATTTTGAATCGATCAAATATTTTTATAAAAAAATAAATTTCAAATTGTTATTGAATGAAGTTGTTATTTTTGAAAAAGAAGGCGAGGAAATTGCCATTGTAGGAGTTGAAAATTGGGGAAAGCCACCGTTTAAGCAATATGGGGATTTAAAAAAGGCGCTTAAGGGTATTGAAAAAAATCCCTTTAAAATATTGCTATCCCACGATCCTTCGCATTGGAATGAAGAAGTAAAAAAAAATACAAATATCGCACTCACGCTATCTGGCCATACACACGGAATGCAAGCCGGAATTAACATTAAAAGCAAAAATTGGAGCCCTATTCAGTATAAATACAAACAATGGGCAGGTTTGTACAAACATTTTAACCAGTATTTATATGTTACCCGAGGTTTGGGTTGGATGGGATTTCCGGGCAGATTGGGAATGCGGCCAGAAATAACATTGATTGAGCTTCATCGACAATAGCTTATGGGGATTTTTTTAACCAAATAATAGTGAAGCTTTTTCAAGCTGTTTAATTTTATTTTTGGCCGTTTCATAGCCAATGTTATAAATTTCATCGATATGGTTTTTGTCGAACATCCCAAATTTTGACAATGGCGGATAGATCAATAAATTACATTGTGAAAACTTCAGCGATGAAGCGTTAGAAAAATTTATTCTGATGGCTCTTTGCAGCACATCAACAGCATATTTTAAATTTTCGGTTTTAATCTCGTCAAGCGGACTCACATAAACGCCAATGATTTGTTCGCAATTTAATTTTAAGGGCGCAACAGGAAAATTATCGAGAATGCCGCCATCAGCGTACAAACTGCCGTTAATGGCAACTGGCGAACATATTCCGGGAAAAGCGGATGATGCCAAAATAGGCATAATCAATTCGCCTTCAGTAAAAACTTTCATGCTTCCGTTAAGCATATCAACAGTGGTTATAAAAAGTTTTTTTTGAAGAGCGTTAAAATTGTCATCAGGAAAATATTTTTTAAAATCTTCATAAAAATTTTCGGTATTTATGAGCCCGGGCTTTCCAAAGCCATATCGGTTTGGATTAAAAAGAGGGACTTCCTTAAAAAAATTTACCATTTCTTCGGGCGAATATCCTGAAGCATAAAACGCACCAATAATTGCGCCTACACTGCTGCCCGAGATGTGGGTTGGGTAAATGTTATTTTCCTCGAGTGCCTTAATGGCCCCAATATGGGCAATACCTTTCATGCCTCCGCCGGAGAGTGCCAATCCTATGCTCATAATGGGTTGGTTTAAAAATTAATTTCTTCTAACAGGATTCCTATTTACGGCAGAATTCCTTCTGCTGGTGTTGCTTCTGTTTAAATTGTTTCTGTTGTCGTTGTGATATCTTTTTATATCGTCCCCAAAATAATTGTTGATTCTGATATGATGGCTTCGCCTTAAATTGATATGGCCATATCTTGGAGGCAAAATATTGGCGGTTATCCAAATGCCATTATCAAAATAGAGGTAATTTCTTGATGAAAAATCATAGTAAATTTCAAATTCCGGGAAATAGACATAGCGAACCACTTCGACCCTGTTTGGATAAAACCAAGGCGGCGGCGGCGTTGCTATTCTTGAAGTGACCACGACGGGTCCGCAGCTTTCTATTGATAATACAAAAGAAAATAAAAGTGCAACAGTTAAAAAAGAAAGTTTTTTCATAATCGTAGCATTTAACCAAATCAATTTACAAATAAACTAAAATGACTAAAATGATATCTATCAACTCCATGAACATAAATAAATTTAATTTTGATTTTTTTCGTCCTTAAGTTTTTGTTTCTCTAATTTCCTGAAATAACCCCTAAACAAAAAGTTGTGTTTTAAGGCTTCCATATTTTCATTTAAACGTACGCTTCCTTCCTTAATGTTTTTCATTGTTTCGTCAATATTATTTACCAAAACGGTATCGTTAACCATATAATTCACCGTGCCTTTTCCATCTTTTATCTCTAAAACTACCGAATTTAAATTGGTGATTACCCCATCGATGTGCTCGCTCGATTTTTCTAAATTGGTTATGGCAGATTTCAACTGATTTGCTGAAGCAGGATCACTTAACAATACGGCAGCCATACTTTTATCATAATTTATGGCGTCTATAATATTCTTTAATTCTTTAACTGTTGCCGAAGCGCTTGCGCTCGCCGTTTTTAAATTTTCAACGGTTTGTTTTACGTCGGAAGCCATTTCAGCATCTTCAATCAACATGCCAATGGTGCCTTTCCCTTCTTTTATGGCTGTGGTAATTTTCAATAAATCGGAAGTTAATTTGGCGGCATTGTCATTGGTGGTATTTAAGGTTTCAAGCATATCGGTGGTTGATGTTTTATCATAGGATTTAATGGTGTCGCCTGGTTTTAATGCTTCAGCAACCTCTTTGCCGGGCACAATATTGATGACCATACTTCCAACCAAACCATCAGATCCAATGGCGGCTACTGCGTTTTTCTTCATATGGATAAGCATTTTGTCTTCAATAACCATATCAACGCAAATGGTGCTGTCATTAACCATCACAATATTTTTTACGGTGCCAATATTGATACCTGAAAACCGCACGTTATTTCCTAATATTAAGCCGTTTACATTGTTAAACACAGCACTTATTCTAAAGGTATGGCCAAAAAGATTTTGCTTGTTGCCAATTAGATAAAGTGCAATAACCAAAATAATGGTGGTAAAAAAAATAAACAATCCAAGACTCAATTTTTGTGTGTTTGATGTTTTCATAATGCGTTGTTATTTAAAAAATGCCTGAATTTTTTCGTCTTTGTTAGCGGACAGTTCCTCAAAAGTTCCTTCCGCATAATTAATGCCGTTAATCAATAAAATCATTCTGTTTGATATTACCCTGGCGCAGTCCACATCGTGGGTAATGATAAGCGATGAGGTTTTGTAATTTAACTGAATATTGCGCATCAATTGTATAATTTCTTTGGCGGTAATTGGGTCGAGCCCAGTTGTTGGCTCATCATAAATAATAATTTTTGGTTTTAGAATAATGGCCCTTGCCATCGCAATTCTTCTTTTCATTCCGCCAGAAAGTTCCTCGGGCATTAAATCTATAGCGTCTCTTAGCCCAACGCTGTCCAAAGCCTCGTGCACCAATTTCAAGGATTCTTCTTCCGTTTTATTTTGCTGGCGCATAGGAAATTCTAAATTTTCGCGAACGGTCATGGAATCGTATAAGGCACTTCCCTGAAAAAGAAATCCCAATTGCGTTCGCAGTTCATTGAATTCTTTTTGTGCCAGTTTGCTGATGTCTTTGCCCATAATTTCTAAAGTACCTTCGTCGGGCTGCATTAAACCAACCAAACATCTGATCATCACCGATTTCCCTGAACCTGATTTTCCCATCAGCACCAAATTTTCTCCTTCAAACAATTCTAAGGTAAACCCGTTTAACACATGATTGTCGCCAAAGCTTTTCTTCAAATCTTTGATTCTTAAAATGGGAGCTATGTTTTTTGATGTATCCATATCTAAAGTTCAAAGAAAATATCGGTTACAAAAACGGCAATAAAGTCGATAATGAATAAAAGCATTGACGTATAAACAACCGCCGAATTGGAGGCTTCACCAACGCCAACAGTTCCTTTTGTGCAATTATAGCCTTTAAAACTTCCCACCAAACCAATGGCAAAACCAAAGAAAAACGATTTTACCGTAGCCGGAAGAATGTCTGAAAATTCAATGGCGTCAAAAACCTTGTTAAAATACAGTTGAAAAGAAACATCGCCTTTTAAATTTTCCACCAATGCAGAACCAAAAAGGGCGATGGCATCTCCAAAAATTATCAACAACGGTATCATTAAAGTCGCAGCCATAATTCGCGTTACCACCAAATATTTAAATGGATTTGTGCCTGAAACTTCCATCGCGTCAATTTGTTCCGTAACGCGCATAGAACCTAATTCGGCGCCAATTCCCGAACTTATTTTTCCAGCACAAATCAACGCAATGATCACTGGACCAATTTCACGAATAATTGAAATACTCACCATTGATGGCATCCAGGATTGTGCGCCAAACTCCATTAAAGTTGGCCGGGATTGAAGCGTAAACACCAATCCCAATATAAATCCGGTAATACCCACCAAAAACAAGGAACGATTGCCCATATTGTAACATTGCCGCAGCAATTCTTTAAATTCAAATGGCCTGGTAAAAACCTCTTTAAAAAAACGGCCTGCAAAAAAGGACAACTCGCCAATTTCGGTAAAAAAGCTTTTGAGGTTATTTCCAATTTGTGCTGTTGTCATCATCTTATTCAAGAATTTTTGCTAACATAAAGTTATTGCTGATTTAAATGGAATAAAATGATTTATATCAATTTTACATCAGCAAAAATTGAAAAGGCGGATAATATTTAGGCATAAATCGGCATTCGATTTCAGCAAAACAAGGCATCGTCAATTTTATTTAATAAGAAAATAATTCTGTCAAATTTACGCAACACCTTGATATTTATCATTAAAAGTTATAACAACCCTATTTAACTTTACGGAAGTATGTTTTAATTATCAAAAAAATAAGTATAAAAAACCACTAATTTTTAAGTTATGAAAACCAAAGAACCAATGCTTGCAGAAACCAATTTCGAAGAATTTTACAAAAAAAGTGCGGCAATTATTCCGAGTTTGAAAAAATTCGCTGCTTTAAAACTAAAACTTGCTGAAAAGGAAGGCTTAATCGATAGGGGGTTTTACGATACCAATGAAATTTTGGACGAGGTTTTTTTGGAAGTATATAGAGTGTATTCAAATGATATTGATGAAAAACACCTGCGGCAAACCCTTTTTTTAAGGACCATCCAAAAAATAAATCACAAAATTGAAAAGGAAAATCAGTTTGCCGAGGAATTGAATATGGACATAATTTTAAAAGATGAATTGAATTTGTTAAAAGTAGGTTATTCTGTTGCAGCAGATGGGGATTATATATTTGATGAGGAACTTAACGATATTTCTTATCAACAAGACAGTTTTGCGCCTGCCCACTTTATTTTAGACCAACCGATGGAACTGGAAATTACCGGAAAATTGGACTTGAATGAAAATTCGTTATTATCCGACAGAAGCCGGATTTTATTTGGCGCTGCATTCTATACCTTGCCGCCAATAAGCAAAAATATTATTGAATTATATGTGTTTGGAAATCAGAATATTTTAGAAATTTCTGAGACCTTAAAAGTGAGTGAAGATACCGTAAGAAAAGTGATTGACAGGGTTAAGGAAAGGCTTGAAAAACTGTAGCAGGACTTTATCATTAAAAAAGTCAAATCCTTATAAAACAAAAAAGATTCTATTGCCGGTCAATAGAATCTATTTTTTTGTCGGGGTGGTCGCGCCTCAAGCGTGACGACCTTCTCTTCTTAGGCGTGACGCGATAACCGGGTGGAGCCTATGCCGCATTTGCGGTACTACACCCCGAATTGGTTATCAATAAATCGTTTTGCTCCCCGTTTCTTAACTTTTTTCTCTAAAACCAATGCTTCAGATCTATTAGATACTTCAATTAGCAAAACTAATTTCCAAGGAATTCCATACTTTGTCGATGGAACATTTCCTTGGTTGTGTTTTTTCAATCTTTTTTCAATATCCGCAGTTTGACCTACATAATACCTTAAACTTTTATCACTAAAAAGTATATATACAAACATAACTTTTTTTAGTTTGGATGGTGACTTACATAGCCTTGCAATTAATAACAGAAAAGAGCCTTAAAATTCAAAATAAATTTTTAGGCTCTTTTTTTTTGTCGGGGTGGCAGGATTCGAACCTGCGACCTCCTGCTCCCAAAGCAGGCGCGATAACCGGGCTACGCTACACCCCGAGTAATAATGTTACTCTAATTTCGGTGTGCAAATATAGCGCTAAAAATAGGTTTTGCAAGCAATTACTCGAAAATAAGTTTGTAGGGTCTAGAAATGGCATTTTGCAATTCTTGAATGCCAATATTTCTGCTTTTTCTGATGGTTTCTTTGCCTTCAAAAAAGACTAAAATCGTTGGTTCCACAAAAGCACTGTGTTTTGCGGCTATTTCTGGAGAAAAATTCAAATCGATTTTATAAAAGTCAATTTTTGGGAAATCGGTTTTCAGCAAATCGTACACTTTAGGCTCCAAAGCTTCACCAACATTGCAAGAATCTGTTGAAAAATACAGTAAAACGGCAATCGTATCCTGTAATATATTTTCAAGTTGATCCAAAGATTCTATTTTTTTGATTGTGTTCATTTTAGGTAAATTAGAAACTTCAAATTTACCACAATTTTCTTGGCAGTTCCTGAAGTTTGTTTCTTAATGTTTTTGGTGATCATATCATCATAAAAAATAATGGTTAAAGGCGAAAACTTTTAATTAATTGCCATAAATTTGTTACCTATTAAAATAAAAAATGGATTATGTCTGATACAATTGAAAGAATAAAATGTTTGATTATTGGTTCTGGACCTGCAGGATATACCGCTGCAATTTATGCCGCAAGAGCCGATTTAAAACCTGTGATGTATACGGGAATGCAAATGGGCGGCCAATTGACCACCACAACTGAAGTTGATAATTTTCCCGGATATCCTGAAGGAACCGACGGAACGGCGATGATGGAAGATTTAAAAAAACAAGCCGAACGTTTTGGAACTGAAGTCAGATTTGGGATGGTGACCAGCGTGGATTTCAGCAAAGAAGTTGGAGGAATTCACAAAGTTACGGTCGATGAATCCATTCAGATTGAAGCAAATACTATTATAATTTCTACAGGAGCAACCGCCAAATATTTAGGAATAGAAAGTGAGCAACGTTTAATTGGCGGAGGCGTTTCTGCTTGTGCCACTTGCGATGGTTTCTTTTATAAAGGTCAGGATGTGGTTGTTGTTGGCGCCGGTGATACCGCTGCGGAAGAAGCAACTTATTTGGCGAACCTTTGTAAAAAAGTGACTATTTTAGTGCGTAAAGATTTTATGCGTGCTTCAAAAGCTATGCAACACAGGGTTGATAAAACAGCCAATATTGAAGTAATGTACAATACCGAAATTGAAGAGGTTTTAGGTGAAAAGGTCGTTGAAGGTGTTCGTGTAGTTAACAACAAAACGAAAAAAACGGAAGTTATTAATGTCACCGGTATTTTTATTGCCATCGGTCACGTACCAAATACGAATATCTTTAAAGGTGTTTTGGATATGGATGAAACAGGTTATTTAATCACCAAAGGGAAATCGACCAAAACAAATTTACCGGGTGTTTTTGCGGCAGGTGATGTGCAAGACAAAGAATACAGACAGGCAGTTACCGCTGCCGGTACCGGCTGTATGGCAGCTTTGGATGCTGAACGTTATTTGGGGTCGCTGAATTAATATACCAAAATGATAAAGAAAAGCCTAAAATTATTAAATTAGGCTTTTTTTTAGCCATAAATTGTTGCAATCGTTTTCGTAAATAGTAGCACCAATAATAGGAGTTACACCTATTAAGTTTTTAATTTTGCCTAATAAAATTAAGGTCATGGATTTGTTTTCAAGTAGCTATTTTGTATTATTTCTGATTATATTAATCGGATTTATTATTGGTCGGATTAAAATTAAAGGAATTTCTTTGGATGTGTCTGCCGTAATTTTTGTGGCCTTGTTTTTTGGCCATTATGGTGTGGTTGTTCCCATTGATTTTCAATATATCGGTTTGGTACTTTTCATTTTCACTATTGGAATCCAAGCTGGGCCCAGTTTTTTTGAATCGTTTAAAAGGAACGGACGCGAATTGGCTATTTTGGCAACATTGCTCATTCTTAGTGCGGGTTTACTCACTTTTTTACTGTCTTATTTTTTAGGCATCGACAAAAACCTGGCTATCGGATTGCTGAATGGCGCGTTAACCAGCACGCCCGGTTTGGCTGCAGCCATTGACATTACAGGCTCTCCTTTGGCGTCTATTGGTTATGGAATTGGTTATCCGTTTGGCGTTATTGGCGTGATCCTTTTCGTAAATTTTTTGCCACGAATCCTTCGAATCAACATAAAAGAACAGGAAAAAACCTACACTGCTGAGATGACAGCCCAATATCCAGAAATTTTGGCCAAACATTTTGTGGTTGAAAATGAAAATGTGATAGGCAAAAGCTTGGGCGATTTAAACATTCGTTTTATGACCAAAGCGGTAATCTCCAGGATTATGCATCAAAATACCGTTATTATTCCTGATGCTGAAATTATTTTACAAAAAGGGGATACCATTAGGGCGGTTGGCTCAAACGAAGCATTGGAAAGGGTAAAATTATTGGTGGGACCTGAAACTAAAAAAGAAATTCCGTTAGACACCAAATATGATGTTCGTTCTATTTTGGTGACCAATAAAGAAGTGGTTAAAAAAACATTGGGACAGCTTCAAATTTTAGGAAACTATAATGCAACAATAACTCGTGTAAGGCGATCAGGAATTGATATTTCTCCAAGTCCGTCCTTAAAATTGCAGTTTGGAGACAAGTTAATTGTGATTTGCACCAAAGAAAATATGTCGGAAGTGAGCCGTATTTTTGGTGATGACAAACTTTCAAGCACCGATTTTTTGCCCATCGCAGCTGGAATTATTCTGGGGATTTTGGTGGGAAAAATGAGTGTCAATTTTGGAGATTTTTCTTTTGGATTGGGATTAACCGGAGGTATTTTGCTTGTAGCACTTATTTTGGGCAGAACAGGTAAAACCGGACCGATAATGTGGACCATGACCGGTGAGGCAAATCAGATTTTGAGACAGTTTGGATTGCTGTTCTTTTTGGCTGCAGTTGGCACAAGCGCAGGTTCACATCTTGAAAGCACTTTTCAGGAATACGGCATTGAATTATTTGTTTATGGCGCAATTATTACGCTGATGCCTATGATTATTACCACAATTGCAGCCCAATATTTCTACAAAATTAACTTGCTTGTTTTGCTTGGGACTTTAACAGGAAGTATGACAAGCACGCCAGGATTGGCTGCAACCGACACGATGGTTGATTCGGATGCGCCAGCAATTGCTTATGCCACGGTTTATCCAATTGCCATGGTGTTATTGATTATTGTGGTGCAGATTTTGAGTTTGATTTAAAGAAAAATTTAGACCGATCCCGATAGCAATCGGGACAGAAGGCGGAAGTTAAAAGTCTAAAGTTGAAATCTGAAAAATCGTAAATCAAAAATCTTAAATTGTAAATCATATACTGCGTTAGGGATTGAAGGGGAAAACCTTTTTAACGGTTTTTCACCGATAAAAAGTTTGGAACGGAAAGCCCGACCCGCCAGTTGGCGGGGAACGCCCAAAATATTATTTTTACTTTTGCTAAATTATTGTCTTTTAAAAAGTCCGGCCTTGTCAAAAAATTCGATAAGCGTGATTTTAGGATTCGAATACAAATAAACTTCCCCTGAATTTTTTATCGATAAATCTATCGTGTCAGTGGCATTTACGTTGGCGCTGGAATTGTTTGAAGTCTTTACCTTGGCGGTTGCGGCTTTAAAATCTTTTCCTTTAAAAGCGCTGTTGTGCAAAGTTTCCAGATCGAAGCTGGCAGTGTTTCCGCTTAAATTAACGGTAGCCTTGTCCAAAGTGTGAATAATCATATTTTTGGTGTCGATAATTCCCTTTAAATTGCTGTATTCTTCAGCAACAATTAAAGCGTCATCACATAAAATTTCCACATCCAAATTACTTGATTTTTTGGCGTTTATTTGAACAATTTTAGAGCTCAGTTTTAATTTGAAATCCGAATCGTCAAAGGCATTTATGGTTAACGCATCTATTCTCAGGGAATTGTTCGATTTTACGCTGGCTTTGTTATAGGCATAAATTTCGGTGATGTCTTTATTTACCTTAACGTGAACGGTTAATTCCTTTGCACGCACTATTTTTGCGCTTGTTTTTATAATAAGTGCCCCATTGTTAATTTCTGTAGTTATGGCATATATCACATTTGAATCAGCTTCGACAGTTACGGATTGTTCATCACTATAAACCAATAAAACAGTCACATCATCTATCACTTCAATCTTGGTAAATGCGGAAAGATTTCGATTTTCAGTGGTAACATCTTTGTTTCCTATTAATTTTTCCTGTGCATTTATTGCAGAGATAATAAGCAAAAATGGAATTAGAATTTGTGTTTTAACTGTTTTCATTGAAAGGTTTTCAACAAAAATACGCAAAATAAATGTCACATTTAATTTGCGTATTTAAAAATCTATGCTAAATTTGCCAAATAATGAACCTAAAAAATACAAATACTAATTGGTGGTGGAACTCTCTTAATTTATAAGCGAGCCAGAACTGCTATATTTCTATTTAAAATATATACAAAAGGACTTATCTCGCGGTAAGTCCTTTTTTCTTTGAACAAAATAACGATGCGATGAAACAAAAAAAATTTAAAACCATCTCGAAAACGCAATTGGCCGATACCATTACCCCAGTTGGAATGTATTCGAAAATTAGGGACAAATATGCCAACAGTTTGCTGTTGGAAAGCTCCGATTACCATAGCAAAGAGGAAAGTTTTACCTTTATTTGCGCAGAACCTATTGTAACGCTGAAGGCTGATAACAATCTATTTACCTACCATTATAAAAACAAGGAACTTGACCGGAAGGAAATAAATCGCGATTTTTATCCGATTTTCGAAAGCTATACCGATACGGTAAAAGCGGATTGTGATGCTACTATCAAAGGTTTCAACGGATTTTATGGCTATATTTCTTACAACACCATCCAATATTTTGAAACCATTAAATTAAAAGCAAAAAAAGCAGCGTCTGAAATTCCCGATTTTCAGTTTAGTTTTTTCAAATTTATCATTGCCATCAACCATTTTAACAACGAGCTTATTTTGATTGAAAATATGGAAGAAGGCGAGGAATCGAGAATCAACGAAATTGAAACCTTGATCAACGCACGCACTTACGGATTGTATCATTTTGAGACCGCCGGCGAAGAATCTTCGAATTGTACGGATGATGATTTTAAAAATTACGTGGTAAAAGCAAAAGAACATTGCAAACGCGGCGATGTTTTTCAATTGGTGTTGTCGCGCCAGTTTCAGCAATCTTTTACGGGCGATGAATTTAATGTTTACCGTGCTTTGCGCTCTATAAATCCGTCGCCGTATTTGTTTTATTTCGATTATGGCAGCTTTAAATTGATGGGATCTTCACCAGAAGCACAAATTAAAGTTGATGAAGAAAAAGCCATCATCAACCCGATTGCAGGAACTTTTAAACGCACCGGAATTATGGCGCAGGATATTTTACTGGGCGAAAAATTATCAAAAGATAAAAAGGAAAATGCCGAACACGTGATGTTGGTGGATTTGGCGCGAAACGATTTAAGCAAACACGCAAGCAACGTAAAAGTAGAAGTTTTTAAAGAAGTGCAATATTTTAGCCACGTCATTCATTTGGTTTCAACAGTGCAAGGAAAACCCATTGGCAAAGCCATTGAAATTGTGGGCGACACGTTTCCTGCAGGAACGTTAAGCGGCGCGCCAAAGTTTAAGGCGATGGAATTAATCGACAAATATGAAAATCAGACCCGCGGATTTTACGGCGGCGCGGTCGGATTTATTGGTTTAAACAATACGGTGAATTTGGCCATTGCCATTCGTTCTTTTGTGAGTAAAAACAACACCTTGTTTTATCAGGCAGGCGCGGGAATCGTCATCAATTCAACCGAAGAAGGAGAATTACAGGAAGTAAACAACAAATTGGCGGCCTTAAAAAAGGCGGTTATTTTGGCAGAAAAAATATAACAGATGAAAATAATAATCATAGACAATTACGATTCATTTACCTACAATTTGGTGCATTTGGTGGAAAGCATTACGGGCGAATATCCTGCAGTTTTCAGAAATGAAGAAATTACGGTTGAAGCAGTTGGCGCTTACGATATCATTATGCTTTCTCCAGGTCCGGGAATTCCGGATGAAGCGGGCATTTTAAAGGAAGTGATTAAAACCTACGCCGCAACAAAACCCATTTTTGGGGTTTGTTTGGGTTTGCAGGCCATCACCGAAGTTTTTGGAGGTTCGCTGGAGAATTTGGAAAATGTTTTTCACGGCGTTGCAACCACGATGAAAGTTATAAGTCCAAATGCAATAATTTATAAAAATATCCCAACGGAATTTGAAGCGGCACGTTATCATTCCTGGATCGCTTCCTTAAAAGATTTTCCCGAAGAATTGGAAATAACGGCCGTTGATGAATTTGGATCTGTGATGTCTTTGCAGCATAAAAAACACAATATTACCGCTGTTCAATACCATCCTGAATCTATTTTAACGCCCATTGGAGAACAAATTGTAAGAAACTTTATAGAAGCAAATTCATAAAAATGAAGACGATATTAAGCAAATTAATTGAACAGCAATATTTAACAAAAGCAGAAGCCAGTGAAGTGCTTGTGCAAATAGCGAACAACAGCTACAACGCTTCTCAAATGGCATCTTTTTTAACCGTTTTTATGATGCGGCCGATTTCAGTGGAAGAACTTTCCGGATTTCAGGAAGCATTGCTGGATTTGGCGGTGAAAGTCGATTTGTCGGACTATAACACCATCGATTTATGCGGAACCGGCGGCGATGGAAAAAACACGTTCAACATTTCAACATTGACCTCATTTATTGTTGCAGGAACGGGAAATAAAGTGGCCAAGCACGGAAATTACGGAGTTTCTTCCGTAAGCGGTTCTTCAAATATGCTGGAATTTTTAGGCTATAAATTCACCAACGACGAAGCTGTTTTAAAACGCCAGATCGAAAGCGCGAATATTTGTTTTTTGCACGCGCCTTTGTTTCATCCGGCGATGAAAGCGGTTGGGCCAGTAAGAAAAGAATTGGGCGTAAAAACATTTTTCAATATGTTGGGACCTTTGGTAAATCCGAGTCGGCCACAAAATCAGATGGTGGGTGTTTTTAACCTGGAAGTGGCTAGAATTTACAATTATTTATTGCAGAAAACTGCCACAAATTATGGCATCGTTTACAGTTTGGACGGTTATGACGAAATTGCTTTGACCAGCGGATTCAAATTGTTCACCAAAGAAAATGAACAATTGATAACACCCGAAGAATTGGGATTGAAGAGGTTAAACCAGTCGGATATTTTCGGAGGAAATACGGTGAAAGAAGCCGCAGAAATTTTCAGTTCCATTTTAAATGGCGATGGAACCGATGCCCAAAACAATGCGGTTTTGGCAAATGCCGCTTTCGCCTTAAAAATAATAGACAACAACAAATCGTTTGAAACCGCTTTTGATGAAGTCAAAGATTCCCTGTTCGGATTAAAGGCAAAAGAAAGTTTGCGAAAATTGGTAAATCAATAATATTATGAACATTTTAGAGAAAATAATAGCCCATAAAAAGCTGGAAGTCGCCAAGTTAATGCGAGAAGTTTCTTTGGAAAAATTGGTGAAAAGTCCGAATTTTAACCGCACGCCAATTTCTTTGAAAAACGCGTTGACTTCTTTAAATTCAACCGGAATTATTGCCGAGTTCAAAAGAAAATCGCCATCAAAAGGAATTATCAACGATAAAGTTTCCATTGGTGAAGTGACGCAAGGTTATTTGGATGCCAATGTTGCCGCACAATCCATTTTAACCGAAATGGAATTTTTCGGCGGAAGCATTGTCGATTTAATTCAGGCACGTGCCGTAAATGAAACCATTCCAATTTTAAGAAAGGATTTTATTGTGGACGGATTTCAAATTGTGGAGGCAAAAGCGATTGGCGCAGATGCCATTTTGCTGATTGCGGCCTGTTTGACCAAAGAAGAATTGAAAAATTACGGCAAGTTGGCCGAAGATTTGGGGATGGAAGTATTGTACGAAGTTCATAATCAGGAAGAATTGGATAAAATTGAGCTGAACCATAAAATCATTGGCATTAACAACCGGAATCTTAAAACTTTTGAAGTCGATTTAGAGCATTCTATTGCATTGATAAAAAACATTCCGGATAATTGTATCAAAGTTTCGGAAAGCGGCATCTGCGATCCAAGAATCATTACCGGACTTAAAGAATACGGATTTCAAGGGTTTTTAATTGGCGAAACATTTATGAAAACGGAGAATCCTGGTTTGGCTTGTCTGGAATTTATTTCTCAAATCAGATAATTATGCAGATCAAAGTTTGCGGTATGCGGGACAAAGAAAATATTTCAGGCTTATTGGCTTTGAAACCGGATTATATCGGATTTATATTTTACGATAAATCGAAACGCTTTGTTGCCGATTTTCCCCAAATTGGAATTCCTTCAACCATCAAAAAAGTGGGCGTTTTTGTGAATGAAACAATCGATGAGATTATTGAAATTGTTAAAAAATATAAATTGGATTTTGTGCAATTGCACGGTGATGAAACACCTGATTATTGCGAAAAGTTGGCTTTGCAAAACATAAAAATCATCAAAGCTTTTTCAGTTGATGGAAACTTTGATTTTTCAGCCATAAAACCTTTTGAAAAACACGTTGCTCTTTTTTTATTCGACACAAAAGGAAAAAATTATGGAGGAAACGGGATCAAATTCAATTGGGATTTGCTTCAAAATTATAAAGGAAAAACACCTTTTTTATTGAGTGGCGGCATCACTAAAAATGATTCGGATGAAATTAAGAAAATGAAACATCCCGCGTTTTTGGGAATCGACATCAACAGCGGTTTTGAAATAGAACCGGGATTGAAAAACATCAGAGAAATTAAAGAATTTAAAAACAGACTATTATGAGTTATTTTGTGGATAAGAAAGGTTATTACGGGGAATTTGGCGGGGCTTTTATCCCGGAAATGCTGTATCCGAATGTGAAAGAATTGGAAGATAATTATTTGAAAATAATGCACGAATCTTCTTTCCAAAAAGAATTTCAGGAACTGTTGAAAGAATATGTCGGTCGTCCAACGCCGCTTTATTTCGCAAAACGATTGTCGGAGAAGTATCAAACAAAAATTTATTTAAAGCGCGAAGATTTGTGCCATACCGGCGCACATAAAATAAACAACACCATCGGACAAATATTGGTGGCGAAAAAGCTGGGCAAAACCCGGGTAATTGCCGAAACAGGCGCAGGGCAACACGGCGTTGCAACTGCCACAGTTTGTGCGTTAATGGGCATTGAATGTGTGGTTTATATGGGCGAAATTGACATTGCGCGGCAGGCGCCAAATGTGGCACGGATGAAAATGTTGGGTGCCAAAGTTGTGCCGGCTTTGTCGGGCAGCAGAACGCTAAAAGATGCCACAAATGAAGCAATTCGCGATTGGATCAACAATCCGGTAAACACGCATTACATTATTGGTTCGGTAGTTGGGCCGCATCCGTATCCCGATATGGTTGCGCGTTTTCAATCGGTGATTTCAGAAGAAATTAAAAAACAATTGTTGGAAAAAGAACAAACCGAAAATCCGGATTATGTGATTGCCTGTGTGGGCGGAGGAAGCAATGCCGCAGGCGCTTTTTATCATTATTTGGATGAAGAAAAGGTACATTTAATCGCCGTTGAAGCTGCCGGTTTGGGCATTCATTCCGGTGAAAGTGCCGCAACCAGCATTTTGGGAAAAGAAGGCGTGATTCACGGAAGCAAAACGTTGTTGATGCAAAGTGAGGACGGACAAATAACCGAGCCTTATTCTATTTCCGCTGGATTGGATTATCCGGGAATCGGACCTTTGCATGCGCATTTGTACAGATCCAAACGCGCGGAATTTATCTCGATTACCGATGACGAAGCGATGAAAGCCGGATTGGAATTGTGCGAATTGGAAGGCATTATTCCGGCCATAGAAAGTGCGCACGCATTGGCGGTTTTTAACATGAAAAAGTTTGAGGAAAGCGATGTGGTGGTATTGAATTTATCGGGAAGAGGCGATAAGGATTTGGACACGTATGTTAAATATTTTAAGTTGTAATTGAAACTCAAACCATCCACGATTTGAAGTTCTTCTTTGTGAAACTCCGTGACTCTTTGTGCAACTTTGTGTAACAGTTATTTCACAAAGATGCACAAAGAAAAACAATAAGACGCACAAAGTTGAATGCTTAATGAATTGTCTAAAAAACACTAAAAATGAACAGAATAAATCAAAAATTACAGGAAAATAAAAAACTATTGTCCATTTATTTTACGGCAGGTTTCCCAAAAATAAACGACACGGTTTCCATTATTGAAAATTTGGAAAAAAGCGGCGTCGATTTTATTGAAATCGGTTTGCCATTTAGCGATCCGTTGGCCGACGGACCAACCATTCAGGCGAGTTCAACACAAGCTTTGGACAACGGAATGTCTTCCGAAGTGTTGTTCAATCAATTGAAAGATATTCGCAAAACGGTCAAAATTCCCTTAATTATAATGGGTTATTTTAATCCGATGATGCAGTATGGCGTGGAAAATTTCTGCAAAAAATGCGCTGAAATTGGTATAGACGGATTGATCATTCCCGATTTGCCGGTTGATGTTTACAACGATCATTATAAATCCATTTTTGAAAAATACGGTCTTATCAATGTGTTTCTGATTACGCCGCAAACTTCTTTGGAGCGCATTCAGTTTATCGACCAAATTTCCGAAGGATTTATTTATATGGTGAGCTCGGCAAGCGTTACGGGCTCACAAAATGCTTTTGGAAAATCACAAGATGATTATTTTAAACGCATTGCCGATTTAAATTTAAAATCGCCCCAAATTATTGGATTTGGAATTTCTAATGCTGATACCTTTAAACAAGCCATAAAATATGCAAAAGGTGCCATTATTGGCTCTGCATTCGTAAAATATTTGGATGAAAACGGCACAGCCAACATCCATAAATTTGTGAGTGGCATCATTGATTAATGCCTTTAATCAAATCTATAAAAATATCAAAAAAATGGAAAACCCTAAAAGAGCCGGAAACAATCCCTTGGCAGTTGAATTGGAAGAAGGAAAAAATATGCCTGATGCACTTGCGGCTTGTCTGAAAGTCAGCTATTTTGCAACGGATTGCACAAAGGTTCTGGAATGAGTCCCATTGTTTTTATAGCTGAAAAAACGGAAACAAAGTACTTGTGTTCATGTAAACAAACCAAAAACGCGCCATTTTGCGATGGGGCGCATAAATAATTAAAAAAACTTTTTGTATTGTAACACCCTAAAATCAAACGTATTTATTTTGGGTTTTTGTTTTTTTAAACGTTGGTAATCAGGATTGCTTCCAACCGCACGATTTGCGCTTCCCGATGGCGCCGTTAAAGAAATTACCATTATTTTTCTGCTTGTTTTATGCTCTTGGATTTCAAATTCATGAATTTTTGGTGTTTCGGCAGAAATTAATCTGAGCGGTATATTTTTTTCTTTTAATTGTCTTCTTAAATGATATTCAGGTCCGTTTTTACTGCTTCCGCCAGTTAACAAAAGCGTATGAACTTTCGAGTTTTGTTTGATATAAAACAACAAATCTCTTAAAATAATAGTTGTCATTCCCAAATCGGAAGCATCCATTTTTAGGCGTTCGCAAGATTCAACAATGTCACAAATACCCAAATTGTTTTCAAATAAGAATTTTTTCCGCTGTTGAATTGCCAATTCGGAAGTTTCAAAATGTAGATTCAACTTAAATATTTCATCTAAAATTTTCCATAATTGTCCGTCAATACTGCCATAACAAAAATCAACATCCCCTTTTTTTAAATTTCCCAATGAAAATCGGGGCGGAGGCAAAGTTCCCACAATGAGTTTTGTTGCGCCTTCAGGAATAAACGGTTTGTATGGATGTTTGTGGATAAACATTTCTTGTTGTTAAGCAATCTCAAAATAATTGTTAAATATGCCAATATAAAAACAAAAAGTAAATGAAGTGAAAAAATACGATGTAAATTTGCCTTTGAATTCAATTTTATGCTAGAATCAATTAACAGGTTTTTAAAAAGTTTAGATTTTCTGAAAGGAATTGTGATGGCAGTGGCCATGCTGATTCCCGTTTTTTTGAGTCAATATTTTTTTGATGACATTCATTTTGGTTTTAGCATAGCGCTTGGTGTCTTGTTTTGTTCGCCAACCGATGTTCCCGGAAGCAACAAACACGTGTTTTTTGGAATTTTTATCGCCTCATTTTTATCGTTTGGCTTAACATTGCTCTTTGGTTCAGTCGCGAATATTTTCTGGCTTTTGTTGCCGTTATTGGGTGTTTTTGTATTTCTTGTTTCTTATATTTCAGTTTTCGGGTTTAGGGCTTCATTAATTTCCTTTGTTGGTTTATTGGCCATTGTTTTAAGTTTTATTCACGATTATTCTGAAGAAAGCTTGTTGCTGCACGCCTCTTTAATTGCTTTGGGCGGATTGTGGTATTTGTCGCTAACCTATTTAAAATTGCAGCTGTTTCCAAAAATGCAGGTCGATCAATTGTTTTCAAAAACCATTGAAAAAACGGTAGAATATCTAAGAATTAGGGCAGAGTTGTTTGTAAATTCAAACGACAGATCGGCATTGCAACACAAATTGTTTGAGCTTCAAATTGAAATTAATGAACTTCATGAAACGCTGCGAGAAATCATTTTGGCAAGCAGAAGCAATTCCGTTACTTCAAACAGAACCAGAAGGCAACAATTGATTTTTACGGAATTGATCGACATATTGGAACTTGCCATCGCAAATCCGGTTGATTATGAAAAGTTTGATTCGGTTTTCAAAAAGCACAAAGAGAAAACTGAAGCGTTTCAACAGCTTGTTTTTGAAATCGCAAATCATTTGGAACATATTTCAAAAGTGATCAGGAAAGAAGAAAAATTAAAGGAGAACACTAAAATTCCCGAGATCTTAAAAAATATAGACAGGCATATTGATTATTACCGAATTTTGGTGGGTTTGCCAAAAGCCAGAAAAGGAACTTTAATGTTGCTGAATCTGAAAAATTATCAGGAAAAGCAGGTTCAAAACGTAATCGCCATAGAACGTGTGTTGAATAATTACAGAAAAAATGATGAAATTTTAAGTGACAAGGAAGCCAATCGATTTATTACGCCGCAGGATTACGATTTTAAAAAGTTAACAGAAAATTTCAGTTTTAATTCTCCCATCTTTAAGCATTCTTTGCGATTGGCGATTGTGGTTTTGGTTGGTTTTGCCATAGGAAAATCGCTTTCCATGCAAAATCCTTATTGGATATTACTGACCATTATTATCATTATGCGGCCAAGTTTTGGAATGACAAAATCAAGGTCCATTCATAGGGTTGTTGGCACTTTAATTGGCGCGGCAATTGCTTCCATCGTTATTTTAATTACCCAAAACACTAATGTTTATGCTGTTATTGCAGTAATTTCTTTGCCTTTGGCATTTTCTTTAGTCCAACTAAATTTTAGAAACGCGGCAGTTTTTGTAACCATCAACGTTATTTTTGTGTACGCTCTTTTTGAACCGAATATCTTATCGGTGATTCAATTTAGAATTTTAGATACTTTAATTGGCGCATCTTTGGCATTTGCATCAAATTATGTTTTATGGCCAACTTGGCAATTTCAAAATATTCAGGAAGATTTTATCAAAGCGATTGCATCAAACCAACATTTTTTAAAGCAAGTGGCCATTTTTTATCGCGAAAAAGGAGCCGTTTCCACTGCCTATAAATTGTCGAGAAAAGCAGCTTTTTTGGCAATAGGCGACTTAAATGCGGCTTTTCAGCGGATGAGCCAGGATCCAAAATCCAAACAAGTGGAGCTTTCCACCATTTACGAAATTGTAGTTTTTAACAATACTTTTTTGTCGTCCCTAACCGCTTTGGGAACTTTTATTAAAAATAATAAAACCTCCGATGTGCCGTCAGAATTCAATATTTATGTGGAAAATATTTGTTCTAACCTTGAATTGGCTAGCCAAATATTGGAAAAAACCGAAAATGTAAAAACAAAAAGCCCGACAAATGTTGAAGACGCTGAAAATTTATACGATACTTTTTTTGAAAATCTTTCCAAAAAACGCGACCACGAAATAGCGATGGGCGAGGAGCATTCCCAAGCAACCGGCGCTAAGTTAAAAGAAACTTTATTGGTTTCAGAACAGTTAAAATGGCTTTACAAATTGTCTGAAAAACTTATTGCATCAGCAAAAAAATATAGCGAAACTGTTTAGTGTTAGGAAAAATATTTGGGTGTTTCCCGCCAGCTGGCGGGCCGCGCTTTACGCTACAATCTTTTTATCGGTAAAAGCCTCTAAAAAGTATTTTCACTTCAATCGCTAACACAAATTGAAATACAAAATTAGATTTTTGATATAAATATTTTAAACTTGAAACCTTAAACTTAAAACTTTTTATCTAAATCAACTATTTCACTTTCACGCCGCCAACATACGTTTCTTCAACATTTATTTTTGAAATTTTTTCAGCTTCAATTTCCATAATATTTTTGTTCAACACAATAAAATCGGCCATTTTCCCAACTTCTATGCTTCCTTTTTCTTTTTCTTCAAAATTGGAATAAGCCGCCCAAATGGTCATTCCTTTTAAAGTTTCTTCTCTTGTCAAAGCATTTTCCATCTGAAAGCCATTTTCAGGGAAATTGTTTAAATCTTTGCGCGCCACAGCTGCGTAGAAAGTCAATAACGGACTCACTTTTTCAACCGGAAAATCGGTTCCTAAAGCAATTTTTCCATACGTGTTCAATAAAACTTTATAGGCATAAGCGCCTTTCATTCTTTCTTTTCCAACTCTGTCGGTAGCCCAATACATATCAGAAGTTGCGTGTGTTGGCTGTACCGATGGCAAGATATTTTCGAAATAATTAAAATCGGCTACATCAACAATTTGCGCGTGTTCAATTCTCCATCGGCTGTCTTTTTTGCCTTTTAAAACTTCTTTATAGGTTTTTAGCATCACGTAATTTGCCGAGTCGCCAATAGCATGCGTATTCATTTGAAAGTCGGTCGCAGCAATTTTTTCGGCAAATTCTTTCAATTTATCCAAAGGCGTTACCAAAGCGCCAAAATGATTGTGTTGGTCGCTATACGGTTTTTTCATGGCAGCGCCACGAGAGCCCAAAGCACCATCTGAATAAACTTTAAAGGAACGAACATTTAATCGGTCGGTTTTAAAAATACCATTTTTCGCATAATAAGCGATGTTTTCATCACTTGCCGAAACCATAGCGTAGATTCTTATTTTTAAGGCACCTGCTTGCTGTAAACTGTCAATTAATTGAATGGTTTCTATGGAGAGCCCGGCATCATCAACCGTGGTTAATCCCAAATCAAAACAAATTTTTTCTGCATCTTTTAAAGCTTCAATATTAACTTTTTGAGAAGGTTTTGGAATTTTCGCTTCAATTAATTCCATAGGCGCATCAATAAATATGCCTGTTAATTTTCCGTTTTTATGAAGTATTTCTCCTCCTGAAAATGGTGTTTTTACAGTTATTCCCGCTAAATCTATGGCCGCTTGATTCGCCAACAGCGCGTGACCGTCAATTCTTGTGATGGCAATTGGCGTCGATGGAAACAGTTCATCCAATTTTTCTTTGGTCGGAAATTCTTTTACTTCCCAATCATTTTGGTCCCAACCGCGACCAGTGATGTACGTTGCATTGTTTTCTTTTTGAAAATCAACAATTCGCTTTATCACTTCATCAAAACTTTTGGTATCGGTTAAATCAACTTTTTGTTGCTGCAATCCCAATCCGTAAAAATGGCAGTGTGCGTCAATAAATCCGGGAACAATTGTTTTTCCTTTTACATCATTTATAAAGGTTGCGGCATATTTGTCCTGAATTTCTTTTGTGGTTCCCACCGCAACAATTTTACCGTCTTTGATGGCAAAAGCCTCGGCTTTGTCAAAATTTTCATTCACCGTATAAATATTGGCATTGATGACAATGGTGTCCACTTTTTCTTTCTTAGTGCACGAAATTCCTGTAATTAACAAGAGAAGTAAAATGACTTTTTTCATCTGTTTAAATTTTATTTTTTAGCGGTAACAGCTGCTGTTCGCCATTAATCATTCCTGTGTGTATAAAAATTTGTGAGGCTCGTTTCATTTTTTTTATTGTAAATAGTTGTCTAACAAATAAACCAATGCTGCCATAGAAGCGGCTCCCAGTTCAAGTTCGCGTTTATTCACTTTATCAAAAGTGTCATTTGCGGCGTGATGATAATCAAAATATCGCTGGGAGTCGGGTTTGTAACTAATTAAAGTAGTGGTTTCCGCTTTTAGCGGATCAATATCGGCGCCGCCGTAGCCTTCATTGATATCGTGTAATCCGTAAGGGGCAAGCAATGATTTCCAACTTTTAATCAACGCCAAATTTTTGCCGTTGGCGTCGATAGAAAATCCTCTCGGGGTAAATCCGCCAGAATCTGATTCTAAAGCTGCAATATGATTTTCATTATTTTTTTTGGCTTCTTCAGCATATTTTCTGCCGCCTCGCAATCCGTTTTCTTCATTCATAAACAATACGGCGCGAATGGTGTGTTTTGGTTTGATGCCGTTTAGTTGAAAAAGCCTTAAAACTTCAATAGATTGCACAATGCCTGTACCGTCATCGTGGGCGCCATCACCCAAATCCCAAGAATCTAAATGTCCGCCAACAGTGATGTAGGTATCAGGAAATTCGCTTCCTGTCATTTCGCCAATCACGTTAAATGAAGGAGCGTCCGGCAATGTTTCGCAGCTTTGTTTGAAGTAAAACTTCAAGTTCGGATTTTCTTTTAATTTTTCACTCAATAAATTTGCTGCTATGGTGCTGATTGCCGCTGCAGGAACTTTTTCATTATCCGGAATATCGCCGTAACCCATAGCGCCAGTATGCGGAAAATTGTCAATACTGTGTGTCATCGAGCGAACAATAACGCCTAATACACCAAATTTACCGGTTACTTTTGCACCGCCGCCACGCTGGTCAACGCAACCGCCGTACGACTTAAAAGTTTCAATAAGGGTATCTTCAAAAGGACGGTTAAAAAATACGATTTTCCCTCTCAATTTTTCGCCTAAAGCTTCGGCTTCGGCCAAACTATTTACTTCTACAACTTCACCCGAAACGCCTTTTTTAGGAGTTGGAACAGAACCGCCCAAAGCGCAAATTGCCACATCATATTTAATTTTACCAATGGTAAAATAGGCAACTTCCTTTTCGCCTCTCACCCAATGCGGAACCATTACGGGCTGTAGCCAAACCTTGTCGAAACCTAAGTCTTTCATTAATTTTTCGCCCCATTCAACCGCTTGTTGGGCTTGAGGAGAACCCGACAATCGTCCGCCAATATTGTTGGATAAATGATCAAGCCATTGGTAAGATTTTCCATTGCTTAAAGCCGAATTAAACAGTTGTCTAACAACAATTGAATCGGCTTTGTTTACAGTTGGTTCACTATTTTTTACAGATTTAAGACTGTTAAAAGAGGAAAATGCAATAAGTAGGATTACTGCAATAAAAAAATGTTTCATTCGATGTAGTTTTTTAAAGTGCCTAAACTACATAAAAAAGTTTAATTTTTTAGAATTCTGCTACAAATCAAATTTATAGGTTAAACCACCCAAAATTTGCAAGGTTTGCACCTGATAATTTAAAAATCGGTGGTATTTTTCGCCTAAGGCATTGTTGATTTTTGCAAATACGGTAAGCCTGTCTGAAAAGTTATAACCGCCATTCAGGTTTAAATCCATATACGATTCATTTGTTACGATAACACCATTTTGGGCTGTAAAACCATAAGGAATCACAAAATCTTCGGTTTCGCCGTTGTAAAATAATTTTGCGCCCGCAAACCAATCTTTATTTTGATAGTCGGCCGAAATAGTACCCATCATTTTTGGCGTATTCCAGGCTTCTAGCAGCGTTTCAACGGTATTGTGTGAATAGTTTAGCGTTCCGGTAAAATTAAATTCTTTGGAAGCGTCAATGGTTATTTCCCCGAAAAACCCTAAAGTTTTAACGTTGTCGTAAACCACTCCAAATGAATTTCCTGCTTCATAGCCTTTTTCAACAAGTATGATGGTTCCGTCAGTTTTTGTCTGATTTTGGATAAAAAACGGTTTATTTTTTTCAGAAGTATGGCTTACATTAAAATTATAGCCAATATTTGACGCCAATTTTCCTTTTGTGCCAACATAAGCCCTGTATTGTTTGTCGGTTTGCTGAATATCTAAGGTTGGAGAAACAAACGGATTTTCTTCAGCAAAACTTTTATAGGAATTTTGCTCTAAATCACCTGTTACGCCTGCAAAAACGGTCAACACTTCATCAATCATTTTAAAGGAGGTTGTCACATTTGGATAGGCAAAATAGTCGTTACTTTTATGCTCCAAATCGTTCACATAATACAATTTTGCACCTAGATTAAGCGTAAAACTTTCTCTGACAATTTCTAAATTCGGACTGAAACCCAAATTTAAAAAACTGTAATTTACATCGTTTCCGTCGGTATAACTTTGTTTAAATCGGCCGGAAATAAGATCAACCAAAAATTCTCCATTGATCTTTTCCTTCGAAATAGGAAATTCCAATGTTGGTTTTACCAGCAATCGTATTTCATTGCTGTTATAATCATCTGAAAAATTCACGATTTCAGCAGAAGCACCTCGAAAAAAGGAATCTTCAAAGCTCACTTTGCCGCCTCCGTAAACAGTTTTGTAGATTTGTTCTTCATCCATAGCTGCAATAAAAGCATCGCCATAAGTGATCTCATCCGACAAACCGTAATAATTTTGCTTTTTTAACTGGGAACCTGCATTGATTTGAAAGTTGTAATAGCGGTCAAATTGTTTGTAATAAACATCAATTTTTGAGTCGGAAAAATTATCGTTCAGCAGTAAATCTTTGATGCCGCCTTCTGAAGAAAGGTGGTTTAAAAATATTCCGAAATCGTTGTTCTTTTTGTCTCCAAAGTGCACAAAAGCATCAAGAAACGGGGTATTGAAATTTCCATATCCTGCGGAGAGATAATTTTCATAAAAACGTTCTTTCGGACCTCTCGCAATACTTTGCGCTTTTCCTTTTGAAGGCGAAAAAGTGGAGGCCACCGGAACTGAAAAAATGCTGTAACTCACTTTTTCTTTTGCCAGATTTTTTGTTTCATTTTCTATATTGGGATTCGACCTAACCTTAAACGCATCTGAAATAGTTGGCGCATAAGGCTTTTCAACGGTGATTTCTTCAGTTTTTAAGGTGTCCTTTTTCTTTGTTATCTGAGAAAAGGATACGCTAGTCACTAAAATGAAAAATGAAGTTATAATGAGTTTATGATGCATCGTTTTTATGTTGTTTAATTGTTTAACGGTTTATTTGTTTCCCTTCGGCTCCACTTCGACTACGCTCAGTGACCGCACTCAGGGTGCCAAATTTTTCATTGGCTAATTGCCTAATTTTAAATTATCAATTTTGAATTGACTCATTGGTTTTGGCCTGTTCCATTTTAATTTTGGCAAGCGCAGCGGAGGCTTCTTCAACCACATCGCTAAATTGGGCAAAGTTTTTTATCACGCTTTCCAAAATATAAGTGGCTTGGTAGGCATCTTTTAATTTGTAATTGTTATCGGCCATCAACACCAATCCTTTTGCGCCCCAATATTTGAAAGCGGAATATTCCGCAGCAATTTTTTGGACAATTTCGCTTGAAACTTTATAGTTTCCATCTTTGTTTTCAAAGTAGGCGCTGTAATACAAAGCTTCTGCCTTTAACTCGCCTGAGGCAATTTTTTCAACAGTTGCATAAGCATTCCTGGCTTTAGATTCGTTGTTTGTTTTAATCGCAGAGCGTGCAATAATAATATGTGCATCCGATTTTACGCGATCTTCCAATTTATTATTGCGCAAAACCAATTCGGCATAATCCACCGCCTTGCTGTAATTTTTGGCGGCATAATAGCCTTTCATTAAGTTCGATTGGGCAAAAACGGTATTCTGCGGCAAGTTCGCTTCACTTTCCAATCGTTCCAATAACGGAATTGCTTTTTCCCAATTGTTGTTTTGCAAATAAATTAAAGACAAACGGGAAAGTGCGTCTTCGGTAAACTCGTTGTTAGACTGATTTACAACATAATTATAATTCGAAATTGCCTCGGAATGTTTGTTGTCAGAAAATAAAGATTGTGCCAAATAGAAATTGGCATTTAAGGCATGCAAACCGTTAGGGAAACTTACCAGGTATTTTTTAAAGCTTTCAATTGCTTTTTTATGGTTGTTTTGCAGGTATTGTTTTTCGGCCGATTCATAAGTGTCATTGTCCAATTCGGCATTGGTTACATTAACAAAACCCACTGTTTTTACCCAAGAGGCATATTCATCCACGCGGCCTAAATCAACATAAATTTGTCGTGCATTTTTAACCGCTTGTTTGGCGTCGGCCGAATTTGGGAACTGTTGCACCACCGCTTTATAGGTAGTTAAAGCTTGGTCGTTTTTGTTGCTGTTGTAATAAATCAGCCCTTTTTTAAGCATTGCTTTTGAAACTAGCGGACTTTTTTTATAGTTAGAAATCAGCTTATCGTAATTTTCGATGGCCAAATCATTTTGATTTTTTTCGAGGTATGAATTTCCCAAAACATAATAAGCATCGTCTTTATAGCCAGATTTTGTCGATGAATTTAAAAAGGCATTCAATTCCTTTATTTTGGCATTTTCGTTGCCTGTAAGTCCGTAGCTTATTGCTTTTTGAAATTGTGCGTAATCAGCATCAATCCCTTTCATTTCAATGGCTTTGCTATAAAATTCAATGGCGTTTTTATAGCTGCTGGTTACAAAATAGCCATCGCCAATTCTTAAATAAGTGTCGTTTTTTCTAACGGCATCATCCACATTTTTTGCGCTGTATTTTTTGAAGGCTTCGATGGCATTGCCATAGTCTTTTTGTTTAAAATAGGCATAACCTAAGTTGTAATACAGTTCATTAAATTCTGGCGTTTTTGAGGCTTCTGAACTTGAAGCGAATTTTTGAAAATCTGTTGCAGCTTCTCTAAAATTGTTTAACAGATAATTTGATTCCCCTTTCCAATAGGTTGCACGTGCGGTAACATTGGCATCTAAAGGCACGGAAAGTGAATTTTCAAAACTTTCTTTTGCCAAATCGTAATTTCCTTCGGCAAAAAGTTCGGTACCTCTATAAAATGCCACTTTTTGAAACAGCGCGCGTTCTTTGGCGCTTTTTTTGTCTTTTAAATACTCTAAAGCACCTTTATAATCTTTTGAAGTAATGTAAGCGCTGATAATTAATTCGTTGATTTCATTTCTTGATGTTGAATTTGGATACAACTCAACATATTCTTTTAAAACATCGGGAACACTTTTATATGGATTTCCAATTTCGTAACTTATTTTGGCATAATTTAACCAGGCATCTTTTTGAATTTCAGGAACAAACTGCATTTGGGAAGCATTTCTGAAAGCATTTAAAGCTTCTTGTTTTTTGTCTTGTTTTAGGTAACATTCCGCCAAATGATAGTAGGCATTTTGCGCAACGGCGTTGTTTCCCCCAATTATTTTATTGAAATTGCTAACGGCATTTTCATAGTCCTTTTGTTTGAAATAGGCATATCCCAATAAATAATAATCGGTGTTGTTCCATTTGCCTTTTTGTCCTTTATAATTATTTAAATGCGGAATCGATTCTTCAAATTTTTGCAGGTTGAAATAGCTTTCGCCCACAATTTTTGAAATTTCAGAATGCTCAATTCCTTTTGATTTTGGCAGCAACGGCAAACCGTGTTCAATGGCTTTGTCAAATTTTCCCAATTTAAAATTCATATCTGCCAGATAATAGGAAACGTCAGTTTTAAAAGCCGTATCATCAACCACTTCACCTAAATAGGTATTTGCGGTTTCATAATCATCCTGATTGTAAGCGATATAGCCGTAATAATATTTTGCCCGTGGGCCGTATTCTTGGGAATTTAACAAGTTTAAAAAATAGGGTTTTGCTTTTGCGTAATTTTTAGCGGTAAATAAAGAATAGGCATAATTAAAATTATACCTTTCTTCTTCTCTAGACGTTAAACTGATTGGATTCACTTTTGCATACCATTTTGCGGCATACCCATATTTTCCAACATTGAAATAATAGTCTGCCACATCAATTGAAGCTCGGTTATTTTTGGAGCTGGTTGGGTATTTATCAACAAATTCCTGCATCAGCTCATCAGCGTTTGGCTGATCTAGCCTTATGGCGCTGTTCGCAATATAATAATCGCAATTGGCTTTCATTTCATCAGCATTGTCGAATTGCGATTTAATATCGATGAATTTTTCCTGGGCGGCTAAGTACGCTTTGTTTTGGTAAAGTTCAACAGCGTGGTTATAATTTGCCAGTGAGTTGGTGTATATGGTCGTTTGTTGCGCTGAAATTGTGAGTGTTGCAAGAAACACAACGAACGGAAGGACAATCCTTTTATAAATCATATTAATAAAAATTGAAGTTTTTAACTATTATGTAATAACGCATTTTTTTTTCGAAATTGCCTTACCCGAAAATTATTTTTTTGAACAAATTATCATCAATAAGCATTCCTTATTTTACAGTTTGATAGATT
This sequence comes from Lutibacter sp., assembly GCA_030683995.1. GTDB lineage: Bacteria > Bacteroidota > Bacteroidia > Flavobacteriales > Flavobacteriaceae > Lutibacter. Next base: position 99,233 of record JAUXPH010000058.1, read on the forward strand.
GCAGGTAAATATTCTATAAATGGCTGTATTATTAATTCAATAAATGATGGTATTTTATTTTAAAATATTTAGTTTTGTCAAAAACAGCGACTACTATGTCAGAAGTGATACTTTCCTTACAAAATGCACAAATATATCAAAGAGAAAACTTGGTTTTGGCCGATGTTAATTTGCAAATTAATATGGGTGAATTTGTTTATTTAATTGGAAAAACCGGAAGCGGGAAAAGCAGTTTGATGAAAACTTTGTATGGCGATTTGCCTTTGGAAGAAGGTGAAGGAAGCATTGTGGGGTTTAATTTAAAAACCTTAAAAGAAGATGAAATTCCTTTTCTTCGCCGCAAACTTGGCATAGTTTTTCAGGATTTTAAGCTGTTGAATGACAGAAGTGTCCAAGACAATTTGTTGTTTGTGCTGAAAGCAACCGGATGGAAAGATGAGGTGAAAATGAAGGATAAAATTAATGAAGTTTTGTTAAAAGTTGGGATGGAAACAAAAGGCTTTAAAATGCCTTATTTACTATCAGGCGGAGAGCAGCAAAGAGTTGCCATCGCCAGAGCTTTGTTAAACGATCCGGATCTTATATTAGCCGATGAACCAACAGGAAATTTAGATCCAGCAACTTCAGTTGACGTTTTAAATGTGCTTAAAGACATTCACAACAGCGGAAAAACAATCTTAATGGGAACGCACGATTATGCACTTATTTTAAAATTTCCTTATAAAACCATCAAATGTGAAGGTGGAGAACTGTTTGAAGTGGTTCAGCAAAAAAGCACCCATTAACAAAAATTTCAACTTTTTACAGCGACGCCTTCGCAAAAGCCAATTTCCTTTTGTAGGTCAAATAATAAATATTGACCATCAAAATAAAGGCGTTTGTGATAATAATCGGATAAGAAGTCTGCAACATAATTCCATAAACCACAAAAAGAACCGCGCCTAAGGAATTAATAATTCTGAGGGTAATTATATTCTTCATCGTAAATGAAATAATTAGCGCTAAAGAGGCCGCGTACCCAACCCATTCCGTAATCGTAATTCCTAAAAGCATAGTTTATGTTTATTTAAGCGGGCAAAGATACATATTAAAACTGAATAGGAATTGTATAAAAAAAGAAACCTCACTCAAGGAGAGTGAGGAAAATTGCTATGAAAAAGATGGTAAGCTATGAAACTTACCAAGGCAAAGATACAAAATAATTCTAATTACCAAAAATAAATATGTTAAAATTTTGTAAAAATTTGAAAAGTAGATTTGAATTATAGGTTCATTAAAAAATAATTCTTAAGCATCAAAACAGCAACGCTATGGCCACAATAAAAATTCAAAAAAAACACTGGAAATAACTCTCAATATATTATTTGAGGGAATAAAAAACCTTGAAATGGGCATTTAAAATTAGCCAAAAAAAAACCTCACTCAAGGAGAGTGAGGAAAATTGCTATGAAAAAGATGGTAAGCTATGAAACTTACCGTAGCAAATGTACAAAAAAATAATTATTGGCAAAATAAAATATGTTAAAATTTTTAAAATATTTTTTCTGAATTAAGATTATCCTGCTATTTCATATTATAAAAGTTTTTTAACTTAAGAAAAATAAAAATGATAATTACTTTTTTAAACTTATATTTGGAATGGTTGTAATTAATTCAACGCCTATCCCGTTTAAATTTGAGAAAATAATATTTCCGTTTTCTAATTTTACGCCTGAAGCCACATCATTTTTCAATAACAAAGCGCCATCCATATCAACATAGTCCAACATTGGAGATATATGCGCAATGGCTGAAATTCCAACAGATGATTCGGTCATACAGCCAACCATTGTTTTTAAGCCTAAGTTTTTTGCTTTAGAAATCATTCTTTTGGCCGGTGTCAATCCGCCGCACTTCATTAATTTTATGTTGATGCCGTGAAAATGATTGTGACATTTTTCTATGTCTCTTTCAGTAAGGCAACTTTCATCGGCAATTATGGGCAGATAAGAATTGTCAAACACTATTTTAGCGCCTTTCCAGTTGGTTGGCGCAAGCGGTTGTTCTATAAATTCAACGCCTAATTTTAGCAGTTCAATGGAGTTTTTGATGGTTTCGTTGACGTTCCACCCGCAATTTGCATCTATTCTGAAAACGGCATCTGAATGTTTTCTTAATTCAGTCACAATTTCCAGATCGTTTTTTGCGCCTAATTTGATTTTGTAAATTGGCCAAGGCATTTCTTTCATTTTCGCCACCATATTTTCAATGGAATCAATGCCTATGGTATAATTTGACTGCGGCAGATTTCTTGGTTCCAGATTCCAGTATTCATATAATTTAAGTCCTTTTTTTTGCGTGTATAAATCAGTATACGCTTCATCTAGGGCACACAATAAAAACATATTGTCTTTGAAATGCGGATACAAATAATCCCAATATTCTTCTGGCGTTTTGGTAGAAGCCACTTCGATAATCTCCCTTTTTTGAACCAATTCATTTTCAAATGCTGCTACTGATGCTTTGTAAAAAGGATTTTCAGTCGCTTCCCCAAAACCAGACAATCCATTTTCCTGAAGTTCAACAATAAGGGAAGGAATTTCTGTTCTTGTTCCTCTTGAAATGGTAAAAGGATGTTTTAATTGCAGTTTGTAGGTTCTTATTGTTAACTTCATATTTATAAAAGTGCTTCTCTTAAAATGGTGACGGGATGTTTGGAAATTCTGTTGGTGCCATCCATAATTTGATGTCTGCAACTAGTTCCTGCGGCTGCAATAATGGTAGTTTTTTCTGTATTTCTGATTTTTGGAAACAAAGTATCTTCTCCAACTTGCATACTTATATTGTAATGTTCTTTTTCGTACCCAAAAGAACCCGCCATACCGCAACATCCAGAATTAATGATAGTTACATTGTAATTTTTCGGAATAGAAAGCATTTTAAAAGTTGGTTCTGTGCTGCTCAACGATTTTTGCTGACAATGGACGTGGATTTTCAGGGTTTTATTTTTTACGGTAAAACTTTGGGAAGTAATCTTATTTTTTTCAAATTCTTGTTTGATGAATTCCTCAATGGTAAAGGTGTTATCTGCAATTTTTTTAGCCCCCGTTTTGTCATCGGCCAATCTTAAATATTCATCTCTAAAAGTCAGGATTGCAGAAGGCTCGATACCCACCAAAGGCGTTTTTATTGTGATTAATTCTTTAAAAAAGTTGACGTTAAAATTCGCTTTTACTTTTGCCTCATCTAAAAAACCTTTTGAAATAAAGCCTCGTCCGCTTTCTTCGTGTTTGGTGATGTTTACTTTGTAACCCAGTTTTGTGAGCAATTCAATGGTGTCTATTCCAATATTGGCATCATAATAATTGGTGAATTCATCCACAAAAAGATAGATTTCTCCAAATTTATTGGGTTGACTTAACAATCGGTTTTTATTTTTTTGATGCCATTTAAAAACGGTGGTTTTCGCCAATTTTGGAATACTTCTTTCTGTGGCAATTCCTATGAGTTTTTTGGTGAGTTTGGTGTTTAAAACCAAGTTTGTTAAAGTGGGAGCAAGGCTGCCCAGTTTGTTGTATTTTACGTTATTGGCAAATAATTTCGTTCTGAAAGGAACTTTATTTTCTTTGTAGTACTGGTATAAAAACTCTGCTTTTAAGGCAGCAACATCCACATTGCTCGGACATTCGCTGGCACAGGCTTTGCAGCTCAGACACAAATCGAAAACATCGTATAATTCTTTATGGTTGAATTTATTTTCTTCTTCGGAATTTGTTAAAAATTCACGCAATGCATTGGCGCGAGCTCGCGTGGTGTCTTTTTCGTTTCTGGTTGCACGGTAACTCGGACACATAGTTCCTCCTGCCGAAGGCAATTTTCTGCAATCTCCGGATCCATTGCATTTTTCCGTTGCCCGTAGAATTCCTAAACTGTCCGAAAAATCCAACATGGTTTCAATCTCTGGAGCTGAACGGTCAATTTCATAACGCAAACTTTCATCCATCGGGAAAGGGTCTGTGATTTTTCCTTTGTTAAAAATATTGTTGGGGTCGAAAGTGTGTTTGAGGCGTTTTAACAGTTCGTAATTTTTTTCGCCAATCATCATCGGAATAAATTCGGCGCGAACAATGCCATCGCCGTGTTCGCCACTAAAAGAACCACCATATTTTTTGACCAGTTTTGCCGTTTTTGTGGTTATTTCCTTAAATAAAACGACATCTTCTTTCTTTTTTAAATTTAAAATAGGCCGTAAGTGTATTTCGCCTGCGCCGGCGTGTGCATAATAAACGGCATCTTGTCCGAATTCCGCCATCATTTTAGAAAATTCAGCAATGTAATTAGGTAAATCTTTTACTTCAACAGCAGTGTCTTCAATGCAGGCAACCGCTTTCTCGTCGCCCACAATATTACCCAGCAATCCCAATCCGGCTTTGCGAAGTTCAACAGCTTGATTTATTTCATTGCCAATTAATTTTGGGTATGCATAACCAAAGTTATTTTCCTTTAAATCTGCAATCAACACATCAGCCAATTTGTTCGATGTTGCATCAGAATCGGTGCAGATTTCAAACATCAACAGCGCTTTTGGATCACCTTCCACAAAAAACCTGTTTTTGAGTTGCTCCCGATTGTTTTTGGTGCAATCCAAAACAGTTTTATCCATCAATTCGCAGGTATACAAATTGTGTTTCATGGCGATAACCACCGCTTCCATACTTTCCTGAATGCTGTTAAAATGCGCTGCGACCATGATGTTTTTTGCCGGCGGCAGCTCATCAAGTTGAATGGTAATTTCAGTTGTGAAAGCTAAGGTTCCTTCACTTCCCGTAAGTAATTTCGCGAGATTAACAAAATTATTTGTTCCGCCAAAAAGTTCGAAATTCAGCAATGCATCAACGGGGTAACCATTATTTCTGCGGTGGATTTCCTTTTTTGGAAATTCCTTTAAAATTTCTTGCTGATTTTCCTCGTTGGAAAGTTCGTTAAAAACAGTTTGATAAATTCTGTTTTCTAAAGCACTTCCCATTCTTTTTTGATTGAATTCGGAAGTTTTGACTTCGTTAAAAACAACTTCAGAACCATCGCTTAAAATTGTTTTTAACTCAAGAATTTTATCTCGGGTAACGCCATATTTGATGGAAGTGGTGCCGGATGAATTGTTACCCACCATTCCACCAATCATACACCGGTTGCTTGTGGAAGTGTTTGGGCCGAAAAATAATCCGTAGGGTTTTAAGAAAATATTGAGTTCGTCTCTTATGATGCCGGGTTGAACCGTTACTGTTTTTTGATGCTCGTCAAAAGCCAGAATATTTGTGAAATGTTTGGAAACATCAACAATTAAACCATCTCCAACACATTGTCCGGCCAATGAAGTTCCGGCTGTTCTCGGAATAAGCGTGATGGAATTTTTTGTGGCAAAATGAATGATTTTCTTTAGGTCTTCTTTGTTTCGCGGATATGCAACGCCCAAAGGAATCTTCCGATAAACGGAAGCGTCGGTTGCGTAAATGCTTTTATGCAAATTATCGAAATACAACTCGCCATCAATGATATTTGAAAGTTCTTCCAGATTTATGTTGGTTAAAGACATTATTTTGATTTATGATTTCCTATCCCCAGCCCTTTCCATCCCGATAGCTATCGGGAGAGAGGGAGTTTGATTTGTTTGTTTTTAAACTTAAAAATTATATATAACGCCGCTGCTGTGATCTTTAATGGCGCCTGTGACACTTTTTAAACAGTTGTTTTTGCCTTCGTCTTTTAAAAAACCGAGCAATGCAAAAACCAAGGCTTCTTTATAATTGATGATGGTTTCATCAGGAATGATCAATTGTGTTTTTGTGTGCGATTGCAATCTTTCTATCAAAAAAGTATTGAAAGCGCCACCACCGGTAATTAAAACAGTTTTTTCTGAATCTGAGTCTATTTTTTTTGAAATTTGCATGGCAATATGTTCCACAAATGTTCTGAGAATATCTTTTAGGCTAAGGTTGTGCTTGTCAATCATAGGGAAAATAGTTTCCGCCACATATTCGTATCCTAAAGATTTTGGTTTTAAATTGGCATAAAATGGCAAAGAATTTAAATCATTCAATAAATCATTTTCGATTTTTCCAGTGGAAGCGATTGTGCCTTTATCATCATATTCCAAATTTATGGCAGCGACATAATGATTCAAAACAATGTTTACCGGACAAATATCAAAAGCAATTCTTTGTCGATTTTTATTGAATGAAATATTTGAAAATCCGCCCAAATTTAAGCAATAATTATATTCAGAAAATAACAATTCGTCTCCAATTGGCACCAATGGCGCACCTTGACCGCCCAAAGCAACGTCCTGAACCCTAAAATCGCAAATGGTTTTTATGCCGGTAACTGCGGATATTTGAGGTCCGTTTCCAATTTGAAAAGTATATTTTTCAGCAGGATTGTGAAAAATGGTATGTCCGTGAGAAGCAACAAAATCAAGTTTTTCAATCCTGTTTTTTTTGATGAAATTTAAGAGGGTTTTTCCTAAATAGCTGCCATAATCGGCATCTAATTTCACCAATTTTTCACCCGATAAATGAAAACCTTCTTTTAATGCCGATTTCCATTCATTACTATAGGAAACAGTTTCCGATTTTAATATTTCGAAGTTATATTTTTCTGAAGCATTTATTTTCACGTAAACTAAATCAATGCCGTCCAAGGAAGTGCCGCTCATTACACCAATTATATATTTGGTTGTATTCTTCATTTTTTTGGTAGAATTTTAGTGCAACCAAAATACTAAAAAGTTTTATGATAAAGCGGCTGAAATGATATAAAATCGGGAAATATAACTAAAGGAAGAACATTTTAATTTTTCTTTGAGAAACTGTGCGTTGTAATTAAATTAAAAAAATAAATATGCAGAATTGTAACGTGTTTTTTAACAACTTTACTGGTTGATTTAGATGTATTTGCGTATTCTTTGATAAAAACCAAGTAAAAAATTATAAAAAATCAACTAAAACAAAATTAGCCTTTAACCGCAAAGCCCGCAAAGAAAATTCGCAAAGCCCGCAAAAAATTCGTCATTTTAAAATTCTAAAATCGTAATCCTGCCTGTCCGGCAGGCAGGTCAAAAAAAATAGTAAATCATTTGCTTTAGGGGTTGCAGTGGAAAACCTTTTTGGCGGTTTTTCAGCGAAAAAAGTTTGGAACGAAAAGCGCGACCCACCAGCTGGCGGGGAACGCTAACCTTATCGGTTGGCAGGCCCAAATTTTTATTAATTGTTGTTGAATGGGGCTTAAAAAATTAAAGTGTATCGCCATCTTTAACCGCGATGCCCAAATGCTGGAATAAATTGAGATAGTACCATTTTATTCTTTTTGTATGCTCCAGGCCGCCTTCGGCCAAAATGGGAAATGCAAACATTTTTTTTTCTTCCACTTTATTCACCTTTGAAACTCTGGTGTTATTGTTCGCCAAATAAATTTTAGTGTTTGAACCGCCTTTTTTAAAATTGAGTAAAATACCTCCTAAATCACCTTTTTTAGTTGCTTTATAAAGGCTGATGCTGCTAACGTCCTTTGGGTCTATCTCAGTCACTTTTCTGAATTTAAAAGGCGCGGAATAATTTTTATATAGCAGTAATCTATTGGTTTGGGCGTTGTAAGCAATGGTATTGCTGAACAGGTTATTGGGAGCGCCTGCGTTGTTTTCAATCCAATTTGAAGTTTCTTCGAGGGTCTGCGAATAGCTAAATTGACTTGCAATTAAAAGGCAAATGAGGAAAATTTTGTTTTTCATGGGGGTATCTATTTTTTAATTTAGTGAACAAAAAAGTATAAAAAGAGGGTTTAAATTATACTTTTTAAATTGTCGGATAATTGCTGACAAAGTAAATAACAGAATTTTTGAATTTTTATTATTTTATTATTTGTTAAAATTTACTGAATGCGATATTTTGGGAACTCCCAGTTTTACATTGAATTTGAATAGGGTACTATTGACTACTAACTAATTTTACAATTAACTTATAATCAGTATAATAAAAATATGATAGTGGAGATGCCTAATCTCTTGAACTTTTCATTCGAAATATAAAATTAAGGTAAAAATATTTTTATAATTCAATTTTTATTTTTAATTTTATATTGAGATTCTCGAGAAATTGCTTTTTTATCATTTTTAAATTAAGAAAGCAAAATGACAATTATAGCGTTACACCCCTTAAAATTGCTAATTTTAAACCTCATATTTTAGATTATCCTTTAATTTAACATTTAAAAATTCATTATTTTATCAACCCTGTAGTTCTTGTTTATATATTTTTAAAATTAATTATTAATGCGAATTAAGGGTTAACAATTGGTTTTAAAAAACAAGCAGTAAGTTTTCCAAATATATGTACGATTAAACCATTAAAGGATCTGACTTTGCTTGC
>JAUXPH010000063.1 GCA_030683995.1 Lutibacter sp.
CATTTTCTGGGTTATTATTTTGTTGAACTCTCTCAGTTTTTTGAGCTGTTCTTTCTGGAGCACGATTTTCAGCCATTCTTCCGGTATTCGCACTGCGTTCATTCTGACTTGATCTGTCAACTGTATTCGCTCTACGTTCCGTATTGTTACCGGCCTGACTTGTTCTTTCGTTAGAAGTTGGTCTTTGAACTGTATTTGATCTGCGTTCCGTATTGTTACCGGCCTGACTTGTTCTTTCGTTAGAAGTAGGTCTTTGAACTGTATTAGCTCTACGTTCCGTATTGTTATCGGCCTGACTTGTTCTTTCGTTAGAAGTAGGTCTTTGAACTGTATTAGCTCTACGTTCCGTATTGTTACCGGCCTGACTTGTTCTTTCGTTAGAAGTAGGTCTTTGAACTGTATTAGCTCTACGTTCCGTATTGTTACCGGCCTGACTTGTTCTTTCGTTAGATGTAGGTCTTTGAACTGTATTTGACCTTCTGTCGGTGTTATTTACTGTGTTGTAATCACGACCATTCTGGCCTTTTCTGTCATTAGAATTCCTTCTATCCATTTGCTCAGATCTGCTATTATCATTATACCTGTTAGGAACACTTTTGGCAGCTACACGTCTGGTGTCTTGCCCATTTCTCTTATAATGTTTGTCGTAATATGTATTTCTTGAATGATCACTATAATAAGTGTAACGTGTTGGATGATAATGACTTCTGTAAGGATTGTAACTTACAATTCTAAAATCAAATAACGGTCTTGCAAAATAATTGTGATATGGGTGAAACACATAGCCACGGTTGTAATTGTTAATGTATCCTGAATAATGGCTATAATAACCTTGTCTGTCATAGTACACGTGCAATCCGCCAACGCGAACCAATCTGCCAGAATCGTATGAAATATGGGTATTTCCAATTCTGCTTACACGCCCATAATAGTCATAGTAAATAGGAATATCTTCTACTTGGATTATTGCGCCATAGTCATCATATTGTACATAAGCATCATAATTATAACCAGAGTTAAAGCTAATGTTAACGCCATTGCCTTGATAATTAACATCCAAACCACCTCTTTGGTTTCTTTGGTTGATGTAAAAATCAAACTCGCCATTTTGAAAAATAGCAAATGTTACATCTCTTTCAACAAAAGTGAATGAATCACCATAATCGTCATAATAATTATTTTTTGAAGAATTATCTGCTTTAAAAGCTGAAGCCTGCACGCCAAACCCAACAAATAAAAACGTAGCCATAAGTAATAATTTTGTTTTCATGATAAAATATTTAAAGGTTAAACTAACTTTGCCGGTTAGCAGCATTCCTTTTCACAAACACAAACAACGTGCCAAAAAAAATATGTCCAATAAAATTGGACATATTACCTATTTAAAATCAAAAAATTGAAATTATTCGTTACCAATATTTTCAGGTTTTTTTCAATTTCGTGGCAAAAATAACAACTTAAAAAAACATTTAATGTAACAAATAATGCTTTTTAGATTGTTCTTGTTCTGAAAAAATTAAATTATTCACAAACGCCGATTATTAAAATGATTTTAAATAATTTTACTTTTTTAAAACCAAAAGCGTTGAGCAATTTTATTGATGTTATTTTACCCATTCCTTTACAAAAGTTATTTACCTATAAAATAACCGAAGCAGAAGTCTCTTTTTTGAAAAAAGGGATGCGTGTTGCTGTGGAATTTGGAAAATCTAAAATATATACCGCTTTGGTTTATAAAATTCACCAAACACCGCCAATTGGTTATGAAGCAAAGGATATTTATCAAATTTTAGATGAAATTCCTGTCGTAAACAACATACTAATTACCCATTGGGAATGGATTTCCAATTATTATATGTGCTCTTTGGGCGAAGTTTACCGTGCTGCATTGCCATCAGCCTTTTTGCTGGAAAGCGAAACAGAAGTACAGCTGGTTAAGGATTTTGTACAAGAAGATGCACTTTCAAACGAAGAATTTTTAGTTTTTGAAGCGCTACAGCACCAATCTCAACTTTCTATTCAGCAAATAGTTGATATTCTTGGGAAGAAAACGGTGTTTCCAGTTATTAAGTCGTTAATCGATAAAAATGCCATTGCAGTTAAAGAGCAAATTTACGAGCAATACAAACCGAAATTAGAAAAATACATTCGGTTAACAGAAACTTGGAATTCAAACGAAAAACTTTCTGAATTGCTCGATTCACTTAGCAGGGCAAAAAAACAACGCGAACTCATTTTAACCTATTTTCAATTACAGACATCAAAAAAACCGATAAAACAAAGCCAGCTTCACGAGGATTCAAACAGCTCTTCAGCGGTTTTAAAATCGTTGATCGATAAAGGTATTTTTGAAGTCTATTTTATTCAGCAAGACCGAATTAATTTTGAAGGTAAATCGGGTAAGATAAAAAAACTGACCACACATCAGGAAGAAGCATTTTTAGCCATTGAAGCGCATTTCAAAACAAAACAAACAGTACTTTTAAAAGGAATCACAAGCAGCGGTAAAACAGAGATTTACGTTAAATTAATTAAACAACTTATTGAACAAGGTAAACAAGTCCTTTATTTGCTTCCTGAAATTGCGCTTACCACCCAATTAATCGACAGACTGCAACTTTATTTCGGAGAATATTTGTCGGTTTTTCATTCAAAATATTCGATGAATGAAAGGGTAGAAGTGTGGAACAATGTGTTGGAAAACAAACCAAAAGCGCAATTGATTTTAGGTGCCCGTTCTTCCATGTTTTTGCCTTTTTCGAATTTGGGTCTTATTATTGTCGATGAAGAACACGAGCCGTCTTTTAAACAATACGATCCCGCTCCAAGATACCACGCACGTGATGCTTCCATCGTATTGGCGAATCAACACAAAGCCAAAGTCATTTTGGGCTCTGCAACACCAAGCATAGAAACCTATTACAATGCCCAGCAAGACAAATATGGGCTGGTTGAATTAAACCGCAGATTTGGTGATGTTTTACTGCCTGAAATTGAATTGGTCGACGTAAAAGAAAAGCACAGAAAAAAACGAATGACCGGCCATTTTTCCGACCGTTTGCTTGAAATGATTACCGAAGCGCTGGATCATAAGGAACAAGTCATTCTATTTCAAAATCGCCGAGGATTTGCGCCCATTGTGGAATGCGAAACTTGTGGTGTTTCTCCGCAATGCCTAAATTGCGACGTTAGCTTGACCTATCACAATTACAGAAAAGAATTGCGTTGCCATTATTGCGGACATCATCAGGCAATGCCACATAATTGCGGTGCGTGCGGCAGCGAAAAATTGAACACCAAAGGCTTTGGAACCGAGCAGATTGAAATTGAGTTGCTGGAACTTTTTCCAAACGCCAAAGTGGGAAGAATGGATTTAGACACCACGCGCGGCAAATTCGGCTATCAAAAAATTATAGGGCAATTTCAAGCGCAGGAAATAGATATATTGGTTGGAACACAAATGCTTTCAAAAGGATTGGATTTTGCAAATGTGTCGTTGGTTGGCATTATGAATGCCGACAATATGTTGAATTTCCCCGATTTTAGAGCACATGAAAGAAGTTATCAATTAATGGTACAAGTTTCCGGCAGGGCAGGACGCGCAAGCAAAAGAGGCAAAGTCGCCATACAAACTTACAATCCGCACCATCAAATATTACAGCAGGTTTCTACCAACAATTTTGATGAAATGTATAAAGAACAATTGGATGAACGCTGGCAATACCACTATCCGCCTTTTTACCGAATTATTAAAATCACCTTGCGCCACAAGGATTTTAATAGGGTAGAGGAAGCCGCCATTTGGCTGGGAAAATCGTTAATCTCCATTTTCAAAGACGATATTTTGGGTCCGTCAACACCGGGAATTTCCAAAATCAGGAATTATTATATCAGAACAATCATTGTTAAAATCCCCCAAAAACAGTCGTTGACGGTGAGTAAAAATCAAATTCAAAGGGTAAAAAATGCGTTTCAGGCCGTCAATGAATTTCGTTCCATTAAATTCAATATTGACGTAGATAATTATTAAAGCTATTTTATTAAATTTACATTTGCCAATTAAGGAAATAACCCTATATTTGCACCCTTAAAAGTAAAAACTTAAATTATTAATTATGAATCATTACGAAACTGTTTTCATTTTGAATCCCGTTTTATCTGATGTTCAGGTAAAGGAAACAGTAAAGAAGTTTGAGGACTATCTTGTTTCTAAAGGTGCCGAAATGATATCAAAAGAGGACTGGGGCTTAAAAAAATTAGCGTACACCATCCAAAACAAAAAAAGTGGATTTTATCACTTATTCGAATACAAAGTTGCTGGAGAATACGTAGCTCCTTTTGAACTTGAATTTAGAAGAGATGACAGTATTATGCGTTATTTAACCGTTGCGTTAGATAAACATGCTGTTGCCTGGGCTGAAAAAAGAAGATTAAGAGACGGAAGTAAAGCATCTAAAAAATAAGCGTTATGTCTATAGAACAACAAGCAAAAGGAGGAAAACAAGGTGATGTTCGTTACCTGACTCCGTTAGATATTGAAACAAAACAAGTAAAAAAATACTGTCGTTTTAAAAAGAATGGTATCAAATATATCGATTATAAAGATGCCGATTTCTTATTATACTTAGTAAACGAACAAGGTAAAATTTTACCACGTCGTTTAACGGGAACTTCATTAAAATTTCAACGTAAAGTGTCTGTCGCCATTAAAAGAGCGCGTCACTTAGCTTTATTGCCATACGTTGCAGATATGTTAAAATAAAAACAGCAAGGAATTATGGAAATTATATTAAAGCAAGACGTTGAAAACCTAGGGTTTAAAGATGATCTTATTACAGTAAAAAATGGTTTTGGACGTAACTATTTGATTCCTCAAGGATTTGCAGTATTGGCAACAAGTTCAGTAAAGAAAATGTTGGCGGAAACTTTAAAGCAACGTGCTTATAAAGAAGAAAAATTAATAAAAGACGCTACAGCTATTGCAGATGCAATTAAAGCATTGGATATTAAAATTACTGCTAAAACAGCCGATAACACAAAATTATTTGGATCAGTAAACAACCAAGATGTTGCAGATGCTTTAGCCGCTGCAGGTCAGGTGATTGAGAAAAAATACATTAAAGTTGATGGTGGTACTATTAAAAGAATTGGAAAATACAATGCTACAATTAGATTGCACAGAGCGGTTGTGGTAGAATTGCCAATTGAAATAGTTGCAGAGCCAAAGTAATTAACAATTTTTAGTTAATAAACATATTTGAAGCCCACTTTTTAGTGGGCTTTTTTATTTTATTTTTGACTCTAATTAAACATTAACTTAACTTTAATTATATGAAAAAACAATTATTATTTTTTATGCTAATTGCTGCATTTTCAGTCGTTAGCGTATTTTCACAAGTAACAACTTCAAAAATTCAGGGAGTTGTGAGTGACGAAACTTCAGCAGGTTTATTTGGTGCAAACGTGGTTGCAAAACACCTGCCAACAGGTACAGTTTCTGGTACCATTACTATGGAAAGCGGAAGATATTCACTGCAAAACCTGCGCGTTGGTGGTCCTTATACGATTACCATTAGTTATATAGGTTATAAAACGATTGAATATACAGATGTGTATTTGAATTTAGGTACAGCATTTGACTTAGACGTAAAAATGGAAAGTGAAAGTGAACAACTAGGCGAGGTTGTTATTACAGGAGGAAGGAGTTCCATTTTTAATAACAGCAGAACCGGTGCCGAAACAAGCGTTGGTTCAAGAGAATTAACAAAATTGCCTACCATTTCAAGATCGGCTTCAGATTTTACGCGTTTAGATCCGTCTGCTTCAGGTGGTTCATTTGGCGGCAGAAATGATCAATTCAACAACTTCACCCTAGATGGTTCTATTTTTAACAATCCGTTTGGATTGGATGCAGCTACACCAGGAGGACAAACTGGTGCACAGCCGGTTTCATTGGATGCCATTGAACAAATTTCAGTAGCAACAGCACCATACGATGTAACTTTGTCGGGCTTTACAGGAGCCTCCATTAATGCCGTAACCAAAAGTGGTACAAATAAAGTGTCTGGAACTGTTTATGGATTTTTCAGAAATCAGGATTTAACAGGCAGTAAAATAAAAGGTGAGGATATATTTGTTCCAAAATTAGAACAAACGCAATATGGATTCAGTTTTGGAGCACCTATTATAAAAGACAAATTATTCGTTTTCGCAAATTTTGAAAAAGATGAAAGAACAGATTTAGGACAAACTTGGTTGCCAAAAAGAGGCACAAATGCTATTAATGAATCGAGAGTTTTGGAGTCTGATTTAATAAGTGTGCAAACTAAATTGCGCAGTATAGGATACGATCCTGGTGCTTATGAAGGATTTACGCATGAAAGCAACAGCACAAAAGGTATTTTAAAATTAGACTGGAACATCAATGAAGATAACCGTTTGGCAGTTATTTACAACTTTTTAGATGCATCCAGAGAGTTGCCTGCACATCCAACTGCCTTAGGTTTTAGAGGCCCAAGTTCCCAAATTTTGCAATTTCAAAATTCAGGATATCAGATAAATAATAAGTTGAAATCGATATTATTTGAACTAAACTCCTCATTGGCAGATAATGTAACCAATAAATTACAAATCGGCTATACCCATTTCGACGATTTCAGAAATTCAATGTCTGCTCCAATGCCTTCATTCAGAATACAAGACGGAAGTGGGGGAAATTATATAGTTGCCGGCCACGAACCTTTTTCAGTTCACAATACATTAGACCAAAAAGTTTTTCAACTTACCAATAACTTAAATATCAGTAAAGGAGACCATAATTATACCATTGGTTTTTCATTTGAAAAATTTCAATTTGACAATTCATTTAACTTAGGAGCTTATGATTATGCTGATGGAAGAGGCTATGTTGGGACATTTTTTGGTGATTTCGCCAATATGAATGCCTTTAATACAGCCATTTCAAATGGTTTATTGGCAGACGCAATGGCAAACGCCCAAAATGTTTTTGAAACAAAAAATGCAGATAACTCTTGGGCTTTGGCAGAAACCAATGTTGGCCAAATGGCTTTTTATGTGCAAGATGAATGGAATGTAAATGATGATTTTAAAGTGTCTTATGGCGTTAGATTCGACAAACCATTGTTTTTTGATTCAAGCAGAAAAGCGCAAGATGTTATTGATAACGGAAGTGCCTATTTCCCCTTTCTTGAATATACCGACCCAGATACAGGTGAAGCGGCTTTCTTTGACTCAACAAAAATGCCAAACAATCAATTCTTGATTTCACCAAGAGTTGGTTTTAACTGGGATGTGAAAGGTGATAAAACAGTGCAATTTAGAGGAGGATCTGGATTATTTACAGGCCGTTTTCCATTTGTGTGGTTAGGAAACCAAATTGCCAATCCGAATTTTTATTTTTATCAAGTGGTTGACCCAGACTTTAAATTTCCTCAAGTATGGAGAAATAGTTTAGGTTTGGATTACCAATTGGAAAATGGGGTAGTTCTAACAACAGATATATCGTATACAAAAGATTTGAATGGAGCCCATGTTCAGAATTGGGGGTTAAAAACTCCTTCAGGCACATTACAAGGTGTTGACAATAGATCCATCTATACAATTTCCGATAAAACTTTGTTGCCTTGGGGTGACCCTACCAGCGCTTATGTTTTTACAAATTCTGATAAAGGAAGAACCTTTAATGCAAGTTTTAAAGCGCAAAAATCTTTTGAAAATGGCTTATATGTAATGGGAGCATATAACTATTTAAACTCCAAAGACGTGAATTCAATTGAAGCTGAGATTACTGGGGATGCTTTTGCCTTCAATCCAACGTTAGGGAATGCAAATGATGCTACATTGGCTTATTCTAAATATGGAGACACTCACCGTTTTATTGGTGTGGTTTCCAAAACTTGGCAATATGGATCAAACGATCAATGGGGAACTACACTTTCTACATTTTTTGAATATGCACAAGGCGGCAGATTTAATTATACTTATGCAGGAGATATCAATAATGATGGCTCTTCATTAAATGATTTAATTTACATTCCAACGGCAGAAGAGGTAAACCAAATGCAATTTTCAGGTAATGCAGGTCAGCAAACTACCCAAAAAACAGCTTTAGAACGTTTTATTGAACAAGATGATTATTTAAGCGGAAGAAGAGGAGATTATGCGGAACGTTATGGCGCTTTAGCTCCTTGGAGAGGAAAATGGGACATGAAATTTATTCAGGAATTGAAAGTTTCAAAAACCAATGCCATTCAATTCAGCATCGATATTTTAAATGTTGGAAATTTATTATATTCAAATTGGGGGTTAGTGCAACAACCACAGGTTGTTCAACCAATTGGCGTAAGTGTTGATGGTACTGGAACGCCAACATATTCATTTGACCAAAACTTAACTAAATCATTTGTATATGATGCCAGTTTATTGTCCAGATGGCAAATGCAGTTTGGATTGCGTTATTCATTCTAAACTTTAAATTTAATATCTTTGAACCGCCCAATCAGGGCGGTTTTTTTATGCTTATATTTTATGAAATACCAACAATTAACGAAAGAACAGTTTTCAGCATTAAACAAAGAGTTTGCCGAATTTTTGGCAACCCAACAAATTGACGCCAAAGAATGGCATAAAATAAAAATTGAAAATCCTTCGATGGCCGAAGAGGAATTAAATATTTTTAGCGATGTGGTTTGGGAAGATGTTTTAACAAAAACGGAATATTTAGAACACATTTCTGAAAATCACATCAACCTGTTTAAATGCGAATCGGATAATATTTTCAGAATTTACATCAAATTAAATGATGAAAATAAAAGTTTTTTAAATGAAGCCGATTATCAATGGTTTTTGGAAAATCCCCTAAATGAGCGGTTCGAATATTTTAAAGCTGAAAAAAAATACACAAAAGAGCGTAACCAGGAATTGTTTGAACTTATTGAAATGGGCAGCCAAATTTCAAAAGGCGCATTATTTAATGTTATAAGTAAATTAATTGCTTAACTACTTTTACAACGCCAACAGAAGCTTTCTCGGCCAAAACGGTTAAATTTGAATACAGATTTTGTTGAATAAAAGGTTTTGGATCAATAAAATAAATGGGGATTTCAGGTTTGGAACAATTAATCAAATGCGCTGCCGGATACACTTGCATGGAAGTTCCAATGATCATTAAAATATCAGCATCTGAAGTGATTTCCAGTGCTTCGTCAAACAAGGGCACGTTTTCCCCAAACCAAACGATATGAGGCCTTAACTGCGAATTATCTTCACAAAGATGGCCTAAATTCAATGCTTGTTTCCAGTCATAAATTAAATTTGGATTTTTGGTGCTTCTCACTTTCAATAATTCGCCATGCAAATGCAAAACTTTCGAACTTCCCGCACGCTCGTGCAAATCGTCCACATTTTGGGTGATAATGGTCACCTGATATTTATTTTCTAATTCCACCAAGGCTTTGTGGGCTGCATTTGGAAAAACTTCAAGCAATTGCGCCCTGCGTTTGTTGTAAAAATCCAGTACTTTTTCCCTATTTTTTTGCCAGCCAATCGGAGAAGCAACTTCCATAATATCATGGCCTTCCCACAATCCGTCGGAATCTCTAAAAGTATTAATGCCACTTTCGGCACTCATTCCGGCACCCGTTAAAACAACTATTTTCTTCATATCGTTATTTATCAAAAGTAAAATTTTATCTTTGAAAAAACACCCAATTTAGATGTTAGATTATAAATTTATTGAATATTTAGAACAATTTGTATCAGAAAAAAGAAGAAATTTATTCAAAAAAGTTTTGGAAGACCGAACACGGCATTTTACGGTGGCTATTGAAGATATTTTTATGCCGCAAAATGCAAGTGCCGTTGTAAGAAGTTGTGATGTTTTTGGGGTGCAGGATGTTCATATCATTGAAACAAAATACAAATTTTATGCTTCGAACCATATCGCTAAAGGTGCGCAAAAATGGCTGGATTTTTCTGTCTACAGGAATAATGACAGCAACAATACGTTAGATTGCATTGCCGATCTACGTTCAAAAGGGTATAAAATAATTGCGACAACGCCGCACAATGATTCTTGTTTGCTGCAGGATTTTGACATTACCGAAAAATCAGCTTTCTTTTTTGGGGTGGAGAAGGCCGGACTTTCAAAAGATGTGATGGACAATGCGGACGGGTTTTTAAAAATACCGATGGTTGGTTTTACCGAAAGTCTGAATATTTCTGTTGCAGCAGCCATCATTCTTCAAAACCTGACCGAAAAATTAAAGAAATCTGAGGTAAATTGGGAACTGACTGAAATTGAAAAAGACGAAAAATACCAAGAATGGATGGAGAAATCCATCAAAAGCATCAAAAAAATCAAGGAAAATTATTACTCAAAAATCGCTATTCAATCATAATTTTTTCAATAAAAGCAATTGAATCACAATTTTTAACCGTTAAGGTGATATTTTTCAAATCTCTTCGACCTTTAATGTTGTATTGAATGCAAGTATCCGTTTTAATTTTGTTCCAAATATCGGCATTGCCTTTTTTCAAAATCTTGGAAATTTGAGCCGTATCAACTTGTTTTGAAAGGATAGCCGTTTTAACATCTTCAGAAAAAATGTGCTTTTTTATGCTGATATTTTTTAAAACACGGGCATTCGGACCATAATCGAAAGTGGCTTCTTTTTTATCAAAAACGAAAAATACGGCAATAATCCCCAGTGTTAAACCTACTAAGAAATAGGGCAAGCGTTGTTTAAAAGTCATATTATAAAAACAATAAATTGATATCTCTAAAAGGCAAGTTGAACCAATCTGCCACGGTTTTATTGGTTAAAATTCCGTGGTAAAAATACATCCCTTTTTGTAAACTTTTGTCAAATCGGACAGCATTTTCAAATCCGCCGTCTTCCGCAATATTCATTAAATATGGCGTAAAATTATTGCTTATTGAAACTGAGGCAGTTCTGGAATATCTGGAAGGAATATTGGGAACACAATAGTGAATAACACCATGTTTTTGAAAGGTTGGTTTTTTGTGGGTTGTTAATTCAGAGGTTTCAAAGTTTCCGCCGCAATCAATGCTAACATCAATAATTACAGCACCATTTTTCATGCGCATCACCATTTCTTCTGTAACTAAAACAGGAGAACGAGATTTACCTCTCACAGCTCCAATCGCTACATCACAGCGCATAAGGGCTTTTTGCAATGTTTTTGGCTGTATGGTTGAGGTGTAAATAGGATGACCTAAACGGTGTTGTAAACTTCGCAGTTTGGTGATTGAATTGTCAAATACTTTTACGCTGGCTCCCAAACCCATTGCCGAACGAGCCGCAAACTCACTTACGGTGCCAGCGCCTAAAATCACCACTTCCGTTGGCGGAACGCCGCCAATATTTCCCAATAACAATCCGTGTCCCTCGTTGTTGTTGCTCATTATTTCACCGGCAATTAAGATAGAAGCGGTTCCTGCAATTTCACTTAATGATTTTACAATAGAAAATATGCCCTGATCATCTCTTATAAAATCGAATGCAATGGCGGTAATGCGTTTGCTTGCCAAGGCTTCAAAATATTTTTTTGTTTGTGTTTTTAGTTGCAATGCTGAAAAAAGGATACTTTGCGGATTGATTAGTTTAATTTCATCTAATGAAGCTGGTTCAACTTTTAAAATCATGTGACAGCCAAAAGCTTCTTTTACATCATAAGCTATTTTCGCGCCGGCTTCAGAATATTCCTTGTCCGAAAAGTTTGATCCTTCACCAGCGCCAGTTTCAATCACAAATTTATGGCCTTGTGCGGTTAATGCCGCCACAGCATCGGGCGTTAAACAAACTCTTTTTTCATGAAAATGGGTTTCTTTTGGAATACCGATAACCAGTTCGCTTTTCCTTTTTGTAATCTCTAAAGTTTCCGCTTGCGGAATTAACTCAGCCGTACTAAACGGCGAAGAAATTTTTTTACCCATTATTTCTAAGTTCTATAGTTCGTAATTGATCACTGTTTGCAGTTATTGTAATAGTTACCGAGTTTAAAGGTAGTAAATTTTCCACTTTATTTGGCCATTCTATCAAACACCAGCAATCGCTGTAAAAATATTCTTCAACGCCAATATCAAGAGCTTCATATTCATTGTTAATTCTGTAAAAATCAAAATGATAAATTTTATCGCCATTTACTGCATGATATTCATTAACCAAAGAAAAAGTTGGAGAGCTTACGCCATCATTACTGCCTAATTGCTTTACAATTTCCTTAATCAACGTGGTTTTTCCCACGCCCATTTCACCATAAAAAAGCAACACTTTGTTTTTTGCCGATTTTATGACTTCTTTCGCAATTGCAGGCAATTCATCTAATGCGTAATTTTTAGTCATTCACAATGGTTTTTATAAACTTCAATTTAATTTTTTTTACCTTCAACTTTTCAAAGCCCAACACGCCAGCCGGCTCGTTCGCTAAAAACAGCTACCAGCTGTTTTCTTTATGCTCCGTCCCCCTTCGGGGGCTAGGGGGCCTTCGGTACAAATATAGCACAAGGAATGATCATTTCCTGTAACGAAATTCCGCCGTGTTGATAGGTATTTTTAAAATAATTCACAAAATGGTTATAATTATTGGGGTAGGCAAAAAACAAATCTTCTTTGGCAAAAATAAAGGCGCTGTTTATAGAGATTGAAGGCAATAAAATTTCCTTAGGATCTTTAACGGCGTAAACATCTTTCTCTTCATACGACAAGCTTTTTCCTGTTTTATAGCGCAAATTTGAACTGATGTTTTTATCGCCAATCACTTTTGACGGAACTTTTGAATTGATGGTGCCGTGATCTGTGGTGACAATCAATTTTAATCCTAAATTTTGGGCTTTTTGAATAATTTCCAACAAAGGCGAATTTAAAAACCAACTATTGGTTAACGATCGGTAAGCCTTATCATCACTGGCCAATTCTTTAATAACTTCCATTTCAGTTTTTGAATGCGAAAGCATATCAACAAAATTATAAACGATAACCGTTAAATCGTTTTCCTTAACTGCGTTAAAATTTTCAACCAATTGTTTTCCTGATTTCAGATTGGTTATTTTATAAAAGGCGAATTTAATATTTTGTCTCAGCCGTTTTAATTGCGCTGTTAAAAAATCTTCTTCATATAAATTTTTACCGCCTTCTTCCACATCATTTTTCCAATATTCGGGATGTTGTTTTTCCATTTCCAATGGCATTAAGCCTGAAAAAATAGCATTCCGTGCATATTGTGTCGCAGTAGGCAAGATGCTGTAAAAAGCAATTTCATCCTGTTTTTTGTAATATTTATTGATGGTTTGTTCTAAAACATTAAACTGGTCATAGCGTAAATTATCGATCACCACCAACAAAGTTCCTTTTGAAGTGCTGACTTCGGGAAGGATCACTTTTTTGAACAAGGTATTCGACATAATGGGCGCATCATCATCCTGCATCCAATCTTTATAATTTTTCTTTATAAATTTAAAAAATAGCGAATTGGCTTCTTGTTTTTGGCTTTCCAAAATCTCAATCATTCCAGTATCGCTGATATTTTCAAGTTCCAATTCCCAATAAACCAGCTTTTTATAAATGTCGATCCATTCTTCATAAGAATTTACCATCGCCAAATCCATCGCTATTTTTCTAAATTCCTGCTGATAATTCGAAGTGGTTTTTTCAGAAATTAAACGAGAATGGTCTAAATTTTTCTTTAAACTCAATAATATCTGATTCGGATTGACGGGTTTTATCAAATAATCTGCAATTTTATTTCCTATGGCTTCCTCCATAATATATTCCTCTTCGCTCTTGGTAATCATCACAATAGGCAGATTTGGACGCTTGCTTTTTATCTGGCTCAAAGTTTCCAATCCGCTTAAACCAGGCATATGTTCGTCTAAAAAAACAATATCGTAATTGTTTTCATCACACATATCAATGGCATCAGCACCATTATTAGACGTAGAAACTGCATATCCTTTTTTTTCTAAAAATAGAATGTGCGGTTTCAAAAGATCAATTTCATCATCAACCCATAAAATGTTTATATTACCCATATTGTTATATTTGCATTATCATTATTAAAAATAATTATTTTGAACGATAAAAAAACGCACAAACTAAAAATATTAAACGACCCAATTTACGGTTTTATTACGATTCCAAATATTTTAATTTATAATTTGATAGAACATCCGTATTTTCAAAGACTGAGAAGAATTTCTCAAATGGGATTGTCGTATTTGGTTTATCCTGGTGCGCACCATACGCGATTTCATCACGCCGTTGGAAGTGTGCATTTAATGCAAAAGGCTGTAAGAATTTTAAAATTTAAAGGCGTTCAAATTTCTGAAGAAGAAGCAACGGCGGTTTACATCGCAATTTTGTTGCACGACATTGGGCACGGGCCATTTTCGCACGCTTTAGAAGGGCAGTTTTTTAAAGGTATTTCGCACGAAAATATCTCCTTATTATTTATGGAAGCTTTAAATGATGAGTTTAAAGGGCAACTTACCCTGGCAATTGAAATATTTAAGGGAAATTATCACCGCAAATTTTTACATCAGCTTATTTCCAGTCAGTTGGATATGGACAGGTTGGATTATTTAAAACGGGACAGTTTTTATACCGGAGTTGCTGAAGGCACCATAAATTCGGAACGATTAATAAAGATGCTCGACGTAAATAGCGACAATTTGGTGGTTGAAGAAAAGGGAATTTACAGTGTGGAAAGTTTTATTGTTTCCCGCAGAATTATGTATTGGCAGGTTTATTTGCATAAAACGGCGCTTGTAGCAGAAAAATTACTGGAAAAAATATTGAAACGCGCAAAAGAACTTTCTTTATTGGGCATAGAATTGCCAGCAACAAAAACATTATCCATATTTTTAAAACAATCCATTAGTGAAGATAATTTTACTGCTGAAAATCTAAAAACATTTTCAAAATTGGATGATTATGATATTTTGGCCGCCATAAAAGAATGGATTTCTTTTGATGATAAGGTGCTTTCAACATTATCTAAAAGTCTAATCAACAGAAATTTGCCAAAAGTAGTGCTTCAAAATGAACCATTTACAGAAAATCAATTGTTAACAATCCAGCAAAAGGTTAAAGAAAATTTTCATTATAGCGATGCAGAACTGGATTATTTTGTTTTTCACGGAGAAATATGCAACCAAGCCTATGATTCAACAAAAAATAACATCCAAATAATTTATAAAAACGGAACCTTAAAAGATGTTACTGAGGCATCTGACCATTTAAATATCCAGGCATTGTCGAATCCGGTTTATAAGTACTACATCTGCTATCCAAAGAAATAGGTAGAGTTGAACTTTTTTTTTACTTTTGCATAACATGAAATTTACAGCAATTCAAATAGCAGAAATTTTAGACGGCGAAATCTTCGGAAATAAAAATGTCGAAGTATTTAGCCTTTCCAAAATAGAAGAAGGAGAAGATGGGTCACTAACATTTCTGTCAAATCCAAAATACACCCCTTATATTTATTCAACAAAAGCTTCCGTAGTGATTGTGAATAAAGACTTTGTGCCTGAAAAAGAAGTTAAAACAACCCTCATAAAAGTTGCGGATGCGTATCAGGCATTTTCAACATTGTTAGAGTTTTACGCCAAAGTAAAGTCGGAGAAATCGGGAATTGAAATACCATCATATATTAATGAATCAGCAATTATTGGCACAAATTTATATTTAGGTGCTTTTTCTTATATTAGTTCCCGGGTTACAATAGGTAATAATGTGAAAATTTACCCGAATGTTTATATTGGAGATAATGTTAAAATAGGGGATAACACCATTATTCATGCAGGTTCAAAAATTTATTCAGAAACAATAATTGGTGCCAATTGTACCTTGCATGCCGGAGTTATTTTGGGTTCAGACGGATTTGGTTTTGCGCCAAGTGCGGAAGGTGTTTTCAGTAAAATACCTCAAATAGGCAATGTTATTATTGAAGATAATGTTGATATTGGAGCAGCAACAACGATTGACAGAGCAACATTGGGCTCAACAATTATAAGAAAAGGCGTAAAATTGGACAACCAAATTCAGATAGCACACAATGTTGAAATTGGCGAAAACACGGTTATTGCTGCCCAAACTGGTGTGGCTGGTTCAACAAAAATTGGCGAAAATTGCATGATTGGCGGACAAGTTGGCATTGTTGGGCATATTACCATTGGAAATAATGTAAAAATACAGGCGCAGGCAGGTGTAGGAAGAAATGTTAAAGATGATGAAATAATACAAGGATCGCCTGCAATGGGTTATTCTGATTTTAATAAATCGTATGTCTATTTTAAAAAATTGCCTGAATTGGCAGCAACTATAAATGCATTGGAAAAGGATATTAAAGCATTAAAAGAGAAAAAATGAGGAATAATCAAAAAACAATCAAAAATGAAGTAACACTTTCGGGTGTTGGCTTGCATACAGGCAATAAAGTGACCTTAACCTTTAAGCCTGCGCCCATAAATCAAGGCTATGTTTTTGTGAGAAAGGATTTGGAAGGAGAGCCCGTTATTGAGGCAAGCGCAGAATATGTAATCAATACGCAAAGAGGCACAAATCTTGAAAAACACGGTGTTTTTGTAAATACTTCTGAACACGTTTTGGCTGCGGTTGTTGCATTAGATATTGACAATATTATTATAGAAATCAATGCGCCCGAACCTCCAATTATGGACGGATCGTCCAAACATTTTGTGGAAGCGCTTGAAAAGGCGGGAATTGAGGAACAAGATGCTGAGCGAGATGAATTTATCGTAAAAGAAATCATTTCATATAAAGATGAAGAAACGGGCAGTGAAATTATTTTAATGCCTTGTGATAATTATCAAATAACGGCCATGGTCGATTTTGGAACCAAAGTTTTAGGAACCCAAAACGCAACCATGAATTCGCTTTCCGAATTTAAAACCGAAATTGCGAATGCCAGAACTTTTAGTTTTCTCCACGAATTGGAAATGTTACTGGACAATAATTTAATTAAAGGAGGTGATTTAAACAATGCCATTGTGTATGTAGATAAAGAAATATCTGACGAAACAATGGATAAACTTAAAAAAGCTTTCAATAAAGAAAAATTATCTGTTAAACCAAACGGGATATTGGACAACCTGACATTGCGTTGGGCAAATGAAGCGGCGCGGCATAAATTGTTGGATGTAATTGGTGATTTGGCCTTGGTTGGATGCAGAATCAGGGGAAAAGTAATTGCCAATAAACCGGGACATTTGGTGAATACTGTTTTTGCAAAAAAACTTCAAAAAATTATTAAACAAGAAAAACGGAATTGTGTTCCGAAATTCGATTTAAATCAGCCGCCATTAATGGATATTCATAAAATTATGAGTATTCTGCCTCACAGGCCGCCTTTTTTATTGATAGACAGAATTCTGGAATTATCGGACAGGCACGTAGTTGGAATGAAAAATGTTACTATGAACGAATCTTTTTTTATAGGACATTTCCCAGGAGCACCAGTAATGCCGGGCGTTTTACAAGTTGAAGCGATGGCACAATGCGGCGGCGTTTTGGTTTTAAGCACCGTTCCCGATCCTGAAAACTACTTAACCTATTTTATGAAAATGGACAATGTAAAGTTCAAACAAAAAGTGTTGCCGGGAGACACTTTAATTTTTAGTGCCGAATTAATTTCACCTATAAGAAGAGGAATTTGTCATATGCAATCTTATGGTTATGCAAACGGTAAACTTGTGGTAGAGGCAGTATTAATGGCACAAATTGCCAGAAAACCGACAGAATAATGAATCAGCCATTAGCATATATACATCCTCAGGCAAAAATTGCAACCAATGTAGTTGTTGAGCCTTTTACCACCATTCACAACAATGTCATTATAGGATCAGGAACTTGGATTGGATCTAATGTGACCATTATGGAAGGCGCCAGAATAGGCAAAAATTGCAGAATTTTTCCGGGAGCGGTTATTTCCGCAATCCCGCAGGATTTAAAATTTGAGGGAGAAGATTCATTGGCCATTATTGGTGACAACACCACAATTAGAGAATGTGTCACCGTAAATAGAGGCACAAAAGCACTCGGGCATACAAAAATAGGCGACAATTGTTTGATTATGGCGACTACCCATATTGCACACGATTGCATTATTGGTAACAATTGTATTTTGGCAAATGGTTCTATTATTGCCGGGCACGTAACGATTGGCGATTATGCCATTTTAAGCGGCTTGGTGGCAGTGCATCAATTTATACATATTGGAGAACATTCTATGGTTTCTGGTGGTTCTTTGGTGCGAAAAGATGTTCCGCCATTTTCCAAAGCAGGAAAAGAGCCGTTATCTTATATTGGGATTAATTCCATAGGATTGCGCAGAAGAGGATTTTCAACAGAAAAAATTAGGGAAATCCAAGATATTTATAGAATCCTTTACCAAAAAAATTACAATACCACACAGGCTTTGGAAAAAATTGAAGCCGAAATGGAAGCAACCAAAGAAAGAGACCAAATTATACTTTTCATTAAAAATTCCCAAAGAGGAATTATGAAAGGATATACAGGAAGTTAGGCCCTTTTTGGGAATTGACAAATTTAGATTTTATAGAAAACAAACTCCCTTTCCTTTGGAAAGGGTTGGGGATAGGATTAAACAAATAAACAAAAATAAATAAATGGCAACAACATCGGATATTAGAAACGGATTGTGTATTAGATACAATAATGATATTTTTAAAGTAATTGAATTTTTACACGTAAAACCAGGAAAAGGTCCGGCTTTTGTGCGTACTAAATTAAAAAGTTTGTCTTCTGGAAAAGTGTTAGACAATACATTTCCGGCTGGAAGAAAAATTGAAGATATCAGAGTTGAAACCCAAAAATTTCAATTTTTATACCCTGAAGGAGATTCATTTCATTTTATGAATACGGAAGATTATAACCAAATCACTTTGTTAAAAAACATATTGGATGCCCCTGAATTGTTAAAAGAAGGCGAAATTGTAACCATTATTATCAATACCGAAGATAATTTACCATTGTCTGTTGATATGCCTCAAAGTGTGGTTTTAGAAGTAACGCATACAGAACAAGGCGTAAAGGGCAACACAGCAACAAATGCAACCAAACCAGCAACTGTTGAAACTGGCGCAACAATTAATGTTCCTCTGTTTATCAATGAAGGCGATAAAATTAAAGTGGATACCGCAAAAGGAGCTTATTTAGAACGCGTTAAAGAATAATAAGATGAAACGAGCATTACAAATTTTGATACATCAAGGATTGATTAATGGCAAACAGCATCTGTTACCGCTAAAAAATAAAATTTAAACAGATGAAACGAGCCATAACAAATTTTGATACACAGCAGAATGACTAA
>JAUXPH010000054.1 GCA_030683995.1 Lutibacter sp.
AGGAGCGAAATGTTTGTAAAAAAATGGAAAAATTCAGTATTTAAAGCCCCATCGGGGCGACCTGTTTGTTTTGAAAAATTTAACCGGACAATAATAATTCATTATATAAAAAAAGGCTTTTTAATTTTAAATTAACTAAATAATTAATTAATTAAAACTGTTAAGCTATGTTATTTAAAAACAAGCTAGGCTTTCTTTTTAGGGGGGTATATTAGTGATGTTACTTATATTTATAGGGCTTACCATTAAGATTAGCTTAAAGAATTTTTACTAAGATTGTAACAAAGAATAGTTTAAAGTTGGTGCAGTTGAACCAAGCGGTTACACCCGTATTGGCGCTGCTTTGCGACATTCCAGAGCGATGTTAGACAAACGTAATACCAAAAATAAATGGGTTATTTTAATTTCCGACGGAAAGCCCAACGATTATGACAAGTACGAAGGGAAATATGGTGTTAACGATGTGAAACAAGCCTTGCGCGAACTAAATGAAAGACAAATAAATTCTTACGCGCTGGCGATAGAAGCACAGGCCAAATATTATTTACCGCAAATGTTTGGACAAAATCATTATCAAATTTTAACAACACCCGTTGAAATGCTAAAATCTTTGGTGATGTTATTTGAAAAAATCAGGCATCAGTCTTAAAGCCTATTCAGGCAATTTTCAACAATTATTTTTTATCAAAATTTACGATTAATTAAGTGTAAATATTAATTAAAATAATAAAAGACTAATTGGTATTTTATTAGTATATTTGCATTATAATTATAAACATCAAATGATGAAAATCACTAAACAAAATACTGTTGCAGAAGTAGTGGCCCAAAATATGGGATCCGACCAAGTTTTTAGTAAATATAAAATAGATTTTTGCTGCGGTGGCGGCGCAACACTTGAAATTGCGTGCAAAGAAAGCGGTGTTGAATTTGAAGTTCTGAAAAAAGAAATTGAAACAATAAGGAAAAAAATTTCAAACACCAACTAATATAATTTAAAATCTCACAAAAATGAATTCATTTTTATCAACCGTTGAAAAATTGCCGAAAGGGCATCCCGTTGAGGTATATTACAAGGAAAGCGACTTAATTCAGGAATTGCTTTTGGAATTGGCAGATGCAAATCCCGTGGAGGATTTTCAAAAATATTTCAACATTTTCAATCAGTTAACAACCATTGAAAAACGATTTGCGCGTAAAGAAAATCAGTTGTTTCCTTATCTGGAAAAACACGGATGGGAAGGGCCAAGCCAGGGGATGTGGTCCTTTCACGATAATTTAAGGGCTCAAATCAAATTATTGAATGACTATAATGTCGAAAAAAATACCGCCAAAATTATTGACAATATTCCTTATTTGGTTGAAGGCATTAAACGTTTGTTAAGCATAGAAGATATGCGATTGTTTCCAAATTCAATGGAATTGTTAACGGAAGAGGAGTGGAAGGATTTTTACCAGGGTGATGAAGAAATTGGCTGGATGTTAACCGAAAAACCAGAACCTTATCCTGCAATTGTTACTGTTGAATATGTGCATCCAAGTGAAGATTTTAGCAAGCGTGATCTGACTTTTTCGTTGGAAAATACATTCCATTATGATGAAGGTTATATGACACCGGAACAGGTGAATTTGCTCCTGCGATTTTTACCCATCGACATCACTTTTGTGGATGAAAATGATAAAGTAATTTTTTACAATCGAGGAGACGACAGGGTTTTTCCAAGAAGCAAAGGCATTATTGGCCGAGAGGTTAAATTTTGCCATCCGCCAAAAAGTGTGGATATGGTTTTGAGAATTGTGGCTGAATTTAAAGCCGGAACAAAAGACGTTGCCGAGTTTTGGTTTAATTTCAAAGGAAGAATTATCCATATCAGGTATTTTGCCATTCGCGATAACGATAAAAAATACAAAGGCGTGATTGAAATGTCTCAGGACATTACGGATATTCAGAAATTGGAAGGCCAAAAACGATTGTTAGACTGGGATTAAACCTTTACATATGGAGTCACAATCTGCCGTGCTCATTTTCGTTTCAATATTTTTGGCAATCGTTTTTGTGAGTGTTTAAATTCAGTCGTAATTTTAAAAAAAATTCTTTTAAATTGACAAATGTCATTTTATTTAATTCCAATAATCTTAATTTCGCGCATAGAAAAATATTATTAAAAAGAGTGCTTGTATTTAAATAGGTCAATGAACACAAAGTTATCCTCTTTGAAATGAAATTTTAGTTAGTAGTTTAAGTTCGAGCCAAAACCTTGATGGTCACATCAAAAGTTTTGGCTCTTCTTTTTTAATTCAATACCGAAAACTCTATGGATGATGAAGTGAAAACAGTATGCGTCTGGGTTTTGAAATCTTCTTTTTTGGCCTTAAAAATATTGTCCACATAGGATTGCGGATTCATATCAATCAGCGGAAACCACGTGCTTTGAACCTGAATTTGCACTTTATGTCCTTTCTTAAACGTATGATTTACGTCTTGCAGTTTGATGTTTACCGCAGTTTTTTTATTCGGAATAAATGGTTCGGGATAGGTAAAGCTATTTCTGAATTTTCCTCTCATCACTTCACTGCGTACCATTAAATGATAATTGCTCAGTTTTAAATGGTCCTGCATATTTTTGTTGGTTTCTTCAACATCAGATGGATGCACATCAACCACTTTCACAATCCAATCGGCATCGGTTCCTGTGGTTGCCACTTGCAGTTTTGCCAAAATATCGCCTGCCAAGGTAAAGTCTTTCTCCAAAATTTCGGTCTCAAACACCAGCACGTCGCCTCTTCTGGCCGCAAAACGCTGATCATCGGTCATATATTTTCTTGGGATAAATTCCATTTTTATGTCTTCGGTATACGGCACCGGTTTTTTGATATCGCTTATAAATTTGATGCCGATTTCCTTTTCTGCAGAAGTTGTTAATTTTTGGTGATCGGACAAATACATCGATATTTTTTTGCTATTTGAAGGAGGCCAGATATCATACGATTTCCATTCTTTTTTGCCGGTGTCATATACATAAGCTTCAGGTAAACCGGAGTTTTTATCGCCTTTGCCTTTTAGGAAATGGTTGAAAAATTTGGTTTCAATTTGTTGCTGGAATTTTATGGAAATGGAATCGCCAAAATAATAATTCCCCACGCTGTTTTCAACTGCTGTTCTTGCCCATTGCCCGTGACTCCAAGGTCCAAAAACCAAAGTGTTGTAATTGTCTTTGTTGTATTGTTCAATCGTTTTGTAGGTTTCCAGCGGTCCGTATAAATCTTCGGCATCAAATTGTCCGCCGACAACCATCGTGGCCACCGAAGATTTTATGTTTTTCAAATGCTGAATAATGCCTTTACTTTGCCAAACTTCATCATAATTTGGGTGTTCAAATAATTCTTTCCAGAAAAAATCGTCCACTTTGTCTTTGTTTTGCGGTGCAGTTTCATCCAATTTTTCATATTGAAAATAGTGGTTCAGATTGCTTAACGGACCAGCATCTAAAAAAAATTGGTATTGGTCTTTTGTTTTTAAATCGGGAGTAGCGTACCAAGCGGTATCGGATGGTGCATCTTTTGGCGTTCCAAACAAAGCGGTGGCCCTGAAATAACTCAACAAATAAGCGCCGTTGTGGTGAAAATCATCAAAAAAGAAATCGCCAATGCAGGCTTGGGGTGAAGCTGCTTTTAAAGCAGGATGTGCATCAATAGCAGAATACGTTGCATAAAATCCGGGATAGGAAATTCCCCAGGTTCCCACATTTCCGTTGTTATTCTCCACATTTTTTACCAGCCAGTCAATGGTATCGTACGTATCGGAACTCTCATCAATGTCATTGTTGCTTTTCTTGTTCGGAATATATGCCCGCATATTGTCGTATGTGCCTTCACTCATCCACCGTCCGCGAACATCTTGGTATACCACAATATTTCTTTCTTCCATCAAAAATTTATTGGGTGCAATGCTGCTTTTCAAGGTGTCTGCGCCGTAGGGCTGACAACTGTAAGGCGTGCGTTGCAATAAAATAGGATACTTTTTGCTTTTGTCTTTTGGTGAATAAACCACGGTAAACAGTTTAACGCCATCGCGCATCGTGATGGTAGTTTCCAACTTATCGTAATTTTCTTTGACAAAATTGATTTCAATTGCTTCGGAAGTGGTTGTTTTTTTACAGCTAAATAAGGAAATGCTTAGCAATATGATGACTATTGCTTTAAAAGGATAAAATTTCATTTTGGATCGATTGGTTTAGCGTAAATCTACAATAATTTATAAAACAGAAAACCAAATCAAATAATATTTTGGGCGTTACCACAAGGGTCGTGCTATTCGCTATATCTTTTTTATCATTGCATTTAAAAAAGGATAAGTTTATCCTGAGCGGAGTCGAAGGGCTGCTATCACTAACGCGAATTCAATTAGTAATGAAAAATCCTAATTCGTAATATTGTTGTTCGGTAAAAATTCATTGCAATTTAACTATCTTAACCTAAATTGGACTTAACAAACAGGTCGCCCCGATGGGGCTTGTTTTTTGAAAATCTATTTTCAACAGACGGGTCGTCCCGCTGGGACTAAAAAAGCTCCATAGGAGCAAAATGTTTGTAGAAAAATTAAAAGATCCAATTATTAAAGCCCCTTCGGGGCGACCTGTAAGTTTTGCAAAATTTAATCGGACAACAATGATCTTGAATCAAAAATGGTATTTTAAATTGATTCCTGCATAATAATTCACAGGTTCTCCGGGATAATAATAGCGCGGTTTGGCTGTTCCAAAACTGGTTGCGTTGATAAGAAGCATAGACGCATACTTTTCATTAAAAATATTGTTTAATCCAACAAAAAGGTCAAGCGAGAATTTTTTTTCTTCTGAAGTTTTAAAACCAATCAAGCCATTTACCAAATGATATTTTTTTGAATACATAGAATTGTCATCCCGCATAGGCATTTTACCAACATAATTAAAGTCGGCTTTCCCATAAAATCCGATATTGTTTTCTATACTAACCGAGGAATTTAAAGTGATATTGGGAATGCCCGTTAGCTTGTTTCCAGAATAATCGTTGTCGAAATCAGTAAATTCTATAAATTTAAAATTGTTTAAACTCAAATTGTTGCTGTGTTTAACTTTAAATTTAGCGGTTTTTACCAGAAAATAATTGCCTGTCATTTCCAAGCCGGTATAGCTGGTTATGCCTGCATTTACACCAACATATTCATCTTCTCCAACACGTTTTGCCACCAATAAATCTTTAACGGTCATTTGATATAAAGCAACATCGTAGTTTAGTTTGTTGTTAAATGCCAAACCTCTGCTGCCAACTTCAAAATTCCATCCTTTTTCAGGTTTTATGTTGGTATTCAATGTATTGTTTGGCAATAAAGTTTCTTCCAAAGTAGGCGTTGAAAATCCGTGGCTGATGGTTCCGTAAACCATTGCTTTTTCGTTTAATTGATGCGTAACGCCAATTTTAGGCGAAAGAATGGCTTTAAACTGATATTTTCCAGAAAAATCAACGGCATCACTATTAAATTTATCGGTTAACGTAAAGCCGGTCTGATTTAAATTGACGCCTAAATTGACTTGGGTTTTTTCAGAAAGTTGTATGTTGGAATCGAAAAACAGGTTAAAATAGCCTTTGTTTTCTTTAAAATCGCTTAAGGTTTCGCCAGCCACGCTTCCTGTTCCTTCGGGGTATTCAAGATATAGGTTTTTCAGGGTTTTGTATTTTTTAATATCGTTGAATAGTTCTCCGCCAACAATATACTGAACGGATTTTCCGAACAATTGTTCATTCAATTCCAATTTTGTTCTAATTCCAAAAGCAGTTGTTTTGTCTTTTAATATACTGAATGGCCGTGCTTCATCACCATCAAAAAAGGAGGAAAAGATGCTTGTAAAATGTTTTACATTCGAATTGTAGTCGTGTTTCCACGAAACGCCCAACAGGGATTTTTTATAATCTTCAAAACCTTTTGCACGTTCCCAGTTTGAAGCCGCTGCTTCCGGATTGTTTTCATAATTATATTCATCTATCGAACTCGGAATAAATGATTTCACATCAATATGGCTGACAATGACAGTCAGGTTGTTTTTATCGTTTATAAAATGATTTGAGGCCAGGGTAAAAGATTGTTTGTCCGTTTTATTGTTGGCTCTGTAACCATCAATTTTCGTATTTGCATAAACAAGGTTGGCGGCATTTGCCTGGTTTCCCAAATTTGCCTGCAATACGTACTTTTGTAAGCCAAAAGACCCAAAAGTAAAGCCGCTTTTCAGGACGGTTTGATCAAATAAACCTTTGTTTGGAATTAATTGGATGGCGCCGCCCAATCCAGAACCATAAATGCTGGAGGAAGGTCCTTTTAAAATTTCAATTCTCCCTAAAGCAGTCAATTCAATATCTTCAATAGCAGATTCACCCGATCCATTTGTCAGCGGAATGTCATCAAAGTAAACCTTAATTTTACTCGTGCCGTATAAATTGCGTGAGCCAATGCCCCGTATGGTAATTCTGTTGGTGGTTTGTGTGCCGCTAAACATGAAGATACCGGGCGCTTTATTGATTACCGATGCAATATTTACCGTATTATTTGTGAAATCGGCACTTGAAATTGCAATTACGGAAGCCGGGATTTTATTTAATTTTTGCTGAAAATTATTCCCGACAATCTGAATTTCATTTAAATTTTCGGTTAAGGACTGTAAAGCCACAATATGAAAATTGAAGTTGTCAATAACCATTTTTGCGGAATAATAACCTGATTTTTGGAACGTGTAAATACCTGTTTTTGTGAGGGTAAAAAGTCCTTTTTCATCAGAAACGGAAACGGTTTCAAGGTCAGAATTTAAAATGTAAACAGCTGAAATTTCGATGGAACTTTCTGCATCAATTACTTTGCCCGTCAGTTTTTGCGCTGAGGTAGACACAGCCATCAAGAAGAAAAATAAATAAAGGATATAATTTTTCATAGAGGTTGCAACTTCTTATTGCTTAAAACAGTAAGATTTTATGCGTTGTATTGACAATTCCAGTTTTTAACAGATTAATTTATGGGCGTAATACGCACAATGCCTTTAAATTCAATGGCAACATAAATATAGCCATCGGGTGCTTGTTTAACATTTCTGACTCTGCCCAAGCCCTCCAATAACTTTTCTTCTTTTACCACTTTGTTGTTATCAAGAACGCACCTGTTCAGGTACTGAAATTTTAAGGATCCCACCAAAAGATTCCCTTTCCATTGCGGATATTTATCGCTGGTTACAAAGTCCATTCCGCTTGGGGCAATGGAAGGAACCCAATAATGAATCGGATTTTCCATACCGGGCATTGAAGTTTTATCTGTTAAAATCGAACCATCGTAATTAATGCCATACGACACTTTTGGCCATCCGTAATTTTTGCCTGATTTGATGATATTTATTTCATCGCCTCCTTTTGGGCCATGTTCATGAGTCCAAATTTCACCTGTTTCAGGATGTAAGGCCATTCCTTGCGGATTTCTGTTCCCATACGAAAAAATCGCTTTCTTGGCGTCTTTTGCGTTATAAAACGGGTTTGAACTTGGAATTGTTCCATCTGGGTTAATTCTGTAAATTTTGCCCGCATCTCGGGTAATGTCCTGCGGATTATCCTTGTTATTTCCCCTGTCCCCAATAGAGAAAAACAAAAATCCTTCTTTGTTAAATGCGAACCGCGAACCATAATGCGCCCCGTTTTTTGTGTTAGGCGTAGCTTTATAAAGCAATTCCAAATTAACCAATTTGTTGTTGACAAGTTTCGCCCTGGAAATTGCGGTATTGCTGCCTTTATTGTCATTTTCTGTATTCGCGGCATAAGAAAAATAAATCCAACCGTTTTCCCTATATTTTGGATCCAGTATAATATCCAATAAACCACCTTGTCCGTTGTTTTCAATTTTTGGCAAACCTTCTACAATTGTTTTTTTTCCATTTTTAAAATGAATAAGCACGCCTTTTTTTTCTGTAATCAGCATCGATCCGTCAGGTAAAAATGCCATTCCCCAAGGTTGTTCCAAATCCGGGACTATGGTTTCAACTTTATATTTAAATGATTGCTCAACAGCAGTGTTCTCGACAATTTTTTCCGCAGGCTTATTGTTGCACGAATTAAAAATCAATGCAAAAACAACGAGTATGAAGGTGAAGTATTTCATCTGTTTATCTTTTATTTTTTATTGGTACAGATGCTGTTCGCCATTAATCATTCTGCTGTGTATCAAAATTTGTTATGGCTCGTTTCATCTGTTTAAATTTTATTTTTTAGCGGTAACAGCTGCTGTTCGCCATTAATCATTCCTTTGTGTATCAGAATTTGTTATGCTCGTTTCATTTTTTTTCTTCGATTTATTAGTTAGTTCTCAAATATATAAATTATTAGTCATCTTTTCAGGCTAAAAATTGTTAATTCAATTACAATATTTTCAATAGTAAATTACTTCGGAAGGTTTAAAATACTGTAGAAAAGCAATCCCCATCCAATAATTAACAGCAAACCGCCAAGTGGCGTAACGGGACCCAAAAATGTTAACTTTTTGTTATTTGCCGAAGAAATAACCAATCCGTAAATGCTGAACGAAAACAAAAGTACACCCAGCATAAAACTGTACACCATATATTTTTCCGCCGCGGTTTCCAAGTTGACGTTGAAACCAACAACAAGTAAAACAATGGCGTGGTACATTTGGTATTTAATGCCGGTTTCAAAACTTTTTAATTGTTCATCCGACAATATTTTTTTTAAAGCGTGTGCGCCAAAAGCACCAAATATTACGGCCAAACCGCCTAAAATACTGGCAAAAAGCAGGGTAAATTGTGTCATAAATAATTATATTGATGTTGTTTTCAAAAGTAATGCACAATTATTAACGGAAGCCGTTATGGCGCGGTTTTGTTTTAAAAAATTTCAATCAGTAATAAATCTTCCTGAAATACGATTATTATAATAACATATATTACCTAAAACACAATATTTAGTTTATAAATGTAATCATTATAGAACTATTTGTTTGTCAATATAAACTAATACACCACATTTGCATTATAATTAATAATAAAACAAAAAAACATGTGTGGAATAGTTTGTGCGTTTGACTTAAAAGAGAAAGCAGACTTGTTGAGACCTCAAATTTTGGAGATGTCAAAAAAAATACGTCATCGCGGTCCGGATTGGAGCGGTATTTATTCGAATGATAAAGCAATAATGGCTCACGAAAGACTTTCAATCGTTGACCCGGTTTCTGGTAAACAGCCTTTATTTAGCGAAGATAAAAAATTGATCTTATCCGCCAACGGCGAAATCTATAACCATAGAGAATTACGCAAACAATTTGAAGGGAAATATAATTTTCAAACCGCATCGGATTGTGAAGTGATTTTGGCTTTGTATAAAGAAAAAGGCACTGGTTTTATTGATGAAATGAACGGTATTTTTGCTTTTGCTTTATATGATGAAGAAAAAAACGAATATTTCATCGCACGTGACCATATGGGCATTATTCCTTTATATATGGGCTGGGATGCAAACGGAACTTTTTATGTGGCTTCTGAATTGAAAGCGCTAGAAGGTGTTTGCACAAAAATCGAGTTATTTCCTCCGGGACATTTTTTATCGAGTAAAGATGGCGAATTAACCAAATGGTATAGCAGAGATTGGATGGATTATGAGGCCGTAAAAGACAACCAAACCAGCATTGATGAAATTCACGATGCTTTGGAAGCCGCAGTTCACCGTCAACTAATGTCGGATGTGCCTTATGGCGTATTGCTTTCCGGCGGATTGGATTCCTCGGTAACTTCAGCAATTGCAAAAAAATATGCGGAAAAAAGAATAGAATCTGATGATACGCAGGCGGCTTGGTGGCCACAACTGCATTCGTTTTCTGTGGGCTTGGAAGGTTCACCCGATTTGGCTGCAGCACAATTGGTGGCAGAACATATCGGAACCGTTCACCACGAAATAAAATTTACCATTCAGGAAGGATTGGATGCCATACGCGATGTGGTTTACAACCTGGAAACGTACGACATTACCACCATTCGCGCTTCAACGCCGATGTATTTAATGGCGAGAGTTATCAAGTCAATGGGCGTGAAAATGGTGCTTTCGGGTGAAGGAGCGGATGAGTTGTTTGGAGGCTATTTGTACTTTCACAAAGCGCCAAACAAAAAGGAATTTCACGAAGAAACCGTCCGTAAATTGAGCAAACTGCATATGTACGATTGTTTAAGAGCCAACAAAAGTTTAGCTGCTTGGGGAATTGAAGGCCGTGTGCCGTTTTTGGATAAAGAATTTATGGATGTGGCGATGCGCATCAACCCGCAAGACAAAATGATTAACGGTGAGCGTATGGAAAAATGGGTGCTTCGCAAAGCTTTTGAAAGTTATTTGCCTGCAAGTGTGGCTTGGAGACAAAAAGAGCAATTTTCTGACGGTGTTGGGTACAGTTGGATTGACACCTTGAAAAAGGTGGTGGCAGAAGAAGTTACCGATGAACAATTGGCAAATGCCAAATACAAATTCCCTTTGCAAACGCCAACAAACAAGGAAGAATTTTATTACCGTTCTATTTTTCAGGAACATTTTCCTTCAGATGCCGCAGCACTTTGCGTTCCACAAGAAGCTTCTGTTGCGTGCAGCACCAAGATTGCACTGGAATGGGACGCAAGTTTTAAAAATATGAATGATCCATCGGGCCGGGCAGTGGCAAATGTGCATTCCGATGCCTATAAAAAATAACTGCTATACTATTTGTTTGAATTAAGAATCCGGCGAAAGCCGGATTTTTTGTTTTAACTATTTTGTGCTATTTGTTGAAACAGAAATCTTAAATATTTTTTGGCTGAGTCCTAAAAAATTAAAATCATACCTTTGCTAACTATGATAAAATATAAAAAATGCTATCAAAAGAAATCCAATTAACACTAATTCCGACCTTAAAAAAATATTTCGGTTACGACAGTTTTCGTGAGCAACAACAAGCTATTATAGAATCGGTGCTTTCCAAAAAAGACAATTTGGTGATTATGCCCACGGGTGGCGGAAAATCAGTTTGTTTTCAGTTGCCGGCTTTGTTGTTTGACGGAATTACTTTGGTGATTTCGCCCTTAATTGCCTTGATGAAAGATCAGGTTGATGGATTGACCGCAAACGGAATTCCAGCTGTTTTTTTTAACAGCAGCCAGTTAAGTTCCGCCCAAAACGGTATTTTTAATAAAGTGATCAATTCAGAAATAAAGCTGTTGTATGTGGCGCCCGAGAGTTTGGGATTGCTTGAAAACATCTTAAATGAAAAATACATAAGCTGTGTTGCCATTGATGAAGCGCATTGTATTTCATCTTGGGGACACGATTTTCGTCCGTCGTATCAACAGTTGGGATTTTTAAAACAATCCTTGCCCAATACGCCAATTATTGCATTGACCGCAACGGCCGATAAAGCGACAAGGCAAGATATTGTGGATCAGTTAAACATTCCTAATGCCACACAATTTTTAACTTCTTTCGACCGAAAAAATATTGAGTTGGAAGTGCGTCCTGCCATTGATCGTGTTACGCAAATACTCAAATTCATCAATAAAAAACCCAATGAAGCCGGTATTATTTATTGTTTAAGCCGAAAATCGACCGAGCAACTGGCTTTAAAATTGAAGCAAAACGGCATCAAAGCAATGCCTTATCACGCAGGTTTGAGTTTTGAGGAAAGGACAAAAACACAGGAGGATTTTCTGTTCGACAAAACGCAAATAATTTGTGCCACCATTGCTTTTGGAATGGGTATAGACAAGTCGAATGTGCGCTGGGTAATTCATTACAATATGCCCAAAAATATTGAAGGCTATTATCAGGAAATCGGGCGCTGCGGGCGTGATGGCGTAAAGGCGAATGCCTTGTTATTTCACAGTTATGCGGATGTTATTCAGTTACGAAATTTTGCGGCAGGCGCTTCAAACGAAGAGGTTCAGCTTGCCAAATTGGAGCGGATGCAGCAATTTTCTGAAGCAACAACCTGCCGAAGAAAAATATTGCTGAGTTATTTTGGGGAATTATTGTCTGAAAACTGCGGAAACTGCGACGTGTGTAAAAATCCGCCCCAGTTTTTTGACGGAACCATTATTGCCCAAAAGGCACTTTCTGTCATTACGCGGTTAAATGAATCAGAAGCCTCGGGTGTCATCATCGATGTTTTAAGAGGCGCAAAAAATGCAACCATTATTGATAAAGGGTACGACAAACTGAAATCTCACGGTGTTGGCGGGGCCATTTCTTGGCACGATTGGCAACAATATATCATTCAGTTAATCAATCAGGGATTTTGTGAAATTGCTTTTCATAAAAACAACGCTTTGCATTTGACGTCTTTTTCACAAAAAGTATTGTTTGAAAATAAAATGGTTTATTTAACCAAACCATTGGCGTTTAAGGATCAAGCCGTTGTTCAAAAAGAAATAAAAGAAACAAAAGCCAAAAAAGATTCGTTGTTTGAACGTTTGCGCAAGCTTCGCTATAAAATTTCTTTGGAAGAAAATATTCCTGCCTATTTGGTTTTTAGCGATGCCACCTTAAAAGAAATGGAAAGGGCAAGGCCGATGAGCGCTTCAGAATTTATGGAAATAAGTGGGGTAGGGCAACGGAAATTGGAAGTTTATGGCGATGAATTTATTTCGGAAATCATTTCATTTATGGATGGAAAAATACCAAAGATGAAAAAAGGAGATACCTATAAAGTTACGTATGATTTGTATAAGGAAGGTTTAACCATTGATGAAATTGCCGAAAACAGAAACCTGAGCCCAGCCACCATATTTTCGCATTTGGCCAAATTGTATGCCGACGGAAAAGAGATCAATATTTATGATTTTATAACAGCTGAAGAGGTTGCGCTGGTTAAAAAGGCAAAAGAAGCCTTAGAGAGCCCTGAAGCATTAAAGCCTTATTTTGACTATTTTAAAGAAGAAATGGAATATTTTAAAATTAGATTGGCGCTATCGATACTTGAAAAAAACCTCTAAGTTTTGAAGTTTGAATTTATATTAAAAGTTAAATATTAAATATTAGAAGTTTTTGCGTTGGAAAGAGAAAATTAGCAAAAGACTGCATTTCCCCGGTTAGTGTTGACAGGTTTTTATTATTCCCCCCCTCATATTTTTACACACCCCTAACCCCAATGTCATTAAGTTAAGGAAATATTTGTCATTCCGACAAAGGAGGAATCACATCAAACAACCATAACATATGAGATTCCTCGTGCCTCGGAAGGACAAAAAAAAGGAGTAAATGTCTTAACTTAATGACATTGCCCCTAACCCCTGCATCGACTCCGCTCGGCACAGGTCTCAAGAGGGGAATTTGATCCGTTTGACCAGCCTCGCTGGTAGGCAGGCTTCGGGCTTCGGTTCCGATAGCTATCGGGATCGGTCTTCTGACTAAAAATTTTCATCAAAGATGCGCCGATTTCACAATTGGATTGTTCTCAATTACGTTTGACAAAACAATGTGCGTGGTGGTTTCGCCATAGGTTATTAACTGGTCAATAAATTTCGCTAGATGTTGTTGGTTTTTTAGGACAACTTCCATCACAATATTTTCATTTCCAGTAATTCTGTAGCAATTTACCACTTCATTAAATTCTTTCACCTTTTCAATAAATGGTTTTAACCTTCCCATAAATGCGCGCAACGTAATGATGGCTTTTAACTGATTTCCTGTTTCAATATAGCAGACTTTTGCGTGATAGCCTTCAATTACGCCAATATCTTCCATTTTATGAATACGTTCGGCAACAGCCGGTGAAGAAATTCCAACTTTTCGTGCAATTTCCGTATTTGATTGCCGGGCATTTTGCTGCAAGCAATCCAGTATTTTCCAGTTAATGGCATCTATGTTCATATTTTAAAGTTTGATAGCATAAAAATATTAAATTATATTCTAAATTAACACAAATGCTTTAATTATTAAATATAAAATTTTATTTTCTGAAGTAAATTTGCATACTAAATAAAAAAATCAATGGTTAATCCTGATGAGCAAAATCTAAATCAACTGGTGATTTATCAAAAATCATTGGATATTTTTAAGTTGGCCAGACATATTGCTTCCTATATTAGCAACGATAAAAGTATGTTGGCTATGTATTTGTCTATGAATAAAATAGATAAATATGCGGATAATTTAGTGATGAATGCTTTTGGATTGGTGCCTAAAATTGTGGAAACTGAGTGCGAAGAAAATCCAGGACTAAAACTTAAATATGCCGTATCAATTCGGTATTTTATCGATCGCCTTTATCAAAATTGCTTGCAGCTTGAAAGCACAAAAATTCAAGGAAAAGATTTTGTTAAATTATTGAGAAAAGAGCTCAAGAAACTTCGACAAATTCATAAAAATTACGTGAAGTCGCTTCTGTAAGTTCTCAGTTTTCAGTTACAGTTTTCAGTTTTATTGCGTAAAATGAAATATAACTTTTAACAATTTTGTCTCTTTTCTCTGCTCTCTTTTCTTTTAGTCTTTCAGCTTCAACCTTTGTCTGATTGTTTCATACAAAAAAGCGCCACAAGCTACAGAAACATTGAGAGAATCAATTTCTCCAAGCATCGGCAATTTCGCTTTGTGGGTTACAATTTTTAAAATAGACGGATTGATGCCTCGATCTTCCGATCCCATAATAATGGCTGTTGGCGGCGTTAAATCGATGTCGTAGATTAAAGTATCTGTTTTTTCGGTGGCAGCAACCAGTTGAATATCATTTGCCTGAAATTGAAAAATAGCGTCTTTAATATGGTCAACTTTACAAATTGGCATTTTAAACGCCGCACCTGCTGATGTTTTTATGGTATCGGCACTTATGGGTGCGTTTCCTTGTTTTTGGATCACAATTCCGTTTACGCCAGCACATTCCGCCGTTCTTATGATGGCTCCAAAATTACGGACATCAGAAATTTGGTCTAACAACAAAAATAGGGGCGTGGTGGTTTTTTCAAAAGCAGCGGCTATCAATTC
The DNA here is from genome assembly GCA_030683995.1 of Lutibacter sp. Lineage (GTDB taxonomy): Bacteria > Bacteroidota > Bacteroidia > Flavobacteriales > Flavobacteriaceae > Lutibacter. The sequence continues at coordinate 15,010 of JAUXPH010000054.1, forward strand.
CTCTAAGTCTGAAAACTCAATTGGGGATATTTGCGCCGCAACGCCTTGGTGATTTCCGTTTTTTGAAATACGGTTCAGTTTTTCAACAGGCACATGGCTTGTTGCAATGTTATGTTGTTTGATAAGGCTGTTTAATTCCGAAAATAAATGACCGCTTAAGTCTTTTTGCAGATACACTTTGCTGATGGTTTTACCAGCGTTGATGGCTTCTATTACCGTACGAATGCCAAATATTTTTGAAGTTTCATTTTCCATGGTGCAAATGTAAGAATTTTGTTTTGATTGCTTTAATAGTTTTGATGCTATTGCCCCAAACAAAGGTATATCGACCTGCTTGTGCTTCTATTTTTGTGCCTTCGGTATAGAGTTGTTTTAATGTAATTAATCCTTCTGATGCTAACATCATCACTACTTGCTTAAAGATGTCCTTAAAACTATCTTTTAGTTTATTGCTTCTAAATCGGTTAATGATATTATGATCTACAATGGTAATTGAACTTAACCACATAAAGTTAATGTTTTCACGAAGTGCAAGTACTATTTTACGGGAGGAATATACATTGGTCATATAAGCATACAGCATCACTTTAAGCAGCATCTTTAGGTGATACCCAGGATTGCCTTCTTTGCTATAAGCTTTTAAAAGAGGCTCAATGTTGAGCGACTCGACAACTTGGTTTACGACTCGAACTGGATGTTTCTCTGGAATTAAATCCTCAAACGAATAAGGTAAAAGTATCGTTTGTTGTTGATTATAATGTTTGAAGTTCATATTTAATTATCTATATATCAGTACTTAAAGATAATGAAAATCAAGGAAATACTCAAATAATAAACATAAAAAAAACCGTCTCAAGTTGTGAGACGGCTTCTTTTAAAGTATTTAATAAAATTAATTGTAACCTGGGTTTTGTTGCAATGCCTTATTTAAGTCAATTTGGCTTTGCGGTATTGGTAATTGCCATTTTATGTCTCCAGCTGGTAAAGTTAATGCCGTTGGGATAGCAGGTGTACCTGTTCCATCAGAAAAATCGCCTTCAGTAGCATTTCTTGTCATTGTTAAATTCAATCTTTTTAATGTAAAGAATCTATCCATTTCAAAAGCCAATTCAAGTCTTCTTTCCAATAATATAGCATTCAAAAGTGCAACGCCTGTTTCATTGCCAGATACAAATGGAGAATAACGTTGACTTCTAACAGCATCTAAATGGCTCAAACCACCACCATTAATACGATATTGTGCTTCAGCCATATTTAAATAAACTTCTTCCACACGTATAACTTTGATGTCTACAATATTTGCATTTCCAGTTAATCTACCATTGTATTTAATTATATGATTATAAATTTTGCCACTAAAAGCAGATGTAGAAAAATAAGCTGCTTTTCTTATATCAGTAGTTTGATACAGATCAAAAACACTTTTAGGAGCTACATACTCAGATCTAATACCGCCAGCTAATGTTTGAGAGTATGGAACACCCGGAATAGAAACGTCCGTAGCATCAACTCTTAATTTAAATAAAATACCATTAGAATTTCCATCATCCCATAAAGAAACAAAGGAAGCTCTAGGACAAACATTTATACCCGCAACGGCTTTTGTTCCCCATTCAATAACTTTTGCGTTATTTTCAGCTCCACCCATATATAAATAAACTCTTGATAATAACCCCTGAACAGCAGCTTTTGAAGCTCTTCCTTGCGATAACAAGTTAGTTGTTCCAATTTTTTGTTCAGCTAATAATAAATCATCAATAATTTTCTTATATGTCTCTTGTACAGTTCCTCTAACTGGTCTCCAGTTTGCGTCGGAATTATCTAAGTATGGCATACCAAAAGATGCATTTGCATCAGCAGATTGGCTCGGAATTTTAGAATAAATTCTAACCATATCAAAATGAACTAAAGCTCTAATAAATCTAGCTTGACCTTCTATATTATCTCTATCAACACTTGCAGGAATATTATTAATATTCTCAAGAATTTTAGTTGATATATGAGCTGGTCTGTATGCGCTTGCATAATAATCAAAATGAGTACTACTTGGCACATATCTAAACTCGAAACCTGTTTTATTAGATTGTCTACCTTGCTCTTTTAGAATAAGATTATCTGTTAAAACTTCTGAATCAATTAAAAATTCTTCACCGTAACCTCCAGCTCCACCATTTTTAATCATATAAGAATAAGCTCCTGTTAACATATTGTTAAAATCCGTTGGAGTAACCAACACAATAGTTTCATTAACCGCATTATACGGTGTAAATGTTATATCATCTTCTGAGCACGAATTAAATGCTACAGCTATCAATAATATATAAATAAGTTTTTTCATAATATTAATATTTAAAAATTAATTGAGACTCCAATTGACATTGACTTAACATTTGGATAAGAGTATAAGGCAAATTGCCCAGGCACTAATAACGTTGTTTGACTTTCACCACTTCCAATACCTACTTCAGGATCACCAATAAAGTTAGTCCAAGTTAAAAGGTTTTGCATTTGTGTATAAATTCTAACGTGATTAAATGGCATCGAGCTAAAATTCTTTTTATCTAATGTGTATCCAATATTTAAACTTCTAAGACGTATGTAACTAGCATCTTGTAAGAAACGATCAGAAACAACGTTCGAATTTACATTAGATTTCGTTCTTGGTGATGGCAAAGATGCATTAGGATTATCAATAGTCCAGAAATCGAAAGCATCAACGGCTTGATTTCTATTTACAGATGAACCATCAGCATTCATGTTCAACCACATATAATTGTACGTGTAGTTTCCTTCTTTAAAAACAAAATCAGTAGAAATATCAAAACCTTTATGAGAGAAATTCATACCAAATCCACCTTCGTGTTTTGCATAAGGGGTTTTACCTGATAATACTCTATCATTATCACTAAACGTTGTTGTTACAACACCATCTTTAGTCAAATATTCAGCCAAACCATTTGTAGCATTAACACCAACATAACGAGTTAAGAAAAATTCATCTGGTTGAAATCCAACTTTAGTAACAGTTAAACCTCTTAATAACTGATTTTCTGGATCATCTGGTCTGTTCAGTTTATTTACTTCTCTATTGATTCTACTTGCGTTAACATAAAAAGACAAATTTGTGTTTTCATTTTTAATAGCAAATCCTTTTAACTCCAATTCAACTCCTTTTGCAGTCCAATCTCCAGCATTTATTAATGAACTCCATAAAGCTCCGTTAGTTGAATTATCTGAATACACAAAATCTTCTCTCTTATCGTTAAAATAAGAAGTTGTAAATCTTAATCTATTATCGAACAAAGATGATTCTAAACCAATTTCAGTTTTAATTGCTTTTTCGAATTTTAAATTTGGATTACCAATAAGTGCACCAGTAATAATTGTACCGGTTAAACCACCATAAGATGTTGTAGAGTATACAGACTGAGCAGAATAATTACCAATTCCACCAGTTGTATTTAATTCTCCATAAGAACCTCTTAATTTTAAACTATTTACCCACTTAACGTCTTTCATAAACTCTTCTTCAGAAAGTGCCCAACCTAGAGAAGCTCCTTTTGCAAATTCCCACTTTTCATTTGCTCCTAAAACAGAAGCACCATCATATCTTCCATAAACAGAAAGCAAATACTTATCACTAAAGTCGTAGTTTATGTTTCCAAAATAACTTATTGTAGCATTTTCTGTGTGTGAAGTAAATGGCACAGTTGTAGATGCAGAACCACCAGTTGGTAAATCTCCGCTTACAAATCCTTTTCTTGCCAATGAATATGATCTAAAATTAGATTTAAAATACTCGTGCATTAATATAACGTCTAAGTTGTGTTTAGAACCTAAATCAAAAACATACTGAATACTATTAGTCCATTGGTATTCTAAAGCATCATGTCCATTATCTGTTTTAGAACCTCTTGCGTTAGGGTCACCCACAATATTGTCTAAGAAAGAAAAAGGTTTAACAAAACTTTCTCTTTGATATCTTTCATAATTTGTGTTGATTTTTGAATTAAATACTAAATTTTTAATAGGTGTAATTTCTAAATACGGACGACCAAATAATCTAAAATATCTTTGTTGTTCTGTATTGTTTAAAATTGCCTCGGCAATTGGAAAACCAGCTAAGGTAGGATTATAAACAGGTTTACCTGTAGCGTCTAAAAGAATTACACCATTAGCATCTCTAGAGAATACAGGCTCATAAGCGTTATAGTCGTATATACCTCTAAAAGGGTTTTGTGTGTTGTTTCTATCTCTTGGTTCATTCAACTTCTGATAAGAACCACCTACATTAAAGCCAAATTTTACAAAATCATTTGCTTGGTACTCACTATTATACCTACCATTAATTCTGTTATAACCATCTAAATTTTTAATAATACCAGTATTTTCATCTACACCCATAGAAAAATAGTTAGAGAATTTACCGTCACTTCCTGAATACGAAAAATTATGATTTTGAATTAATCCGTCTCGTAATAAAGTGTCTTGCCAATCATGATTATACGATTTCATTAATTCAATTTCAGCAGGAGTTTTGGTAAGAGACGAACCACCACCAATTAAACCTTCGTATCGAATTTTTTCTTCGGCATTCATCATTCTAAAAGGATCTTTCAATTTTTGAGTAAATCCAACGGTACTGTTAAATTCAAATTTTGTTTTAGCACCTTTTCCTTTTTTTGTTGTAATAACAATAACTCCATTTGCCCCTCTAACTCCGTATAACGCAGCTGCCGCACCATCTTTTAAAATGGAAACAGATTCGATATCTGATGAACTTAAAGAAGAAATGTCTGTTGAAGATACAAATGCACCATCAACAACATAAGTAGCAGAAGAACTACCACCCGTAATACTTACAGCTCCACGAACTGACACAAATGCATTTGCTCCTGGTTTTCCGTTTGCAGCTGTAACTTGAACACCAGCAGCTTGCCCTTGAAGCGCATTGTTAATTGTTAAACTTGGACTTTGCTTTACCAAATCATCCGATGTAATTGTAGAAATAGAAGATGTTAACTTCTTAGTATCTCGGGTAAAATAACCCAAATTCGCTGTAACTACAACTTCTTGAAGCGCTAGTGCATCTTCTTGCATTGTAACATTAATAGTGTTGGCTGTACCGACGGTCATGTCAATAGTCTTCATACCCACAAAACTGAATTGCAATACTGCTCCAGTATTGGCTCTGATTGAATAATTTCCGTCGAAATCGGTTTGGGAACCTGTTTTGGTGCCTTTAATAAGCACTGTCACTCCTGGCAGCGGTCCGCTTGCGTCGGAAACCTTACCTGTAACAGTTTTTTCTTGCGCAAACGTCACTTGCACAAATAACGCCAGTAGCAGCGTTAAAAATCCATTTAACTTTGTTTTCATATTATAATTGTTTGAATTAATTAAAATCAAAAATCATAAAAAAATCTTAATATTCCTAATTTATTTGTTAAAGTAATTAGAATATTTTAGCTTAATTAAGTTTTTGGTATTGTATTATAGATGATGGTTTTTTTATATGGTTGCGTAAGTACCCTTAAATTACATTAATTTTACAAATGTTGCTGGGTATTAAATTATGTAAAATTTTTATTATGGATTTTTTTTGGATTTAAACCAAAATATTTTTAATTAATTGCGATTTTTTTTTAAAAAGGATTTTTGGGGATATTATTCATAAAAAAATCATTTTTAATTTGGCTGATATTTTTTAAGTGCCCTATAAAAAATTAACCATCTAATTAAATTGATCATTTCTATCTTGTCATAATTATGAAGATAATTCTTAAGAATAATTGTTGCCAGCCCCAAAAAAAGTACGAGTTGGAAATTCAGGTAACTTATTTTAAAAGCTGGGAATCTTTTAAAATTATTACAGCCGCTTATTTTAAGATTAAAGCATTTTTGATAATACAATCAGCAAAGGGTTTATCTGAATTTAAAATTTTTGGAATTATTATGGGGTATATTGTGTTGTAGATTTAGTTTCAAAAGGATAATTTACATAAAAAAACAGCCTTAGTTGATATAGTGTTAATTATTATCATATTTGCCAAAATAATTATTTATTTGTTTTTTAGATATTATAGAAAATGGGAATATTTAATAAAAAAAACCGTTACTTTAGAAGTAACGGTTTTCATATTTAAAAAATAATTAATTTAAATTATTTACAAACTTTAAAATCTATTATTCCTACAGGATGTTTGCCTTTAGCATCTACGTCCCAGTTATAAACAGCTCCATTAGGGGCTGTGATTTTAAAACTTATTTCACCCCAATAATCTCCAGGAAAATAAAATTCTGCAGTTTTTGCACCAACAGGTACTACAACGGTGGTTGATGCAGTAGTTGAGCCTGGTGTACACGCGAAAGGACTAGGTTCGTAAGGAGTACACATACCAAATTCACTAACTACAGTACCATCTATGCTTAATTTCATTCCTGCTCCGCCATCACCAGTTGTTGTTTGCCAACCATCACCATAAGTGTCGATCATATCAATTTTATATGTTCCCGGTAAAGGAAGACATGCACCTGGTCTAAGCATAGTATAATTTAATGTGGTTCCAGCGGGAGCATTATTTTGAGATGTAATATCTAAAATTAATTTTACCTCTGTATCAACTGGCATATTTAATGCAATGGTCGTTACAGTAATTTGAGCGGAAACTGAACCTGCTGGAATTGTAACAGCATTAGAACTTAGTTTATACATGTTTGGTGTAGCAGTTGATGATGCGTTTGGTGTTAAATTAACAATTAAATCTTGATTTAATGGCATACCTAACATAACTACAGTAATTTTAGCACTCACATCATTTATAATATCACCCGTTCCTGGGTCTACAACCACAACTAAAGATTGTTTAGAATCTTTAAACTGGATATAATAAGTTGCATTGGGATCAACCTCATTAATCAACTTATCATAGTTTGATTCATCATATTCACAAGAGGCTGTAACAAATAAAACCGCTACAATCAGTGTTATAATTTTTAATATATTTTTCATTATTTTATAATTTTAATGATTATTGATTCCACCAAACTTTTTCCGAAATGGTAACACTCGGTACGTTTGCAGTGTTGTAATCTAACTCATCTTGAGCATATGGAAACCTCGTTGGAATAGCAGGTATAACTGCACCTATTGCCACACTTAAAGCAGGAAACCCAGTTCTTCTGTAATCAGCGTAGGGCTGATTTGTAGAATATCCAGCAATATATTTTTGCTCTATAATGTTTTTCAACGTTACTGGTACGCCATTAATATTTGAGGCTAACCAAGCTGTATTTGCTGCACCAGTCACTTTTAAAACAGAAGCAGCAACAGCTGCTTCATAAGCTTCTTGTGCGCCTGCAAGACCTAATACAAAACGACATTCAGCTTCAATAAATTTTAATTCGGAATATGACATTAAAATAGATTTTGAAGTTTCTGCGGCATTATATTTACCTGGTTTAGATGCTGATGCATTTTGTGACCCTGGAATACTGCCAACGTAGTTTCCATCTCCATCTTTTTCTGCATAAAATGGAAGTCTCGGGTCGCTATTACTAGCTAACATATTTACTAAAGTAGCGCCCATTCTAATATCACCTCTTTGGGTCATAAATTGATTAATAGGGTTTTTATTTGCTACTTCCCATGGCACTAAAAAGTCATCATCATTGGAGGTAAAACCATTAGCCACAGCAGCCAATGCTGCTGTATAAGCTGCGTTTCCATTTTTCTTTGACAGTTGCAATAAATGTCTAGCTTTAATTGAGTTAGCAGCTTTTTTCCATTTTGAAATATTACTGTTATAAATAACATCACCTTTTACATTTAATACGTTAGAGGTATTGTTTAAATTGGTTACAGCATTATCTAAAAGCATAAAAATATTATCATAGACAACTTGTTGGGTGTCATATTTTGGTTTTAACACATTATTACTTCCGTCAAGAGCTTCAGTATAAGGCATATCTCCAAATAAATCGGTTGCAATTCCAAGTGTTGTCGCTTCTAAAACTTGTGCTACCCCAACAAAATTTGGAGATTTTAATCCTTCAACAGAACCTTTTTCGATGATTATATGAAGATTGATAAATATTTCTGCATAAATAGAGTTCCAAACATTATTAACATCAGCAGGAGTTAATTGATATCTAGCTTCAGTGTAAGATTGACGGTCAACGCCATCAAACTGTTGCATCCATATATTATTAGTTCTTACCGTGTTGTTACCAACTAAATGATATCCCATTGCTTGTTGCACTGAAGGCAATAGTAAGTCCATAGGAACATTTGCTGGAGAATCTGGGTCAACATTTAAATCATGGTCGATCCAATCAGAACATGAAGTTGTTATTAGTAACAGTGAAAGTACTAAAACTAAATTTTTTAATATTAATTTATATATATTTTTCATGATTAATTATTTATTAAAATGTCATTTTAACACCAACTACATACGATTTAGAGCCAGGACTATTGAAATAATCCATACCTTGTCCATTTCCGGCTCCTGATAAACTTGTTTCAGGATCAACACCAGAATAAGGCGTGTCTATCCATAAATTTTTACCTGAAACATAAATATTTAAATCTTTAATAGTTTCCGAAATTTTAGGGAAGGTATATGAGATTGAAATATCCCTTAACCTAACCCAACTTGCGTCCTCCATAGCTGCAACGGAAGGTCCTCCACCAAAATTACTTCCTTGGCCTTGAAACCATCGTTGATCTTCAACAATTGGGGTAACATTTGTGACACCACTTGAAACGCCATTGCCATTAGCATCAACATGCCCATAAACACCATCAAAAACTTTAATATTTCCTGCAGGAGTCGTAGAGAAGTCAATTGTCCCTTGAGGAGTGTAGTAAACCTCTCTATTCCCTGTACGCTCCGATGTTCCAAAATAGTTCATTGCAAATGCAGTACCATTATACATCATACCTCCAGATTTAACATCAATAAGGAATGAGAACGAAAGATTTTTATAATTGAAAGTATTTGTCATGTTTGCTGTCCAGTCTGGCTTTGTATCACCAATTGCAACCAAACCTTGCTTACTGTTTGTCATTGGGTATCCATCTCTATAACTGTCTGTTGGATCATCATTAATTAAAACCCTTCCATTTTCATCTCTATACCAGTCTTCACCAAAAACACTTCCATACTCTCTTCCAACAACCGCACGAACTTGAGGAACTGTAAATCCACCAGGTAATGATATGTTATCCACTCCTTCAGCCAACGAAGTAACTTTATTTGTAAATTTAGTAAAGTTGGCTAAAATATCCCAAGTAAAGTTCTCATTTTTTACTGGAGAGGCAGTGACGCTAATTTCAATACCTTTAGATTCCATTGATGCTGCATTTAAAAATACAGAAGTAAAGCCAGATGAAGGCGCTATTGGTACAGACATTAATAAATCTGTGTTTTTATTTGAAAAATAAGTAAAATCAACACCAAATCTATTTTTGAAAAATCTTAAATCAGTTCCAATTTCCCAGGAATCTTGGGTTTCATGTTTTAAATCGGGATTCCCTAAACCAGAAGTAACCTGAAAACCAGTTTGCCCGGCATATGGAAAATTCACCCCACTTGTCCAACCATCAGCAGTACTTGTGGCATTATAATAATTAGAGGTATTATAAGGGCCAGCAATATTTGCAGTACGCGCAACAGATCCTCTTAATTTACCAAAAGATAAAATTGAATTATTTTTTAAACCTTCTATCTCTGTAAATATAAATCCTAAACTTGCAGATGGATAGAAAGCATCATCATTTGCTTCAGGCATCGTTGTAGCCCAATCATTTCTCCCTGTAAGTCCCAGAAATAACATGTTTTTGTAAGCCAATTGTAAATCCGCAAAAACAGCCATCGTTCTTTGCTGTGATTCACCACTTGAAGTTGTATTGGTAGCTGAATTGCTTAATTGGTAAAAATCAGGAATTGATAATCCGTCTGCATCACCAAATAAGTTCTTACTAAAACTTCCATAAAAATTATTCCCTAACGTTAATTTAGCATTAAAATCTTCAGAAAATTCTTTTTGGAAATTAAATAATAAATCGGAATTAAAAGTACGGCTATAAGACTGAAATTCACCTAAATAACCCAATGGGTTGCCTCTTGAACCAATTTTATATTGATCAATATAACGCCTGCTGTACCAGTCTACACCTCCATTATAGCCAATATTAAAGAAATCACTGAATTTAATATTGAAATTAACCCCACCTGTAAATCGATTAACATCCTCTTCAAATTTAACGTTATTGGAAACCCAATAAGGATTGTCATATCCACCGCCATTACGGTAATTTCTTTGAGTACCATCTGGGAATTCATAACCGGCACTGTTGTCAAAAGTAGTTGCGGTTCTTAATAAACCAAGCATAACACCGGAAACATTCGATCCTTTTTGAATTTGAACTGCACGTGAATTTGTGTAGGCCATATCTACACCAAAATTTATCATTTCCGATAATTTTGTAGTTGCATTTAATCTAACTGTGGTTCTACCAAATTGGTTGTTGGGAACAATACCTTCTTGGTCTAAATTTGACAAAGAAAAGAAGAAACTTCCATTTTCATTACCGTTACTAATGCTTAATCCATTATTTGTTGTAGCTCCTGTTTGGAAAAATTCATAAGGATCATAGTATTTTGCAGGTGTTCCGTTTCCGGCACCAGTTGCAACAAGTCTACCATTTGGATCCCATTTATAAGTTTCATCACCATCATATTCTAAGGAAGATATTTTAGGGCCATAAGAAAAGGCACTGCCGCCAGCCCAGACGCCATTATTGCCTTGAGCATATTTTTTTTGCATTGCAGGTAATTGTGAAACTTGAGAAAAACCTACAGAACTGTTGAATTCAATTTTTCTGGCAGTTAAATTTTTACCGCTTTTAGTGGTAATTATTACAGCTCCGTTTGCAGCACGAACTCCATAAAGAGCAGTTGCCGCACCACCTTTTAAAACAGAAACAGAAGCAATATCATCTGGGTTGATATCAATTGACCTACTTGAAGTATTAACACCAGCAACACCACTATATCCACCACCTGTAATAATTGGCAATCCATTTACAATAAATAACGGTTGGTTATTACCGGTAATTGAAGCTGAACCACGTATGGTCATAAAGGTAGATGCTCCTGCGTCACCAGCGGAACTTGTGATAGAAACACCGGATGTTGCACCAGCTAATGAGTTTACAACATCAGCATTAGGTTTGGTTCTAATGTCTTCTGCTTTTACAGTTTGCACACTATATCCTAATTCCTTCTCTTTTCTGCTAATACCTACAGCAGTTATGACAACCTCTTCCAAACTTTCGGCATCTTCTTGCATCACAATATTCATGATGTTTGAAGCACCGACTGCTTGAGATACAGTTTTCATACCAACAAAGCTAAATTGAAGCACGGCTCCAGTATTGGCTCTGATGGAATATTTTCCGTCAAAATCAGTTTGTGTACCTGTTTTGGTACCTTTAATAATAACTGTTACACCAGGTAAAGGACCGCTCGCGTCGGAAACTTTTCCTGTAACAGTTTTTTCTTGGGCAAATGTTATTTGCACCATCAACGCCAGTAAAAGCGTTAAAAAACCATTTAACTTTGTTTTCATTATATAATTATTTGAATTAATTAGGTCAAAAATCTTAATAATTTGTTAATAAACCAAACTTTTTTGTGTTAAAGTCTTAAAAGATGTTAAGATTCCTTTATTCTAGCAGTAGAAGTCTCATAGTTTGTTAAGAATAATTAAAAAAATGGCAATCCCTTATTAAATTATTTATGACTTATTAATAAAGATGCAAATAGTTTGAAAAAGTTGCGTTTTATTAATTAGCCAATGAGCCAATGAGCCAATTAGTCAATGAGACTATTAAAAAGTTTATAGGAAAAGAGAAAAGAGAGAAAAGACAAATTTGAAATAAAGGATTCCATAATTCCACGATTCCACAATTAAACGATTAAACAGTTACACAAACCTGCTGGCCGCAGGCAGGTAAACAATTACACAGCTCCACAATTAAACAGTTAAACAATTAAACGATTACACAGTTACACAATTAAACATACCAATATACCTATTATATATACTGTTAATTTAATTAGAAAAAATAAAATATATTCATATTTGATTAAGAAGAAAATAATTGTACATTTGCAAACTCTTTGAAAAGAGCATAATATATTTAAAAGTAATTTATAACAAAATTTCAGTATGCCAACAATTTCGCAATTAGTACGAAAAGGAAGAACCAAAATAACTAAGAAGAGTAAATCGGCTGCTTTAAATTCATGTCCTCAACGAAGAGGAGTGTGTACACGTGTTTACACCACAACACCAAAAAAACCAAACTCAGCGATGCGTAAAGTTGCAAGGGTTAGGTTAACAAATGGTAATGAGGTGAATGCTTACATTCCTGGAGAAGGACATAATTTACAAGAGCACTCGATAGTATTAGTTAGAGGTGGAAGGGTTAAAGATTTGCCGGGAGTTAGGTATCATATTGTACGTGGTGCATTAGATACTGCAGGTGTTGACGGTAGAACGCAACGTCGCTCTAAATATGGTACAAAAGCCCCTAAAAAGTAATTTAAAAACTTTAATGTAAAGACATGAGAAAAAGAGCAGCGAAAAAAAGAGTGCTTTTACCAGATCCAAAGTTTAACGATCAGTTAGTGACGCGTTTTGTGAATAACTTGATGTGGGACGGTAAAAAATCTACGGCTTTCAAAGTGTTTTACGATGCATTGGACATTGTAGAAACAAAAAAACAAGACCAGGAAAAATCATCATTGGAAATCTGGAAAGACGCATTAAGCAATGTTATGCCGCAAGTTGAGGTTCGCAGCCGCAGAGTTGGTGGAGCAACTTTCCAAATTCCTCAGCAAATCAGACCAGACCGCAAGGTATCTATCGCCATTAAATGGTTGATTTTATATGCAAGAAAACGTAATGAAAAATCAATGGCCCAACGTTTGGCCGGTGAGGTTTTAGCTGCCGCAAAAGAAGAAGGCGCCGCGGTTAAGAAAAGAGTGGATGTTCATAAAATGGCTGATGCTAACAAAGCATTCTCTCACCTTAGATTTTAATAAAAAGAAATGGCAAGAGATTTAAAATATACAAGAAATATTGGAATTGCTGCTCATATTGACGCGGGTAAAACTACCTGCACCGAGCGAATTCTTTATTATACAGGTGTATCTCATAAAATAGGTGAGGTGCATGATGGCGCTGCAACTATGGACTGGATGGAGCAAGAGCAGGAAAGAGGTATTACAATCACTTCTGCCGCTACAACTTGTGAATGGAAATTCCCTACAGAAAATGGTGAGCCTACTGCTGATGCAATGGGTTATCACTTTAATATTATTGACACTCCCGGTCACGTTGATTTTACTGTTGAAGTAAATCGCTCTTTGAGAGTATTGGACGGATTGGTTTTCTTGTTTAGTGCAGTGGACGGTGTTGAACCGCAATCTGAAACTAACTGGAGATTGGCCGATAACTATAAAGTGCCAAGAATTGGTTTCGTTAACAAAATGGACCGTCAAGGCGCAAACTTTTTAGGTGTTTGTCAGCAAGTTAGAGAAATGTTAGGTTCTAATGCAGTGCCTATCGTTATCAATATTGGTGATGAAGAAAACTTTAAAGGAATTGTTGATTTGATAAAAAATCGTGCAATTATTTTTCACGATCATACCATGGGAGCAACTTTTGATGTTGTTGAGATTCCAGAGGAACTAAAAGAAGAAGCTAAATTATTGCGTGGTAAACTGATTGAAGAAGTTGCTGCGTATGATGAAAATCTTTTAGAAAAATATATGGAAGATGAAGATTCAATTACTGAAGATGAAGTGCATGCTGCGCTTCGTGCTGCCGTAATGGATATGTCAATCATTCCAATGGTTTGTGGTTCTGCGTTTAAAAACAAAGGAGTTCAATTTTTATTAGATGCTGTTTGTCGTTATTTACCTGCACCAATTGATAAAGAAGGTGTGATTGGTATCAACCCAAATACAGAAAAAGAAGAATTACGTAAACCAAGCGTAAAAGAACCATTTGCTGCCCTTGCATTTAAAATTGCAACCGATCCTTTTGTAGGTCGTTTGGCATTTTTCAGGGCATATTCTGGGCGTTTAGATGCAGGTTCGTACATATTGAATAGCCGTTCCGGTAAAAAGGAACGTATTTCACGTATATATCAAATGCATGCGAACAAACAAAATGCTATTGATTATATAGAAGCTGGAGATATAGGTGCCGGTGTTGGATTTAAAGACATCAAAACCGGAGATACCATGTGTGATGAAAAGTTTCCAATTGTGTTGGAATCAATGAACTTTCCTGATCCGGTTATCGGTATTGCTGTTGAGCCTAAAACAAAAGCTGATGTTGATAAATTAGGGATGGCTTTAAGTAAATTGGCTGAAGAAGATCCAACATTTACTGTTAAAACTGATGAAGCTTCTGGTCAAACAATTATTTCTGGAATGGGTGAATTACACTTAGAAATTATTGTTGATCGTTTAAAGCGTGAGTTTAAAGTTGAAGTAAACGAAGGTCAACCACAAGTAGAATATAAAGAAGCTATTACAGCAAAAGCTGATCACCGTGAAGTTTATAAGAAACAATCTGGTGGACGTGGTAAATTTGCCGATATTAAATTTGTGATGGAACCTGCCGAGGCCGGTGAAACAGGATTGATATTTGTTAACGCCATTAAAGGTGGTAACGTACCAAAAGAGTTTGTTCCTTCCATTGAAAAAGGATTTAAAATGGCTATGAAAAACGGTCCTTTAGCAGGATACGAAATGGATAGTATGAAGATTACTTTGTACGATGGATCTTTCCACGCAGTGGATTCAGATGCTTTGTCATTCGAATTGGCCGCTAAAATGGGATATAAAGTTGCTGCAAGAGCTGCTAAAGCTGTAATTCTTGAGCCAATTATGAAAATTGACGTGGTTACTCCGGAAATAAACATGGGGGATATTGTAGGTGATTTAAACAGAAGAAGAGGTCAAGTAACAGCGATGGATGATAGAGCTGGTGCAAAAGTTGTAAAAGCAACTGTGCCATTATCAGAAATGTTTGGTTATGTAACCACTTTAAGAACTTTGTCATCAGGTAGAGCAACGTCATCAATGGAGTTTTCACATTATGCTGAAACACCTAATAACATTGCAGAAGAAGTAATCGCAAAAGCCAAAGGTTAATCTCTAAATTATTAAACGATGAGTCAAAAAATTAGAATAAAATTAAAATCATACGATTACAATTTGGTAGATAAATCTGCTGAGAAAATCGTTAAAACGGTAAAAAGCACTGGTGCTGTTGTAAACGGACCAATTCCATTACCTACACATAAAAAGATTTTTACAGTGTTGCGTTCTCCGCACGTAAATAAAAAATCTAGAGAGCAATTCCAATTGAGTTCTTACAAACGTTTGTTAGACATTTATAGTTCATCATCAAAAACTATTGATGCTTTAATGAAGTTAGAACTGCCAAGCGGCGTTGAAGTAGAGATTAAAGTTTAATTTCAAAGGTTGCTGAGCGTAGTCGAAGCAAGACATGTCCGGAGCGATTGACGAAGGAAAAACGAAAAAATACATCAGGGTTGAAGTATTTTTGACCCTGTTTTTTTTGAATAAAAGTAGAATATTAATTAATAATTAAATTAGAATGTCTGGGTTAATAGGTAGAAAAATCGGAATGACCAGCTTATTCGACGAAAACGGGAAGAACATTCCTTGTACAGTAATCGAAGCAGGTCCATGCGTAGTCACCCAAGTCAGAACCTTAGAGGTAGACGGGTACAAAGCCCTTCAACTTGGTTTCGATGACAAAACGGCAAAAAGCTCTAATAAAGCTTTAGATGGTCACTTTAAAAAAGCTGGCACAATTGCTAAAAAGAAAGTCATTGAATTTCAGGAGTTTGAAGATGGGCACAAATTAGGAGATCAACTAACAGTTGACCTATTTGTAGAAGGTGAATTTGTTGATGTTTCAGCAACTTCAAAAGGTAAAGGTTTTCAAGGTGTTGTTAAACGTCACGGTTTTGCCGGGGTTGGACAAGCAACACACGGTCAACATAACCGTTTAAGAGCGCCAGGTTCAATTGGTGCGGCATCCTATCCGGCTAGAGTATTCAAAGGAATGCGTATGGCAGGAAGAATGGGAGGAAATAAAGTTACAGTTCAAAATTTAAGAGTTTTAAAAGTAGTTCCTGAAAAGAATCTGCTTGTGGTTAAAGGATGTGTTCCTGGTCATAAAAACGCTTATGTAATTATTCATAAATAATGGAAGTATCAGTTTTAGACATACAAGGAAAAGATACAGGAAGAAAAGTAGAACTTTCTGATGCTGTATATGGAATTGAGCCAAACAATCACGCGGTATATTTAGATGTAAAGCAATTTTTGGCCAATAAAAGACAAGGAACCCACAAAGCTAAAGAAAGAGCCGAAATATCTGGAAGTACTCGTAAAATTAAAAAACAAAAAGGTACTGGTACCGCTCGTGCAGGCAGTATAAAATCTCCTGTATTTAGAGGTGGTGGACGTGTTTTTGGACCGAGACCAAAAGATTATTCATTCAAATTGAATAAAAACTTGAAAAAATTAGCTCGTAAATCAGCATTAAGCATTCAAGCAAAAGAGAACAATATTATCGTTGTAGAAGACTTTAATTTTGAAACGCCAAGAACTAAAAGTTTTACTGCAGTTTTAGGGGCTCTGGGCATTGAAAACAAAAAATGTTTATTTGTGTTGGCTGAGTCAAATAATAATGTATATTTGTCATCGCGTAATTTAAAAAGATCAAAAACCGTAATTAACTCTGGTTTAAGCACTTACGAATTATTAAATGCAAATAAAATAGTCCTTTCAGAAAGTTCTTTAGAAGGGATAGAAATTAATTTAAGTAAATAGGTAGCAGATATGAATATTTTAATTAAACCTATTATAACGGAAAAGGCGACAAGTCAAAGCGAATTATTAAACAGATACGCATTTGTTGTAAATAAAAAAGCTAACAAACTTGAAATTAAAAACGCTGTTGAAAAAGCATACAGCGTTGCAATTGCAAGTGTAAAAACTATGAACTACCCTGTAAAACGCAATACCAAATTCACAAAAAGTGGTATGGTACAAGCAAAATCAGGAGCTTATAAAAAAGCAATCGTTCAGTTAGTCGATGGAGAAACTATTGATTTTTACAGCAATATCTAAGAAACATAAAAAATGTCAGTTAGAAAATTAAAACCAATAACACCAGGTCAGCGTTTTAGAGTAGTAAACGGGTTCGACACCATTACTGCTGATAAGCCGGAAAAAAGCTTAACAGCTCCGAATAAAAGATCTGGAGGTCGAAACAACAATGGAAAAATGACCATGCGCTATATTGGCGGCGGTCATAAAAAGCAATACCGTATTATCGATTTTAAAAGAAATAAAAACGGTGTTCCTGCAATTGTAAAATCTATTGAGTATGATCCAAACAGAACAGCTTTTATAGCTTTGTTGTTTTATGCAGATGGAGAAAAGAGATATATCATTGCTCAAAATGGTTTAAAAGTTGATCAAAAAGTAATGTCTGGCGAAGGAGCAACTCCTGATGTTGGTAACACATTATTATTGAGCAAAATTCCATTAGGAACAACAATTTCTTGTATAGAATTACATCCTGGCCAAGGAGCTGTTTTAGCTCGTAGCGCAGGTGCTTTTGCACAGTTAATGGCAAGAGACGGTAAATATGCAACTGTGAAAATGCCTTCAGGTGAAACAAGATTGATTTTGTTAACTTGTATGGCTACCATAGGTGCAGTGTCAAATAGTGACCATCAATTATTGGTTTCCGGTAAAGCTGGTAGATCTCGTTGGTTAGGAAGAAGACCAAGAACAAGACCAGTGGTGATGAACCCTGTCGATCACCCAATGGGTGGTGGTGAAGGTAAATCTTCAGGAGGGCACCCTAGATCTAGAAATGGAATACCTGCAAAAGGTTACAAAACCAGATCTAAGACCAAAGCGAGTAATAAATATATTATAGAACGTAGAAAAAAATAATTGATATATGGCACGTTCATTAAAAAAAGGACCTTACGTTTTTCGTAAACTAGAAAAGAAAGTTCAAGGAAACTTGGAATCAGGAAGTAAATCAGTAATCAAAACTTGGTCAAGAGCCTCAACGATTACACCGGAATTTGTAGGGCAAACTATTGCTGTGCACAACGGTCGTCAGTTTGTGCCGGTTTATGTAACTGAAAATATGGTAGGTCATAAATTAGGAGAATTTTCACCAACACGTTCTTACAGAGGACACGGTGGTGCAAAAAATAAAGGTAAAAAATAAGTAGGTATCATGGGAGTTCGAAAAAAAATAAGAGCACAGCAGATAAAAGAAGATAAGAAGCAAACAGCATTTGCTAAGCTTACTGGTTGTCCTACATCACCTAGAAAAATGCGTTTAGTTGCGGATTTGGTTAGAGGTGTTGAAGTTGAAAAAGCACTTCAAATCTTGAAATTCAATTCAAAAGAAGCTTCAATAAATCTTGAAAAATTATTATCAAGCGCTATTTCAAACTGGCAAGCCAAAAATGAAACAGCAAGTATTGAAGAAGCAGGTCTTTTCGTAAAGGAAATATTTGTAGACGGCGCAGGAATGTTAAAAAGATTAAGACCGGCACCTCAGGGTCGTGCGCACCGTATTAGAAAACGTTCTAATCACGTGACATTAGTCTTAGGAAGTAAAAATGTAAGCAATCAATCATAAGTAGAAATGGGACAAAAAACAAATCCAATAGGAAATCGTTTAGGAATTATCAGAGGATGGGATTCTAACTGGTATGGTGGTAGAGACTACGGAGATAAAATTGCTGAAGATGATAAGATAAGAAAGTATGTAAATGCTCGATTGTCTAAAGCAAGTGTTTCAACAGTAATTATTGAGCGTACACTTAAACTTGTAACCGTTACTATCACTACTGCAAGACCAGGTATTATTATCGGAAAAGGCGGCCAAGAGGTAGACAAGTTAAAAGAAGAACTTAAAAAGTTTACTGGGAAAGATTTTCAAATCAATATTTTTGAAATTAAACGTCCGGAATTAGACGCTCGTTTGGTGGGATCAAGTATCGCACGTCAAATTGAGAACAGAATTTCATACCGAAGAGCAATAAAAATGGCAATTGCTGCTACTATGCGTATGAATGCTGAAGGAATCAAAGTTCAGATTTCAGGTCGTTTAAATGGTGCTGAAATGGCACGTTCAGAAAACTACAAAGAAGGAAGAATTCCTCTTTCAACCTTTAGGGCTGATATTGATTACGCACTTGTTGAAGCACATACCACTTACGGCCGTTTGGGTGTAAAAGTATGGATTATGAAAGGCGAAGTTTATGGTAAAAGAGAATTATCTCCACTAGTTGGACTGTCTAAAAAACCGACAGGAAAACCAGAAAGAGGCGATGCTCCAAAAAAATCACAACCTCGTAGAAGAAAATAAATTTTTAAAATTTAGAAGGTAAAATGTTACAGCCAAAGAGAGTAAAATATCGTAAAGTACAGAAGGGCAAGGGAAATATGAGCGGGAATTCACAAAGAGGACATGAACTTTCAAATGGAATGTTCGGAATCAAATCTTTGGAGCAAACCTTTCTTACATCACGTCAAATTGAAGCAGCTCGTATTGCAGCAACACGTCATATGAAAAGAGAGGGGCAATTATGGATTAAAGTATTTCCAGATAAGCCAATTACCAAAAAACCATTAGAAGTACGTATGGGTAAAGGTAAAGGAGCACCGGAATATTTTGTTTGCGTAATTAAACCAGGCAGAATTATGTTTGAAGTAGGAGGTGTACCAATGAATATAGCTAAGGAAGCTTTACGTTTAGCGGCACAAAAACTTCCTGTGAAAACAAAGTTTATGGTAGCTAGAGATTATGATAACGCATAATAACCGATTAGAAAAAATGAAACAATCAGAAATTATAAAATTATCAACCGACGAGTTACAAGAGAGACTTGAAAGTTCAAAGAAGAGTTATATTGATCTAAAAATGGCTCATGCAATCACACCATTGGAAGTTCCAATGCAATTGAGAGCCCTTAGAAGAGATGTGGCACGTTTAGCTACAGAATTAACTAAAAGAGAATTACAATCATTGTAGTCAGAAGTAAAGATGGAAAAAAGAAATCTTAGAAAAGAGAGAATAGGTGTAGTTTCAAGTAACAAAATGGAGAAATCTATTGTTGTGGCTGAAGTTAAAAAAGTGAAACACCCTATGTACGGAAAATTCGTGTTAAGCACTAAAAAATATGTGGCACACGATGAGAAAAATGATTGCAATATTGGAGATACTGTTAAAATAATGGAAACTCGTCCAATGAGTAAATCAAAACGTTGGAGGTTAGTAGAAATCCTAGAAAGAGCTAAATAATTATGTTACAGACAGAATCAAGATTAAGAGTAGCAGATAACACTGGAGCAAAAGAAGTTTTAGTTATCCGCGTTTTAGGAGGAACCAGAAAACGATATGCATCTATTGGTGATAAAATTGTTGTGGCTATTAAAGACGCTACTCCAAACGGATCAGTAAAGAAAGGTCAAGTTGCAAAAGCGGTGGTTGTTAGAACGAAGAAAGAAATCAGAAGAAAAGACGGATCTTATATCAGATTCGACGACAATGCTTGTGTATTGTTAGACGCTGCTGAGCAAATGAAAGGGACTCGTGTTTTTGGCCCAGTTGCAAGAGAACTTCGTGAAAAACAATTTATGAAAATTGTATCATTAGCACCTGAAGTGCTTTAATAAACTTATAAGATTATGAAGTTAAAGATAAAATCAGGAGATACTGTTCAAGTTACGGCAGGTGATCATAGAGGTGAAGAAGGGAAAATTATTAAAATATTTCCAGTAAAATACAGAGCAATTGTTGAAGGTGTCAATATGATATCAAAACACGCAAAACCTAGCGCACAAAACCCACAAGGAGGTATTGTGAAAAAAGAAGCTTCAATTCATATTTCTAATTTAATGTTGCTTGAGAATGGAAAAGCAACCAAAGTTGGTTATAGAACTGAAGGAGATAAAAAAGTTAGGTTTTCAAAAAAATCTGATAAAGCAATTTAGTGATGGCAAATAATACACCAAGACTTAAAGAAGAGTACAACAGTAGAGTAATTGAAGCTCTTACTGCTGAATTCGGTTATAAAAATGTAATGCAAGTTCCTAAATTACAAAAAATTGTAATTAACAAAGGAGTTGGCGCTGCAGTAGCCGATAAGAAATTAATTGATTATGCAGTTGAGGAACTGGCCAAAATTTCTGGTCAAAAAGCATTGGCTACTATTTCTAAAAAAGATATCGCATTTTTTAAATTACGTAAAGGAATGCCAATTGGCGCAAAAGTAACTTTACGCGGTAATAAAATGTTTGAATTTTTAGACAGATTGGTAACAACAGCTTTGCCTCGTGTAAGAGATTTTAACGGAATTAAAGCCACTGGTTTTGATGGTAGAGGAAATTACAATTTAGGGTTTACGGAAAAAATCATTTTCCCTGAAATTGATATTGATAAAGTTAATAAAATTAGCGGTATGGATATTACTTTTGTAACTTCGGCACCAACCGATAAAGAAGCAAAATCATTGTTAACTGAACTAGGTTTACCTTTTAAAAAGAATTAGGAAATGGCAAAAGAATCGATGAAAGCCCGTGAGGTTAAAAGAAGAAAGATAGTTGCTAAGTATGCTGAAAAACGCAAAGCTTTAAAAGAAGCAGGCGATTACGAAGCATTACAAAAATTGCCAAAAAATGCATCTCCAGTGCGTTTACACAATCGTTGTAAATTAACAGGAAGACCAAAAGGGTATATTAGACAATTTGGATTGTCACGGGTAACATTCCGTGAAATGGCAAACCAAGGTTTGATTCCAGGTGTCAGAAAAGCAAGTTGGTAAAATTATAAATTGGTTTTAGGTTCAATAATAGTGTTGAAAACCAAAACCGCAAAATTAATAAAAATGATTACAGATCCAATCGCAGATTATCTAACAAGAGTTAGAAATGCAATTATGGCAGGCCACAGAGTTGTTGAAATTCCAGCTTCAAAAATTAAAAAAGAAATAACCAAGATTTTATTTGATCAAGGTTATATCTTAAGCTATAAGTTTGAGGACAATATTGTTCAGGGAACTATAAAAATAGCTTTGAAGTATGATAAAGCCACAAAAGCTTCCGTGATAAAAAAGTTACAACGTGTAAGTACTCCAGGAGTACGTAAATATGTTGGCGCAGATGAAATGCCCCGTGTATTAAACGGTTTAGGTATTGCAATAGTATCTACATCAAAAGGCGTTATGACCGGTAAAAAGGCACGTCTAGAGCATGTTGGTGGGGAAGTTTTATGTTTCGTATATTAATAAAGAACTAAACAAAGATGTCAAGAATAGGAAAAAATCCAATCACCTTACCAGAAGGAGTTACATTTGAAATTAAAGACGATGTAATTACTGTGAAAGGGAAATTGGGAGAGTTATCTCAGAAAATTACTGATGATATTACAGTTGTGGTCGAAGATGGTATTATCACTTTTGATCGTCCGTCTGAAAGTAAAATCCATAAAGCAAAACACGGATTGTACAGAGCTTTAATTAACAATATGATTGAAGGTGTTTCAAAAGGATGGACCAAACAATTAGAACTTGTTGGTGTAGGATATAGAGCAAGTAATCAAGGGCAGGTATTAGACCTGGCTTTAGGTTTTTCTCACAATATAGTGATTGAAGTGGCTCCAGAAGTTACTGTTGAGACAATTTTAGAAAAAGGAAAAAACTCAATTATAAAATTAACCTCATTTGATAAACAACTTGTAGGTGCCGTTGCAGCAAAGATTCGTTCATTGCGTAAACCAGAGCCTTATAAAGGAAAAGGAGTTAAGTTTGTAGGAGAAGTATTAAGAAAAAAAGCAGGTAAATCTGCATAATAATTAGAATATTATGGCATTATCAAAGCTTGAAAGACGGGTAAGAATTAAGCATAGAATCAGAAAAATTTTAGTTGGTACAGCTGGTAGACCAAGATTATCAGTGTTTAGAAGTAACAAAGAAATTTATGCTCAATTAATAGATGATAGTTTAGGTACCACTTTGGTATCAGTTTCATCAAGAGATAAAGAAATTGAATCAACTGGAACCAAAACAGACATTGCAAAATTAGTTGGCAAAAGTATTGCCGAAAAAGCTATAAGCAATGGAGTAGAGGCTGTTGCATTTGACAGAAACGGATTTTTGTATCACGGTAGGGTTAAAGCCTTAGCAGACGCTGCAAGAGAAGCAGGTTTAAAATTTTAGTAAATTATGTATCAAAAATACAATAACGTAGAAAGAGTTAAGCCTAGCGGGTTAGAACTAAAAGATCATTTAGTTGGTGTTAACAGAGTTACGAAAGTAACAAAAGGAGGAAGAGCATTTGGTTTTTCGGCTATCGTTGTAGTTGGAGACGGAAATGGTGTTGTTGGACACGGATTGGGTAAATCTAAAGATGTGGCTTCAGCAATTGCAAAAGCAATTGAAGACGCGAAGAAAAATTTAATCAGAATTCCACTTTTAAAACAAACATTGCCACATGAACAAAAAGGCAAGTTTGGAGGAGCTAAAGTATTTTTAAAACCAGCTTCACACGGTACAGGAGTTATAGCGGGTGGTGCAGTACGTGCGGTCCTTGATTCAGTTGGTGTGCACGATGTACTTTCAAAATCACAAGGTTCATCTAATGCCCACAATGTTGTAAAAGCAACGTTTGACGCATTATTGCAACTTCGTAGCGCCAGTATGATTGCTAAAGAAAGAGGAATTTCTTTAGAAAAAGTATTTAACGGTTAAAACAAGAAGCAAAATGGCAAAAATAAAAGTAACGCAAGTTAAAAGTAAAATTAGACGTCCTCAAAGACAAAAAAGAACCCTTGAGGCGCTTGGTTTGAAAAAGATGAATCAGGTAGTTGAGCATGATGCTAGCCCGGCAATTCTTGGAATGGTACATAAAGTTAAACACTTAGTTTCTGTTGAAGAAATTAAATAATAATAAAAAGTGATGACATTAAATAACTTAAAACCTGCTGAAGGGTCAGTTAAAAATCAGGGTAAACGTATTGGTAGAGGTCAAGGTTCCGGTAAAGGCGGTACAGCTACCAGAGGTAACAAAGGTGCCAAATCCCGTTCAGGATATTCTAGAAAAGTTGGTTTCGAAGGTGGTCAAATGCCTTTGCAACGACGTGTTCCTAAATTTGGTTTCAAAAACATAAACCGCAAGGAATATGTAGGTGTAAATTTACACAAGTTGCAAGAATTGGTTGATAATAATAAAATCACTGACGCCGTAACTATGGATGTTTTAGTTGAAAATCGTTTAGCCCGTAAAAATGACCTGGTAAAAATATTAGGAAATGGTGAGTTGAAAGCGAAATTGAATGTAACTGTTCATAAATTTACTGCCACTGCAAAAGCTGCAATTGAAAATGCAGGTGGTACGGTAGAAACGTTATAATACAAATTAATAGATGAAAAAGTTTATTCAAACCATTAGAGACATCTGGACAATAGAAGAGCTTAGAAATAAGATCCTATTGACACTTGGATTTATGGCTATATATCGTTTTGCAGCTCAAGTGCCACTTCCTGGTATTGATATTACTGTTGCGCAAGCAGCACTTCAAAATCAAACAAGTGGAGGCGGAATTTTAGGTTTATTGGATATGTTTACCGGAGGCGCTTTCGCACAAGCATCTATTGTGGCTTTGGGAATTATGCCTTATATTTCGGCATCTATTGTTGTTCAGTTAATGGGAATCGCGGTTCCATATTTACAAAAACTTCAAAAAGATGGCGAAAGTGGCCGAAAAAAAATAAATCAGATTACACGTTGGTTAACAATTGCAATTACTATGGTTCAAGGACCTGCGTACATTACAAACATTTATCAATTAATTCCGTCATCGGCCATTTATATCAGTGGAAGTATGTTCTGGTTAACCTCTATGGTAGTGTTAACGGCAGGAACTATTTTTGCAATGTGGCTGGGTGAGAAAATTACAGATAAAGGAATTGGTAATGGTATCTCATTATTAATTATGATTGGTATTATTGCGCGTTTTCCTGAGGCATTTATACAAGAAGTTGTTTCAAAAGTCACAGCTTCAAATGGCGGAATGATTATGATTTTGATTGAAGTGATTGTTTGGCTGCTGGTAATATTAGTTTGTGTGTATTTGGTTACTGCAGTTCGCAGAATTGCTGTTCAGTATGCAAGAAAAACGGTTGCCGGAAATATTAAAAATGTAACTGGATCAAGAGACTATATTCCATTAAAATTGAATGCATCTGGGGTAATGCCTATCATCTTTGCGCAAGCAATTATGTTTGCACCAGCCTTATTGGCAAGTTCAGATAATGAAACAGTAAAATCAATTGGAATCTCTTTTTCAGATATGTTTGGTCTTTGGTATAATGTGTTATTTGCCACACTGATCATTGTGTTTAGTTTTTTCTATACGGCAATTACGATTCCTACCAATAAAATGGCAGATGATTTAAAACGAAGTGGTGGTTTTATTCCTGGTATCAGACCTGGAAAAGACACAGCCGATTTGTTGGATAGGATTTTATCTTTAATAACATTCCCAGGATCTGTATTTTTGGCTTTGGTTGCAATATTGCCAGCCATTGTTGTGAAATTTGGATTAACACAATCTTGGGCATTGTTTTACGGAGGAACATCTTTGTTAATTATGGTTGGTGTTGCAATTGATACCATTCAGCAAATTAACTCTCATTTATTGAATCGTCATTATGATGGCTTAATGAAAAAGGGAACAAAAAGAAAAGCAATAGCATAATGGCAAAACAACCAGCAATACAACAGGACGGGACTATTACAGAAGCTTTGTCTAATGCAATGTTTCGTGTAGAGTTGGAAAATGGACATGTTGTCACGGCTCACATATCAGGTAAAATGCGCATGCATTATATAAAAATATTACCCGGTGATAAAGTTAAACTCGAAATGAGTCCATACGATTTAACAAAAGCAAGAATTACTTACAGATATTAAAGTATTAACGATGAAAGTTAGAACATCAGTAAAAAAGAGAAGTGCCGAGTGCAAGATTGTGCGTAGAAAAGGCAGATTATATGTAATCAATAAAAAGAATCCTAGATTTAAACAAAGACAAGGATAATTATGGCAAGAATAGCAGGTATTGATATTCCAAAAAACAAGAGAGGTGTAATTGCCTTAACTTATATCTTTGGAATCGGGAACAGCAGAGCTAAAGAAATTTTAGCCAATGCAAAAGTTGACGAAAGCACGAAAGTTCAAGATTGGACTGACGACGAAATTCACGGAATCAGAGAGCAGGTGGGAACCTACAATATTGAAGGTGAATTGCGTTCAGAAATTCAATTGCACATTAAGCGATTAATGGACATTGGATGTTATAGAGGAATTCGTCATAGATCTGGATTACCTTTAAGAGGACAAAGAACTAAAAACAATTCTAGAACTCGTAAAGGAAAAAGAAAAACTGTAGCTAACAAGAAAAAAGCAACTAAATAATAACTAGAATATTATGGCGAAAGCAAGTACAAAAAAACGCAAAGTTATTGTTGAGGCAGTTGGTCAAGCACACATCACGGCTTCATTTAACAATATTATTATTTCACTTACCAATAAAAAAGGTGATGTAATTTCATGGTCATCAGCCGGTAAAATGGGATTTAGAGGTTCTAAAAAGAACACCCCATACGCTGCGCAATTGGCCGCTGAAGATTGTGGTAAAGTTGCCCATGAAGCAGGAATGAGAAAAGTGAAAGTGTATGTAAAAGGACCAGGTAACGGAAGAGAATCTGCAATTAGATCAATTCACAATTTAGGAATTGAGGTTTCAGAAATCATTGATGTTACGCCATTGCCACACAATGGTTGCAGACCACCGAAACGTAGAAGAGTATAATTAAATTAAATTTTAACCGATAGGATTTTTGTAAGATTATCGAAGGATTAGCCTTAATTCATAATCCCTATCATCTAATAATAAAAAATGGCAAGATATACAGGACCAAAAACTAAAATTGCCCGTAAATTCGGAGAAGCAATTTATGGAGAGGATAAATCTTTTGAAAAAAGAAATTTCCCTCCAGGACAGCACGGCGCTAATCGTCGTAGAGGAAAAAAATCTGAATACTCTATTCAGTTGGCTGAGAAGCAAAAAGCAAAATATACTTATGGTATTTTGGAAAGACAATTTGCTAATTTGTTTAAAAAAGCATCGAGCAGTAAAGGTATTACCGGTGAAATTTTATTACAACTTTGCGAAAGCCGTTTAGACAACGTTGTTTACAGAATGGGTATAGCACCTACACGCAGTGCAGCACGTCAATTGGTGTCTCACCGTCACATCACCGTAAATGGAGAGTTGGTTAACATACCTTCTTATTCATTAAATGCCGGCGATGTTGTAGCTGTAAGAGAAAAATCAAAATCATTGTTGGCTATCGAAAATTCTTTGGCTAACAGAAGTGATGTTTACGAATGGATTTCTTGGAATTCAGAAACCAAACAAGGAAATTTTGTTAGTGTTCCTGAAAGATTACAAATTCCAGAAAATATCAAGGAACAATTAATCGTAGAGTTATACTCTAAATAATTTTAAAGATACCAATTCAATTATGGCAATTTTAAATTTTCAGAAGCCCGATAAAGTAATTATGATCGATTCTACCGATTTTAACGGTAGATTTGAATTCAGACCGTTAGAACAAGGATTTGGTTTAACAGTTGGTAATGCTTTAAGAAGAGTGTTGTTGTCTTCATTAGAAGGTTTTGCAATAACCTCACTTCGTATTGAAGGTATTGAACATGAATTTTCAACAATTAAAGGTGTTGTTGAAGATGTAACAGAAATTATTTTGAACTTAAAACAAGTGCGTTTTAAGAAACAAATTGATGATTCTGATAGAGAAACAGTAAACATTTCAATTTCTAAGCACGAGCAGTTAACTGCCGGTGACTTACAAAAATACATTTCTGGTTTTCAAGTTTTAAATCACGATTTGGTGATTTGTAATATGGAAAAATCTGTTACACTGGATTTTGAACTAACCATAGAAAAAGGAAGAGGTTTTGTGCCTGCTGAAGACAATAAAAAATCTGGCGTTGCATTGGGAACCATTTTTACTGATTCAATTTTTACACCTATTAAAAATGTAAAATATGCTGTAGAAGATTTTCGTGTGGAACAAAAAACAGATTATGAAAAGTTAGTATTTGATATTACTACTGACGGATCAATTTCTCCTAAAGATGCTTTAACAGAAGCCGCAAAAATTTTGATTCATCATTTTATGTTATTTTCTGATGAACGAATTACTTTGGAAGCTGATGAAATTGCACAAACTGAAACGTATGATGAAGAATCATTGCATATGCGTCAGTTGCTAAAAACAAAATTAGTGGATATGGATTTATCAGTTCGTGCACTAAATTGTTTGAAAGCTGCAGAAGTTGACACCTTGGGAGACTTGGTATCATTCAATAAAAACGATTTGATGAAGTTCCGTAATTTTGGAAAAAAATCTTTAACCGAATTAGATGAATTGGTTCATATTAAAGGGTTAAGTTTTGGAATGGATTTAAGCAAATACAAATTAGATAAAGATTAATTTAAAACTTAGGTTTTAATTAAGATAACATAAGAGATGAGACACGGAAAGAAATTTAATCACCTAGGCAGAAAAACGGCACATAGAAAGTCTATGTTTGCTAATATGGCTTGTTCTTTAATTGAACACAAGCGTATTAATACCACTGTGGCAAAAGCAAAAGCTTTGCGTCAGTTTGTGGAGCCTTTAATTACAAAGTCTAAAGACGACACCACGCACAACCGTAGAGTTGTATTTAGCTATTTGAGAAATAAATTTATGGTTACAGAATTATTTAAAGAAGTTTCTGTAAAAGTTGCTGACAGACCAGGAGGATACGTTCGTATCATTAAATTGGGAAGTCGCCAGGGTGATAATGCGCCTATGGCTATGATTGAATTGGTGGATTACAATCCAAATTACAATCCAAACAACAAAGCTAAAAAGAAAACCACTCGTAGAGGTAAAACTAAAAAAGTGGAAGAAATTGTTGAAGTTAAAACTGAATCTGCAGAAACGAAGTAATGGTAACCCATTAATCATATTAAAAGGATAAATTATTTATAGTTTATCCTTTTTTTTATATTTAAATTTGACCCGACTAAAAAAAGTAACCCAAAACCAATGAAATATACACAAAGAAAAAGAGCAATTTTACTTCTGGCCGATGGAACAATTTTCGAAGGAAAATCAGTTGGCAGTGATGGCACAGCTTATGGAGAAATTTGCTACAACACTGGAATGACAGGCTATCAGGAAATCTTCACAGACCCTTCTTATTTTGGTCAGTTGATGTTGGCTACAAATGCCCATATTGGGAATTATGGTGTAAATGATGAAGAAGTTGAATCCGATTCCATCAAAATCTCTGGGTTAATCTGTAAGAATTTCAGCTTTAATTATTCTAGAATCAATGCCCAAGATTCCTTGGAAAACTATTTCGAAAAACAAAATTTAATGGCCATTTCTGATATTGACACAAGAGCGGTTGTGCGATACATTAGAGATAAAGGCGCTATGAATGCAATTATTTCTACGGAAACTGATATTGAGACCTTAAAAGAAAAACTGAAAGCAGTTCCCAATATGAAGGGCTTGGAATTGGCTTCAAAAGTTTCAACCACGGCATCTTATTATTTTGGAGATGAAAATGCAACGTATAAAATTTCAGCATTGGATTTAGGCATCAAAAAGAATATTTTAAGAAATTTGGCAAAACGTGATTGCTATATCAAAGTTTTTCCATTTAATGCGACATTCGAGGAAATGAATTCATTTCAGCCAGATGGTTTTTTCTTGTCAAACGGACCTGGAGATCCTGAACCTTTAGAGGAGGCAAGGCAAGTGGCAAAGGAAATTATAAATCGTAATTTACCTTTGTTCGGCATTTGTTTGGGACATCAGGTGATTGCTTTGGCAAATGGAATTTCTACCTATAAAATGCATACGGGACATCGCGGAATAAATCATCCTGTAAAAAATATCATTTCTGGAAAAGGAGAGATCACTTCGCAAAATCACGGTTTTGTTGTTAACAAAGAGGAAGTTGAAAATCATCCTGAATTTGAAATTACCCATGTTCATCTAAACGACGATACGCTGGCTGGTATGAGAATGAAAAATAAAAATTGTTTTTCTGTGCAATACCATCCCGAAGCGAGTCCGGGACCACACGATTCATCCTATTTATTTGACCAGTTTTTAGAAAATATAAAAGCATCGAAACAGTAAATTTAAAAAGCCGTTAACCAAAGAGTTAACGGCTTTTTTTCAATAAATCAAAACGAAAACGTTATCGTATTAATCAGGTTGATTTGGATAAAATTTATCCTGAAAATTTGTACCTTGCAGTAAGAAAAAATAATTTTAAAATTTAATAAAATGAGTATAATTTTAGGAGTTCACGCACGTCAAATATTTGATTCACGTGGCAACCCAACAGTAGAAGTTGACGTAGTAACTGAAAACGGAATTTTAGGAAGAGCTGCAGTACCATCAGGTGCTTCAACCGGAGAACATGAGGCCATGGAATTGCGAGATGGCGGTAAAGATTATATGGGAAAAGGTGTTCTTACAGCCATAAAAAATGTAAATGAAATTTTGGCTGAAGAAATTATTGGCATGTCAGTGTTTGACCAAAATCAAATTGACGCTGCAATGATTCAGTTAGACGGCACAAAAAATAAATCTAAATTAGGCGCAAATGCTATTTTAGGCGTTTCATTGGCTGTTGCAAAAGCGGCTGCAAATGAATTGGGAATGCCATTGTATCGTTATATTGGTGGGGTTAGCGCAAATACGTTACCAGTTCCTATGATGAACATTATAAATGGCGGCTCACATTCTGATGCTCCTATCGCGTTTCAGGAATTTATGATTATGCCAATAAAAGCCAAGAATTTTTCTGAAGCTTTTAAAATGGGTACCGAGATTTTTCATAATCTTAAAAAAATACTTCACGATAGAGGTTTAAGTACTGCTGTTGGCGATGAAGGTGGCTTTGCACCAACTTTTGACGGAACCGAAGATGCTATTGAAACGGTGTTAAAAGCTATTGAAAATGCAGGTTACAAACCAGGAGAAGAAGTGAAATTGGCATTGGATTGTGCAGCAGCAGAATTTTATGTGAATGGAAAATATGACTACACAAAGTTTGAAGGCGATAAAGGTATCATAAGAACCTCTGAACAACAAGCTGATTATTTAGCTGAATTGGCTGCAAAATATCCAATTATCTCTATTGAAGACGGTATGGATGAGAATGACTGGGAAGGATGGAAATATTTAACCGATAAAATTGGCGATAAAGTTCAGTTGGTTGGTGATGATTTATTTGTTACCAATGTTGAAAGATTGTCAAGAGGAATTGAAAACGGAATTGCCAATTCAATTTTAATCAAAGTAAATCAAATTGGTACTTTAACAGAAACAATTGCTGCCGTAAATATGGCGCATAATGCGGGTTATACATCTGTAATGTCGCACCGTTCAGGAGAAACTGAAGACAATACCATTGCAGATTTGGCAGTTGCTTTAAATACAGGCCAAATTAAAACAGGTTCAGCTTCCCGTTCAGATAGAATGGCAAAATACAATCAATTGTTAAGAATTGAGGAGGAGTTAGGCAGCGTTGCTTACTATCCGCAAGAAAAAGCGTTTAAAATTTAAGTATTTTTTATTTTTTAACAAAAAAGCCGAGAAGATTCTCGGCTTTTTTTCTGCTATGTAACAATGTATACGTTTTTAGCAAAACATTGACTTAAATCATATAAATTCCATAAAAAATTCATTAGATTCGTGATAATTAATATCAAATAATTTAATAACATTAATATTTATACATAAGCGATGTCAAACAAAGCAATTTTAGAATTTAATGGCAAGAAATATGAATTTCCGGTTTATACAGGATCCGAAAATGAAGTTGCCATGGATATTTCAGTATTAAGGTCTGTAACCGAAGGTTTAATTACCTTGGATGTAGGTTATAAAAATACAGGTTCTTGCTCCAGCAAAATAACTTTTTTAGATGGTGAAAAGGGAATTTTACGTCACAGAGGTTACGCCATAGAGGATTTAACAAAAAAAGCCTGTTTTTTGGAGGTGGCTTTTTTAATCATTTTTGGAGAGCTTCCAACCAATGAAGAATTTGAAAAATTCAAAGTTGATATCAAAAAGAATTCGATGGTAAACGAAGAAATGAAAGATATCGTTGAAGGTTTTCCAAAATCAACGCATCCAATGGGGATGCTGTCAAGTTTAACAAGTGCACTTACCGCTTTTAATCCAGGCGTGGTAAATGTGAATTCTAAAGAAGATATGTACAATGCGGTTACCAAAATATTGGGTAAATTTCCGGTATTGGCAACTTGGGCACATAGAAGAAATAACGGATTGCCATTAAACTATTCCGACAATTCTTTGGATTATGTTTCCAATATTATGCATTTAATGTTTAAAATTCCTACGGAGCAATATGTGATAAATCCAATCGCCGTTAAAGCACTTGATGAATTATTAATATTGCACGAAGATCACGAACAAAACTGTTCAACATCAACTGTTCGTATGGTAGGTTCATCCGGTGCAGGATTGTTTGCATCGGTATCTGCGGGTGTTTCAGCGTTGTGGGGACATCTTCACGGTGGTGCAAATCAGGCTGTGTTGGAAATGTTGGAAGAAATTGAAAAAGATGGAGGCGATGTTGAAAAGTTTATCAATAGAGCAAAAGATAAAGATGATCCTTTCCGATTGATGGGATTTGGTCACAGGGTTTACAAAAACTTTGATCCAAGAGCCCGAATTATTAAAAAAGCGGCTGATGATTTGTTTGCGGATCTTAATTTGAGTGACCCAGTTTTAAAAATTGCAAAACACTTAGAGGAAGTTGCGCTTAAAGATCCATATTTTGCTGAACGTAAATTATATCCTAACGTAGATTTCTATTCTGGAATTATATACAGAGCTTTAGGAATTCCTGTAGCTATGTTTACGGTGATGTTTGCAGTTGGCCGTTTACCGGGATGGATTGCACAATGGAAAGAAATGCGCGAAAACGGAGAGCCAATTGGCCGTCCGCGTCAATTATACATTGGTGAGCCATTACGTCCATTTAAAGAATTTAAGGAAAGATAATTTTAAAATTTTTTTTAAATTTATAAGGAAACCTCATATTATTTATGGGGTTTCTTTATTTTTACAGTTAAAATTTTATTTATGATAAAACTGAATGTTCACAATGAGACTTCCCGCCTTAGAGCTGTGGTTTTGGGCACTGCTGTCAGCAATGGACCAACACCAAAAATTGAGGAGGCATATGATCCTAAATCATTGGAACATATTAAAGCTGGAACCTATCCTGTTGAAAAAGATATGGTTGAAGAAATGGAAGCTTTTAACAAGGTTTTCGAAAAATATAACGTAAAAGTGTACCGGCCAAAAGTATTTGAAAATTACAATCAGATATTCACGAGAGACATAGCCTTTGTGATTGAAGATAAATTGTTTAAATCGAATATTTTACCCGACAGGGAAAAAGAAATTGAAGCCATTCAGTATGTGCTTGACCAAATTGAACCAAATAATATTATTGAAACTTCTGATGATGTCCATTTTGAGGGCGGTGACGTAATGTTATGGAAAAACCATATTTTTATTGGCACCTATAAAGGCGATGATTATAAAAATTTGATTACTGCCAGAACCAATATGAAGGGAGTCAATTTTATCAAAAATTTATTTCCGAATAAAATTGTGAAGGAATTTGATTTGGTTAAATCGAATACCATTGCGAACGAAAATGCACTTCATTTAGATTGCTGCTTTCAGCCCGTGGGGAAAGATAAGGCCATCATCCATAAAGAAGGTTTTAGAGATAAAAATGATTATAATTATCTGGTGAATTTATTCGGAAAAGAAAATTTGTTTCACATCGCCAAAGATGAAATGTACCAAATGTTTTCTAATATATTTTCAATTTCAGAAGAAGTGGTGGTTTCAGAAAAAAACTTTACACGATTAAATGATTGGTTAAGAGCACGAGGATTTACGGTTGAAGAAATACCCTACGCAGAAATATCAAAACAAGAAGGTTTATTAAGATGTTCAACATTGCCTTTAATTAGAGATTAATTATATGAAACAAATTACAAATACAATTTTAATGATTCGCCCAGTCTCATTTCGAATGAATGAGCAAACCGCCGTAAACAATTACTATCAAAAAGTTTTGGAAAGCATTACGCCCGAAACGGTCCAATTTAAGGCATTGCAAGAGTTTGATTATTTTGTTGAAAAATTACAGGCAATTGGCGTTAATGTGATTGTCATCGATGACACCCAAGATACCGACACGCCAGATTCCATTTTCCCAAACAATTGGATCTCATTTCACGAAAATGGCGATGTAGCTTTATACCCGATGTTTGCCGAAAACAGACGATTGGAAAGGCGAGAGGACATCTTGGAAACATTGGAAGATTTAGGCTATCAAATCAATAATGTGATAGATTATACTTCTGCGGAAGAAGAAAAAATATATTTAGAAGGTACTGGGAGTTTGTTGTTAGACCGAGTGAACGGAAAAGCATATTGTGCATTATCGCCAAGAGCTGATGAAGATTTATTGATTGAATTTTGTGAAGATTTTGAATTTACGCCCGTTTCTTTTGTTGCTAATCAAACGTTGAATGAAAAACGAATGCCAATATATCACACCAATGTGATGATGTGTTTGGGTGAAAAATTTTCAGTCATTTGTTTGGACAGCATTGACGATAAAAAGGAACGGAAAGAGGTTATCAAACATTTAAAGGAAGACAGAAAGGAAATTATTGCTATATCAGAAGAGCAAGTGAATAATTTTGCCGGCAATATGTTGCAGGTATCGGGAAAAAATGAGGAACGTTTTATTGTGATGTCGAACTCAGCTTATGAAAGTCTGACAAAACAACAACTTAATCAAATTGAAAAACACGGCAAAATACTTTACAGTTCATTAGATACCATCGAAGCTTGCGGAGGC
Source organism: Lutibacter sp. (assembly GCA_030683995.1). GTDB lineage: Bacteria > Bacteroidota > Bacteroidia > Flavobacteriales > Flavobacteriaceae > Lutibacter. Next base: position 50,259 of record JAUXPH010000054.1, read on the forward strand.
GGAAGTGCGCGTTGTATGATGGCGGAAGTTTTTTTGCCAAAAAATGATGAATAAATTTAAAATTACCGATTGAAAAATGCTTTCTAAAAAAACAAAATACGGACTTAAAGCGTTGAGCTATCTTGCCAGACAAGAGGCAAATGTTCCCATTTTAATTTCAGATATTTCCGAATCGGAGAACATTTCAAAAAAGTTTTTGGAAAGTATTTTATTGACCTTAAAAAAGAGCGGAATTCTTTCCTCCAAAAAAGGAAAAGGAGGCGGTTATTATTTGATTAAAAATCCGAATGAAATAAAAATTTCTACAGTAATTCGGTTGCTTGAAGGACCAATAGCGATGTTGCCTTGCGTTAGTTTAAACTATTATGAAAAATGTGATGATTGTAACAGCGAAGAGCGTTGCAGCTTAAATATTTTAATGGCTGAAGTGCGTGACAGTACCTTGAAAATTCTTGAAAATAAGACCTTGGCTAATTTTCATTGCGGAACTGATGATTAAATTTGGATGCTGTTTATAAGTAAAAAAGACTGTCTGAAAAGACAGTCTTTTCTTTAATTATGCATTTACTAAAACTGGAATTTTAATACTGAACAGTTCTGTTTTTAAAGTTTCCAACTCGCTTAATAAGCCTTCTTTATTCGCTTCAAAATAAATTTTTGAATCGGAGAATAATTGATGGTAATATGCAATGCCTTCATTTAAATTATTTTGAAAGGCATTCAAATACTTCTGATTTTTTGCATTAAAGGAATCACTTAACTCATCAACTTTATTGGAAAAATAATCAACGTACATCGCCAATTCTTTGATGAACATATGTGGGCGATTATTTGTTTCAATCACATTTGCTCTTCCGTAAATATGGTTTACCATTTCTTTTAACGAAAGGTCTTTTGTGAAATAAGCCATATTTGGACCTGGGCATATGGCAACTCCTTGTTTCTCGCCTTTTCTTTCTATACCATAATTAAAAAATGCAGCATTGGCCAATCCTTCGCACAAACATGCTTTTTCAGTTATTTTATTGGCTTTTTCAGCAAAGTCACTTTCGCTTAAATTTTCAAGTTTTAGATCATTTAATTTGAGGGTTTGGTATTTTTTTGATGCCGTGCAAATTACTTTTTCAGTATATTCTGTATTTGATGACAGAAATTTTTTGGTGCAGGCACTGCCTGCTTTGCCTTCTGCAATTCTTTCGTTTTTGATAATCTCATTGGTGTTTCCCTTTAAACTGTTAAAAGGAACTCCCAATGGAGAAATATTGCTTAAAAACAAATCTTTTTCAGTGGCAACCCTTAAGGCTTCTCTGGTAACTTCATCAACAGTGGTAACTTCAGGAACCAATAAAAATGGGGAACCCCAGCCTACAGAATCAATATTGTAATTGTCCAATAAAAATTCGTGCTCTTCGTAAGTGCCAACACCGCCCTGTACGGTAATTGCCAAACTTAAAGGCTCGGTTGGAATGTGTTTTTCTTTGCTTTTTAACGCTTCAACCAAAATGCCGTGAATCTCATCAATTAAAGCAGTTTTATTCATTTTAAATTCCTCTAAAATTGGGCCCAATAAATAACCGTCAGAGGCAAAAGCGTGACCGCCACAATTTAATCCGGATTCAATTCTGTATTCAGAAACCCAAAGTCCTTTTTTAGCTAAAAATTTTCCTTGAATAATGGCCGATCTGTAATCGCTAACTTTTAAAATGATTTTCTTTTTCAGCTGATTGTTTTCCGTTGGAAAAAAATCATTGAAATTTTCAAAATAACTATACAATCTTGGATTCATTCCGGCAGAAAGTACTACAGATGATTCCAAAGTGCTGTTTGCAAAACCTCTCAATGCTGCGTGGGCATCATTGAATTCAATTGGCAATAAGTCTTTTCTGCTATAATTGGGCTTGTCCAACTTGGTCATAATATTTACATCAATACTGCCGGGTTTAAGATTGTTTTGAATCCAATTGCTTAAATCTTCCTTTACGGTATTGTGTTGTATGGCTTGAATGAAATTTTGTTTTAGCTCTGAAAAATCTGGAAGCATTTCCATATATTTTTCAAATTCACTGTTTTTCTGTTCGAAGCTCTTTTTAAGATTTTCAAATTTTTGTTTAACAATGATGTCTACCGTATTCAAATATGAAGTAATTCTTTTTGCTCTATAGTCCTCTACTTTTGTTGATATTTCCTGATATGGGATCTTAAATTTTCCTGAATAATATTCATTCATTTTTTCAATAATGATGTCATCTACAACTGAAATAACAGAAGAAATACCATATTTTGCTATCTTAATAGGGGTATCTATTGTAAAAGCAATCCCCATTACCGGAACGTGAAATGAATGTGGGTTGGTTTTTTGGTGCATACTTTTTGGTCTTAAATTATTTATTTCAAATAATTGTTAATTTTGGGTACAAATGTAGGCAACTCTTAGTTATTATTAGTTAAATGTTTTATAAATAGTGTTTATTTTTGATCAAATTAGCGTGTATAGTATTGGTTTTTTGAGCAAATTTTTAATATAAAAGATAAAATATTTTTCTGTGTGTGATTTTTTAAGATCGTAAAATTAAAAAAAGCCGGCTTATATATTATGAGCCGGCTAACATTTTAATCTATTTTATTGCGATTAGTTTCCAGTAACACTTCCTCCTGAATTGGTTTCTTTATCAACGGTTTCAGGACTTCCTTCATAATCAATATCGGCGCCACTGCTTGCTTTTGCCGTTAATTTACCGGTTACATTTACATCAATATTGGCGCCGCTGCTTGCCTTTGTTAGGGCATTTACAGTTTTAAGATCTTTGGCGTTGATGGAACTTCCGCTACTCGAATTTGCAGTGAATGAATTGGACTTTCCAACAATGGTGATATTTGAACCGCTTGATGATTCACTGGTAATTTCATTGGCATTGGCGTGAATTTTTATAGTGCTTCCGCTGCTTGAATCAAGTTCTAAAGTCTCAGCTTGTATGGTGTTTTCCGATTTTACGGAGGCACCGCTCGAAGCTTTTATTTTTGAAATGTTTTCAGTTGTTAAATACACATTTCGTGCTTTTGCCTGATATACACTTTTTTCAAAATAAATGTTCAGCTCATTATTTTTTACTTCCGTAATCAATAAATCTATCACATTTTCATCGGCTTCAACGCTAATACTTGTCGGTTTTCCTTGAGTAATGGTTAAATTAATACCTTGTTGTACGTTTATTATTTCAAAATCTGATCTGATTGTTCGGTCTTCTGAAACCACGTTTCTATTTCCTTTTATGCCAACAACACCATCAAAAATGCAGGAAGATGTTGTGAAAAGAAGTGTCAGATAAATTGAAATTAAAATGGTAATTCTCACTAAAGTTTTCATCTGTTTGGTTGTTAGTTTGTTATTATATCAAAAGTATTTTAAAATGAAAATAGCTGCAATTATTTTAAGATGACTTGTTGATTATGATGGCTGAATTGTATTTATCCAATTTTAGCGCCATTTTTATCAATTTTTACTTCGGCATCTTTACTGCCATCATTCACTTTTATTTGAACACCGTTTTCATCAATATTTAACTTAAAATTTTCATTATTGCTTTTAAAATCGTCGCCAAATATATTTGGGTCGCAGTCCAAACATTCCAAACCATTTTCAGTCATTTTGTAATAATGTTTTGGCATATCGCCATCATAAATATTTTGGACATTGTCAACATCATTCAAATAAGTTTGTGTTGAAGCATCTAAATAAACAACCGAATTTACCGGTAAATAAACCGTAATGTCAATTAACTGGTCCTTGAATTTATTTTTTAAATCGGATAAAAAGTAGCCGTTTAGCAACAGATTTTTCTCTGTTAAGCTGAATTTATATTCAATAGACTCCGCATCTTTATTGGCCGTTAAACGATTTTTTCCGTCCGATTCTTTTCTGATTTTTACAAAAGCAGTTGCTTTATCGGTTGGTTTTATGTCAACATTAACTCTGGTTGCGTATAATTTCTCTACATCATTGTCAAATACTGTTTCGTAATTATGGCTTCTTCTCAATTCTTTTTCATTGGATAAGTTGTCGTTGCCAATCATTTTAATGGCTAAGGTATCAGAAATTGCTATCGGTAATTCCTCCGTTTGATTGTGAACGCCATCATAAGCATTTTGTGTCGCGAAATTAATTCCTGCAAAACTCAATCCGAGGATGGCAATAATCCATACACCCAAAAGTGATAATTTTGTGGTGGTGCTAAACGATTTTACATTGCTTGAAAGGATTTTTAAACCCAGCATAAACAATACAACAAACGGAATTGCGATGGCTAAAAATCCAAAAACCACTAGGAGCCACATAGGTAAAATGGAATCAAAGAAAAAAGGCGGATATTGTATATAATCTCCTTCAAATCCTAACATTTCTACACTTCCCCACGAAAAAGCGCCAATAATTAAGGCTATTAATGTTATTGAAGCTATAAAAATAATCAAGGCGCCGATGAATTTCCCAAACACTTTGAGAATTGCCAAAATAATTTTACCGATGGTGTCAATTACTTCTTGAATGCCAGATCTTGCTTTGTTTTTAAATTCCGAGCTTCTTACGGTATCTGTTACATCATTTACGCCACTTTTAACGCGAGAGGAAACATCTTGAAATTCTTCTCTAATTTTACGTTCAATGTTGCTGATATTTACCGGTTCGCCTTTCATCTGTAATTTTTCGGCAGTGGTTTCCGCTTGCGGAATCAAGATCCACAATAAAATGTAAATCAAAAATCCGGTTCCGAAAAAGAAAAATAATACCAGCCATAACAAGCGCATCCAAATAACATCCATACCAAAATAATGTGCCAATCCCGAGCAAACACCGCCTAAAAATTTATCGTCGCTGTCCCTGAATAATTTTTTTGATGAAGTGCTGCTGCGATATTTTGGTTCGTCTTCAAAAAGTTCTTCATCTACCGAATAATCTTCCGGTCTTCCCATTATTTTGGTAATTTCGTCAATGTCGCTTTCGTTTATAACCATACGGTCATTGGTAATTCTTTCCGAAAGCAATTCGCCTATTCGAAGTTCAATATCATTTAATATTTCGTCTCTTCCTTGTGGATCATCACTTAAAGATCGTCTGATGGCATCTAAGTAAAGTTTTAGCTTTTGATAGGCTATTTCATCAATATGAAAGAAGATGCCTCCTAAATTTATGTTTATAGTCTTATTCATTTTTCGTTGATTTATTTTTTGGTTACTAAATTTACTGCTTCTACAAGTTCACTCCAAGTAGTGTCTAATTCTTTTAAAAATAATTTGCCTGTTTCGGTAAGGCCATAATATTTTCTTGGCGGTCCGGATGTTGATTCTTCCCAGCGATAGTTGAGTAAACCAACATTTTTTAATCGGGTTAATAAAGGATAAACGGTTCCTTCAACAACCAATAACTTGGCTTCTTTCAGCTCCGATAAAATTTCAGAAGTATATGCATCGCCGTGTTGTAATATGGAAAGTATGCAATACTCTAAAACTCCTTTTCGCATTTGCGCTTTTGTGTTTTCTATCTTCATAAGTTGAGATTTAATGTGCTATTTAATAAATTCTATGGTAAATGGGTACTGGTAATATTCCCCATGAGTTGCTTTTATGCTGGCCGAAATAGCCGAAGCTATAATCAGTATTATTATAGGAATAATACCTAATATAACAGCTATCAATCCCAATCCCAGCGTAAATATTGTAATCGGTATAATTAACAAGGCCAATAAAAAACTGTAAAGAATCAGGCTCAGCTGAAAATTAACGACTGCTTTTCCGTGATTATCGATATAAGCACTTTCGTTTTTTTTGGCGATCCATAATACCAGCGGCGCAATCACATTTCCAAATGGAAAAATCCATCCTGCAAAACTGCTTAAGTGCGTAATGGAACTGTAATTTTTATCATTTTGCGTGATCATAATTTATGTTTTATAATTTCTTAAACAAAGATATGAATTTTATATAGTATTATGCAAAACATAGTACTACATTTTAACATATAATTAACATATTTATTTTAATTATAATGAAAATTATATGATTAAGAAATTAACATTTGGTTTAAAATTTCATATATTTGAAGGTATTTTAGCTATGAAATACTTTAAATTGAAAATGAGATGAGAAAAATTGCTATACAAGAAATAGGAATAGAAGAAGTAAATTACCTGTCCAATAAGGAGGAAAGAATGATAATGAATCTAAATGAGCATGAATTATTGATTGAAAAACTTAAAAAAGTTGAGGAGAAATACCAAGACTTGTTCAATAATTCTATTGACGGAATCTACAAAAGCACTGAAGAAGGCAAATTTATTGAAGTTAATGCTTCGTTGGTTAAAATGCTGGGTTATGATTCTGCGGAAGAATTGTTGAATATTGACATTAATTCAGAACTTTATTTTGATGTTTCCGAGAGGGAACAACAAATGAGTGTTGTACTTTCCTCTTTTAGAAAAAGTGATTTTTACCGCTTACGTAAAAAAGACGGCACTGAAATTTGGGTGGAAGATCACGGCAGGAATGTGTTTGATGCCGATGGAAAGGTTCTTTATTACGACGGAATATTAAGAGACGTTTCAGAGAAAAAGAAACATGATGATGTGTTGGATGTGCTGCTTAAAATTTCAAAAAAAGGTTATGCTGCTTCAAGTTTAAGAGAGTTTGTTCAATACATTCAATTGAAATTGGGGCGCATTATTGATACCAGCAATTTTTACATTGCATTTATCAATAGGGAAAAACAAACCATAAATATTCCCTTTATTATTGGAGAAGAATCTGATGAAGAATTTCCTGCGGAAAAATCAATGACAGCTCACTTGATAAATTCCAATAAGCCAATATTTATCCATACCGATGGGATTAAAGAATTACTGCAGCAAGGTACAATTAAACAAATAGGACCTCTTTCAAAAGTATGGCTTGGCGTTCCGTTACGGGTTAATGATGAGGCTATTGGCGCCATTGTTGTTCAAAGTTACGACAATGAAGATGCCTTTAAGGAAAGCGATATTGAATTGCTGGAGTTTGTGGCGTCACACATCAGTTTGGCCATTCAACGCAAAAAAATTTATCAGGAAACGCTCATATCAAAACAAATTTTAAGAAATGTGCTCGACAATATTCCAATCAATGTTTTTTGGAAAGATACGGCTTCTAATTTTTTGGGAGTCAACACTAATTCTTTAAAAGAAATGGCATTGGAGCACGAAAGCGAAGTTATTGGCAAGAGTGATTTTGATTTTTACAACAAAAATGATGCTAAAAAATATAAGGCCGATGAAGAGGCTATTATGTTAAGTGGCAAACCTAAATTAAATTATCAGGAATCTCACATTAAAAATGGTGAAAAAAGATGTTATGTTACCAATAAAATACCTTTTTTTGATGAGAATAAAAAGGTAATTGGCCTTGTAGGAACTTCTGAAGATATTTCCGAACGAAAAAGAATTCATATGGAACTGGAGAAATTATCGGGGGAATTAAAACTTCAGAATGAATCAAAGAACAAATTTTTTTCCATTATATCACACGATTTAATCAATCCTATTTCTGGAATCATTGGGTTTTCTGAACTGTTGAAAGAAAATTCAACAGAATTACCGCCTGAAAAAATCAAATCATTTGCAACCATTATTAACAAGTCTGCCAATTTTACCCTGGCCTTGCTCCATGATTTATTGGAATGGTCCCGAGTTCAAATCGGCAGTATAGAACCTAACTTTGAAAGCTTTAATTTAAGTGATTTGTTGGCGCATAATATAGCTGGTGTAAGTCCGCTTGTTTCTTCTAAAAAAATTGTTTTAACAGCGAATTTTCATAAAAATTTAATAGTTTTGGCCGATAAAAAGATGGTTTCTACCATCATAAGAAATTTATTGTCAAACGCCATAAAATTTACTTCAAAAGGCGGAATAATTACAATTTCTTCAAAAGAGATTATGCTGAATAACAAGAAAATAATAGAAACAACAATCTCCGATACCGGGATTGGAATGAGTGCGGAAAAGATGAAGAATCTCTTCAAAATTGAAAAGAATTACAGATCTGCCGGAACTGACGAAGAAGCAGGTAGCGGTTTGGGCTTGGTGCTCTGCAATGAGTTTATTGAAAAAAATAAAGGCACTATTAAAGTGATCAGCGAAGAAAATATAGGAACCAGTTTTATATTTACGCTAAAAGCGTCTTCTTAAAAAATTTACATACGGATATAAAATTTAAATCGGCCTATTTTTTATAAATTGCCGAAAATTAAAATGTATGAGCGTTACTGTAAAACAAATGAATCGTTTTCTGATTTTTAAATTGCCTTCGGCTTATTTATGCGGCGTTCGATTAAAAGAATTGAATGATTCAAAAACCATTGTTACCGTAACCCATAGGTGGATCAACCAAAACCCCTTCAATTCTATTTATTTTGCCGTACAATCTATGGCCGCCGAGTTGACCACAGGCGCTTTGGTAATTAAAAAAATTAAAGAAAGCGGCAAACAAATTTCTATGTTGGTGACCAATCACAACGGCACTTTCACAAAAAAGGCCGTTGGAAAAATAATATTTACTTGTGCCGATGGGCATTTGCTTGATGAAGCTTTAAGCAGAACCATTGAAACCGGGGAAGGACAAACCATTTTGATGAAATCGGTTGGCATAAACGAAAAAGGAGAACAAGTTTCAGCCTATGAATTTGAATGGAGCGTAAAGTTAAAATCGAAGAAATAAATATAAAAATCAAATTATTTTAACGGATTAGTGCATAGAGTTTGGTCGGCGGCAGGTTAATTGGGTTTTCTGTCGAAATTCTCATTTTTAACCGCAATCCCGATAGCTATCGGGACGCTAAGTTTTTTCGCTAAGAGCGCTAAAAGCTCAGTTTTCAAAACCTATAATTTGCATCCTTTGCGGTTTTCCTTGCGTTCGTTGCGGTTAAAAGAAATTTTAAATAATCTGACATAGCTATTTTTTTAACTTTAAGTACTCCAAACTTTAGGCACTCTAAGTACTGATTAATTACAAATTGTTTAAACCGCCATTGATTCCAATTCTTTAAAATTTCTGTTTAATTTTTTTAGTAAAATTCCATAAATAATACGGTAATAAGCCCATATAATGGCGCACATTGCCAACAAAACAACAATTTGAACCACAATCATAATGCCCAGAAATTTATCGCTGTCCAAAGTGGCGTTTTTCGGCATCATATTTTCTATCAAAATATCGGGATGCGAAAAAATCACAACATTCAAAATAATAGAGATCAATACATATAAAATTATATTGTAATACACATAATAATTAACCGTTTTGCGGGTTTTTAATATATTTTTCATCAACAAACCGGTATTGTCCACCACTGATATTGTTTTGTAATTTTTATAAAACAGATAAATAAAGAAAAACACCACGATATAGTGCAAACCTTGGGCAATAAACAGAAAGGTATTTAAATTAAATTTTTCATAAATCGCAAAAGTGCTTTCAGGAATCATAAGCGTTATCAGTCCCCAAAACAAAAATTCGGCGATGCAAATAATAAAAATCCACTTTACAATGGATGATGATTTTTTATGGATCATCTTATAAATTTCGTTATAAGATAATTTTGGAAAATCGGCTCCCTGCTTCTTCCAATCCTTTTTTAAGAATTCTAATTCGTCCATCGTCTAAGGGTTTAAAATTGTTTTTAAACGCGTTTTAATTCTGTTCATCCGCACACGTGCATTTACCTCCGTAATACCCATTGTTTCGGCTATTTCCTTATAATTTACATCTTCCAAATACAAAAAAATCAATGCTTTGTCAATATCATTTAATTGTTGAATCGCTTTATACATCAATTTTAATTGCTCTTCCTCGGTGTCATCATAACTTGTTGATTCAATCCGGTATAAAACCGAGTCAAAGTCCTGTGTCACAATGCTTCGCTTCGATTTTCGGTACAAAGTTATGGCGGTATTCAGCCCAATTCTGTACATCCAAGTGCTCAGTTTGGATTCTCCCCTAAATTTCGGGTACGCTTTCCAAAGCTGAATGGCAATTTCCTGAAACAAATCGTTGTGTGCGTCCTGATTAGAAGTGTAAATTCTGCATACTTTATGAATGATATTTTGATTTTGCTCAAATTCAACAATAAATTTATGCTCAATTTCTTTATTCACAGGTTCTAATTATTTAGCAATTAATAAGTGTATGTTTAGGGTAATTTGTTACAAGATTACGCAAGAAATAAAGAAGATGCCAATTTAAAGCAAATTTATTTTGGGTTTACCCTGAGCGGAGTCGAAGGGCAATCCCTAACGCAAATAGAATTAAGATTTTAGATTTTAGATTTACGAATGTTGAATTTTGCTTTCAGATTTTAGCTTTAACTTTCTACTTTCTACTTCCGTCTTCGGTCTTCCGTCTTCGGTTTCCGACTTCCGTCTTCGGTATCCTATGATTAAACCAAATTTTTTGGTATAAATTTTTACTATTTTTCAAGCTGCATATTTCATTGTATCCACATATGGAGTTCCTCGTTGAACTACAGCAAAAGCCCTTCCTAATAATTTATTTC
>JAUXPH010000006.1 GCA_030683995.1 Lutibacter sp.
CTACCCCGCGATATATTTTATTAATTCATTATTTCATTTTAACTCGAACCTGCGTCCGCCAACTGGCGGATATGAGCCCGACGAGCTACCTGCTGCTCTACCCCGCGATATATTTTTATAATTCATTATTTCATTTCAACTCGAACTTTCGTCCGCCAACTGGCGGATATGAGCCCGACGAGCTACCTGCTGCTCTACCCCGCGATTTGGATTGCAAAGATACATCTTTTTTTAAAAAAGCAATAAGTTTTTTAAAATTAAATATTTTTAAGGTTACCTTTGCATTTTAACTCTTGAAAATGAATCACAAAGCAGGTTTTGTAAATATTATAGGGAATCCTAATGTGGGTAAATCTACGTTAATGAATGCCTTTGTTGGTGAAAAACTATCAATTATCACCTCAAAAGCACAAACAACACGCCACAGAATTTTAGGAATTGTAAACGGAGATGATTTTCAAATTCTGTTTTCCGATACGCCAGGAATCATAAAACCCGCTTACGAGCTGCAAAATTCTATGATGAATTTCGTGAAATCGGCTTTCGAAGATGCCGATGTGCTTATTTATATGGTTGAAATTGGCGAAAAGGAATTAAAAGATGAGGTTTTTTTCGAAAAAATTAAAACAACATCCATTCCGGTTTTGTTATTAATCAACAAAATTGATATGTCGACGCAGGAGGAAGTTGAAGAAAAAGTGATTTACTGGAAAGAAAAAGTACCAAATGCCGAAGTTTATGTGATTTCTGCTTTGGAAAAATTCAATGTTGAAGGTCTTTTTGAACGTATTATTGAATTATTGCCTGAATCTCCGGCTTTTTATCCGAAAGATCAATTAACCGACAAACCGGAGCGCTTTTTTATTAATGAAGCCATTCGTGAAAAAATATTGATGCACTACAAAAAGGAAATTCCTTATTCGGTAGAAGTGGAAACCGAAGAATTTATTGAAAGTGATAAAATTATCAGAATCCGTTCCGTAATTATGGTGGAACGCGAAACTCAAAAAGGAATTATCATCGGACATAAAGGTGCAGCCTTAAAACGTGTGGGTGTTGAAGCTCGAAAAGATTTAGAGAAATTTTTCGACAAACAAATTCATCTGGAATTGTACGTAAAAGTGAATAAAGACTGGAGAAGCGACAAACGTCAATTGAGACGATTTGGCTATACGGATTAGGTCTTATTTACTGTTTGTTGTTTTGGCTTTTTAAACTTTAACCTATAACGTTACCTTTTTAATTCCCCCTTCGGGGGTTAGGGGGCTCTTTAGCTTTTTAACGTTTCCATCATAAACCCGTAAAGTTCATCCATTTGTTTGTGGCCTCTTCTTTTTCCAATGCTGCCCAAAATATACATAATTACCCATAAAATGGGCAAGGACAAAGTAACAGCCAAAGCTGTTTGATACTCACTTTTCAAACTCCATTTTACATAGGCAACAATTGAAAATCCAATAAAAGCAAAAGCCATGGCAAAATGGATAAACATAAAAAATGTCCAAACTTGTGGTTTTGGCCCAAACAAACCTTTAACAATGCTTTTATTTTCTTCAATTTTTTCAATTTCAAGGTGCAGTTGCGGTGACCAAAAATGATTTTCATCCGCAGGAATATCAACAACAATATGTCCGTCAATAACTTTAACGCAATATTTACAAGTGGCGTTTTTTACATTGATTTGAAATTTCGCCAGCAGTTTTTGATGACTTTCTTCAAATTCCATTTTAAATCGGGGACGTAAATGGATATCGCTATTTTTTTCTTCAACCATAATTGCGCTGTTTTTTCAGAATCGAAATATACTATTTTTTATTACATCGCTAATTTAGAATTGATAACAAATAATTTTAAAAATAAAAAAGCGTAATTTTGCAAAAAATTAAAAAACACATGAGTAATATTGTAGCCATTGTAGGAAGGCCTAATGTTGGAAAATCGACATTGTTTAATCGTTTGGTAAAACGAAGAGACGCCATTGTTGATTCGGTAAGTGGTGTTACGCGTGACAGACATTATGGAAAAAGTGACTGGAACGGAAAGGAGTTTTCGGTTATTGACACTGGTGGTTACGCCATTGGTTCTGGAGATATTTTTGAAGAAGAAATTAGAAAACAAGTTCAGCTGGCTATTGATGAGGCTGATCATATCATATTTGTTGTGGATGTTGAAGAGGGAATTACGCCGATGGATGTTGAAGTTGCCAATATGCTTCGCAAAATAAAAAAGCCCATTTTTATGGCCGTCAACAAAGTTGACAATTCTATGCGTGATGCCGATGCAGTTGAATTCTACAATCTTGGATTGGGTGAATATTACACACTTTCCTCAATTAATGGAAGCGGAACCGGTGAACTTTTAGACGCTGTGGTTGCCGATATGGAAGAAGATGTTCCAGAAGAACATGAATTGCCGCGATTTGCAGTTGTTGGAAGACCAAATGCAGGAAAATCATCGTTTATCAATGCATTGATTGGTGAAGAAAGAAATATTGTAACCGATATTGCAGGCACAACGCGCGATACGGTTGACACAAAATACAATCGTTTTGGATTTGAATTTAATTTGGTGGATACTGCCGGAATCAGAAAAAAATCGAAAGTTAAAGAAGATTTAGAGTTTTATTCGGTGATGCGTGCCGTAAAAGCTATTGAAGAATGTGATGTTGCCATTTTGGTGGTTGATGCCACCCGAGAATTTGAAGGTCAGGATGAAAATATTTTTTGGCTGGCTGAAAAAAATAGAAAAGGCATTGTAATCTTGGTAAATAAATGGGATTTGATTGAAAAAGAAACCAATACGATGAAAGATTATGAGGCTAAAATTAGAGAAGAAATTGCCCCATTTACTGATGTGCCAATCATTTTTATCAGCGCTTTAACCAAACAACGCGTTTTTAAAGCCATTGAAACTGCTGTTGAGGTTTTTGAAAACAGAAAAAAACGAATTCCTACCAGCAAACTAAACGAGGTGATGCTGGATATCTTAAAATCGAGCCCGCCACCTGCCAACAAAGGAAAATACATTAAAGTGAAATTTTGTACGCAATTGCCTACACCAACACCTCAGTTTGTGTTTTTTGCAAATTTACCGCAATACGTAAAAGATCCTTACAAACGTTTTGTTGAAAATAAAATGCGAGAAATCTTTAACTTTAGAGGAGTTCCTATCGTTGTTTATTTTAGGCAGAAGTAGGTTTTTAAGTTAGAAGCCGGGAGACCGAAGACGGAAGTTCAAAAAGATAGCAAAAGCGAACAGATTCTATCACCGCTAGATTAGCAAAAAAGTTTCAAAATAAGAGATTTTTACATTATGCCATAGGTGACTTAACAAGTATGTCATTAACAATAAATAGATGGTGGTTGGTGTGAATTGCCAAAAAATGCAGACTCTTTTTTAAAGATAATTTTCCAAAATATGGATGTTGGAAGTTGCTTTTTGCAGGTAAGCTTTTAATTTCTTGCAAATTTATTTTCGCCAAAGCCAATTGAGATTCTATAGATGATTTTAAAATTTCCTCGCTTGATACAACAGATTTTGGCGCTTTAGCTTTGCCTCTGGGAATTCTTCCCCTAAAAAAAATATAAAATTTAAGTATGCTGAAAGTGCTCTTGTAATTTTCAGGATTGGATGTTTTTAACCCTTCGCAAACATTATTAATTACTCTTAATGAATGGTCTAAATGCCAGGCAACATTTTTAGCCGACACCAATTCTTGGCGCTGATCATAAAATGGAATTGCCTTTTCTAAATCTAAAATACTTTTATGAATATCCATGCTAATTTTTTCTGAAATTTGAGAACCCAAACATAATGAAAAATAATTGGGAAAAAACCAAAACTATTTGCTTTCCCTGTTGTAATAGCCCAAAATAAAGCCCAAAACAAGTGACCAAATTGCGGCCAAACCAATTTGATAAGGTTTGTCGAGCATAAAAGTAATGGTATGTGCCGGAATCCAAAACCAAATTAAGGACAGCATTCCTTTATCAATATTTTTCCAATTATTTTGTTGGGCAATCAAATTATCCAGAAACCGGTGAAAAATAACCAGAAACAAACCGTATTGCAAATTCATAAATACCGATAATGCGAATGCGGTTCCAAACAATCCCATCTCAGGCACAAAATGATTCGCAACCAAGTTGTCCAAAAAACCCTGATAACCTACAAATGCGTATTTTATGGTAATGGCGATGATTGCCCATTCCAGCATTTTCAATAAAATAATTGGTAATTTATAGGGCAAAAATATTTTGCCTGCTTGCATCCACTTGGATATTATATCGCCCGAAGTTCCCAATACGGCAAATTGTATCATGGCACTGTAAATTGGGTATGCTTTTACAAATTCGACGTATGCGTTCATTAAGGAAGAAAAAAATTAAACGATTAAAATTAAACGGATAAATAACAACAATTTACCAGCCACCGCCAGCGCCACCGCCGCTAAATCCGCCACCGCCGAAGCCACCGCCAAAACCACCACCAAATCCGCCACCGCTTGAGCCACCGCCAAAACTGCCGCCACCAAAATTGCCTCTTCCGGCTCGGCTTAAAAGTATGGCCGTTAAAATATCCATTCCTGTTGAATCTTTTCTGAATCCTTTACCTTTATCGTTTCCGCTTCCTTTGTCTTTTTTGGAAAAAATGACCATTAAGATGATGAAAATAATGAAAACAATGGCAAAAGTCGGAATGCCGCCACTATCACCTTTTGGTGATTTTTTGCTTTTATAAGTGCCTTTTAAAACCTCAAAAATGGCATCGGACCCTTTATCCAATCCACTGTAAAAATCGCCTTTTTTAAATTCGGGGATGATGACATTTCTTGTCAATTCACCAGTAATTCCGGCGGTTAATTTATGTTCTACGCCATAACCCGGTGCAATCCATATTTTACGTTCCTTATTGGCCAATAACACAAAAACGCCATTGTCCTCTTTTGCCTGGCCAATTCCCCATTCATGCGCCCATTTTGGCGTTAAAATCCCAATATCTTCTCCTTCGATGGTTTCAATGGTCACTATCACAATTTGTGTTGAGGTGGAATCGGAATATTGAATTAGTTTGTTTTCGAGTGCCGATTTTTGTTCGCTGGTTAGCAGCTTTGCATAATCGTAAACACTGGTTTGCAATTTTGGTTTTTCGGGAATGGTAAACTGCGAAAAAACAACTTGCGCCAAGAAAATGGCAATAAACAACGGAATATATTTTTTAATTGAATTGTACATAATTAGCTATGATCCTCTTGAAATTTCATTAGATAATTCGTCGGTATCACTCGAATGATAAGGAAAAAATTCTTTCAGTTTTTTTCCAACCTCGAGTATGGCAAGTTCAATTCCTTTTGAAAATTCTTCTTTTTTAAAATAAGACAGCATCAATTCTTTTTCTTCATCCCAAAAATTTTCAGTCACTTTTGTATGGATTCCCTCGTCGCCTAAAATGGCAAATTTTTTGCTTTCAATGGCCACATAAATCAAAACGCCGTTTCTTAAATCGGTTTTGTCCATTTCCAACAAATGAAAAACCTCCAAAGCTCTTTGCAATGGAGGTAAATCTGTAATTTTTTCTATATGGACACGAATTTCTCCTGAAGTGTTTTTTTCTGCCACTTCAATCGCTTTTATGATGGCTTGCTCTTGTTCGACGGTTAAAAATTCTTCAATTTTTGACATTATTCTTTTTTACCAAAATCAAATTGTACATCTGGGGCATTTTCCGCACCGGCTTCGGCATCAAAATAAGGTTTGCCGTCAAAATTAAAAAATCCGGCCAAAATTGAATTTGGGAATTTTTTTACGTGATTGTTAAATGGCTTGGTAGCTTCGTTAAAACGTGTGCGGGCCGTTAAAATCTGATTTTCCGTGCTGGCCAATTCATCTTGAAGTTTCAGGAAGTTTTGGTTTGCTTTTAAATCGGGATAACGTTCAACCGTTACCAATAAACTTTTTAAAGCACCGCTTAAACCGCCCTGAACCTGATTAAATTGCGCCAATTGCTCAGGCGTAATGTTTGTAGGGTCAATTTGTACGGAAGTTGCTTTTGCACGTGCTTCGATTACTGATGTTAATGTTTCTCTTTCAAAATCAGCAGCGCCTTTTACGGTGTTTACCAAATTTCCAATTAAATCATTTCTGCGTTGGTAGGCTGTTTCTACATTTCCCCAACTTTCAGAAACATTTTCATTCAGTTGAATTGCTGTGTTGTAAAATCCTTTTACCCAGCTATAACCGGCGAAAGCGATTACAGCAACAATAATTACAGGTATTAACCACTTTTTCATTTTTTTCGATTTTTGATTGTTTATAATTTTGTTTGATTGGTGTGCCAAAAAACATTTTTGTTACATTTTAACGCTAAATTACGTTATTGATTGTCTTTTTTATCATGGAATAAGAAATTATTTTGTGTGCAGTTGTTATTTGCGATAGGGATTGCAGCGGAAAGCCCGCAGTCACGCTTTTGGGCGTGCGAGGACTTGCAGCGAAAAGCCCGACCCGCCAGCAGGCGGGGAACGCCCTCCAAAAAGGCAGACGGTTTCAAAATATTGTTTTTATTGCAATAAGTCCAAATTACGCAAGTAGTGTTTAATCAATTTGGCTTTTAATTTTGATGAGTTCTTGTTTGATGGCTTCGAGTCGCGTGATGATTTCCTGGTTGTTTTTTACCGCTTTGGGCTGCTCCTTCATTTTGTTTTTTGCGCCTTCTAAGGTAAAACCTTTTTCCTTGACCAAATGGTAAATCAGCTTTAGATTTTTGATGTCTTCTTGGGTAAATAAGCGATTTCCCTTCTTATTTTTTTTGGGCTTTAAAATGTCAAATTCATTTTCCCAAAACCGAATGTGTGACGTGTTAACGCCAAATGCGCTGGCGACTTCGCCAATTTTGTAATAACGTTTTTCAGGTAAATCTATATGCATTAGTCAAGAGATTGTCCTTCAATTTGTGCTGCTTTTTGCATGGCTTCAAATTCTTCCGGCGACAAGTTTCCGTAATAGAAGTTAATAGGATTGATCGCTGTTCCGTTTTTATAAATTTCATAATGCAAATGCGGACCTTGGGAACGACCGGTATTGCCTACAAAACCAATTAAATCGCCTCTTTTTACTTTTTGCCCTTTTCTAACATTATAATTGCTTAAATGCGCATAAAGTGAAATGTATCCAAAGCCGTGCTCTATTCTGATATGTTTTCCGTAGCCTGGGGAATTTTGGTCGGCCCGTTCCACATAACCGTCACCCGAAGCATAAACCGGGGTTCCTACCGGTGCAGAAAAATCCATTCCCAAATGTTTTTTTCTTGCTTTGGTAAAAGGATCAGATCGCCATCCGTAGCCTGAAGCCATACGGGTTAAATCTTGATTTTCAACAGGCTGAATGGCCGGAATTGCCGCCAATAATTTTTCTTTATTTGCCGCCAATTTTACAATTTCATCTAACGATTTCGACTGCACATACAGTTGTTTTGCCAAAATATCCATATTTTTGGTCACGTCAATTATCATATCTGAATTGTCGAAACCTTCAAGCGCTTTATAACGATTTACGCCACCAAAACCAGCTTTTCGCTGTTCATCGGGAATTGGATTTACTTCAAAATACAATCGGTAAATGTTGTTGTCTCTTTCTTGAATATCCGTTAAAACTTCTGATAATTGTATGATTTTTTTGGCGTGTAATTCTTCATTTAATTTTACAAATTCTAACTGGCGTTTTAATTCTTTTTCTTTGGGAGATTCAAAAATATTGGTGAAAACAACAAAACCCAATATCATAAAAACAGTGGCGCTTGCCAAGGTTAACATCAATTTTTTTAAATTTTCCCCTTTTTTTGGACGTATCTTTTGATAGGATAATGATTCTGGATCGTAATAATATTTTACCTTCGCCATTGTATAAAAATTATATTATTTTTGCGTCAAGTATTGGCTCATATTTTGAAGCAATAACGACAAATTTACAAAATGTTTTATACAATAGGCAAACCCGCTAATTTTTAGCATATAATTAACAGAGGATTTGTCATTTAAAAATTTTGAAAACATCAAGAATAAAGCAGTCTGCAACAATTAAGACTTCTTAAAATAAGATTACGGCCTTTATAAAAGAACATTAAAAAAATATATGAAATCACAACTTGTACGTCAACAATTTTTAGATTTTTTTGCTTCAAAAAAACACGCAATCGTACCGTCATCTCCAATGGTGTTGAAAAATGATCCTACGCTTATGTTTACCAATGCGGGCATGGTACCATTTAAAGAGTATTTTTTAGGACAAAAAACCGCAGTGGATAAACGTGTTGCCGATACGCAAAAATGTTTACGGGTTTCAGGAAAACACAACGATTTGGAAGAAGTAGGGAAGGACACTTACCACCACACGATGTTTGAAATGTTGGGAAACTGGAGTTTTGGAGACTATTTTAAAAAAGAAGCCATTGACTGGGCCTGGGAATTGCTGGTTGAGGTCTATAAAATAGACAAAGACTGTTTGTATGTTTCTGTTTTTGAAGGTGCGGAAGACGATGGTTTGGAATACGATCAGGAAGCATACGATTTGTGGAAAAAATATGTTCCAGAAGACCGAATAATCAACGGAAACAAAAAAGACAACTTTTGGGAAATGGGCGCTCAGGGTCCGTGCGGACCTTGTTCTGAAATTCACGTAGATATTCGATCTGCGGAAGAAAAAGCAAAAGTTTCAGGCAGGAGTTTGGTGAACAATGACCATCCGCAAGTGGTGGAAATCTGGAACCTGGTTTTTATGGAATTTAACCGAAAAGCCGATGGTACTCTGGAAAAATTGCCTGCAAAACACGTGGATACCGGAATGGGTTTTGAACGTTTGTGCATGGTGCTTCAGAATAAACAATCCAATTATGATACCGATGTTTTTACGCCGTTAATCAGAGAAATTGAAGCAATTACCAACAGCGAATATGGCAAAAATGAAGAAACTGACATCGCCATTCGAGTAATTGCCGACCACGTTCGTGCAGTTGCTTTTGCGATTGCCGACGGGCAATTGCCTTCTAACACCGGAGCAGGTTATGTAATTCGACGAATATTGCGTCGCGCCATTCGTTACGGATTTACTTTTTTAAACACCAAAGAACCTTTTATTTATAAATTGGCGACCACTTTAAGTCAGCAAATGGGCGACTATTTTCCTGAACTTAAAATCCAAAAACAATTGGTGACCAACGTTATTAAGGAAGAAGAAAATTCGTTTTTGAGAACATTGGATCAAGGGTTGGTTTTATTGGACGGCATCATTAAAAATACCGAAGGAACAGAAGTTTCGGGTAAAAAAGCCTTTGAATTGTTCGATACTTTTGGTTTTCCTATCGATTTAACCGCTTTAATTCTTTCTGAAAAAGGAATGACCTTAGATGAAGATGAATTTAAAAAAGAATTGGAAAAACAAAAAACACGTTCAAGGGCAGCCGCAGTTGTGGAAACTGATGATTGGGTGATTTTACAAGAAGATGCAGAAAAAGAATTTATAGGTTATGATACATTGGAAGCCAATGTTAATATAACCCAATACAGAAAAGTGTCGTCCAAAAAAGAAGGCGATTTGTACCAATTGGTATTTAATATGACGCCTTTTTATCCGGAAGGGGGCGGACAAGTGGGCGATAAAGGCTATCTAAAAGAAGATGATGGAAATGTTATTTATATTGTTGACACCAAAAAAGAAAACAATTTAATTATTCATTTCGCCAAAAGTTTGCCTAAAAACCCAACCCAAACTTTTAAAGTGGTGGTCGATGAAAAAGAACGATTCAGAACTGCCTGCAACCATTCGGCAAGCCATTTGTTGCATCAGGCTTTGCGTGAAATTTTAGGAACGCACGTGGAACAAAAAGGATCGGCAGTGCATTCAAAAAGTTTGCGTTTCGACTTTTCGCATTTTGCAAAAATGACTGCTGATGAATTGCGTGCCGTGGAAGATTTTGTAAATTCACGTATCGAAGATAAAATTTCGCTGGAAGAATATAGAAATATCCCCATAAAAACAGCTTTAGATAAAGGCGCTATGGCTTTGTTCGGCGAAAAATACGGTGATACGGTACGTGCCATTCAATTTGGAAAATCTGTAGAGCTTTGCGGTGGCATTCACGTACAAAATACCGGCGATATCTGGCATTTTAAAATTGTGTCGGAAGGCGCCATTGCCGCTGGCGTTAGACGCATTGAAGCCATTACCAATAATGCCACAAAAGATTTCTTTCTTGAAAATACCCAGGTTTTTTCTGAAGTGGCAGAAGTGTTGAAAAACACCAAAAATCCGGTGAAAGCCATTATCGATTTACAGGAAGAAAACGCCTCGTTAAAGAAACAGGTTGAAGCTTTGCAAAAAGACAAGGCTAAAAATTTGACAGGCGATTTAATAAATCAAGTTGAAACAATTAACGGCATTCACTATTTGGCAGTAAAACTGGATTTGGACCAAAACAGCATTAAAGATTTGGCCTTTGATTTGGGGAATAAAATTGAAAATCTGTTTTTATTGGTTGGAACCGAAACGGACGGAAAAGCTTTTTTAAGCTGTTATATCGCCAAAAATTTGGTGGAAGCAAAACAATTGGATGCGGGAAAAGTGGTTCGTGAACTGGGGAAATTAATTGAAGGCGGCGGCGGCGGACAAGCTTATTTTGCAACTGCGGGAGGCAAAAAACCGGAAGGGATTGAGGAGGCGCTCGTTAAAGGAAAAGAATATTTAAAATAAGTTATATGTTATATGTTAAACGTTATATGTTGTCGATTGTCGATGCCTAAATAACAAATAACGCATAACGAATAACAAATAACATTCAAAAAGTGAATTTCAGAACCAACATTCAGCTTCAAAAAGAAGAAAATCAAATTGATTACGCTTCCAAATTGCTGTTGATTGGTTCTTGTTTTTCGGAAAATATCAGCAAAAAACTGACTTATTATAAATTTGATGCGGCCAGCAATCCGTTTGGGATTTTGTTTAATCCAAAGGCCATTGAAACCTTAATTTTGAATTCATTAAATGAAAAAATGTACACTGAAAAGGATGTTTTTTTGTTAAATGAACGCTGGCATTGTTTCAATGCACATTCCGATTTAAGTTCGACTGATAAAAATGAATTGCTTGAAAATTTGAATACTGCCATCAAAGCAACAAATAAACGAATACGCGAATCTACACACATCATCATTACTTTAGGAACTTCCTGGATTTATAAATTTATTGAAACTGATGCCGTAGTTGGCAATTGCCATAAAGTTCCACAAAAAAAGTTTTCAAAAGAATTGCTGTCGGTTGATGAAATTGTGGCAACCTTAAAAAATATTTGTCTTCAAATTTCAGAAGTCAATCCGAAGACAACCGTTATTTTTACGGTTTCGCCAGTGCGCCATATCAAAGATGGTTTTGTGGAAAATTCGGTGAGCAAAGCGCATTTAATTTCGGCCATTCATAACCTAATTGGTTCGCGGAAAGAAAAAATAAGTCCACTGAGTCTTTCGACTCCGCTCAAGACAGGCTTAGCCGAAGTGTATTTTCCTTCCTTTGAAATGATGATGGACGATTTGCGCGATTACCGATTTTACAACAGTGATATGATTCATCCCAATGAAACTGCCATCGATTATATTTGGGAGCAATTTAAACACGCTTGGATTGATGAAAATACTTTTTCTGTGATGAAAGAAGTTGAAACTGTCCAAAAAGGATTGGCGCACAAACCTTTCAATTCAAATTCAGAACAACATCAACAGTTTTTAACTGATTTACAGAAAAAAATAACTTTACTAAAAAATAACTTCAACATCGCATTCTAAAAAAATACGTCATCTGCCGTATTGATTTGCTTTTCAATTTATAAGACTTTTGAAATAATACTAATCAAAATGTCTATTTATGAAAATTCAAAAATTAAACAAATTATTAATAATTGCACTAATACAAAGTGTAACTATTGTAACTGCTCAAAAATCGGATCCAAATTTTGTAAACGATTTAGGTGGTAACATAGAAAAAATGACTGTCACAGATTCTGGAGTTCTTTTAATAACTCATGGAAAAGGCCTTGCTGGAATTAAACCAGGCCAATAAGAATTGGTTTACAATTTACTTGGAGAAACGTTAATTAGCATGAAAACAAATGAATTAGATTTATCAGCTTTGATCTCTGCAACTTATTTTGTAAAGATTATTTCAGACGGCAGGGGAAAAGTAGTTAAAGTAAATAAATATTAAGAGGTCAGTTTTCAATTAGTTTTTTACTTTAAAATCTATTTTTACAAAGTTGTTCAATAAATCAAATTTGATATGATATTTTTCTCTTTAGGAATTATTCTCGTGCTTATTGCAACATTAGTATATCTGAATATTCAGTTTTATAAAGAGTGAGAGAATTTCAAACTTAATCTCTATGTATTAAAAGGTCTTATTTTACAAAATAGTAAAGCACAATCAGAGCAAAAAGAAAAGCTAAAACTTTCGGAAGAATTAGAAAAGCGTAAAATGGGTTCTACGATTTTCTTTAAATCAAACTTGAAAAAACTAATTTATTAGAACCCACCATATAAACTTAACATTATGAAACTTGTAATCACAACATTAATCATTAGCCTTTTGTGTATAGGCACATTTGCACAAACCATTTCGGCAGTCGAATTAAAATCGGATATCACCGGAATAGGGAAACTGAAGAAAGCCCCAAAAAAAGTATTCATTTCGCAATTCCGGGTTATGTACCAGGTGCTGTATATAGCAGAAGATGAAAAAAAAGGAAGCGTATATGAGGGCGGAATGACAGGTGATGTAAAAGTACAGCTTGCAATAGGCTTGCAGGGGCTTACAGAAACCGACTTGGTTCAAAACACCAATTACCTGTATCAGCAATTTATTAACCGCCTTAAAACTTCCGGGTATGAAATTATATCAGCCGATGAAGTCGCAGGTATAAAAGTATTTAAAGACTGGGAACGAAAAAAAGGAGGTGGGTTAAGCAATGCACAGTATAAAGGGTTCATTATGAGTACACCTGAAAATTTCGATTATTTTATAAAAGGCTCTAAAAAAGATGGCGGGGAGAAAAGCACTTTTACTGACAACTCTGCTAAAATTTCATATCAGCTTGATAATGTAACAGTCATGAGGATAAATCTTGTGATACCTCTGGCAGAAGAAGCAGAATCGTGGGCCAGCGGGGCTTTTAAATTAGGAGGTGCCAAAGTAGTAGCCGAAACTGCATTACGATTAACTAACGAAATGGCAACAACCGGCAAAACATTCAGCGCAGATCTAGCCACTACCCAATTAACTTTTGCCAACAGCGAAGCCATGTCACTTCCCACCAGTACGGGATTCTTTAATTTGAAAAAAGCCGTGGAGATCAATGATGTGATTGAAAGAAAAAAATATAAAGTTACCGGTGTATCGAATCATGACTGGACAGGAACCAACATGGGGCTTTATCAGCTATTTGAAGTGGATAATCAATTCATAAGAAAAGTAATTCCTGTGCCGGTAGAACCGGCTAAATATAATAATGGAGTAAGAAAGGCCGGCGAAGAATTTTTTAAAGCCTGCTTAGATGAATTTTTGAGTGCTACAAAATAATTTACTGAGATGAGCAAACGTTTTAAATCAACATCAGCTACAAAAGATGCGCAATTTATGTTGTCTAAATTAGATGACGGAGTTGGTCTTGTTAAAGTAAGTAAAGACTCAGGAAAGCCAACCAAAGAAATTATTTTGAATGATAAAAAACCAGAATATGAAGTAGACGAATGGGGCGGTTTCCTATATTATAAAGCAAGTGGCAGCACTATTAATGCCTTTGATTTAAAACATTAAAAACCAATATAATGAGAAAGACTGCTTCAATTTTTTACGAAAAATGAGGCGGTCTTTTTCCCATTATAACAATTGAATTATGAAAATAATTAACACATTAGTAGTACCTATAATTTTTTACTTTATCACTTTTTTAAGTTTTTCTCAAACCTTAATTACAAATAAAGATTATAAGGTTGCGGATGACGTGGTTGAAATTGAGGAATACTGTTATCATAGAAATCAATGTCTTGATCTAATTTAAGGAGTTGAATACAACTAATAACATAGCGACAAATAAAGATTATTTAGAAACTTGGGAATTTTCACCAATTGAATGGAATGCATTCATTAAAACGGCTAGATCCCTAAAAAAAGAAGATAACATCTACTATTCAATTGCTATTTTAATAGGTGGAATTCCCATTTTAATGATGGCTCGCAATACAACTTTTTTAATGGCTAGTGCATTTGTTTTGCCTTTTGCTATTTTAATTCCTTGGTTAAGTAATAAATTTTCAACTTCTTATTTAAAACCTACAAGTAGTATTTCAAAAGTTGCTTTTTATTCAGAATACTTAACAATCAATCATAAAAAAATAATCTTATTTACAGATAAAAAATGGATTAAAGGAATGAAAATTATCAGAACTGAAAGCACATTGCCTCTTTTAGAAATTGAAATTGCATGGCGAACCCGAAAAGGTGACACTTTTGATGAACTTAGAGTGCCAATACCATTAGGTAAAATAGAACGAGCCGAAGCGTTAATAGAATATTATAAATTTTACAAGTGAACTTAAAAGTACTAAAACAAAATATGAAAAATTATTACACAAACATTTGAACGCTCATATTAACCAAATCTTTTAACATGAAAAAACTACTGATTACTCTTTGTTTAGTATTTATAACAAATATAGGTACAGCCCAATGCATTTCTGGCGATTGCCAAAACGGATTCGGCAAAATACAATATCAAGATGCCGTTTACGAAGGCGCCTTTAAAAATGGGAATCTTGAAGGTTTAGGAATCATGCAATATACAAATGGTAATTACTATTTTGGTCAATTCAAAAACTCAAAATTTAGTGATTTTGGATATTTTCAATGGAAAGATGGTCAAAACCATTTTGGAAAATGGGAAAATAGTGTTCAAAATGGAAATGGTATTTTTAATAATGCCAAAGAAAATATTACAGCAGGAACTTGGGAAAATGGAGTTTTTAAATCTGCCGAAAATACTGAAGTACAATCAAACAACCCCACAAATTCAGCAGGAAATTGTATTAATGGATATGGTCGAATTTCAAATGCAGATGGATTGGTAATGCAAGCTATTTTTAAAGATGGAAAAGCCACATTTGGCCGTATTTACAAAAATAATCAATTTGTTTACGATGGTTTTATTTCTAACAATTTATACAATGGTTATGGACAAATTTTATATGCAAATGGCGATCATTATTTTGGCTATTTTAAAGATGGAAAAAAACAAGGTGAAGGTGTTTTTTCACAAAAAGACAAACCCAGAATTTATGGCAATTGGAATAATGATGAATTTACAGATCCAAATGCTTTTAATAATGAAGCCTTTTGCGATGAATTAATCACCTATATTACTACTCAAAAAAAGGATCGAATTTCACAAAAAATATCAAAATTATCTGACCAATATATATTCATTCTTGAAAGAAAATTTTTAGATCATTTTAAAATTGAACAAGCTATTGACATTCATTCAATTGATTCAACTCTTATTACATTTCCTTTAAATGAAAAAGACATTCCAAAAGTTTCTTTAGAAACATTGCAAGGAGCCTTAAAAAAATGCAAAAAATTAACGTATATAAACCCCAATCAATTTAGTTATAACAAAATTAACCTTTCCATTTTAAAATGGCACAAAATAATGGATTCTTCACTAGAATCTTATAAATTGAAAATCAAATACCCTTTTGAAGATTTGCATTGTACTTCTGGTGATTGTAATAACGGTTTTGGAAAAAGAGTTGATAAACAAGGTTCTATTTACGAAGGCAATTTTATTAACGGTAAAATTACTGGAAAAGGAAAGTTTACGTGGGTAAATGGAGACATTTATGTTGGCGATTGGAAGGATGGAATTAGGACTGGAAAAGGAAAGTTTATTTGGGCAAATGGAGACTCTTATGAAGGTGATTTTTTAAATCTTAAAAGAAATGGGAAAGGAATTTATAAATGGAATGATGGTGGTAGGTTTGAAGGCTCTTTTATTGATGGAATTAGAACTGGTTATGGAAAAGATTATGATAACGAAGGCAAACTAATATATGAAGGCACTTTTTTAAATAATGAATATGATGGAGCTGGAACATATTATCGAAATGGTGCTAAATATATTGGTGATTTCAAAAATGGAGTTTTCCATGGTCAAGGAAAATTTTATGATGAAAAAGGCACTTTAAAATATGAAGGTCAATTTAAAGACGGTAAATATTTAGGGCTATAAAAGAACCAGATTTTTTTGTATATTGCTGCAAATCAAATCTCAATGAAAATAAAACTGTTATTTATATTCATTCTCATTTGCGGCATAAGCCTTGCCCAAAATAGTTTTTATGTAGACAGTATTCAAAAAAGCATTGAAAACTTCTCAAAAAAAGAACAGCTAAAACAAATTTTAGAAATCCCCTACGATAAATTTATTGGCAATCTTACTACTTCAGAATTTTTGGCTCAAAAAGCTGTAGCCATTGCAATTGAATTAAATGAAAAAGAATTACTTGCAGAAGCTTATCTTCAATTGGCGCTGATAAACAATTATAGAGATCAACGCGAAAAAAAAATAGTTTATAATTTAAATGCCATAAGAATTTATGAAGAAATTGGAAAGTTGGAAAAGGCTGGATATGCTTATGGGGAATTGGGATTTTCTATAAAGCGCGAAGATCTTAAAAGCGGATTACATTATATGAGAAAAGGATTAAAACTTATTGAACAAATCAAAACTTCAAAAAAAGCTGATGCTACTTTCGATAATTACGGGATTTTACAATCTATGTTAAAAAATTATGACAGTGCCATATACTATCACGACAAATCGCTTCAAATTAAAAAACAAAATAAAGACAGTATTGGAGTCCCTTACGGGTACGTGCATTTGGCAACCGTTAATATTTATTTAAACAATTTTAGCGAAGCAAAAAAATATATTGACAGTGCCCATGCCATTCGTTCAATAAGAAAAGATATTTATGGAATTACAGACGATTATGTTTATTACGGTGATTTATATTTTGCTGAAAAAAAATACAAACAAGCAATTGATAATTTCAAAAAAGGTTATATTTTATCTATCGAAAATAACTTTCTTTCACTTCAAAAATATTGCGCAGATTATTTAACAAAATCATATCTTGAACTGAGTGATTACAAAAATGCTTTTAACTTCAATAAAATATTTCAAACCCTAAAAGACAGCACCATAAACACGGAAACAAATGGTAAAGTTGCAGCACTTCAAATCGAGTTTGAGACAGAAAAAAAAGAAAAAGAAATAGCACAACAAAAAGAACAATTATTAAAAAATGAATTAGAAATAAAAAATAAAAATTTATACGCACTTCTTTTTGGATCTGGATTTTTAGTGTTTGGAATTGTTTCTTTTGGCTTATATAAACGTCAGCAACATAAAAAAAGAGAGTATAATAACCAACTTCAGCTTAAAGAAGCTCAAACTTATAGCAAACTGCAAGATCAACGTTTAAGTATTTCACGAGATTTACATGACAATATAGGATCCCAACTTACCTTTATAATCTCCTCTATTGACAACTTAAAATTTTTAACAGATGCAACTAATGAAAAATTTAAAAATAAATTAACTGAA
This sequence comes from Lutibacter sp., assembly GCA_030683995.1. Lineage (GTDB taxonomy): Bacteria > Bacteroidota > Bacteroidia > Flavobacteriales > Flavobacteriaceae > Lutibacter. The sequence continues at coordinate 17,701 of JAUXPH010000006.1, forward strand.
ATTAACCAATTTGCGACCTCCACAATTGATCAATTAAGAGATACCATTTGGGCAATGAATAAAAATGAGATTAGTTATGAAGAATTGCAGTCCCGCTTATTAACATTTATTGAAAAAGCAAAAAGCGCGGCGTCCGATATTCATTTTCAATTTAAATCTGACGTTACAGGTACCATTGTATTTTCTTCAATTAAAGGAATGAACATCTTCAGGGTTTTTCAAGAAGCCATTAACAATACTATTAAATACGCCGAAGCAACCGAAATAAATATATTAATTTCTGAAAACTCAAAAAATATTGAATTTGAAATAGAAGACAACGGTAAAGGTTTTGATAAAAATACTGTTGAACTTGGTAATGGATTGGAAAATATGCAACAAAGAATTATGGAAGTTGGCGGCACTATTTTAATCAATTCTCAACCAAATAGAGGAACATCTATTAAAATTGTTTGTCCTAAAAATAAGACAAATGCCGTATAGTTTTGCAAAGTATTTCTAATTAAATTTACAAATACTAAATAAATCAAATATTATGAACCTAAAAATAGCCATTGCAGAAGATAATAGTTTTTTAGCAAAAGCTGTTATTGAAAAGCTGTCTTTTTTTAAAGATTTAGATTTTAAGTTTAAAGGCAATAATGGCGCGGAATTGATTGGGAAATTAGAGGTAAATCATAATATTGATGTTATATTAATGGACATACAAATGCCAGAGATGGATGGCGTTGCTACTACTGAAATTGTTAAAAAAAAATATCCGCACATTAAAATTATTATGCTCACTGTTTTTGATGATGATGAAAATATTTTCAACGCTATAAAAGCGGGTGCAAATGGCTATTTATTAAAAGAAATTGATGCTGAAAATTTGCATAAATGTATTTTAGAAGTTATAAATGGCGGTGCTCCAATGACGCCCAGTATCGCTTTAAAAACTTTGAATTTATTGCGCAATCCTATTTTGATTGAAAATGACGATGCTGTTAATGAAATTAAGCTTAGCAATAGGGAAATAGACATTTTAGAACACTTAAGCACAGGTTTAAATTACAATGAAATAGCAGATAATTTAATTATTTCTCCTTCTACGGTTCGAAAACATATTGAAAATATCTACAAAAAACTTCAAGTTCACAATAAAATGGAAGCAGTCATTAAAGCTAAAAAACATAATCTCATTTAAAATTTAAAATTGAATGTTGAAAATGATGTAAACAAAAAATAGAGGCAATTGCCTCTATTTTTTATCTATGTTTTTTGCTTTTTTATTGCACAAATTTTGCCACATTTTGCCAAGGTCCGCCGTTAATAACATCAATTCCCTGTTGTTTTAAAAAGGAAGTTGCTTGTCCGCTTCTTGCACCGCTTCTGCAAACCGCAATCACTTTTTTATTCATTTTTTTGATCTCTGCAACTTTCGTTGGAATGGCGTTCAACACCATATTTTTTGAGCCTTTTACGTGCCCTTCTTTAAACTCTTCAGCCGTTCTTACATCAATAACAACAGCACCTTCTTTTAAATACTCTTCAATTGAAGCGCCTGCATTTCCACCACCAAATAATCCGAAAAAACCCATTCTTTTTAATTTTAAAATTTTGGCAAAGATAATTCAATAAAATGGTACTTAGGTAACTATAGTTACGCTATTTTGAAATAAGACGAATTCCATTGGCAATCAACTGTTCGTGTTTTTTATTTTTTTGAAGCTGCGTTAAATAGGCCAAAATTTCGGTTTCTATTGCTGTATTTAACGGATAAACAAGTTCGTACATCTCTATGGGCAAAAGCCAATCTGCGGAAAAATTTGTCTTCAGTTTTTCAAAAACTAAGGCAAGTCTCAATAAATCCACATTGCCGCTTTTTCTCATTTCTGCGATTTCCTGATACATTTTATGCAACTTTATTTCTTCTTCTGAATAAGAAATTTTATGTGTTTTGGTTGCGGAAACTTCTCCCAGATTCTTAAAAGAATTCACCGAAGCCGATCCGGCGTGGGCAGAAATGATGTCTTTTCCCACCGCCATATCGTAAATTCCCCATGCTGGCTGAAACAAAATTGTATCGTTATGTGTTACTGTGCAATTTTTAAAAGAAATGAGTAAAATCTTCCCTTTTAAGTCACGTTTTCCGGTAATCACTTCGCCTTCAACTTTAACATTTCCTTCAAAAATCAAGGTGGTTTTTTTGCCTTCATATATTCCGTAAACCTCCAAATCTTTCGGAAACATATCTTCAATAGCCAAATTGATGCCTTTTAATTTTCCTAGCGGACTTCCAAAACCTTCCTTATGATAATCCGTTCCGTGGCCTATTAATTCCTTGTCCCTGCTTGCCAAAGCGGTTGGTCCTGAGGTTTGGACATAAACCGGTTTGTTGTTTTCATCAACAATCACATTGGAAAACACCCCCGATATTTGCAGGCCTGTACTCAATTCTACCGTGCCAATATTTTTAGATTTTATCAGTTTTTGAACACCTGCCAATCCGCCGGTTCTCAAGGCCATTTTGTTGGCAAATTCTTCCAGCACAAAACTTAAATGCGCAAAATCGGGCGTCACAAAAAGGTGCGGTTGCGGTTTGGTGATATCAAAATTTTGCGTTGCGGCTTCAATGGTATAGGACACTTTTTTAACTTCAGACGTTAAACATTTTTTGCTTTCGCCAATGGAAGAAAGCAGTCCGGCGCCATATATTTTTGGATTTTCCAAGGTTCCGATTAAACCGTATTCAACCGTCCACCAATGCAAATTCCGTATTTGCGCCATTTCAGAAAGTTCGCCCATCGTATTTTGCAACTCTTCCACTTTTTGTTGTGCATTTTCTATTATTTCTTCGGAAGAATTTGGATCTTCCTTTAAAATGGAAAGCAACCTGATGGCTTCATACATTTCATAATCTTCCGAAGAAGAAATTGCCTTGCAGCCAATTTCCCCAAACCGGCGCAAGTATTCGGCATATTCCGGATTGGCAATAATTGGGGCGTGACCTGCGGCTTCGTGGATAATATCGGGAGCGGGCGTATATTCAAGATGGTCAATCGTTCTGATATCCGAAGCAATCACCAACACATTGTATGCCTGAAATTCCATAAAAGCATTGGGCGGAATAAATCCGTCCACAGAAACCGCTGCCCAGCCAATGTCTTTTAAAATGCGGTTCATTCCTTCCATTCTCGGAATTTCTTCTGAAGAAATGCCGGTTTTTTTCAAGCCTTCCAAATATGATTCGTGTGCTACTTTACTTAAAAAATCAATGTTCATTCGCATCACATAACGCCAAACCGCCTGATTTTGGGCTGTATATTCTTCATAAGGTTGCTTCACAATAAACTGATGCAAGTGTTTTGGCAACCGTTCGGTAACTTTATTGAATTTTATGGTGTTTATCATTGGATACTATTTACGCCGTGAATTTACAATTTTTAAAAATTCTGTCATTTGATTTCTAAAATATATCGTGAGTTGCTTATATTTAGCCAAAATATAAAAAAATGTTTAAAGGGAACTCAAAAGTTAAACTGCTACTTGGCGTTGGTATTGTGTTGTTTACGTTGTTTCAATATTATTCAAGAAGTGAGGTAAACGAATTTACGGGCAAAAAACAACATATTTCTTTAAGTACCGACGATGAAATTGCCATCGGATTGCAAAGTGCGCCGGAAATGGCAAAACAACATGGCGGTTTGCATCCCGATCAGAAATCTCAGGATTTGGTAGATAGGGTTGGCCAAAAATTGGTTCACAGCAGTGTTGCGAAAGAAACGGTTTATGCCTATGATTTTCATTTATTGGCCGATTCGCAAACCATCAATGCTTTTGCGCTTCCGGGCGGACAGGTTTTTATCACCTATGCTTTGTTTTCGAAATTGAAAAATGAGGACCAGTTGGCCGGCGTTTTGGGTCACGAAATTGGTCACGTTGTTGGTCGACATTCTGCAGAACGTTTGGCAAAACAAGGATTGACTGAAGGAATTTTAAGCGGGGTTGCCGTTGGTATTGACCCAAATACCGCTCAAGGTGCCGCAGCCATTGCCAATGTGATCAATTTAAGTTACGGCCGGGATGATGAATTGGAAAGTGATGAATTGGGTGTAAAATTCATGATTGATGCCGGTTACAATCCGATTGAACTTATTGGCGTGATGCAAATTTTAAAAGATGCCGCAGGGCCCAATCAGACTTCAGAAAGAATGAGCACGCATCCCGATCCCGAAAACAGGATTGAAAAAATAAAAGCAGCCATTGAAAAGTACAAGAAATAGACGCTTTTTTTTACGGTTTTCCTATCCCCAACCCTTTCCCAAGGAAAGGGAGCTTGATTTGGATTAACATTTTAATTCTTAAAATAACATAGCCGCAAATTCTACTCAATATAATTTCTAAGTTCTCTTTTCCCTTCGGGGGTTAGGGGGCCTTACTCAATCGTTTTAGTAAATTTCACAAGAATTTATGAGCCATTCAAAAGCGCTTCAAATGAATACTTCGTATCTTTGTGTTTTTCAAAATAACACCTATTTCTTATGAACAAGAAAGTGATTTTAATGATTTTAGATGGCTGGGGAATTACCCAAGACCCGAAAGTTTCCGCAATTTATAACGCAAAAACCTCTTATATAGACAGTTTGTACCACAAATACGCGAATGCCAGTTTACGCACCGATGGTGAATATGTGGGTTTGCCGGAAGGTCAAATGGGAAACAGTGAAGTTGGGCATATGAATTTAGGTGCCGGAAGAATTGTGTATCAAAACTTGGTTCGGGTTAATTTGGCGGTTAAAAATAAAACGCTGGGGAAAGAAAAAGAGTTGCTTGACGCGATTTCTTACGCAAAAGAAAACAATAAAAATATTCATTTGCTGGGATTGGTTTCAGATGGTGGGATTCATTCTCATATCGACCATTTAAAAGGTTTGCTGGATGTTGCTGCTGAGCACAACCTTAAAAATGTGTTTTTACACGCATTTACCGATGGAAGGGACTGTGATCCGAAATCGGGCATAAACTTTATAGAAACCATTCAAAATTACATGAAAGAAACCACCGGCGAATTGGCAACAATTACCGGACGTTATTTTGCTATGGACAGAGATAAACGCTGGGAACGCATAAAATTGGCTTATGATGCGCTTGTAAATGCTGAAGGAGAAAAATCGACCAATGCATTAAAAAGTATCGAACAAAGTTATGCCAGTGATGTGACTGATGAGTTTATAAAACCCATCATTATGACCGATGAAAATGGCCAACCAAAAACTCAAATTAAAGTTGATGATATGGTTGTTTTCTTTAATTACAGGACTGATAGAGGGCGCGAATTGACAGAGGTTCTTACCCAAAAAGATTATCCTGATTTTGGCATGAAAACAATGCCGTTATATTATGTAACCTTAACCAGTTACGACGATACTTTCAAAAATGTACACATCATTTACGAAACGGACAATCTGGAAAATACTTTGGGCGAAGTGTTGGCAAAGGCAGGGAAAAAACAAATCAGAATAGCAGAATCAGAAAAATATCCACACGTTACTTTTTTCTTTTCCGGCGGAAGAGAAAAAACATTCGAAAATGAAACCCGAATTTTATGTCCGTCCCCAAAAGTTGCCACTTACGATTTAAAACCCGAAATGAGCGCTTTTGACATTCGTGATGCCATTATTCCCGAATTGGATAAAAAAGAAGTCGATTTTGTGTGTTTAAACTTTGCCAATGGTGATATGGTTGGACATACAGGCGTTATGGAAGCGGCGATAAAAGCTTGTGAAGCCGTTGATAAATGCGTGGAAGATGTGGTGGCTTCCGCCTTAAAAAACGATTATACCACTATGATCATTGCCGACCACGGTAATTGCGAAACAATGATAAATCCTGATGGTTCGCCGAACACATCGCACACTACCAATCCGGTTCCGGTAATTTTGGTGGATAAAGATTTGAAACATATTGAAGATGGCGTTTTAGGCGATATTGCACCAACCATTCTTGAACTTATGGGAATTGAAAAACCGGCAGTGATGACACGCCATTCTTTAATTTAATTTTGTAGTTTTACGGCTCATTAATTTTTTACACCATGAAAAACCTAATTTTCTCTGTCTTTATATTAAGTCTTATGAGTTGTTCCGCCCAAAAAAATATTGCAACCGCCGTAAAAGATCCTTCGGGAAATTTAATTGGTGTTGCCAATAAAGAAAGTTTTCTTGAAGCTCCTTTTAATGAGTGGTTCACACCAAATTATGCTTCTTACGAAACAGACAAAGAAGTGATGGCAAAACTGACGCCGCTTTTAAAAGATATCACCATAAAAGCATTTATGGGAACTTGGTGCGGCGACAGCCAGGATCAGACTCCAGTTTTGTATAAAATTTTGGATGAAGCAGGCTTCAACTATAACCAGTTAGAAATGATTACGGTAAACAGAAGCAAAGTAACGCCCGATAATTTACAGGAAGGTTTCAACATTGAAAGAGTCCCTACCTTTATTGTTTACAAAAACAGCAAAGAAATTGGCCGATTTGTTGAATATCCAAGGGAAACTGTTGAAGCCGATTTGTTGAAAATTGTGAGCGGACAGCCTTACAAACATTCTTACGAATAGTTGTCCCTTAACCCCTGCTTCGACTCCGCTCAGCACAAGGCTCAGAAGGCGGAAATAACAAATCATTCTTTCTTGTATCCTATTTTAGTCCTTGGCTCATCTTTGGGTTTTTCCAATAATTGCTGAAGCACATCGTAAATCTCACTAAACTGTTCATTGTTTTGTGATTCCATCTGATTTATTTTTTTCATTATTTCTTCATAGTTGTTGGCCAATTTTCGAAGTTGGATAAAGGTCTCAATAATTTGCACACTCATTTTTATAGCCAATTCACTATTCAAAACACTTGAGAGCATCAATATTCCGTGCTCTGTAAATACAAAAGGAGGGTACTTTGAATGTCGCCCTCTCTTTAAGGTCGCAATTTGCGACCTTAAAGCAGCATATTCTTCAGTTGTCAGTTCAAACATAAAAAATGCCGGAAAACGATCTATATTTCTTCTGACCTGTACTTTTAATCTTTTGGTTTCAACATTATAAAGTTCTGCTAAATCTTTGTCCAGCATTACTTCTGATTTCTGATTAAATAAATTTTACTCGTTATTATTTCGTCTGAAACAGCAATTTTTTCGCTCATTTATTTCAAGCTTTTTTTGGTGAAAATGGTTTTAAATTGAAAACAGCAATTTGTGGCATTAAAAATCTATCAGCTAATGCAAGTTCATTTTAGATTGCGCTTTAGTAAATATAGCATTTTCTTTTACTATTGGAACGAACAGGTCACAATCCTATCTTCAGCCCATTCGGTAAGAGCGTTTTATTTGAAATTATAATAGGTTTACAGAAAATACTTTAAACTTTTTTCCAACGCGCCAGCTTGCTCGTTCGCTAAAAACAGCTACCAGCTGTTTTCTATACACTCCGTCCCCCTTTGGTGGCTAGGCATCCAAATCCTGAAGTTCCCCAAGTTGTTTCAGGATTTCAAAAGTTTTTGCAGCTTCTTCTTCATTGATGGTAGAAATGGCGGCGCCTACGTGAACCAACACATAATCGCCTACATTGGCTTCTGGAACCAAGGTTAGACTCACTTCTTTTATGATGCCGTCAAAAGACACCTTCCCCATCCTGAAAGTTTCATCCAACTGAGAAGTAATTGCTATTAATTTTCCTGGAATTGATAAACACATAATAATTTACGATTTTGCCCTTCGACTCCGCTCAGGGTGACAGATTTATGATTTTTCACTTCGGCTCGCTCAGTGACCGTTTTCAAACTTTGAACTTCACTCCGGACAGGTCGCTACCTGTCCCTACGCTTAAATTCCCCCTTCGGGGGCTAGGGGGCTTTTTAACCAACTATACCATGCTTCCATTCCTTCACCCGTAGTTGCCGAAACTTCAAAAAACAGCAATTTCGGATTTACCTGCAGCGCGTATTTTTTAATATTGTCAACATTTATGTTTACATAAGGCAGCAAATCTATTTTATTGATGATGCAAACATCCGAAGTGTGAAACATGTCAGGATATTTGATGGGCTTGTCTTCACCTTCCGTAGTGCTTATGATAACTATTCGTTTGTTTTCGCCCAAATCGAACATAGACGGACAAACCAAATTACCCACATTTTCTATCATTAAAACCGAATTGTCTTCAATTTTTAATTTTTTTACGGCGTCAAAAACCATATCGCTTTCTAAATGGCAGCCTTTTCCTGTGTTTATTTGAACCACGGGAACATCGTGCGCGGCAATTCTGTTGGCATCATTTAAAGTTTGCTGATCGCCTTCAATTACATAAAACGAAATTTCATTTTTTAAATCGGCCAAAGTGCGTTCCAAAAGCGCTGTTTTTCCTGAGCCCGGGGAACTTACCAAGTTGAGTGTGAAAATATTTTTTGCTTCAAAATAGCCTCTGTTTCTTGCTGCCAGAAGCTGGTTGTTTTGAAGTATGTCCTGTTCAATTTCCAAAACTTTGTGTTGATGGTTGTGCTCGTGCGAGTGAGAATGTCCGTCGTGATGATGTTCATCGTGCGAATGCGAATGCCCGTCGTGATGATGATGATTCCCGTGAGAATGATTTTCCTCTCCAGGTTTTAAAATAATCGGACCGTTATTTTCGGTGCCGCAGCCACAAGTTCCACACATAATAAAATTAGTTTTAAATGACTTCCAATGCTTTTACCCTCAATTCTTTTCCCTGCAAAATACTTTTAAAATAACTTTGGCAATAGGGGCAAGGATCATATAAGTTCTCCATTTCAAATTCCGTATCGCAATCAACACATTTTCCTTTTCCTTTAATGACAATAATTTCCATTTCAGCAAATTCAAGAACCGTATTTTTAATGGCCGATTCCCAAATAAAGTTTAAGGAATCAAGTTCAATACCCGATAAAACACCTATTTCAAGTTCAATTTTTGTCACGCTGTTTGCCTTTGCTTTCGCTGTTTCATCTTCAGCAATCTTAACAATTCCCAATGCTATGGATAGTTCGTGCATAATTAAAAAAGGCGTTTATATTCAAATTTACAAATTATCTTCAAATAAAGAGGTGTATCTTTATTTTCTTCCGCTATTTTTATTTGGTTTAAATAAGCATTAAAGATTTATTTACCTTATTTTAAACCATTCTAAATTAACTAGTTACAGTAAATTTATCCAAAAAAATTTGTACTTTAGATTTGTGCTTATTTCAAACATAAAGCACACGAGTAAAAAGGCTTTTTCATTACTTAAAAACTTTACTTATGCCTATCGATAACGAACAACGCGACACCTACTACGAAAGCATTATAAAGCAAGGTTATAGCCGTAGAGATTTTTTGAAATTTTCTACTTATATGGCAGCTTTTATGGGCTTGGAATCTTCTATGGTTGGACAAATAGCCGAATCTTTGGAAAAAACACCAAGAATACCGATTATTTGGGAGCACTACCAAGAATGCACTTGCTGCAGTGAATCTTTTATCAGGTCGAACCACCCAATTGTGGCTGATATTATTTTAGACAAAATCTCCTTGGATTATACCTTAACCTTAATGGCGGCTTCCGGTCATCAGGCAGAAGCAGCCAAAAAAGCGGTTATGGATAAATATAAAGGAGAATACATTCTTTGCGTTGAGGGATCCATTCCATTAGGTGACGACGGAAATTATTGTTGTATCGCAGGTAAATCGGCAAAAGAAACATTTTTGGAAGCAGCTGCAGGCGCAAAAGCAATCATTGCTTGGGGAAGCTGTGCCTCTAACGGATGTGTACAAGCCGCAAAACCAAATCCAACGGGCGCAACACCTATCCATAAAATAGTAAAAAACAAACCTATTATAAAAGTTCCAGGCTGTCCGCCAATCGGCGAAGTGATGGCTGGTGTTATTGTTCACGTGGTTGCTTTCGGAAGATTGCCGGAATTGGACAGACTGGGAAGGCCAAAAGCATTTTACGGAAAACGGGTGCACGATACTTGTTACCGACGTCCTTATTATGATGCCGGCTTATTTGCGGAAACCTTTGACGACCAAAATTCCAAAAATGGCTATTGCTTATATAAAGTTGGTTGTAAAGGGCCTATGACGTATAATTCCTGCGGAAATATAAAATGGAACAATGGCGTTAGTTATCCAATTCAATCAGGTCACGGTTGTATAGGATGCAGCGAAGCAAATTTCTGGGACAATGGCCCATTCTATGAAAGAACCACAAAAATACCTGGATTTGCAGTTGAAAGCAACGCAGATACCGTTGGGAAAGTGACGGCCGGCGCACTAGTGGCAGGTGTTGCCTTACACGCAATTGGTGCAAAAATATCCAAGAGAAAAGAACTGTTGGAAAGATCCAAAAGGGCTAAAACCAATGAAAAAAATATTGATTTCTAAAACGTAATACAATGGCAAATAGAATAGTAGTTGACCCAATCACCAGAATTGAAGGTCATTTAAGAATAGAAGCAGAAATTAAAGACGGTGTTATCGTAGATGCATTTAGTTCCAGCACAATGGTTCGTGGCATTGAAAGCATTGTAAAAGGACGAGATCCCAGAGATGTTTGGGCTTTTGTGCAACGTACTTGCGGTGTTTGTACAACCGTGCACGCATTAACTTCCGTAAGAGCCGTTGAAGATGCTTTGGGAATTGCCGTGCCGCCAAATGCCGAAATGGTTCGCAATATTATGGAAGGCGCTTTGTATATGCACGACCACACCGTTCACTTTTATCATTTACACGCTTTGGATTGGGTGGATATTGTAAACGCCCTAAAAGCCGATCCTAAGAAAACTTCTGAAATTGCACAAAGTATTTCAAATTGGCCAAAAAGTTCACCGGGCTATTTTTCTGATGTGCAAAATAGAGTTCAAAAATTTGTGGAAAGCGGTCAGTTGGGCATTTTTGCAAACGGCTATTGGGGACATTCGCAAATGAAATTGCCTGCGGAAGTTAATTTATTGGCAGTTGCACACTATTTGGAAGCCTTAGAATGGCAAAAAGAAATCGTGAAAGTGCATACCATTTTTGGCGGTAAAAATCCGCACCCTAATTATTTGGTTGGCGGTATGGCCTGCGCCATAAATTCTGACGGTGCCGGAGGATTGAACGCCGAACGATTGGCTCACGTGGGAAAATTATTGCAAGAAGGAAAAAACTTCATCGACCAGGTTTATATCCCGGATTTATTGGCCATTGCTTCCTTCTATAAAGATTGGGGCGCCATCGGAAAAGGATTCGGAAACTATATGTCTTATGGCGATTTTCCAACCAATGGTTATGCTGATATGTCGGGCTTCAAATTCCCTTCAGGCATTATTTTGAATGGAGATTTATCAAAAGTGCTTGATGTTGACCATAGAAACAGCGAAGAAATTGAAGAATTTGTAAACAATTCGTGGTATGATGATTATGCAGAAGGAAAAGATAAAGGAAGACACCCTTGGGAAGGCGAAACCAATATCAAATATTCCGGACCAAAACCACCTTACGACTTTTTAAATGTGGAAGAAAAATACAGCTTCATTAAAACGCCACGCTGGAAAGGATTGCCAATGGAAGTTGGTCCACTTGCCCGTTTATTGGTTGGTTACGGCCGTGGAAATAAAGAAATTCAAGCCGCCGTAAATGCCGCCTTAACACATTTAAATGTTCCTGTTGATGCGTTGTTTTCAACCTTGGGAAGAACAGCTGCCCGCGGAATTGAAACGCAATTGGTTGCAAATTGGACTTTGGAATTCTACAACACTTTAATGAACAACATTAAAAATGGTGATGAACGTATGGCAAATATGGACAGTTGGGAACCGTCCAGCTGGCCAAAAGAAGCCAAAGGTGTTGGTTTTATGGAAGCTCCAAGAGGCGCTTTGGCACATTGGATAACCATTAAGGACCAAAAAACCGAAAATTATCAAATGGTGGTTCCGTCTACCTGGAATGCGTCACCTCGCGATCCAAAAGGACAAAGATCGGCTTATGAAGCTGCTTTAATAGGCACTCCGGTTGCAGATCCGGAATTGCCGTTAGAAATTATTCGCACCATTCATTCCTTCGATCCTTGTTTGGCTTGCGCCGTACATTTATACGATGAACACGGAAATCATATTTCCCAAGTTCAAAACATTGCCAGTTGTGACAGTTAAACTATAAATTATGGAAACTAGAAACTTTCAACGCGTATTGGTTTGGGAATTGCCGGTTCGGATTTTTCATTGGATAAATGTGCTCTGTGTATTAGCGCTCACATTGTCCGGATTTTTAATTGCCAATCCGCCCGCACTGCTTTCAAATGCAGAAGCAACAAATTTGCATTCCTTTGGGATTGTTCGCTATATTCATTTTATCGCCGCATACATTTTCTTTTTTAATATGATTTTACGCGTGTATTGGTCGTTTGTGGGAAATCAATTTGCAAGCTGGCGTGCTTTATGGCCATTCAATAAAAAAAGGTGGGGCAATTTTAAGCACGTCATAAAAAATGATATTTTATTAATGAACGACAAGAAACCTGAGTTAAAAAATATCAGTATTGGCCACAACAGTGTGGCGGCATTTTCATACCTCATTCTTTTTATAATTGCTTTAATCTCCGTTTTTACGGGATTTGCATTGTACGCCGACACCTCAACTTGGTTTTTGCCAAAAATGTTCAGTTGGGTAACGCCTTTATTGGGTGGCGACTTTATGGTTCGTAACATACATCATATTGCGATGTGGGGATTCATTCTTTTTGTGATTATCCACGTGTATTTGGTGTTTTTTCACGATTGGCTGGAAGGTCGCGCAGAAGTTTCATCAATGTTTGGCGGCTATAAATTTGTGAGGGAAGAGCGAATAAAAAAAGTTAAGGATGTAGCAGAAAAAAAGTAAATCCAAATAATATTTTGGGCGTTCCCCGCCAGTTGGCGGGTCGGGTTTTCGTTGCAATCTTTTTTAATTCGCCTACTGGCGAATCAAAAAAAGGATTTTCACGGCAACCCCTAACGCAAATTGAATGAATAATTAAAATTTAGCAAATAACCCTTAAACCAAACTTTGGTTAAGTTCATTCTGCCGCTGTTTCTTTCAAGCAGAATGAATTTAATTTTTTAAACAGTTACTATGAGCATAAAAGAACGAACTCCCGTAGCCATCAGCAGCGATTCCTATTTTTTCGAAAAAGACAAATCGAACAGCATTTTAATCCTTGGTGTAGGTAATTATTTAATGGGCGATGAAGGCATTGGCGTTCACGTGATGCAAGAAATGGCTAAAATTAATTTGCCGGAATATATTGATATTTTAGACGGAGGAACTGGCGGATTTCTATTGCTGAATTGTTTTGAAGCTTACCAAACCATTATTTTTGTTGATGCTACGATGGATGGAAAACCTGCCGGGACCATTTCGCTGATTCGGCCAAAATTTGCTTCCGATTTTCCTTCGGCATTAAGCGTGCACGATGTAGGCTTAAAAGATATGATTGAAGCCGTTTATTTAATGGAAGAAAAACCCGATCTTCATTTGTTCACCGTTTCTATTGAAGAATTGGTTCCAATGACTATTGAGTTAAGTCCGAATGTAAAAAATGCCATTCCTAAAATTATTGAACAAATATTGAAACAAGCTGATGCGCTTCACTTGGAATCTTAATTGTTCACTTTGTCTCCGAAAGGAAAAAAGTTGGTAATTTGTTCCATTTTTCAGGTTTGCGAAGTATTACGCCATTCGACTTACTTCGACTTCGCTCAGCAACCACCGCTCAGGGTGACTGATTTTAGAATTACGATTTAAGATTTTTTTTGATTTTTTAAACCGTTACAATCATAAGTTGAATTTTTCGCCTAGCGGATGAAATCAATATTATGGCAGCTGACTGGGTTGATTTTTATAAAAAACTCATACCCAAACCTAAAGAAAGGCTATTGAGCCTTCCGTTTTCAAAATTTTCCATTTTCTTTTGGTGAAAATCGATGTTAATGATAAAACTATGCGCTTTTTCTGTAGCGGCTTGATAACCTATTCCCGTCTTAAAATACTGTCCGCGTTCAAAAGCCTTTCCCAACTTCACCAATTTTCCATAGCCTCCGCCAAAATAAAGCCGGTCATTGCCATCTCTAAGAATCGTAAATTTTGTATCAATATAATAAGGAACGGCGAGCACATCCAAATCTTCATGCCAATCGAGACCCAAATTTAATCCCACAGACACAAAATGATTTACAGTAACATCAAACCCGTTTCGAATCAATAAAGCACGTGGCAAAATGATATTCCAATCTCTTTCTTCGGCATACTCATCATATTTTCCAAAATTTTCATTTGCCATAAAAGTAGTGTTGACCGTAAAATTATAATGAATGTTGTTTTGGGCAAATATACCCATTGAAATATGCAGCATCGAAATAAGAAATGCTTTTTGCATCAGAGGAAAGGTTATAAATTGGCTATAAAATCTTTTACTTCTAAAGCATCATTAACGTTAAAATCACCTATTTTAGTGCGTCGCAATTGAGATAAATGTCCGCCCGAATTTAAGGCTTTTCCAAAATCATAGGCCAAAGAACGAATGTAGGTTCCTTTGCTGCAAACAATCCTGAATTGTACTTTAGGCAAATTGATGCTGGTAATTTCAAAAGTTTGGATGGTGATGTTTCTCGATGTAATTTCACGTGTTTTTCCTTGACGCGCCAAATCGTACATTCGCACTCCAGCCATTTTAATGGCAGAAAACATAGGCGGAATTTGCGATATATCTCCAACAAATTGTTTTGCGGTTTTATGGATTAAATCATCCGTAATATGATCAACCGGAAAAGTTTCATCCACTTCGGTTTCCAAATCGAAGCTTGGCGTGGTGGCTCCCAATGTAATTTCACCGGTATATTCTTTGACTTGCGCCTGATATTCGTCTATTTTTTTGGTGAAATTTCCGGTGCAAATAATTAGCAAACCGGTTGCCAACGGATCTAAGGTGCCGGCGTGGCCCACTTTTATTTTTCCCAGGCCAAATTTATGTCGAATGTTCCAACGCAATTTATTGACCACCTGAAAGGAAGTCCAGGTTAAAGGTTTGTCAATCAACAATATTTGTCCGTTTTTAAAATCTTCTCCAGAAAGCATTATACAACGGTTAAAGGCATTACAAAATAATGAATCAGCAATAAAGCGACACCCAAAACTATCCGATAATAACCGAACAATTTGAATCCGTTTTTGCTTAAATAATCAATAAAAAATTTAATGGCAAGCAAGGCTACGATGAAAGAAATTACGTTGCCAATGAGCAAATAATTAATTTGGGGCTGACTTAAAGTAAAACCTGCACTGTAATAATCGTACAATTTTTTTGATGTTGCGCCAAACATTGTTGGCACCGCCAAGAAAAAAGAAAATTCGGCAGCGGTTCTTCTGTTCAGTTTTTGGGTCATCCCTCCTATGATGGAGGCACCGCTTCTGGAAGTTCCCGGAATCATAGCCAAGCATTGAAAAAATCCGATTTTTAGCGCTATGACGTAACTTATTTCGGTATGTTTATAAGGTTGGTTGGGATCCACAATTTCATTTGATTTAAACCAGTCGTCGACTTTCAATAAAATAAATCCGCCCAAAATTAACGTAATGGCCACAATGATGGGACTTTCAAGCCAATCATCAATATAATTGTTAAATAGCAATCCGAAAAATACGGCGGGCAAAAATGCCACAAAAAGTTTTAAGTAAAAATCGACACTTTGAAAAAAGCGTTTCCAATACAAAGCCAACACCGCTAAAATGGCGCCCAGCTGAATTACGATGGTAAATAATTTGGTAAAATCGTCGCCGGCAATGCCATAAAAAGACGATGCAATAATTAAATGGCCAGTTGAAGAAACGGGTAAATATTCGGTAATTCCTTCAATAATGGCTAAAATAATGGCTTCAATATAATTCATTCTTATTTTTTAGGTTTCGTCATAATGGCATAAATTTGAATGCCCAAACCTATAATTACCAATGTTGGCGCCAAACGAATTCGTCTGAAATTGTACATTTCGGGGTTAAAAATTTCGGGATCGTCGCTTCCGCCACCTGCCATTAAAATAAATCCGAGTCCAATAAAAGCAAGACCGATTAACATAATTGCATAATTTCTTTTTCCGAAAAGGAATCCGCTTTTTATTTCTTTATTTTTTTGGTTCATCATAAAAATTATTTGTAGTTCGACAAGCTCACTATAAACTTTACAGTAATTACAGGACTTATATTTTTTATCAATAATAAAGTTCGTCGCTTCTTAGATTTAAAAATCGCTGGGTTGCAAAAAACGTGCTTAACCAGGTAATGAGGATTCCCAATCCTATAATTCCAAGAAACACAATGCCCAATATATTGATATCGGAAAACAGTTCCAACTCAGGGATATTTTTGTTCAAATACGAAATGAAAGCCAGCAAACCCGCAATGGAAACCAATGCGCCAACAATGCCCAGTTTTACGCTTTGCCAAATAAACGGACCGCGAATAAAGCTTTTTGTGGCGCCCACCATTTGCATTGTTTTGATGGTAAAGCGTTTTGAATATACGGAAAGACGGATAGATCCGTTGATTAAAACGATGGCAATTAAGGTAAACAACGCGCTAAAAACAAGCATCCAAAAGCTTAGTCGGTTGATGTTTTTTGAGAGTAATTCAATCAGTGGCTTGTCGTAAGTAACTTCTGAAACTATGTTTCTTAGCACCAATTCTTTTTCTATGCCTGCCATAATTTCAGGCGTCACAAATTCGGATTTCAGTGAAATATCAATGGCATTTTTAAGCGGATTTTCGCCCAAAAACTCTAAAAAGTTTTCGCCAATGTCGGCACTGTAAATTTTGGCGGCTTCATCTTTTGAAATATAAGTAACGGTTTTTGCGTATTCGGCCTTTTTTAATTCGGCCTGTAAGCTTTCTACATCTTTGTCTTTGGCATTGTCGTTTAAAAATACGGTTATGGCCACTTTTTCTTTAAAGTGTTTTGTTATGCTATTGGTTTTTAGCACAATAAGACCAAGCAGTCCCACTAAAAATAACACCAAAGCAATGCTTATGATGACGGAAAGGTAGGAAGATCGCAATCTTCTTTTTTGATATTTATCGAATGAGTTATTCAAAAGAAACTGTTTTTAAAGCGGCTGCAATATACGAATTTGTTGTTGAAATGTTTATATGTTTATTTGTTGATTTGTTTTGTTTGATTTAAGGTTCTTTTCATGAGATCCTGAAACGAGCCTGCCTGCCGGCGAGGCAGGTTCAGGATGACGCGGTTATTATTGTAATTTGAGTTGTTTGTTTTTGGGTTCATTTCATGAGGTCCTGAAATCGGAGATTCACGAACTCCAAAAATATAAAAATGGTGAGTAAACGAGCCTGCCTGCCGGCGAGGCAGGTTCAGGATGACGGTTTAAATATTTTAAGTCGAAACCCGCCTGCGGCCCAATGTCATTAAGTTAAGACATTTATGCATTATTTTTGTCCTTCCGAGGTACGAGGAATCTCATCATACGTGCTTATTTGTTGCGATTCCTCCTTTGTCGGAATGACAAATATTTCCTTAACTTAATGACATTGACCTGCGGCCGGCAGGAAAGGCTAGTCTGATGTTGGCAGAAATAGTAAGACCGAACGTAGCATCAAAATAAATTCTCAAAAAAAGTATGACAATAAAATAATATTGTATCTTTGTATGGAAACAAACAAGCGCTATGAATGAAAAAATATGAAGTAATATTTTTGACCGAGGCAAGAGAATTTTTGTTGGGTTTGGACAATAAAAGCAGGGATAAAATAATCTTTAATGTTGATAAAGCAAAAATTAAAACAGACCATGAATTGTTTAAAAAGCTGAAAGGCGAAATTTGGGAGTTTAGAACCTTCTTTAACAAAACTTACTTCAGGATTTTTGCTTTTTGGGACAAAGAAAATAAACAAGAAACTTTGGTTTTGGCTACTCATGGAATTATCAAAAAGACAGGAAAAACACAAGATAAAGAGATTGAAAAATCCGAACAAATTAGATTGAAATATTTTGAACTTAAAAAAGAAAACAATGGCAACAAAAAATAAAGAATTGCAAATGTTTACGTTTGACCAAATAAAGGATGAATTTATTGGTGAAATAGGGACAGAAAAAAGAACGCACTATGAGCAAGAATTGCAACTTGAGGTTTTAGGCGAAATGATTAGAACTGTTCGGTTGGAACGAAACTTAACGCAAGAACAATTAGGAAAATTAATTGGTGTTCAACGTGCCCAAATCTCAAAATTAGAAAACAATATGACCAACGTTACTCTGGAAACTATTTTGAAGGTTTTTGGAGCGTTGAAAGCAAAAGTAAACTTCAACGTGGAATTGATGAACAACAAAATACAAATCGCTAATTAAGGAATAAAAATTACTGGATTTTAAGAGTTTGCGTTCAGCCAATTCTGATAAAAAAACGCTCATTAAGAGATCTTTTTCAAGAATTCATTATAAGAAACTCTTTTTCCTTTATCCAATTCTTTAATTCCTTTTTCGATTTCCTTTTGTTCAGTTGAAGTCAACTCGTTCCAAAAATCGACTTTCTCTTTTTTGATAAAGTCGGCGATTTTTTCAATGAATTTTTCATCTGTTTATCTTTTATTTTTTATTGGTACAGATGCTGTTCGCTATTAATCATTCTACTGTGTATCATAATTTGTTATGCTCGTTTCATTATTAATATTTAAATTCATTTTTACAAGCGCCGCTTTAGAGGTTTGACTGTCCATATTAAATTTTTCTTTGAATTCAAAGTTGTAAAAATAATGCTTTATTTTTTAATTTAGTGGGGCGTGATGATTTGAACTTCTTTTCGTGAGGTCCTGAAACGAGTTCAGGATGACGCGGTTATTATTGTAATTTGTTTTGTTTGTTTTAAGGTTCATTTCGTGAGGTCCTGAAATCGGAGATTCACGAACTCCAAAAATATAAAAATGGTGAGTAAACGAGCCTGCCTGCCGGCGAGGCAGGTTCATGATGACGCGGTTATTATTTTAATTTAAGTTTTGTGTTTTAAAATTGATAATAGCATATTTGGAACTCCATCTATTTTGTTTTGTTCTTTTTTTCATTGCCAAAAAAAGAACCAAAAAAGGCTAGTCTGATGATTTTTTTCTGTAAAATGTATTGAATTTTTTTATCCCCAGCATCCAGACCGCCTCTGCCAA
>JAUXPH010000030.1 GCA_030683995.1 Lutibacter sp.
ATTAAGTTCATTCTTATTTCTTAAAGAGTTCAAAAATACAACAGATTTTTTTAAATTGTTTTGATATGTCTAAAAAATAAATTTATATTTGCAACCGCTAAAGCGATGGTGCCTTAGCTCAGTTGGTAGAGCAAAGGACTGAAAATCCTTGTGTCCCTGGTTCGATTCCTGGAGGCACCACCATTAAAAAAGTAAACCCTTGATTATCAGATAGATATTCAAGGGTTTTTCTATTTCTGTAAATTTTAAAGTATAAAATGTTAGAAATTTGGAAATGGCTCAGTTAAAAAATACCCATTAAAATCTGTTTAATTCATCTATAAAAAGACTTATTGTGATTGCCATAATTTTATAAAATAAATCAATTTATATGAATCATTGGCCTTTTTATTTGTCAAAATCATCATCTATATCCTCATTGTAATCATCTTCACCATTCTCATCACCATTCTCATCACCATTTAAATCACCATTGTCATCAATGTCTAAATCATCATCATCCAAATCATTTTCGCCTTCAAGAGGCACTTTTAAATTCAAATCTAAGTCAATTTCTAAATCTCTTTCAATATTGTCATCTTCTTCCTCTTCGTAAAAATTTTCCATACTGTCCACCAACTCATCGCTAATTTTAACAAGGTAAATGGTGTCTTCAGTTGCAACTTCAACAGCTTCTACATATTGCCCTTTATGGTTAGTGAATCTAATAATGTCCCTAATGCCGTAACCGTCAGGAAATTTCTCAACCAGCAAATTAAGAATCTCAGAGGTCAGTTTTTTATAATCGACAATTATTCTCTTCATAACAAATTGGTTATATTTTAGACTTAAATAAATACATTGGTTATTTAATTATTTCTTTATATAATGCCAAATATAAAAAAATAATAACACCAAAAAATTATTTAAATCAATATTGAAAAGAAATCTTATAAAAAACAAAAACCAAGAATAATCTTGGTTTTTGTTTATTTGATGTTTAAAGCATCATTAAGGTATTTAATTCCATTTCTGTTAAATGGCGCCAATGGCCTCGAGGTAAATCTTTTTTTGTGAGTCCGGCGAAAATTACGCGGTCAAGTTTTACCACGCTGTACTCAAAATGTTCAAATATTCTGCGAACAATTCTATTTCTTCCGGAATGAATTTTAACGCCAACTTCTGTTTTTGGTTGATTCACAACATAGGAAATATCATCAACTATCACACGTTTTTCATCCAACATAAAACCTTCAGAAATTTTTATAAGATCGCTGTTCGACAGCTTTTTGTCCAATGATACGTGGTATATTTTTTGAATATTGCTCTTTGGATGCGTCAATTTTTTTGCCAACTCCCCATCATTTGTAAACAATAAAAGTCCGGTGGTGTTTCTGTCCAATCTTCCAACAGGATAAATACGTTCTTTTGTGGCGTTTGCAATTAATTCCATCACGGTTTTACGTCCGCGCTCATCCTCCATTGTAGTGATGTAATTCTTTGGCTTGTTCAGTAAAATATATCTTTTTTGTTCCTGGTTAATTAAGGAACCATCGAACCGAACTTCGTCGCCAAGGGTAACTATATGTCCCATTTCAGTCACCAGTTTTCCGTTTACGGTGGCACTTCCTGCTTTAATATAAACATCGGCTTCCCTACGTGAACAAATGCCAGAGTTGGAAATATATTTATTTAAACGGATGCCTTCAATGCCATTTTCCGGTTTAACTTGTTTTGGTTTTGGGGTTGGTCTTTCTTCTCCTGAAACTGGTCTTGCTTTTTTTGAAAATGGGCTTTCCCTTTTAAAAGCAGGTTTGTCCCTGAAGTTGCCCGAAGGTTTCTTACTGGCATCAAACTTTTTAGGTTCAAATTTTTTATCTGTAGCGGTTTGAGGCTTTTTTTTACCTTGGTGTCGTCCTCCCGACGAGTTTTTACTTGAATTCATTTTTTTTAATTTTTGGCAAAAATAATTTATATTCTGCTAATTATGAAGATTATAGTTTTTATTTTAAAAGAATTTTATTTATGATGACCGAGTAGTCTATTAAAGCCAAGCTAAATACGCCGGCAAGCAGCATCAATTTCAACACAAAATGCAGTAAGGTATAATTGTTTTTGCTTTTGCTGAACCATAACAAAAGCACAAATAAGAACAGTACTACTCCACTGATGTAAAAATAGTATTTCATCCCGCCAATTTCGGGGTATTTCAACAAAAAATAGATGGGATTTAACGTTAAAAACGCCAAAATTGTGATCAAAATTTTTGTAAAATATTCTCCATATTTTACAGCTATCGTTTGGTAATTATGAATAAAATTGCCTTTTATTCCTTCCAAATCTTTAATCAATTCTCTAATCAATAAAATAAAAAACAGAAAAGCCGCATGGGTAAAAATAATTTCTGAAAAGTTTTTATAATAAACAAAAACGGCAAAAAACGGCAAAATGGCTAAAATTGCCGCTGAAAAAAGTCCTGTTAAAGGATATTTTTTAAGTTTATGGGAATAAAACCAGATTAAAAAAATATACACCGAAAAAAATAATGCCGCTCTCCACGAAACCAAAAAGGCGATAAGAACTCCTAAAAAATTTAAGACGAAGTAAAGCTGCAATTTTGTTTTTTGCGCAACAATGGAATCTATGGTGGCTTTTATTGGACGGTTGATTTTATCTGCTTCAAAATCGTAAAAATTATTGATGATGTAACCCGAAGCAATCACACAAATTGTTGAAAGCACAATAAAATACAAATTAATATCGAGCAATACGTGCTTTAACTCTTTTTCAGGAGAAAAAATAAATATGGAAGCCAAGTATTGCGCAATCACAATAAGTGCAATGTTATAACCTCTTACAACTGAAAATAAACTCAGCAATTTAATGTAAATAGGCGCGTTTTTTTTGCTGTTTTTTTTGGCTATCTCAAGTAAATCCATAGTGAAGTGAAATAAAATTCAACAATTAAACTATGTTATTAAACTTTACTTTTTTTGTGATTATTTTGTTAAAATCGATAAACCAATTCCAGTTTATAATCTTTTAGAAGTACTTTAGCCTGATCGTAATCTTCTGTAAATCCTAAGATATAACCGCCGCCGCCTGAGCCGCATAATTTTAAATAATACGCGTTTGACTCAATGCCGTTTTTCCAAATTTTATGGAAAGCTTTTGGAATCATCGGTTTAAAATTATCCAAAACAACTTTTGAAAGCAATTTCACATTTCCAAATAAAGATTTCGCATTTCCGCTTAAAAAATCTTCAATACAGGCATCGGTATGTTTTGCAAAATCTTCATTTAACATTTTTCTGAACCCTTCATTTTTCATTTTATTCATGAAAATGGTGATCATCGGTGCCGTTTCGCCAATCATTTCCGAATCCAATAAAAACACCGCTCCTTTTCCTTCTTTTTGGGACGGAATGCCTGTGGCTTCTAAATTGTCTTTTGAATTGATTAAAATTGGAATGCTTAAATAAGAATTTAAAGGATCTAAACCCGAGCTTTTACCGTGAAAAAAAGATTCCATCAAGGAAAAAATGCTTTTCAGTTTCATTAATTTATCTCGCGTTAAATTATCTAAAACCGTAATTTTATCATTGGCATATTTGTCGTAAATTGAAGCCACCAATGCGCCCGAACTTCCAACGCCGTATCCTTGAGGAATACTTGAGTCGAAATACATGCCGCTTTCAATATCCTTTTTAAACTCATCCAATCTGAAACTTACCAAGTCCCGGATTTCCAAATTTGACAAATACACATAAAACTTTTTTAAGTTTTTGTTCGATTGTTTTGCGGCTTCCGTTAAAACTTTAGATTTTTTTAAAGCGCCTTGATATACGTTATATGGTATGGCCAAACCTTTGGAATCTTTAATGATTCCGTACTCTCCAAAAAGTAAAATTTTTGCGTAAAAAAGTGGTCCTTTCATTTGCTTAAATAATAATTGAAGTTGCTCCTTCTCCAATACTGTCGCAAATATAATGATTTTCCTGACAATATTGCATTAAGTTGCTTTTTATGAAATTGTTAACAGTCTCTTTTTCCTTTTCCGGGAACAACACGTGAACATTGGCGCCAGCATCTAAAGTGAAACAGATATTAGAATTCGTTTGTGCCCTAAAATCCCAGATTTCATTGATTATTTTCAAAGTGTTTGGTTTCATCAGGATAAAATACGGATTACTGGTCATCATCATCGCGTGCAAACTCAAGGCTTCACTTTCCACAATGGCGATAAAAGCATGTAAATCGCCACTTTGAAGCACCTTTGAAATCTTTAAAATATTTTCATTCGCTTGTTGAAAGCGCTGTTTTGCAAACGGATGGTTGTACATTAATTGATGTCCGACTGTGCTGGAAACTTGCTTTTCGCCTTCATCGACCAATAAAATGGTGTCTTGGTAATTTTTAAAATTATCGTGAATTTTATGCGGAAATTTTACGCCAAATAAATTGGAACTTCCTTCAATATCCGGGTGATTTCCCCAAACAATCAGCGGACCTTCAATGCTTCTGCACGCACTGCCTGAACCCAATCGCGCCAAAAAAGATGCTTTTTTGTTGAAATATTCATTGGTCATTGCCGGATTTATTTCCCGCTCCAAACTCATCACGCACAAAGCCAAAGCACCCATTCCACTAGCGGAAGAAGCAATGCCGCTGCTGTGCGGAAAAGAATTTTGGGATTTTATCACAAATTCAAATTCCTTCAAAAACGGAGCATATTGTTCAATTCTATTGAAAAAAGTGGCGATTTTTGGTTTGAAATCTTCTTTTTTTTCGCCTTCGAAATAAATTTCAAAACTATGGCTTCGGCTCCGCTCAGCCACCTTTGATTTTACTTGGGAATCTTCGCTGTGCTCAGAATCCTTTGATTTTACTTGGGAGGCTTCGCTTCGCTCAGTGTTCAATTTCTTATATTCCAGTGTTGTCAAGGTAAAACAGGCATCCAACGTAAAACTGATGGAAGCGTTTTCGGGAATTTGAGGCTCTTGCTTGCCCCAATATTTTACCAAGGCAATATTGCTTGGCGTTTTCCAAGTGAAGCTTCCGTTGTTAATATTTTCTATTGAAAAATCTTTTAAAATAAAATCGGTTTCAGTCAAAACAAAAATTTTGTCAAAGGTAATTGATTTAACTAAACATTTTCCAATCTTGAAAGCACATCTTTTTTGTAACTTCTGCTAATTGTAATTGCTTTTTTATTCACTTCAACAAATTCATTGGTAAATGAATCAATTTTATCAATAGAGACAATAAATGAACGGTGAATTCTAATGAAATCTTTTTTTGGAAGTTTGGCTTCAATGCAGGTAATTGTTTCTCTTGTTATTACTACAGAATTTTCGATGTGAATTTTTATATAATCACTAAAACTCTCAATATAATCGATATCAGAAAAATTAATTTTTAGCATTTTTCGATCTGAACGCACAAAAATAAAGTCATTTGTTTCTTGACTAATTTCTTTGGCGGCTTCAATAATTACAGGGCAATTTTCACCCAAATATTTATTTACTGATTGTAATATTCGCTCAAAAGAAATCGGTTTTAACAAATAATCAACGGCTTGCAAATCAAATCCGTCAACAGCATATTCTCTATATGCAGTCGTAAAAATTATTTTGATATTTTTATTGATGGTTTTAGCAAATGACAAACCTGAAATTTCTGGCATATTAATGTCTAAAAAAATTAAGTCCACTTTTTTGGAATTAATTTCATTAAACGCTTCAATGGCATTTTTACAAGTTGCAACTACATTTATTTTAGCTATTTTTTGTAAATGATTCTCCAATATTTCGCGGGCAATTGGTTCATCATCAACAATTATGCATTGAATAGTTTCAGTCATTTTCAGGCAGTTAAATTGGTGATTTTCAAATTTATCATAAACCAATTATCACGATTTTCAATTTGCAATTGATGGTTATTTTTGTACAATAAACTTAGTCTTTTTTTAATGTTTTCGAGTCCTATTCCTTCTATGTTTTGATTTTCATCATTTTCTAAAACGGTATTTTTAATACAAAACTCAAACTCATTTTCATTTAATGAAATTAAAATTTCAACGGTTAAAAACCCATCAATTAAACTTCCGTGCTTAAAAGCATTTTCTACAAAAGGAATCAACAACATTGGCGCCACTTGAATTTCATCAGAAATAGCATCAGATTTAAACGAAATATTCAATGTATCCTGAAACCGTATTTTCTCTAATTCAATATATTCTTTAATATGTAAAACTTCCTCTTTTAAACTCACTTTAGGTTTGTTTACTTGGTACAAAATATAGTCCAATAAATTCGAGAGTTTTAAAATAATCTCAGGTGTGTCTTTCGATTGCTTCAACGCAAATCCATAAATAGTATTTAAAGTATTGAATAAAAAATGTGGGTGGATTTGCTTTTTTAAATACTGCAATTCCTGATTTTTAATTTGTAATTGCGTTTCTAAAATTTTGTTTTGTAACTCTTTGTTCTTTGAAATTGTTTTAAAATTATGATTTAATAAACTTACAAAACTTACAAATCCAACTACCAAATAAACCAATATTAACACAAATCCGAAATTCTTACTCATAAATGGTATATTTTCGATTTCCAAATTTGATAAAGAAATAAAACAAGCAAAAAAAGACATTATAATTAAATATACCGAAAATATTAAAGTGTAAACGCTGTATAATGCGAATAATTTATAATTTTTAGTGTATAAATATCTAGGAAGTAAAAAATATACCACAAAATAAGTAGTTAACATTGATACTGGTAATAAAAAACTTGAAAACCAAGTTGCATAACTCCCATTACTAGAATTATAACTAAAAAAATAAAGAAAGAAAAACCATACGCCAATCCAAAACAGAAAGTGTTTTAATACAAATTTTAATTTATACATTTGAACGGTATTCATAAGTGCAAGTTGCATTTATTATTTTTAATTTACACTTTATAATAGACAGATCACCATTTTAATACTTCTTTTAGCATATTTCCAAATTAAAATCACAATTATATATTTAAATTAGTCAAATACATTGTTTAAATTGAATTCTATCTATAATTAATATTTTCAACCTAAAACTAAATTACTTTTGATTGAATAACTTTAAAAATAAAAATTATGTATTTATCAATTTTAAATGATGGAGGACCTTTTTTTATGTATCCTTTATTAATGTTACTTATTTTAGTAATCGTTTTAATTGTGATGGGTTTTATTAAAAAACAGACCTTTACAAAAAATATTAAATTAATATCTTCAATAAGTTTATTTGCATTAGTTTGGGGAGTTTTGGGACAGGCAATTGGATTAATTACGGGATTTGATGTGATTTCACAATCTGCTGGAATTTCACCACAAGTGTTGGCAGCAGGTTTAAGAATTAGTGCTTTACCATCTGCCTTTGGAATGGTTATTTTTCTAATTGGAAGATTAGGAATTATTATTCTTACTTTGATTCAAAAAGAATAATATCTCTTCATAACTCAAACTTATCTGCCTTTTTAGTTATTTTTGCAGAAATGAAAAACAAAAAGGTATTTATTCTGCTCAACGGCGCGGAACCTAAAATATTTCCGGATTTATCGGGTTACGATCTTGTTTGTGCCATCGACGGCGCTTACAATCATTTTAAATTGAAAAATATACAACCCGATTTGGTTACGGGAGACTTTGATTCTATCCATTTAATTCCCGGCAATATAGAAGTCATTAACACGCCTGATCAAAATTTTACCGATTTCGACAAAGCGTTGAGCATATTAAAAAACAGGGGCTACATTCACATTGATGTTTATGGAGGAAGCGGCAAGGAACACGATCATTTTTTAGGAAATATAAGCACAGCGCTTCAATGGAAAAACAGCTTAAAAATTTCCTTTTTCGACGATTTTGGAACCTACTTTTTTATTGAAGAACAAATTACTTTAACCAATGTAAAAGGGAGAAATATTTCCATCATTCCTTTTCCAATCGCCCACGAAATTTTCACGGAAGGATTGGCATACCCAATCATCAATGAAACTTTAACCTTCGGAAAACGCATTGGCACAAGAAATATAGCGCACAGCAAAGATGTTCAAATTTCTTTCAAAGGCGGAGAATTATTGGTTTATGTGAGCAACGTTTAAAACAATTATTTTGAACAGAAAATTAAAACTGATATGGGATTTTAGAGGGGAATCTTCAGAAAAAACTGCCGAGCATCATTGCATTCATTTAAAGGAATTTGCCAACATTGAAAAACTGCAATTTTATGAAAGTGATTTTTCTGTAATTTCAGAAATACACACCATCGCTTTTATTGTGGTTGATGAAGCGGATATGAAAACCTATAGAGATGCTTTAAAACCTCATCGGGGGCAAGTTTTTAATGAATAATTAAAAAGAACAAAGAAAAGAACAAAGAGAAGAGAGAAAAGAAAAAAGACAAATAACATTAATCCTATCCCCAACCCTTTCCAAAGGAAAGGGAGTTTGTGTATAAGTCTAAAAAAAATTATACTTTTTTAAGGTAAAATTCCCCCTTCGGGGGTTAGGGGGCCTACCGATTGTGCCACAATCCACCCGCCGGTCCACGCATTTTGAAAATTAAATCCGCCCGTAACGGCATCAATATTTAAGACTTCTCCAGCAAAAAACAGATTTTTATGCAATTTGCTTTCAAAACGTTTAAAGTTGATTTCTTTTAAATCGATACCGCCTGCAGTCACAAACTCTTCTTTAAAAGTACTTTTTCCGGAAACATTAAATCGGCTTTTTGTAAGTTGAAGCGCCAACGCTTCCAATTGTTTGTTGTTTAATTGCGCCCATTGAAAATCGTAAGGAATTTTGGCGGCAACAACCAGTTTTTCCCACAATCTTTTGGAGATTTCTTCAAAAACAGAACGCAAAATCACTTGTTTTTTTGACTGCTCATTTTTAACAGACTTCAATTCGTCCAAAACTTTTTCAAAGGATTTCGACAACCAATTGACTTCAATTTCAAACTGATAATCTTTTTGATGCAATTCCAAAGCACCCCAGGCAGATAGCTTTAAAATTCCAGGTCCGCTTAATCCCCAATGCGTGATTAACAAAGGTCCTTGATCCGCTAATTTTGAATTTACAACATTTACGGAAGCTTTTGGAACGGAAATTCCCGGAATATCCTTTAACCTATCATCCACAATATTAAAGGTAAACAATGAAGGAACTGGTTTTATGACTGTGTGACCCAAACCTTCCAGCATTGCCCAAACTTTGGCATTGCTTCCAGCTGCCACCAATAAAAAATCGGCTTCAAAAGTTTCTGAACTTGTTTTTATGATGAATTTATCTTCATTTTTTTCAATGGCATCAACCCTTGTACTTGTTTTAAGTTGAACACCAGCATTTTTCGCACTTTCCAAAAAACAATCGATAATCGTTTGCGACGAATTGGATTCGGGAAAAATGCGATTGTCGTTTTCAATTTTTAATGGAATTCCCCTGTTTTCAAACCACTCCATAGTGTCACCTGTCATAAATTGATGAAACGGTCCCAACAATTCTTTTTTCCCGCGCGGATAAAATTCAACCAATTCATTTGGGGTAAAACAAGCGTGACTTACATTGCAGCGTCCGCCGCCAGAAACTTTTACTTTTTGTAGCACTTTATTGCTGCCTTCCAAAATAATCACTTCCAAATCGGGATGCATTTCTGCGGCATTTATGGCTGCGAAATATCCTGCTGCGCCTCCGCCAATAATGATAAATTTTTTCTTCATTAAATATTTTTTACAACAACTTCTCTAATAAAATTCTTAGATCTATTATTTAATTTTGATAAGTTCCCCCTTCGGGGCAATGCCATTAAGTTAAGACTTTAATACCCTTTTTTGTCCTTCCGAGGTACGAGGAATCTCATAATGATAGCCGGTTTGATGCGATTCCTCCTTTGTCGGAATGACAAATATTTCCTTAACTTAATGACATTGCCCTTCGGGGGCTAGGGGGCTTACAACACCATTTCTTTATAAGGAATCACCGTAGAAAAACCCTTTTGATTAAAATAATTTGCACTGTCTTCGTTCCCCGTGGCCAAAATAAAATCGCCGCCCCAAGCGCCTAAGCTTTTTGTTTGTCCGAAATAATCTGAAAATAATTCTTGCTGTATTGTTTTTAACTGTATCGTTTTTGAAACGATTTGCTCGTGTTCCTTCATCAATTTTTCAAAATCGGATAATTTAGTACAGGTCAAAAAACCTGCAGACAATTCGGATATTTGTTTGAGTTCTGAAGTCAGATTTCCCTTCAATTTTTTATATCTTTCAATGCCTTCCCTGCTGTTTTGCTTTTTATTCAAATGCACAAAATACAGTTGATTCCTAAAAGTCGGATTGAAATTCACTTCCTCAATAACAATTTCCGTGTTGCGTTTCGTGAATAAAATTGGCGAATTGTGTTGTGCGCAGGCTATGTCGTAACCGCTTCCTCCAAAAGTGTTTTCCAATAATTTATACGGATTCACTTTTGCCCAATTTGCGATATTGTTAATTAAAGTTGATGATGTTCCCAATCCCCAGTTTCTTGGAAAATCTAATTTAGTTTTAACCAAAAATCCCTTTTCCGAATTTAAAAATGCCGGATTTAAATTTTGGGTTTCTCTTAAAATTTTATTTAAATTTTCAGCAATCGTGTCTTTTCCTCCATCTTCAACTGCTTCAAATGTGGCATTCGCCAATCGCAATTTAGGCAAATCGAAAATGGCTTCGAGCCAACATTCTCCTTCATTGGTAAAACTTTGCCAAATTAATTGTGGTTCTTGAATGAGTTCAACAGTTAAATCTTGTCCGCAAGTTGTTGGAACCGCTAAAGATTTTGCACCGTCAAGCACAAAATATTCACCGGTTAATAATAACTTCCCGTGGCTTCGGCTCCGCTCAGCCACCTTTTGATTTTCTTTCATTGGTTATTTTTTGATTTCGCTTTGCTCAATTACAAATTATTTTATTCACTTTATTCCTTCACTCGGTGGCTGAGCGGAGCCGAAGCCCAGTTTATTTTATTCTCTCTCCTGTGGCTGAGCGGAGCCGAAGCTCAGTTTTACTCATCATCCAGGTGGCTGAGCGGAGTCGAAGCCATTTTTGTGATGTGATTCATTTTGGCACTCTGAAAACTTTTCTAAATCACTATAATTATTTTCAATCAAAGCTTCTTTCTTATTTCTGCTCCAACCTTGCACTTGTTTCTCCCTATAAAAAGCTTCATCAATTCTTTGAAATTCTTCATAATACAATAAAACAACAGGCAATCTTTTTGCCGTGTGATTAGCTCCAAATCCATTTTGATGCTGCTCCAAACGAATTTTTAGGTCTTTGGTACTTCCTGTATAATATGAACCGTCAGAACATTCCAATATATACATATAGCCTTTTACCATAGCTTTTTTATTTTTTTACATCTACAAATTCATCCAAATGGCTGAGCGAAGCCGAAACCCTGATTATTTTATTCTCTATCCAGTGGCTGAGGAAACCGAAGCCCAATTTTACTCATCATCAAGGTGGCTGAGCGGAGCCGAAGCCAGTTTGTTATACGCCTCAACCACAGCATTGTGCGTGATGGTTTTGTGCTCAAAATAATCAATTAAAAATACCTTTTCTTTATTGCTTGCACCCAACTGCTTGATAATATTTGTCAAGTGCATTTTCATATGTCCTTTTTGGATTCCCGCTGTTGTCAATGCCCGTAAAGCAGCAAAATTTTGCGCCAAACCGGCCACGGCAATAATTTCCATCAATGCTGTTGCGGAAGGATTCCCCAACAATTGCAAAGAAAATTTCGATAAAGGATGCAAAGAAGTTAATCCGCCCACAGTTCCCACAGCCAAAGGAATATCAATCCAAAATTTAAAAATACCATTTTCTATGCTGGCATTTGTCAGGCTTTTATAGGTTCCGCTTCGCGCGGCAAAAGCGTGAACGCCGGCTTCAATCGCCCTAAAATCATTTCCTGTTGCTATCACAACCGCATCAATGCCATTCATGATTCCTTTATTATGGGTAACCGCCCGGTGAGGTTCTGCGTTCGCAATTTGTATGGCTTGCACAAACTTTTGCGCCAAAGCTGCTGAATCTTCGGCATATAAATCTTCCACATCACAACTCACTTCGGCGTGAACCAGACATTCAGGAACGTAATTTGATAAAATGCTCATCACAATTTGGATGTCTTCTTTTTCAAATTCCTTTGCGATCACTTCCAAGCAAGAATTTATAAAATTGGCGCCCATACTGTCGGCAGTTTCAAAAGTGACATGCAGCTGATAATAATTTTGAAGATCGGCAGTTTTATCGCGTAACTCAATATCTAAAATCCCGCCGCCACGTTTGCGCATATTTTTGGTTATCGCATCGGTAACTTTAAAAAATTGCGCTTTTTTTGAGTTGAAATAGTTTATAAGTTCAATTTTATCGCCTTCATACATAAAATGTACCTGCCCTATTTTTGTGGTGGAAATAACCGTGGCTTTAAATCCGCCCCGAGTGCTCCAAAATTTCGCCACCAAAGAAGCGGCCGCAACCACCGAACTTTCTTCGATAACCAAAGGAATGGTATATGATTTTCCGTTAATCACAAAATTTGGCGCAACGCCAAACGGCAAATAAAAATTTGTTAAGGTATTTTCAATAAAATCATCGTGCAAGTTTTGCAATATTTCATTCGAATTCCAATATTGCAATAAAACCTGTTTCGCCTTCTTATCATTTTTAAAGAAATGTGCTATCAGCCAATCTATTTTTTCAAGTTTGCTCAACTTTGAAAATCCGTTAACATTTTTTGACATTTTTTACTAAATTTTATAACCGCTACAAAGATAATTTAATAAATAGAAATTACCGCAAATTCAGATATTGTTAATTTTAATGACATAATTCATACGTGAATTGCTAAATTTTTCTTAAACTTGACAATTATTTTAAGAACTCATAATTAAATGAAAAAACTCCTTATTATTTTTATTGCCATTACCTCTTTGGCAACAGCACAAAAAAAAGACATTGCCTTAGAAGAAATATGGAATGGCTCGTTTTCAACAGAGCGCATGAATTCGCTAAACTCCATGAATGGCGACTTTTATTCCTTGCTGAATTTTGACAGAAACACCAAAAGCACCACGGTTGATAAATACAGTTACGCCACTTTAGAAAAGGTTGAAACTGTTGTAAACAGCAAAGATTTAAAAGAAATCAATTATTTTGAAAATTATGCTTTTAACAATGACGAAACCAAATTATTGTTGGGCGTTGATGAAGAGCAAATTTACAGACATTCGAGTTTGGGTGTTTTTTACGTGTACGATTTGGCTTCAAAATCTCTGCAGTTAATCGACAAAGAAAAAATTCAGGAGCCTACTTTTTCTCCCGACAGCAAAAAGGTGGCTTATGTTAAAAACAACAATATTTTTATTAAAAATTTAGAGACAGGCGAAGTGGTCCAAGTTACTTCCGACGGAAAAAAGAATCACATTATCAATGGTATTTGCGACTGGGTTTATGAAGAAGAATTTTCGTTTGTCAGGGCTTTTGAATGGAGCAAAGACAGTAAAAATTTGGCATTTTTAAGGTTTGATGAAACTGAAGTTCCAACATTCTCAATGGATATTGTGGGCAGCGAGTTATATCCAACCCAACAAGTCTTCAAATATCCAAAAGCCGGTGAAAAAAACTCAATTGTAACACTAAATATTTACAATGTAGCCGCTGCCAAAACCACAAAAATGGATCTTGGCAATTATGAGTACATTCCAAGGATAAAATGGACAAACAATCCGGAAATATTATCGGTTATCACTTTAAACCGTCATCAAAATGATTTAAAATTGTTTGCGGTAAATGCCGTAAATTTTACTTCAAAGGTGATTTTAAATGAAACTGACAAAGCTTTTGTGGACATTCACGACAATTTAACTTTTTTAAATGACCACAGTTTTATCTGGACCAGCGAAAAAAGCGGATTTAACCATATTTATCATTATTCGAAAGACGGGAAACTCATCAACCAAGTGACAAAAGGAAACTGGGAAGTGACAAATTTCTTCGGCATCAACGAAAAAAATAACACTGTTTATTATCAATCGGTTGAAGATGGATCCATCAACAGAACGGTTTATTCCATAAAATTAAACGGAACCGCAAAAAAAAGATTGTCAAATGATTCGGGCACAAACGATGCTGCCTTCAGCAAAAACTTAAATTATTTTATCAATACTTTTTCTGATGCAAATACACCTACAGTTTATTCACTTTATACTGGTGATGGAAATTTATTGAAAGAAATTTTGAACAACAAAAAACTTTCTGAAAAATTGGACAATTATAACATTGCCAAAAAAGAATTTTTTGTTTTAAATACCAAAAATGGCGGATTCAATGCCTGGATGCTGAAACCAAACAATTTCGACCCAAACAAAAAATACCCGATGTTTATGACGCAGTATTCTGGCCCTGGATCACAATCGGTAAGCAATACTTGGAATGCCGCAAATGATTATTGGTTTCAACATTTGGCAGCGCAAGGCTATATTATTGTTTGTGTTGACGGAAGAGGAACAGGCTATAAAGGTGCCGAATTCAAAAAAGTCACCTATAAGGAATTGGGTAAATACGAAGTTGAAGACCAAATTGAATCGGCCGTAGAATTGGGAAAACGACCTTATATTGATGAAAATGAAATGGGAATTTGGGGATGGAGTTATGGCGGATTTATGTCGGCCAACTGTTTGTTTAAAGGAAACGATGTATTTAAAATGGCTATTGCTGTTGCTCCGGTAACAAGCTGGCGTTTTTACGATTCCATTTATACGGAACGTTATATGCAAACGCCACAGGAAAACCCGAGTGGATACGATGAAAATTCACCATTGAATTTTGCCAACTTCTTAAAAGGAAATTTCCTGCTGGTTCACGGAAGCGGCGATGATAACGTGCATGTACAAAACACCATGCGGTTGACAAATGCCTTAATTGAAGCAAACAAACCCTTTGATTTGGCCATATATCCAGACAGAAATCACGGAATTTATACCGGAAAAAATACTAGGCTTCATTTATACGAAAAAATGACTAGATTTATCGAAGAAAATTTAATCAGAAAAACAACAAATACTGAACTTTAATTAACCAAAACTATTTTTAATATTTAACCTAAATTAACAATCATTATGGCTGACAAAACAATAAAAGAAGGACATCCAAAGGCGCTCTATACGCTATTTGCCACTGAAATGTGGGAACGTTTCAGTTACTACGGAATGAGGGCGTTGTTAACGCTTTATCTAACCGCAGAGCTTGCAAACGGAGGATTTGGATTAAACAGGGAAGAATCTTTGGCAATTTACGCCATCTTTACAGGTTTGGTTTACTTAACGCCAATTTTAGGAGGTTGGGTGGCCGACAGTTTTTTAGGAAAACGAAAAACAGTTTATATTGGAGGTTTGGTGATGGCTGTTGGTCAGTCTTTGCTAGCCGCCAGCGCATTTTTGGTGGGCTCTGTAGATGCAGAAACGCGTCTATTTATGTTTAATTTTGGTTTGGGTGTGCTTATTATAGGTAACGGATTTTTCAAACCAAACATTTCAACCATTGTTGGTGAATTTTATGAAGACAACGATCCAAGAAAAGACTCGGCGTTTAACATTTTCTATATGGGAATAAACCTTGGCGCTATTTTAGGGCCATTTATTGCAGGCGCTTTAGGAGAAAATGTTTCTTGGGGTTACGGTTATTTAGCAGCTTCGGTTGGTATGATTGTTGGCGTGCTTTGGTTAAAATTTAATGAAAGTACCCTTGAACAAAAAGGACTTCCGCCAAATTCACCGGATGATAAATTTATTTTGGACGGAAAAGACTGGCGCGATATTATTATCTATTCCATTGCTTTGGTTTTAGCCACCTTGGCTATTATTTTCGTATGGAGAATGCTGCCTGATGACGTCACAAGCATTATTACGTACCTAGGTTTTGCTGCTTTGGTGATTGGGTTGGGTTACACCATTAAAAAAGGAACAAACGGCTCGGCAGAATGGACGCGAATGATCGTTATTTTAGTGCTCGCTTTTTTCAATATTGCTTTTTGGGCAGGATTTGAACAAGCCGGCGGTACCATGAACTTGTTTGCGAAAGAAAATACAGACCGACTTTTATTTGGCTGGGAAGTTCCGGCATCTTGGTATCAAAATATCAATCCGCTAGCCATTTTAATTTTCGCTCCAATATTCTCAGTAATGTGGCTGAAACTTGATGCGATGAAATTTAACCCAAGAACGCCACTGAAATTTGCCATCGGGCTGTTTTTAGGTGCTTTGGCATTTTTTATTATGACACAGGCAAGCAATGCTGCCGCTGGAGGAAATTTAGTTTCGCCTTGGTGGTTAGTGGTTGTTTATCTTGTTTTAACTTTTGGAGAATTGATGTTATCGCCTATCGGACTTTCGATGATCACAAAATTGGCGCCGAAAAAATTGGTTTCGGTGGTGATGGGATTGTGGATGGCGAGTTTTGCCGCAGGTAACTATTTGGCAGGGATGCTGGAAAGTATTCTGCATAAATATGATTTTGCTTTGTATCCTTTTATTACAGGGTTAATGTTAGCTTCTGGAGTTTGTTTGTTAATATTGTCTCCGTTCTTAAACAAAGCCATGAAAGGAATTCACTAAAATATGATTACAAATCAATTATTTTAATAAAAAAAGCTCAGGTAATTAATTGTCTGGGCTTTTTTGTGTTTAAAACTTATATATAAATACTTATGGACAAATCAAGAAACGACTTTTTTAAATCACAAGTCTTAGGTCATCCTTCTGGACTTTTCGTGTTATTTTTTACTGAAATGTGGGAACGTTTTTCATTTTATGGAATGCGTGCCTTGTTGGTGCTATTTTTAGTGAGTGCTTTAGGAATTGGCGGATGGGATTGGCCACGTGAAAATGCGTTGGCTTTGTACGGAACATATTTGGCATTGTTATATTTAACACCCATTATAGGCGGAATTTTAGCCGACAAATACTTAGGAAACAGACGTGCAATTATTATTGGCGCTGTTATTATGACTTTGGGCCACGCAAGTATGGCTATTGAATCCAATCCGTTTTTTTTATATACAGGTTTGGGCTTATTGGTTATTGGAACCGGATTTTTTAAACCAAATATGACTTCTTTCATTTCTGTGCTGTACAAAGATTTTCCGGAGAAAAAAGATGGCGCTTACACCATTTTTTATATGGGCGTAAATGCCGGTGCCTTCTTGGGAATTATGCTTTGCGGTTATATGGGCGAAATGCTGGGCTGGAGTTGGGGTTTTGGTTTAGCGGGTATTTTTATGCTGTTGGGCTTGCTTCAATTTACGTTGGCACAAGGCATTTTTGGCGATGTTGGGAAAAAACCAAACAAGGAAGACAAAACCATTAAAATTGATGAAAAAACGGAAGTTGAAGACCAATTAAATCCGTTTACTTTGATTGACAGAATCCTGATTGTTATTATTGCCGTTGCAGGTTTAACCTGGGTTATCAATGATCCTTTGTCTAAAATTGGGGCCGTTAACTTTTTGGAATTTGGCGGAACAGATTATTCAAGTGCCACCATAATAATAACGCTCCTGCTTTTTGTTTACCTTTTAGGTTCAAGAATTGTAAGATACAGTCCAGTTACCAGAGACAAAATGTTTGCCGTGGTGATTTTTGCATTTTTCATTATTTTCTTCTGGGCTTCTTTTGAGCAAGCGGGCGGATCTATGAGTATTTTTGCAAAAGATTATACAAGCAGAATCTTGTCGGGAAATTCAGCCATGATTTTCAATGTTGTTGATGTAATCATCACCGTGGTGCCTGTTGCAATCATTACCTGGGTGTTGTTTTTACTTTTTAAACAAACCTTTAAAAAATATTTATGGTCAAATTTGGTGTTGGGATTTAGTTTTATCATTATCTGGGGATTGATTATTTGGAAAGTGAACACAAACTTCAGCACCTATTCTTATGAAATAAGCTATCAAACCTATCGAATTTCAGAAACCAATGACAAAGGCGAAACAACTGTAAAAGATTTTCCTATAACTGCAGAAACTGTTGTTCCGGAAAATGCTGTTTTGGTCGACAATACAACCGTTGTTAGAGTTGCCAACGATTTTGTTGAAAATGATAAAATAGCCATTATTGATATTGATAAAAAAGGAACAAATTACAAATATTTAACCACCCAACAGGCCGATTTAATCAATACAAATATTGCAGCAACCGTTGTGGCAAAAAAAGACAATGAAATTCAAATTCCAGCTACGTGGTTTTTAATTCTAAACTCTTTGTTTATCATCGCTTTTGCACCTTTATTTTCTAAATGGTGGGAAAGCAAATACAATCCGAAACCCGCCAATAAATACGCCATTGGCTTATTTTTTCTGGGAATCGGTTTTGCATTTTTGGCTTATGGTGCCGCAGGAATTCCACAAGGTGCCAAAACAGCTTCGGTTAGCATTGTTTGGCTAATACTCGCCTATTTGTTTCATACGTTAGGAGAACTTTGCGTGTCACCGGTCGGACTTTCATATGTCAGTAAATTGGTGCCGGCAAGAATGATTGCTTTTATGTTTGGTGTTTGGTATTTGGCATTGGCCATCGGTAACAAAACATCGGGACAAATGGGTGCAATGATTGATGTTATTACGGAGAAATATGACATTTCCACTTTCTTTTTGATATTCACTTTTGTGCCAATCATTATTGGTCTAATTGCGCTATCATTAAATCCGGTTTTGAAAAAATTAATGCACGGTGTAAAATAATTTAAAAAACTTTGTAAATTTGGCAACGTTATTGCGTCAAACGTTCAGATAAACGTAAAATTAATAAACATGAAAAAAATACTTATTTTAACAATTGCGTTATTCAGCCTGTCAATTTCTGCACAAGGAATTAAATGGATGAGTTTTGAAGACGCTGTTAAAGCCCAGAAAGTTACGCCCAAAAAAATATTTGTGGATGCGTATACTGTTTGGTGCGGACCGTGTAAATTGTTAGATAAAAACACCTTTTCCAATCCGGATTTGATTGCCTATATGAACAAAAACTATTATTCAGTTAAATTCAATGCTGAAGGCAATGAAACTGTAACTTTTAAAGGTAAAAAATACACCAATCCCGGTTTTAATCCAAATTCAAACGGCAGAAACAGTTCGCATGAATTATCGGCATATTTTGGTGTCAGAGCTTATCCAACATTGTTATTTTTGGATGAAGAAGCTAATTTTATTACGCCTTTAACGGGTTACAGAACGCCTACGCAATTGGAACTTTATTTAAAAATGTTTTTAAATGACGATTATAAAAATTTAAAAACACAGGAAGAATTCAATGCATATTCTGCCAATTTTAAATATGAGTTTAAAGAATAGTTAAATTATTTATTGAGAATAAAAGCTCCTTTTTGCAACGTGTTGTGAAAAGGAGTTTTATTTTTTAGGCACGTTTCTTCCCAATCTTTCAAATAACTTTTATAGTTTGTGCCATCTGCAATAATTATTTTTGGATTGAGTTCTTTTAAAAGCCTTTCCAGATTTATTTTAGGCGATTGCCTTAAAATTATCATGGTTGGCTTTACTGATGTAAACTTGTAAAGCCCCAAACTATCAACAATTAAAATAATTTCGTTGTTAAATGTATACAGATTTTTTATTTTTTCTGAAGGCAGCATTTCGTCCAATTCCGCGCCAACCAAATAGGCAATTTTAAAATTAGAGGATGTTTTTAAGGAATCAGATGAAGAACTGAATTGAATCTTATTTCCGGTCCTTTGCCCGATTGTGCTTGCTTTGCTTTGATTAAAAACAATAAATTCATCCGCAGATTCACGCTTGTGTTTTTCATAAATAAAGACTGTTTGAAGCAAAACAACTGAAATTAAAACGAGTGCAAATCGGTAAAAAACTTTTTTCTCTGTCCATTTAAGTCCGAAAAATAAAAAAGCGTAAAATGCAACCATCAGCAAAAAAGACATAGAAATTTGCTGGATGATAAAATATTCCTGATGGGCAATCCACCCAATAAAATGATTCATTTGCTGAATCACGAAAATATAAGCATCCGCCAAAAACTGTGGCGCAATTTGTAAAACGGCCAGCGCCATTAAAACAATTCCAACAGTTAAAATAACACCTAAAAATGGAATAATCACCAAATTTGAAACAAAAAACAATCCGGGAAATTGATGAAAATAATACAAACTCAAAGGCAAAACGCCAATTTGTGCTGCCGCTGAAACCGTTAACAATTGCCATAATTTATCTAAAATCCAAAATTTCGACTTCCATAAATTGTAAATTTTTGGCTGAATCCAAACAATGGAAAAAACGGCCAGATAGCTCAGCTGAAATCCGACTTCAAACAAATAATACGGATTAAAGAGCAATAGAAAAAACATAGAAATCACCAATGTTTTGTAGGTACCTGAAGGACGGTTTACGAACATTCCAACCGCTATTGCGGTGAACATCGCCACCGCCCTGACCACTGAAGCAGACAAACAGGCAATAATGGCGTACATCCACAAAACAACAATAATGAGCGCCGTAGCCATCAATTTTCCATGTTTAAAATAGTGCAACGGCTTAAAAACCGCCAATAAAATGATTAATATAATCCCGATGTGCAGTCCGGAAATTGCCAAAATATGAATGGCTCCGGCGCCTATATAACTTTGTTGCAATTCACTTGTTAAGTGTTGCCGTTGGCCTAAAAGCAAGGCATTTACCACCGCCAGCTCGTCGTTTTTAAATCCATACTGAATTAAAGCAACATTGATCTTTTCTCTAATATTGGCCGCAATGCCTTTTATGGTTTGATTGGTTTTCTTCAAACTTAAAAATTGGGAATTGTCTCCAGAAATCTGATGGTGAATTTGTTGTTGCCGCAAATATTTTTTATAATCAAAAACATACGGATTTAAAGGTTCAGCAATTTCATTGAAAATCAATTTAACCCCCAAATGATCATCGACCTGAAACTGGTTAATTGCGCTGTCTTTTTTAATGTTGACCAATATTTTACCGATGGTTTTTTTACCGTTCAGCTGAAAAACCTCCGCTTCATATTTGTGATAATAGTTGGTGGATTTTAATACGCTTTCAATGGTAATTAAAGCAGAAACGGGCTCATTTGTTGATAATTGAAGTTGCTTGGAATAGTGTTTTTTATCATTTAACTGATTTTTAAATGTAACGCCAGCAACACCTATAAAAAAGGAAAGCAAAAAAACCAATACGGGAAATATAAAAGGCGTTTGATATTGTTTATTGGCGTAAAAAAAAGCAATGGTAAACATTAAAATTATAGCGCCAAAAACCACAATCAATTGAATTGGCTGAAAGCTGAAATAATTTCCAAAAAGAATACCCACTATCAAAAAGAAGGTAAGTTGTGCGGGAATAAATTTCAGGAATTTTATCATAGCAGGATAAAGTTACTTAAAAAAACAACAGAAATAAGAAATACATCAACTCATTTTTAAGCCAAATTACCGGTAACAATTGTTACCGACTGATTTTTATCACTATTGTCCACTTTCATTACAAGTAATTTTGATCGATTAATAAAATCCACATTATGAAAAACATCTTTATCACCCTTATTTTTGTGTTGATTTTCAGCACAGGTTCTTTCGGACAAAATTTATCGCCGTATCTTAAAATTGGTGAAACATCCGAAACCTTACAACAAGCATCTGAAAAAATAACCCAAGCATTACAAAACAATGCCTTTACCATTTTAGGAACTTACAATCCGTCAAACAAAAGCACTTTAAAAGTGATTGCCTTTACCAGAACCGATTTGAAAAACACCGTTGTAAAAGTGACCGACAGAGGCGCACTTGCTGCGGTATTTAAAGTTGGCTTGGTTGAAAAAAACGGAAAGGTAACCATGTCGTACACCAATCCTGAATATCTATTAAGAGCTTATTTAGGCGACAGTTACAATACCCACAAAAGCGCACTTCAAAAAGTTACTGCCGATTTAAAAACAACATTTGCTGCCATTGGCCAAGAATCCAGTCCGTTTGGAGGAAGTGTGAAAGCAGAAAATTTAAAAAAATATCACTACAAGGTGATGATGCCTTATTTTACCGATCCAGTTACGCTTAATGAATTTACATCTTTTGAAGAAGGCGTGAAAACAATAGAAGCCAATTTAAAAGCTAAAAAAGGAGAAACGGTTTTGGTTTATAAACTGATTTATGAAAAAGAAAACGTGGCGGTTTTTGGCATTGGTATGCAAAACAAAGCAAAAGGAGAATCTCATTTTTTGCCAATTATTGGAGAAAATAATATTGCAGCAATGCCTTATGAAATTATTTTACAGGGGAAAAAAGCAACGATGCTTCCTGGAAAATACAGATTGGCGGTAAGCTGGCCTGAATTAAGTATGGGAACTTTTATGAAAATTGTGAGCACTCCGGGTTATATTGAAGATACGTTGGAAGCTGTTTGTAAGTAGAAATTTTAATTGAAACTTTTTAACAGGGTTTAGGATTTTGATAAAATTTTAAACCCTATTTTCTGCGCTATGTTTTAAAATGGAATAGGAATGATTACGGATTTAACCGCAAAGAAAAATTCGCAAGGAGCGCTAAATAAATTATCAATTGTAAACCAAATGCGTATTCTATGATAAAAACAAGTGAAAAATCATAAAAATCAATTCAATTGAAATTTATTTAACCGCAAAAAACGCAAAGAAAATACGCAAAGAACGCTATTTGTTTTGGTTAAGATTTGATTAAGTCATTTTAAAAATCGTTTATCGTAAAATCTAAATCCCGATCTATCGGGACGTAAATCAATTGCGTTAAGGATTGAAGTGGAAATCCTTTTTTTGAGATTTTTCTTCTCAAAAAAAGATTGGAACGGAAAGCCTGACCTGCCTGCCGGCAGGCAGGCCTGCCAGCTGGCGGGTAACACCTACCATAATGGCAGGCAGGCCTACCATAATGGCAGGCAGACTCAAAATATACTTTAATTAAATTGCCTTTTGATTCTTATCAATGATCAGCTCCGCCACTTTTTTGGAAGCGCCTTTGCCGCCAAGTTTTTTCTCTAAATCATAATAATCCATAAACATCAAGGCGCGTTGGTAGCCATCAATAATTTTATGAAGCTCAAATTCCAAATTTTGTACGTTGAATTCATCCTGAATCAATTCTTTCACCACTTCTTTGTCCATAATTAGATTTACCAACGAAATAAATTTCAATTTCACCAAACGCTTGCCAATTTGATAGGACATATTGCTGGTTTTATAGCAAACAATTTGCGGAATTTTAAATAAGGCCGTTTCCAAGGTTGCCGTTCCGGAAGTGACGATGGCCGCATAGGAAACGGACAGCAAATCGTAGGTTTTGTTGGGCACAAATTTCACATTGTCTTTGGTGATAAACTGCTGGTAAAAATCATAATCCTGACTTGGTGCGCCGGCTATCACAAACTGGAAATCGGGAAATTTTTCGACGATGTTTAACATTATGGAAAGCATTTTTTTAATTTCCTGCTTTCTGCTTCCTGGCAATAAGGCAACAATGGGTTTGCTGTTGAGCTGGTGTATTTCCCTAAAGGTATTTTCATCCATTTGGGTTCTGTCGGCAATCGCGTCAATTAACGGATGTCCAACAAAATGTACCGGAAAATGGTGTTTTTTCTCGTAAAAATCTTTTTCAAAAGGCAAAATCACGTACATTTCATCCACATCGCGTTTGATGATTTTAATGCGATTTTCTTTCCACGCCCAAATTTGGGGCGAAATATAATAGTGCACTTTTATGCCTTCTTTTTTGGCAAATTCGGCAATTCGCATATTAAATCCGGGATAATCTATCAAGATTAATACGTCGGGCTTAAATTTTAATAGATCGCTTTTACAAACACTGATATTTTTAAAAATTTCCCGTAAATTCATAAAAACTTCGGCAAAACCCATAAACGCCAAATCACGATAATGTTTTACCAAAGTACCGCCAACCTGTTGCATTAAATCACCTCCCCAAAATCTGATTTCGGCTGATGGATCTTTCTCCATCAATGCTTTCATCAAATTAGAACCATGCAAATCTCCCGAAGCCTCGCCAGCGATAATGTAATACTTCATTATAAAATTACTTTTTAAACAATGTGAGCAATAAAACGATAAATGCAATTAAAAAAGTTTCCATGACAACGCCTCTTGCCCTGTAAATTTGCTTCTTCTTCAAAAATACAAAAAACACAAAAAAGTTTGCAATGGCGCCCAAAACCAAAATTTTTCCTTCTAAATTGCCT
The DNA here is from genome assembly GCA_030683995.1 of Lutibacter sp. Lineage (GTDB taxonomy): Bacteria > Bacteroidota > Bacteroidia > Flavobacteriales > Flavobacteriaceae > Lutibacter. The sequence continues at coordinate 24,313 of JAUXPH010000030.1, forward strand.
TCTTTTATGCGTATCAAACTTTCTTCAAAATCTAAAGGCGAAAAGAATTCAATAAACAGAAAACAACCGAATGATGTTGCCACCAAAGCAACCAAAAAACCAATAAGCATTTCCTTTTTCATCTGTTTATATTTTATTTTTTATTGGTACAGATGCAGTCGCCATTAATCATTCTACTGTGTATCAAAATTTGTTATGGCTCGTTTCATCTGTTTCATAATTTAAATTACAAATTCCAACCATTTAATTTTTGCAAAAAATGGTGCGCTGTTAAATCGAATTGAACGGGAACCACAGAAACATAATTGTTTTCCAGAGCCCATTCATCAGTATCTTCGCCCTTATCCATATTTACAAATTTCCCGGTAAGCCAATAATACGTTTTTCCTTGCGGATTGGTTCGTTTGTCAAATTCTTCCACCCAATTTGCACGCGCCTGACGGCATATTTTAATGCCATTAAATGTTTCACTTTTAGGAAAGTTAACATTGAGCACAACACCATCGGGCAATCCGTTTTCCAACACATTAAGGGCAATTTTTTTGATATGCTCTTTTAAAGGTTCAAAATCGGCATTCCAGGAATAATCGAGCAATGAAAACCCGATGGCAGGAATTCCTTCCACGCCGGCTTCCACGGCAGCGCTCATCGTTCCTGAATAAATAACGTTGATAGAAGAATTTGATCCGTGATTGATGCCAGAAACACACAAATCGGGTCTTCTGTCTAAAATTTCACTTACCGCCAACTTTACGCAATCAGCCGGTGTTCCGGAAGATTGGTATTCTTTTTGGGGTCCGTCATCAACTTTTATCAAATCACAATACAAAGTTTCATTAATGGTAATTGCATGCCCCATGCCGCTTTGCGGACTGTCGGGCGCAATCACCACCACATCGCCAATTTCATTCATCACAGCAATTAAAGTTCTAATTCCCGGTGCCGTAATGCCATCATCATTGGTGACTAAAATCAAAGGTCTTTTATTCATCATACGCATATTAAGCAACAAATTTAGGTTATTTTATTTGCTTACCATAAATTAAAAATTAACATTTCGTAAAGTTAAATTCAGTTATTATTTGATTATAATTGCGACAGCCCACAGAAAATTACCTAAAAAAATAAACAAAACAAATTGATTGGGAAATCGGAAAATTTTAGTTAAAATAGTGATAAAACCATAGTAGACTTAAGGAAAATTTATAAAAAAAGGTTAATTTAGGCGTCTAACTAAAAAATGGCACTATTTTAGTAGTTGCAAAAACATATTAACAAATATTGATTCGACAGATGATGATTAGAAAATTCAAATTCGTATTGCCTTTACTGTTTGTTTTCAGCTTATTTACAAGTTTTCAAACAAATGCAAACAACGACCCGAAAGATAAAGTTTTATTGACGATTTTAAAATATGTGTTGGTGCAGGGCCATTATGAGCCCCAGCAAATTGATGATGCTTTTTCCATAAAAGTTTATGATGAATTTTTAGAAAGATTAGACCCTTCAAAAAGGTATTTTCTGCAATCGGACATTGATGAATTTTCGGCTTTCAGAACTAAAATTGATGACCAAATCAACAATGAGGATTTGTCATTCTTCTTTTTGGTTTACAATCGTTTTATGCAACGAACCGAAGAATCCAAAATCTATTACAAAGAAATTTTAGCGAATAAATTTAATTTTGAGGCGGTTGAAACCCTAGAATTAGACCCAGAAAAAATGCCTTATCCCAAAACAAAAAACGACTTGGTAAATATTTGGAATAAACAATTAAAATACAACGCACTTACACGTTTACACGACAAAATAAGTGATGAGGAAGACAAATTTAAAGCCGACAGCACCTACGTTAAAAAACCAACAGATTTACTTGAAATTGAAGTGCGTGAAGCTACATTGACCAGCATGAACGATCTTTACGAACGTATTGATGAGCTTACTTATGCCGATTGGTTTTCAACTTTTGCGAATTGCATCACTGAAACTTTTGACCCGCATACCAGTTATTTTGCCCCAAACGTAAAAAAACAGTTTGACGAATCCATGGCCGGTAAATTGGAAGGCATTGGCGCACGACTTCAAAAGAAAAATGATTACACAAGAATTGATGAATTGATCTCTGGCGGTCCGGCCTGGAAATCGGGAGAATTGGAAGTTGGCGACATCATTTTAAAAGTGGCGCAGGGAAATCAAGAACCTTTAGATATTGTTGGGATGCGTTTAGACCACGCCATTGAATTTATCAAAGGAAAAAAAGGCACCGAGGTTAGATTGACCGTAAAAAAAATAGACGGCACTGTTAAAGTTGTTTCTATTATCAGAGACATTGTTGAATTGGAAGAGACTTTTGTAAAATCGAGCATCATAAAAAAAGACGGCAGAACTTTTGGCATTATTAATTTGCCGAAGTTTTATATTGATTTTGACGAAAAAAACTTTAGAAACTCCACCACGGATATGGCCCAAGAAATTGAGCGCATGAAAAAAGAAAACGTTGAAGGGATTATGTTGGATTTGAGAAATAACGGCGGCGGATCGTTGCAAACAGCCATTGAAATTAGTGGACTTTTCATCAATAAAGGTCCGATAGTTCAAGTTAAATATCGTGACGCAAAACCCGATATTAAAAACGACACAGATCCAAAAATTCAATGGAACGGACCGTTGGTGGTTTTGGTGAATGAACTTTCGGCATCTGCCTCAGAAATTTTTGCGGCGGCGATGCAAGATTATCATAGAGCCGTGATTATTGGCGGAAAACAAACCTTTGGAAAAGGGACAGTTCAAAGTGTGCTGGATTTAAACAGATACCATAATTTAAAAGAAGATTTAGGCGGCCTAAAAATCACAATCCAAAAATTTTACCGAATCAACGGCGGCTCCACTCAAATGGAAGGCGTACACTCTGATATTATGCTGCCAAGCAGATACAGTTATATGGAAATTGGCGAGCGCGATATGAAAAATGCCTTGGTATTTGATAAAGTTCCAGCAGCAAATTATACGCTTTGGAATAATTATGAAAATTATGATTTGGCAATCAACAATAGCAAAAAACGTATTGAAAACAATAAATATTTCAAATTAATAGACGAAAATGCGAAATGGCTGAAAAGTTCACAGGATGAAAGTATGGTTTATTTGAATTATGAAGCATACAAAAATGATTTGGAAAATCGTAAAAATGAATCCTTAAAATATAAAGAACTTGGGGAATACACTTCCAATTTAACCTATACATCACCGCTTTATGAACAGCCTATTCTTGAAACCGATAAAGAATTGGCCGAAAAACGTGAGGCCTGGCACGCCAATTTGAAAAAGGATATTTATGTTGAAGAGGCCTTAAATGTGCTCAGCGAATTAAAAATTAAACCACACGTTCAATTGGTGAAAAATTAATTTTAAAATAGTGTAACTTTACACTTGTAAAGCAACAACTATTGAAAACCAAAGCAAACTCATTATCAGCACTGGCACTCCAGAAGTTTAAAAAAAATACTTCTGGAGTGTTATCATTTTGGTTTGTGATTTCATGTGCGTTAATAGCCATATTTGCTTACGTTTTAGCACCCGACAACAGCAGCAATGCCAACCAGATGCATTTGGAAATCCATTCTAAAAAACCGGGTTTTGAGGTATTGATGTTGACCATTCCTTCAGACAAAACGATCAGTCAATCTTTTTTTTCCGCTGTGTTATTCGGCAAAAGAAATCCGAAAACTGAAATTCCGATTTCAAAATACAGCCTTTCTGAAACTGAATTGAACATTCACACCTATACTGAAAACAATGCAGTCAGTTTAACAAAAACGTATCCACTTTCAAAATTTCAGGGAAAAGACATTTCAACATTCATTAAAACAAAAAAATTCTATTTGGGAACCGATAAATATGGAAGAGATTTGTTGAGCAGAATGCTGATTGGCACAAGAATTTCCTTTTCTATAGGTTTTATAGCTGTTTTCATTTCTTTGGTCATAGGACTTTCCATTGGTGCGATAGCAGGTTATTTTGGTGGAAAAATCGACGCTTTTATTATGTGGCTCATCAATATTACCTGGTCTATTCCCACATTGCTTTTGGTAATCGCCATCACTTTGGCGTTGGGAAAAGGATTTTGGCAAGTTTTTATTGCCGTAGGTTTAACCATGTGGGTTGAAGTTGCCAGGGTTGTGCGCGGACAACTCATTAGCGCAAAGGAAATGCAATATGTTGAAGCGGCAAAAGCATTGGGTTTTTCAAACTTCAGAATTATATTTAAACATATTTTACCCAATATTATGGCGCCCGTAATTGTGATTTCGGCAGCCAACTTCGCCGGGGCCATTTTAATGGAAAGCGGCTTGAGTTTTTTGGGAATTGGCGCGCAACCACCAATACCTTCCTGGGGCGCTATGATTAAAGACCATTACAGCTATATTATTTTGGGAAAAGCCTATTTGGCCATTATTCCAGGATTGGCCATTATGAGTTTGGTGATGGCTTTTATGCTGATAGGTAACGCCTTGCGCGATGCGTTGGATGTGAAAAATTAAAAAACCTTAAAAATTTAAACCTTTTTTGTCTTAGATTTATTTAAACAAAACTTAAGCCCTAAATTTGCCCCTCAAAAAATAATTCATGAATTTCGAAATTACCTTCAAAACAAAATGGTCGGAATTTGACCCAAACAGACATATGCGCCACACGGCATATAACGATTATGCAGCAGAAGTCAGAGTGCGATTTTTTCAGGAACACGGACTTTCCATCAACGAATTTGCAAAACTGAATATCGGTCCGATTTTATTCAAAGAAGAAACTTCCTTTTTTAAAGAAATACATATTGGCGAAGACATTACCGTTAAAATGGAACTGGAAGGCGTTTCAAAAGGTATTGAACGCTGGCGTTTTAATCATAAAATTTACAATGAAACAGGCCAGCTTTCCGCTGAAATAAAGGTGTATGGCGCTTGGATAGATTTGATGAAACGCAAATTGACTTCGCCGCCCCAAAAATTTGTGACCATCTTTGATGACCTTCCAAAATCTGAATATTTTCAGGAAATTTTGTTGAAAAGTGAAAAATAGAAAAGTAGTTTACATTGTTATAACCTTATTATTCGCTGTCGGATTTTATTTTTATGATGGTTTTGCTTTTGAAACATCGGCATCAACTGAAACAGTTGAAGTTTCTGATTTCAATTTTTTGCCAACCTCAACAACCGGACAAGTTGTTCATCATCAATTTTATGCGCTTTCCTATCACGAAAAATACGAACAGGCAGAATGGGTGGCTTATGAATTAACGCAAAATCAACTTTCAGGCATAAGCATTAAAAGACCATATTTTGAGCAAGATCCGAAGGTAACAACCCAAAGCGCCCATTTTAAGAATTTTAAAAATTCAGGTTATAACAAAGGACATTTATGTCCGGCCGGCGATCGAAAATTTTCTGCGGCTTCTTACAATGAAACATTTTTTACCTCTAATATTTCACCCCAAACTTATGGATTTAACGCTGGTGTTTGGAACAGGTTGGAAGAAAAAGTACGTTACTGGGCGCAAAAATATCAAAAAGTGTACATTGTGACGGGCGGCATTTTAAAACCGGATTTAAAAACCATCGGAACCGAAAAAGTTGCAGTTCCAAAGTATTTCTACAAAATAATTTTAGATTACAATGGCGCTGAAACAAAAGCCATTGCATTTTTAATTCCACACGAAAAATCAGAAAAAGGATTGTATCAATTTGTTACCAGCATTGATGAAATTGAGAGTTTAACCGGCATAGATTTTTACCCTGAATTGCCTGATGAAATTGAAAATAAAATAGAAAAATCAAGCGATTATAAGCATTGGGCTTTTAGGTAATTCCTAGAATATCCTATTAAAAAAGCGTTGGTGAAATTCCAAAATTGACCCAAACATAAAAAAATTAACCGCAAATTCCGCAAAGTTAATACGCAAAGAGCGCCAGAAATTTTAAAATTATTTATTGTTAATTGAAGCCGCGTTAGCGATGGCAGTGAAAAGCCCGCAGTCACGCTTTTGGGCGTGACGAGGACTTGCAACGAACAGCGCGACCCGCCAAGTGGCGGGGAACGCCCACCAAAATGGCGGGCAGGCCCACCAAAAAGGTCGGCAGGCAGGCCCAAAATAACTTTATATCAATTGCTGTACTAATTGGTATTAAACCATAAAAAAAGCGCCTGAAAATTTCCGGCGCTTTTGATTCAATATTTATGTATTTGTTATTTCCAGAAAGCGGCATACAGCGCCACTAAAATAATCATCACGGCAAATGCGCCAATGTTAAATTCCGGACTTGTTTTGAACAGTGCTTTTGAAAGCGGAATACCTTTTTCATCATCTTTTCCTTTATTTTGCGTCCAGCTCACAATCGCAATAACAATCATAGTAAGTATTGCCGTATATCCCATTTGGTCCAAGAAAGGAACATCAACAAATATAGCATTTGTAGACCATCCTTTTGGCGCCACTTTAAAATACATGGCGATTGGAATGGAAACCAAAGCCCCAACAATGGCGCCTTTGTTGGTTGTTTTTTTCCAGAACAATCCCAAAATAAATATGGCCAAAATTCCAGGGCTCACAACACCCGTATATTCTTGTATATATTGAAAAGCTTGATCTAAACCCTGTAAAAATGGAGCAATTAAACAAGCAATTGCCAAAGCAACAGCCGCGGAGATTCTTCCCATATTCACGGTGCTTTTATCGCTTGCGTTTTTGTTGATGTACTGTTTGTAAATATCCATCGTAAAAATGGTGGAAGTTGAATTTAGCATAGAAGCCAAAGACGATACAATTGCCGCAGCCAAAGCCGCAAAAGCAACCCCTTTTAATCCGGTAGGCAAAAATTGCAACAACCAAGGGTAGGCTTTATCTGCCTGTTCCAAGGTCGGTAAATTTTTAAGTCCGGCCACGCCCAAACGTGCCATAATCTCAGGGTCATTTACCATCACATAAGCTGCAATACCAGGAACTACCACAATTAAAGGAATTATTAATTTTAATCCGGCCGCCAATAAAATCCCTTTTTGTGCTTCTTTTAATGATTTTGCTGCCAAAGTTCTTTGAATGATATACTGATTAAAACCCCAATAATATAGATTCGCAACCCACATACCGCCAAGCAATACGCCAATGCCCGGCAACATTTCATAATAATCGCTCGATTCATCAAAAATCATCACAAATCTTTCAGGGGCGGCTTCATAAATAGTTTTAAAACCTGCAAGAATCCCTTGTCCGTCTGATACCGCGTTTAAAGCTATATAAGTTGTAACCAAACCTCCCAACACTAAAAACACTACCTGGATAACATCTGTCCACGCCACTGCTGAAAGTCCGCCGTACAAAGAATAAGCCGCCGCAAACAACGCCAAGCCGATTACCCCATAAACCATAGGAATTCCCATAATGGTTTCTAAAGCCAAAGAGCCTAAATACAATACCGACGTTAAATTCACAAACACATAAAGTGCTATCCAGAATACCGCCAAAATGGTTTTTAAGTTGGTGGAAAATCGTTTTTCAACAAATTCGGGAATGGTATACAATCCTTTTTCAATAAAAATAGGCAAAAAGAATTTCCCAACTATGATTAAAGTGATGGCAGCCATCCATTCATAAGAAGCAATTGCCAATCCCAAGGCAAAACCTGAACCCGACATTCCAATAAATTGTTCTGCAGAAATATTTGCAGCGATTAATGAAGCTCCAATAGCCCACCAAGGCAAAGATTTACTTGCCAAAAAATAATCTTCGGCAGTTTTTTGATGTCCTTTTTTGTCTCTGGACACCCATAAACCTACCCCTAAAATTAATACAGCATACGCTATAAAAACGAAATAATCCCAAAATCCGAAATGTGCAGTCATGATATTTTATTAGTATTTAGTTATTGATTCTTATTGAAATTTCTCTAAGCATAGCCTGTTAATTGTTGATTTTTTATTGAATTTGTAAAATTAGGTATGATTCACAGCTCACAAAAGTTTCAAAATCTTTACTGAAAACACCAGAATGATTTAAAGCCCTGTTTTTTTCTGAATTAAAACTATTTTTATGGTCGGAAGCAACAAGTAAAACAGCACTATTGTTACTAGTGATTCTTTCTCCAATAATGTCAATTTTTTCTGGAGATTGTATATTTACAACGTTTTCGGAGCCGGTAAAATCAATTTGTTTCATTAAAAGACCAAAATTATTTAGAAGTTTTATTAATTAGTACGCTAACTTACTAAATTTATTGATACAAATTCACTTATTTATAGGAGTAATTTTCAAAAATATATTGGAAACAAGACAAGCAATGAAAGGTTGTATAGCTTGAATTTGTACTGTTAAAAAACAAAAAAAACCTCTCGTTTCCGAAAAGCTTTTTGTGCGGGTCCTTCGGCAAACTCAGGACAGGCTCACGATCCTTCCCTCGGCTCCGCCTGCCTAACGGACAGGCAGGCTCGGGATAAACTTCTCGTCTCTCCGCCTTCCTTTTAACAAATCAAAATTTATTTCACAAAAAAAGCCTCTCGTTTCCGAAAAGCTTTTTGTGCGGGCGGAGAGACTCGAACTCTCAAACCTCGCGGCACCAGATCCTAAGTCTGGCGTGTCTACCAATTTCACCACGCCCGCATTATTATGGCTGCAAATATACACAATACTTACAAATTGCAAAGTACATCTTACTCTTTTTTCAACAATTTCTATCAAATAAAAATTTCGTAATTTTGGACATTTAAATATAGTAATATGGAAAATATAAAATCATACGTAAATCAGCATAAAGACCGCTTTATCGCTGAACTAATTGAACTGCTAAAAATACCATCCGTAAGCGCCGATTCTGCTTTCAGCAAGGATATTTTAAAAACTGCCGACGCCGTGAAATCTGCACTGGAAAAAGCGGGTTGCGACAAAGTTGAAATATGCAAAACTCCGGGAAACCCAATTGTTTACGGAGAAAAAATAATCGACAAAAAATTGCCGACCATCCTTGTGTACGGACATTATGATGTTCAGCCAGCCGACCCCATTGATCTTTGGGATTCTCCGCCGTTTGAACCAGTGATCAAAAAAACTAAAATCCATCCCGATGGCGCTATTTTTGCCCGCGGCTCTTGCGACGATAAAGGTCAGGTTTATATGCACGTGAAAGCGCTGGAATATATGATTTCTACCAACCAACTTCCTTGCAATGTGAAATTTATGATTGAAGGCGAAGAAGAAATTGGGTCCGTTAGTTTGGCTTGGTTCGTGGAACGCAACCAGGAAAAATTGGCCAACGACATTATTTTGATTTCCGATACCGGAATGATTTCAAACTCACAACCCTCAATAACCACCGGTTTGCGCGGTTTGAGCTATGTTGAAGTCGAGGTTACCGGTCCGAACCGAGATTTACATTCTGGTTTGTACGGTGGCGTAGTCGCCAATCCAATCAATATTTTAGCCAAAATGATTGCTTCTTTACACGATGAAAACAACCGCGTAACCATTCCAGGTTTTTATGATAAAGTAGTAGATTTATCGAAAGAAGAAAGAGCAGAAATGGCAAAAGCGCCTTTTTCATTGGACAATTATAAAAAAGCATTGGACATTGAAGAAGTGTACGGCGAAAAAGGCTATACCACCAACGAACGCAATTCCATCCGCCCAACATTGGACGTGAACGGAATTTGGGGTGGTTATACCGGTGAAGGCTCAAAAACAGTGATTGCAGCAAAAGCACACGCAAAAATTTCGATGCGTTTGGTGCCAAACCAAGATTGGCAGGAAATTACCGAATTGTTTAAAAAACACTTTGAAAAAATCGCGCCGAAATCGGTGAAAGTGATCGTAAAACCGCATCATGGCGGACAAGGATATGTTACGCCAATTGACACCATTGGGTACAAAGCCGCAAGCAAAGCGTATCAGGAATCGTTTGGCGTAGCTCCAATTCCGCAACGATCTGGCGGAAGTATTCCTATTGTGGCACTGTTTGAAAAAGAACTGAAAAGCAAAACGATATTAATGGGATTTGGGTTGGACAGCGATGCCATCCATTCCCCAAACGAACATTTTGGTATTTTTAATTACCTCAAAGGCATTGAAACCATTCCGTTATTTTACAAGTATTTTACGGAAATGTCCTAAAAAAAGAAGCCCAAATTTGCGTTGCAAATTTGAGCTTCTTTTTTTGTTTAATCGTTTATTTGTGTAACTGTTTATTTTTACTTCGGTCTTCAAACTTGCGTCTTCCGTCTTCGGTCTTCCCACTTCCTACATTTTCTTCACAAACTTGGTCAAAATCACAATTTGGATGCCGTCCACTTTGCCTTCAATATGTTCCGCATTATCGTGAACTAACGAAATTCTTCGCACGGCAGTTCCGCGTTTTGCAACCATACTCGATCCCCTTACTGGCAAATCCTTGATTAAAACCACCGTATCTCCCATTTCCAAAATCACGCCGTTGCTGTCTCTGTGCACCAATTTATCACTGTCAACTTCGCCTTCGCCGCTCGCTTTTGCCCAAGCCAAAGTTTCCTCATCCAAATACAGCATATCCAATAAATCTTGTGGCCAGCCTTCTGTTTTTAAACGGGTTAACATTCGCCAAGCCATCACCTGAACCGCCGGAACTTCACTCCACATACTGTCGTTCAAACAACGCCAATGATTCGCCTCAACCGCATCCTCATTTTCAATTTGATTGCTGCAAGTTCCACAAACAACCACACTGTCATCCTCATTTCCGTTTTTTGCCGGCTGCACTTCGTAAGTACTTAAATCCTCCGTTGAACCGCACAATTCACATTTACCTCCGCTGCGTGAGGCTAATTTTTTCGATATATCCATACTGTGTTTTTAAAAACGCAAAACTACGGTTAATAAACAGCAATTACAACCGCTTCTTAAATTCTGCATTTTTTGACTTTACTTTTTGCAGGGTGTCCCCCGCCGGTTGGCGGGTCGCGCTGTTCGTTGCAAGTCCTCGTCACGCCCAAAAGCGTGCCTTCGGGCTTTTCACTGCCATCGCTAACACAAAATCCTATCCCAGCCCTTTCCGTCCCGATAGATATCGTGAGAAAGGGAGCTTGATTTTGTCATTAGAGAATGATATTTCTTAAAAACAACAATTCATTTTTTAACTTTTAGAACGGACAGGATGCGACCAGTCATTAATATTAACTCTTTCATCATTATATATACAATAAAAATCCAATTCTGTTGTTATTTTAATTCTCCTGTTATTTTTAATAATTCTTTAAGAAAATAATTCAAGAACTTTTACGTTATTTGCATTACAAACTACTATGTTATGCTTAACCAATTCTTTTGGATGTGCTCAGGTTCAGATACCGACATCCTAAAAACCAGCTCAAAAGCCGAACAACTCAAATATGCAGGCATTGGCGGAACCGTATTTTTTACCGCAGTTATGGCTTTTATTGCCTCAAGTTATGCGCTATTTACTGTTTTCGACAATTATTATACCGCCATTTTTTTCGGACTTATTTGGGGATTGCTCATTTTTAATTTAGACCGCTTTATTGTTTCCACCATCAAAAAAAGCGATTCCAAATGGAAAGAAATTTGGCAGGCGACACCACGAATCATATTGGCCATCATTATTGCGGTGGTCATTTCAAAGCCTTTGGAAATAAAGATTTTCGAAAAAGAAATCAACCAGGTTTTGCTAAAGCAAAAAAACGATTTTACGCTGGCAAACAAAGCGCAAATCGCCAACCAGTTTTCACCGGGAATTAAAACGCTCCAAAACGAAATAAGTGGTTTAAAACAAGAAATTGAAACCAAGGAAACCGAAACAAATGCCTTATATGAAACGTATATCGCGGAAGCTGAGGGCAGAAAAGGAACCAAATTACTTGGTAAAGGTCCGGTTTATGCAGAAAAACGAGAAAAACACGATGCGGCTTTGGCCGAATTGCAGCAAATAAAAACAGAAAACAAAGCAAAAATTGCTGAAAAGGAAGCGCAAATTATCGCATTAACCAAACAACAAACAGCACAAATAAACACGACACAACCCATTATTGATGGTTTTGACGGATTGATGGCGCGGATAAATGCTTTGGAAAAATTGCCTTGGCTGCCATCCTTTTTTATTTTCCTGTTGTTTTTGGCTATTGAAACTTCACCTATTTTGGCAAAATTAATCGCCTCAAAAGGCGAGTACGATTTCAAAACGCAAGATGTAGAAAATTCGGTAAGAGATTGGGTGCAACAAAAAGCAAATCAGCGTGAAAAACTATTGGTTACGGATGACACACTCAATGAAGCCATTTACAACGAATTGGCCGATGAAAAAGAGCTGTACAATTACAAAAAACAAAAAGCACGTGAAATTTTGCAATTTCAGGCAGACGCATTTTATAAAAGTCAGAAAAATATTGTTGGATAATTTTTATTGATGTTTTTTGGCTTCTAGACTTTTTATAATCAACCTCATTACTGTTTTTACTTTTGCTGATATAATTAAAAAACGTAATCTGATATATTTTATCACTCCCTTTTCCCCCTTCGGGGGTTAGGGGGCTTTTTCCAGCGGATAAATAGTGACACTGTATCCCAGCCAGTTTTGCAATTTATTGTAAATGAGTTGTTGGTCTTCTTTAGAAAAATCGGATATTCTTGTTTTGTGTGAGCCTTCTTTCAACACCATTTTCAAAGCATTCACGTGAGGTTTCGGATTTGGCGCACAAGCGCCCCAAGTGTCGTATTCCCCATAAATATACAGTATTTTATTTCCTTTATTCTCTACAAAATCGCGCACTTCATTGATGTAATCTGGATTGTAGGTTAAATCCACATTTTTTGGCGCAAAACGGTTTTTTGTTGGGCTGTGAACCACTTTTAACAAATCTTTCACCGGCGTTGTGTCAAATCCGTAATAACCCAATTCTGTTAAATGTTGGTAGTATGAAGGCAGCAAATCAGTATACGTTTGGTCATTATAAAAAGAAATGCCCACAATGTCGTTAATATAATGGAACATTGAAGCGGCAGTCGCGTTTTCTTCAGGAATTTCGGCACATTTTCCGCCCCATTGCCAAAATGAAAAAGGAAATTCCAATACGGCATATTCCAACGCTTCATCCACAGAAAGTTCCGTAAAACTCATATTTTTTACTGTTGCATAGTTTTTAATTTCATTTAAAACAGCTTCTCTGTTTTTTAAAACCGCTCTTTGAAATTCAGTAATTTTCATCCTGCAGGCATCACTTCCAACGGTATTAATATGGTTTTCTGTTCTTTTGTCTTCTTGTCCATTAATAAGCGGAGCAACATAAGGTACTGCAACCTCAACATCCCAAGGATATTTCGATTTGTAAATTAATACGGTTTCTCCGCCTTTGCTGATTCCGGTTGAAATCCATTTTCCGGTGTACAATCGTTTCAATTTGGTGACTAGTTTGTGATAATCTTCAATGGCTTGGTCATTTTTTAAATACTGCCAGGGAATGGTATCGGGACGCGATTTACCGTAAAACCGGTATTCGACCTGAACCTGGTTTGCTTTGAATATTTTGCTTAATTCATAAGTGCTCGGGTTCGCATTATAGCCTTCGGTAATTAATACTGTCGGCATTTTTGTGTCGGTATGCGATAAATAAACGTGATGTTTAAAGGTGCCTGCTGAAATATTTTTATGGTCCAAAGGCTGTTCCAAAACAATTTGATAAGCTTTTTTAAAATGGTCTTTGGCTTCCATTTCGGTGATTTCGGCAGTTGGAAAAAGGGTTGAAAATTTTTGCTCAAAAGTTAAAATTTCTACGGGATCTAATGCTACAACTTTACAGGAAACGATTGAAAAACTTAAGGAAACAAATAAAATCAGGGATTTATAAAACTTCATTTTTATCAAATAATTATTTGAACCATTTATTTAGCTTACTTCATAATATATTTATCTATCAACGCCTTTAATTCGCTTTGGCTGAAAGGTTTTGAGATATAATCGTTGCAGCCTGCTGCAATTGCTTTTTCCCTGTCTCCCGGAAGCGCAAAGGCTGTTTGTGCAAAAATAATTAGGTCTTTATTAAATTCTCTTATTTGCTTTGTTGCTTCATAGCCATTTAATACTTGCATTTTAATGTCCATCAACACAAAATCTATATCTGGATTCTCTTTACATAACTTAACCGCTTCCAATCCGTTAAACGCAATTAAAGGCGTTTTACAATAATCTTCAATCATTATTTCGAGCATCATTTCTGATGTTGGATCGTCTTCAACAATTAATATTTTTAAATCTTTAGATTGAAGCCGTTCACTAATTTCTTTTTTCATAATTGTATCCTTTATTTTATGTCATAAGGCGTCGTAAAGTAAAAAATAGTGGTTCCAATTTCGCCTAAGGCACGGTTTTCAACTTCGCTTTCAACCCAAATTCTGCCCCCCAACATCTCCACAAAAGCTTTAGAAATAGTCAATCCCAATCCAGCGCCTTCATAATTTCTGTTAAGTGCTTCACTTCCTTGCCTAAACCTTTCAAAGATTAGTTCCTTTTGTTCTTGGCGAACACCTTCTCCAGTATCACTTACAAAAAACTCGAGTTCGACCGGAACGTTTTCTTTTTTTAGGATGTAGCCAAATTCAACAGAACCTTTATGGGTGAATTTTATGGCATTTTTTATCAAATTTACAAGTACCGCATATATTTTTTCGCCGTCTGTATTGATAATTGCTTCACTGTCCAATAATGCATTTTTATAGCTAAAATTAATTCCTTTTTGAGCGATTTCTTCCTTAAATAAATCGTATACGCTTACTATTTGCTCATTAATACTACATTTAAAATTATGAATTTCGACATTTCCTGATTCAATCTTTGAGATCAAAACAATGTCGTCTATAATATTGAGCATTCGTTTTCCACTATGCTCAATAACGGAAATATATTTGGTTCGCTTGTCACTTGTAAGTTTCGATTCTTTCAGCAAGTCTGAAAAGCCAAGAATACTGTTCATCGGGGTTCGAATTTCGTGGCTCATATTGGCAAGAAAAGCCGATTTTAATCTGTCGCTTTGTTCCGCTTGTTCTTTAGCTTGCCTTAATTCCTGATTTATTTTTTTATACTCTTCGTTTTGCGCTTCTATTTCCGCATTTTTTTCTTCAAGCATTTTTTCATGCCTTTTGCTTTCTGTGATATTTACGCCTATGCTGGCGGATCCCAATACTTCACGCTCATCCGATTTTAATGCAATATTATTCCATAAAATGTATAATTCCTCCCCTGTTTTAGTCAATATAGGGTTTTCAAAATTTTTTGAAAATTCATTTGTTTTCATGCCTGCGAAAAAAAGCTCCATCAATTTTCTTCTGTTATCATCTGGCACAAATACCTCGAACCAGTTTTTTTCCAATACTTCCTCCCTTTCATAACCGGTAATTCTCAACAAATAATCATTGCAAAAATTAATGGTTCCATCATTATTCAGCATAAGCGACAACACATTGCCGCTTTCCAATATTTGCGTAAATCGGCGTTCATATTCCTGTAATTTAAATTGCGCCAATTCATTTTGCCAGTTTTTATATTGATTAACCATTAAAACACCTAACAACATGGTGACTGGAGCATAAATAAATATAAGTGGAATTGCAATGACTTTTAAGGTAGAGAGCATCATATCGGGTGGCAACAATACTGTAAGCGCAAACATTATTAGGTGCACAGCCAATCCCAATGCCAACAGTTCCATGTAATAGTTATTGGATTTCCAATTTGGCCTAAATTTTCTCCAAAGCAAACCTATTGATCCTGAAGTGATAATAACTGCCAAACCCATCCACAAACCACTGCCGCCAATAGATAAACGAACAATTCCTGTGGCCAACATCGCAATGACAGTGGGAATTGGGCCAAAAAATAAGCCAGCAACTGAAAGTAGCACAGAACGCATGTCAAATGTGATTCCCGGAACCATCATCCAAGGCGTAGACATTAAAATAATACCTATGCTGCTTAAAACGAGTCCGGCAATAATTTTTTCAGAAATGCTCTTAGGTCCTTCATGCTTAATCCAAAAATTTTGATAAAGCATTGAAAAGGCAATCAATAAAGCCGCATTTTGTAACAATCCTATTAAAATAGATTCCTTCATTATCAATTATTTGACGATAAATACTTCATTAACAGGATTTTTTAATCCCTTTTTCTTTCCGCAATATTATTACCTGCGGCCTTAATTGATTTTTTCTTCGTACTAAATGTAGGTAAATTAATGTTAATCAAAACCTTAAAAATGCAATGTACTGTTTTTAAAACGTTAATTTATATATTTAGTCTTTCACTTTTTCCTAGTATACAATCATGCTGCCTGACAGTTTCCAAGTATCGAAGTATTTCATGCTAATTATTAACACTTGAATTTTCAATTCGTTACTAAATTAAGCATTTTTGTGATTGAAGCAGAAATTGAAACGGTTTTTTTGTACCAATTAATCGTAGTTTTTTAACTTTAGGTTTGGAATTCTAAATTTTCATGAATGCTTCAATGTCATCAATTTCAATGGGTATTTCTGCTGTTAAATTAATGTTGCCATTTTTGGTGATCAAATAATCATTTTCCAAACGACAGCCAATGCCTTCTTCGGCAATATAAATTCCGGGTTCGCAAGTAAGCACCATTCCCGCTTCAAATGGCCTGGTGTATAAACCAACATCGTGCACATCCAAACCAATAAAATGGGCCGTTCCGTGCATAAAATATTTTTTATACAAAGGATTTTCAGGATCCTGATTTTTGACTTTTTCGGCATCCAGCAAACCCAAATTAATCAGTTGTTGCTCAACCAAACTTGCCATTTGCTTTTCATATTCGGAAGAAACCGCTCCGGGCTTTAACAATTTAGAACCTTTTTTTAAACAATGCAATACGGCATTGTAAACTTCTTTCTGTCTTTTTGAAAATTTCCTGTTTACCGGAAAACAACGTGTTGCATCAGAATTATAATTGGCGTAACATACCCCAAAATCCATTAATATCAACTCGCCATCCTTGCAAATGGAATCATTGGTGTTGTAATGCAAAGCGCAGGCATTTGCTCCTGAAGCCACAATTGGCTTAAAAGCGTGACGTTTAGCACCATTTCTGATGAACTCATAAGTCAACTCCGCTTCCAATTCGTACTCCATCTTTCCTGGTTTCACAGCTTTTAAAACCCTTTTAAAACCGTTAACACTGATGTTTGCGGCTTGTTGCATCAATACAATTTCTTCATCCGATTTAATTTGGCGAAGTTCTCGTGTAATTTTTGCAGCGCGAAGGTAATTGTGCAATGGATATTTTTCTTTGCACTTGGCAATCATCCGGTCCTGTTGCGTCAACATTTCAGCAGTCAATGTTTTTTTATGTTCATTGTGGCCCAAATAAAAAGTGTCTGCTTCAAACGCCATATATTGCAATGTCAGGTCAAAATCTTGCAGCCATTTTACATTTTTAATGCCCGAAACTTCAAAAGCCTTTTCTTTGGTTAATTTGTCGCCTTCCCAAATCTTTATCAATTCGCTGGTTTCTTTCACAAATAAAATTTCTCTGATTGCAGGCAACGCGGCATCTGGATACAAAAGCAAAATAGATTCTTCCTGATCAACACCGCTTAAATAAAACAAATCATTGTTTTGGGAAAATCCCATTTCATCGTCTGCATTGTTGGGCATTACATCATTTGATGTTAATATGGCGATGGAATTCGGTTCCATTTTTGCCGTAAAATCTTGTCTGTTTTTAATAAATAAAGCGGAAGGAATTTGCGCGTATCTCATACCATTTAATTTAGTTACATTTTTTATTGAAAATGTCTAAATTTAAGGAAGTTTTTTCGCTTTAAAATCAATTTTGAAGAAAATTTAATGCCATAAAACAGCATCCGAATCAATCTGGAAAGAAAGCAATACATTAAACCAGTTTTTTATCGATATATTCGGAGTTCATAATGCGCAATGCGCCCATATATTTCATTTTAAACCTTACCAAATCACCCACTTTATATTTTTTTGTTGTTTGGCTCAAATCAACCACCAACATATCGGAACTTGCACCAATAAAAGAAATATTTTCATCAACAGGCGTAATAAATTCGGTTTTGGAAATATCCAAAAGTCCGATGTCTAAAATTCCCCTGCTGTGGTTTTTTCCATAATCCTCGGGGTCAATTTCCAAGGTTTCTCCCGATGGATTTTCTTCCATATAACCATAAGGAACAATGGGTTTTTCAGTAATTTCAATGATTTCAGCATAAAGCATAAAAACATCGTTTTTCATTTTGGGGATTGTTTTATTGGTAAACAAATCAACACCAAAAAATAGTGATTCTCCAATACGGAAATGATTGACGCCTTTAGGAATTTGCTTTTTCAATAAAAGCGGCAACATTACGGATGATCCACCAGACACATAATCTATTTTTTTTCCAAATTTCGCCTCAATCAATTGTTCATACAAACTTAATTGAATCAGTTTGTCTTTGCTTGGCATCACACCGCTTAAACAATTGAGATTTGCGCCAATTCCCGCGACGTGAATATTGGGTAATTCAAATATTTTTTTGTAAAAATCCATTAAATGTTCTCCTAATATTCCTTCGCGCAGGTCACCCAATTCAATCATAATAATAATTCGGTGAATTTTTTCTTGCTTAACCGCTTCTTCCGAAAGCCATTTGATGGTCGTTAATTCGGTATTGAAACTTACATCGGCATATTTCACGATGCTGGCTATGCTTCTTTTCGCAGGCGGTTTTATGTAGATGGTTTCTTTGTTAGGATTGATGGTTTTAATGGTTTTTAAATTGGTTAGCCTGGCATCGCAAACCTGCTCATCACCCAATGACAACACAAATTCCAAGAATGTTTTATTGCCGCAAAGCATTTTCAAAACTGGCCCCCATTCTCTTCCGTGGCTTTTAAACAAATCTTGCAAAAATGAATAATTATGGGCTAAAGATTTCCTGTTAAGTGTTATATAAGCCATCTGCTAAATATTTAATTGATGAATAGTTAAGCTAGAAATTCTCACTAAAAATTGAGCTCGAATGCTAAAAAAAATTTAAAATTCAGAAAACGTGAGGATAAAAATGAAAATTTTCTGACAACGGAGAAAAAAATAATAACTAGAAGTATTTCCAAAAATTTTGACTAAAAATACAAATTTAAGGATTATTTTTTAAGTCGCATTTCTAAGTATTTGTTTTCAAAGCCTAATTTTTCGTATAAAAATTTGGCAGGGTTGTTTGGTTCAACGTGCAAAGCAATATCTCCGTCGGCCAATTCAATGGCTTTGTTCATCAATTTTTTACCGTAGCCTTTGCCTCTGGTTTTTTCGTGAACGGCAATGTAAACAAGAATGTTTTCAGGAATATAACCCGCCATTCCGGTTTTGTTGACAATTGTTGCACCCATAATTTCGTCATTTTCGAGCAGCATCAACACAAATCCGCCAAGTCCTTCTTCAGAATCCCTAACAGCAAAATCGAAACATTTGCCAATGTCCTCTTTTTTATCGCCGTATTCCTGCAAATGATGAAATAAAAATGAAATAACCTCCTCTTTTTCTGCTGCTGAAGGTTCTGTAATTTTGTTGTAAATTTTAAAAGTTTCCATACTTATTTGTCCTCTTGATTTCTTAAATTTTGTACGTAAATCGCTTTTCCTTTTTGCGTTCTGTTTTTAACCGATTTCTTGATAAATTGTTTTTGATCCCTTAAATTGTTTATCAGTTTTGTTCTTCGTGTTTTTTGTTTGTATCTTTTCAGCGCTCTGTCAATATTTTCGCCTTCCTTTACCTGTATAATGAGCATAGTTCCTATTTTATTTTAATGGTTATGATGCAAAAATACGAAATAGTTTCTATAGAAACTATTATTATTTAATTAATATAATTCAATAAGCAAGCAAAAAATACACATTTAATGCAATTAATGTCGATTATTTTGAACAAAAATTGCTCAAAATCCACTCTTTCTGCAGAAACTATTATTAAAAAACAATAAATCAATGCTAAAAATTACTATATAAATTCTTCTGAAGTAATAATGGGTGAAGCATCAATTTCGTCAACTTCCATAAGTTCGGTCAGCATGTCCATGCCGTCTACAATCGCTTTAAGTTTTTCCGGCGGAAGGGCTTGCAATTTTTCACTTAATTTTTGCTGAAAAGTAATTGGCGCACTTTGGATAAGCGCCATTCCTTTAGCTGTTAAAGAAATTAAGGTAATTCGTTTGTCGGTAACTTTAGGAAGTTTTACAACCAAGTTTTTTTTCTCCAATCTGGCAATAATTCCGGTAATGGTGCTCGCATTTAAATTTAAGAAACCCTTTAATTTTGACGAATTTGCCCGGTAGTCTTCTTGTTCCGCCAAAAATTGCAGGCATAACAATTGCGGAATGCTCACGCCCAATTCTTTATCCACTCGTTTGCTTTCCAAATTTATGGAACGCACAATTCTTCTGAGTTTTATTAAAATTTCGATAGAATTCATAGTCAAAAGTAACCAAAAAACATTAACAACTCCTAAATTCGGTAATATCCACCGATGTTTTTTTACCCAAAATCAATTCACTTACCAATTTGCCGGAAGCTGGTGCCAAACTCAAACCCATCATCGCATGGCCTGTTGCGATGGTTAAATTTTTAATTTTTTTTGATTTCTCAATAATGGGCAATCCGGTTGGTGTGCAAGGCCTAAAACCAAGCCACACTTTTTCTTTATCAGGAAGGCCAACTTTGATATCAGGATAAAACTGATTCACTTTTTCAACAATCCCCTGTAGTCTTTTGATGTTGATTTTAGTGTCTTTGTTGTTGGTGATTTCCAAAGTTCCGCCAAACCTAACTGTTTCGCCCAAAGGTGTTACAGCTACTTTTCCTTCGCATAAAATAGTGGGAATTGTTGGTTTTACCCTGAGGTTTTCCACATTAAAACTATAGCCTTTCCCTGGCAAAATATGCAATTTTACTCCTAATTTTTTGGCAATCTCCACGCTCCAAGAACCCGCGGCAATCACAAATTCATCGGCTTTAAAATCACCTTTATTTGTAATTAATTCAGCTATTTTTCCATCTGAAGAATTAAAATCAACCACAGAACAATTGGAAATCATCTTCACGCCCATTTCATTTAATTCGGCTTTTAAGAAGGCGATAAAATGATTTGGAGACAAATGCGCATCAGATTTATAATGCACTGCGCCCAAAGCGTTAACAGCAATGTTTTTTTCTAATTCTTTAACTTCCTGTTGGTTTAAAAAACCGACATCAATCCCCAATTCTTCCGCAATTTTTCCGATTTTAACTTCCTCTTCACCCGTTTTTTCGGTATTGTAAAGCATCAAAAGCCCTTTTTCCTGATAGCCAAATTCTTTGGTCGATTGCGCAAATTCCTGGTACAATTCTTTGCTGAATAAAGAAAGATTCCGCAAAGGAACCATGGATTTGTCAACGTGATTTTGATTGGAGTTTTTGTAAAATTGAATCAGCCAGAATAGCAAATCCAGACTTAAAGCAGGTTTTATGTAAAACGGACTTTTGGCATTGAACATCCATTTGATGCCTCGGTGAATGACGCCAGGCTGCGCCATTGGAATAATGTGGCTGGGAACAATCATCCCCGCATTTCCGTAAGAACATCCGTCCGCCATATCAGATTTATCAATAACCGTAACTTGAACGCCTTCTTTTGCCAAATAATAAGCAGAACACAATCCGATGATTCCGCCTCCAATGATGATTACACTTTTCAATTTATGATTGTTTAATTTGAATACTTTTCGCTTTTTTCCTATCCCCACCCTTTCCTAAGGAAAGGGAGTTTGATTTAATTTTTAAATTCCCCCTTCGGGGGTTAGGGGGCCTACAAAACCTGAAATCCGTGTGCATACGGATCATCCTCCTCATCAATAATAATGGTGTTGTATCCGTATATTTTTGCCCATCCCTGTATGCTCGGCACAATTGCTTTTTTTCCGTCCAAAGTGGTTTCTTCCTCTATTTTTCCAATAAATTTAGAGCCAATATAACTTTCATGTATATATTCTTCTCCCAGTTTTAGTTTGCCTTTTGCATACAATTGCGCCATACGTGCCGATGTTCCGGTGCCGCAAGGAGATCTATCAATTGCTTTGTCTCCATAAAAAACAGCGTTTCTGCCTGAAGAATTTGGGTCCATTGGATTCCCTGTCCACAACATATGGCTCACATCTTTGATAGTTTCATTCTCAGGATGCACAAATAAATTGGGATATTTTTCATTGATGCGCGTTCTTACAATTTGTGAAAATTGGATCAATTTGCTCGCCGTAAAATTGTGAACGCCGCTAAAGTTTTTCTGCGGATCAACAATGGCGTAGTAATTTCCGCCGTAGGCAACATCAAAGGTAATTTCGCCCAATTCCGGACAATCAACCGTCAGTCCTTCCGCAGCCAAATACGATTTTACGTTGATTAATTTCACCCAATCCACTTTTTTACTGGTTTTTTGATATTCAATTTGTACCAATCCGGCCGGAGCTTCCATCCTTATTTTACCAGGAATTTTAGGCACAATCAAACCTTCTTCAATGACAATGGTCACCGTTCCGATAGTTCCGTGGCCGCACATAGGCAAACAACCGGAAGTTTCGATAAATAAAATGGCAAAATCATTTTCTTCATCGTGTGGCGGAAATAAAATGCTTCCGCTCATCATATCGTGACCGCGTGGCTCAAACATCAAACCTTTGCGAATCCAGTCGAATTCCTTCAAAAAATGCTGACGCTTTTCGCTCATATTCGCTCCTTTTAAATTCGGACCGCCGCCGGCAACAACACGAACGGGATTTCCACAAGTATGCGCATCAATGCAAAAAAATGTTTTTCTGCTCATAAATTATTTTTATAAAGGTTCGACCGTGCTTTTTCCATCAATGATTCTTGAAATTTTTAGCGGATTCTCATTCTGCAATTCATCTGGCAACAAATCGTTTGGCCAGCTTTGAAAACTAAACGGACGCACCCAACGTTTTATGGAATTGATTCCCACCGCCGTAAATCGGCTGTCGGTTGATGCCGGATACGGGCCGCCGTGAACCATCGCCGCACAAACCTCAACACCCGTTGGAACGCCATTAAAAATAATGCGTCCAACCCTGTTTTGAAGTGCATTTATTACATTATTATAATTGATCAATTCTTCATTTTCGGCCAAAACTGTTCCCGTTAACTGACCTTCCAAATTGGCAATAATTTCTTCCAATTGTTGTGCATTTTCACATTGAACCACCATAGAAAATGGCCCGAAAACCTCCTGATGCAAAGCGGTATTTTCTAAAAAAGTGGCACCTTCAACGGTTGTAATTGCTTGCCGGCCAAAATTAGGGGCGATTTCATCAGAAAAACTTGCCTTAATATGCAAACCTTCTTGTTTTTGCATAGCCGCTTTTTTGGTTTCATAAGCGCCAATAATGTTTGGATGCAACATACAAGAAGGTTCAATTTTTATGATTTCTTCTGATAATTTTTCAATGAAATTAGTCAAATCACCGCTTTTGATTCCTATAATCAAACCCGGATTTGTGCAAAATTGTCCCGAACTCAACGTGATGGAACCTGCATAAATTTTTGCCCAATCATTTCCTTTGTTTTTTGCGGCTTCCGGTAAAATAATCACCGGATTTACGCTTCCCATTTCTGCAAAAACAGGAATAGGTTCCGGACGCTGTGAAGCCATATTGTACAAAGCTCTTCCTCCGCCAATGCTTCCCGTAAAACCAACCGCTTTTACCTGCGGATGTTTCACCAATGTAACACCAACTTCAATGCCGCTGCTGTTTAAATTTGAAAATACGCCGTTTGGCATTCCGGTTTTTTCGGCAGCGTTTATAATGGCCGATGCTACCAATTCACCAGTTCCGGCATGCATTGGATGCGATTTTACGATAACCGGACAACCGGCAGCGAAAGCCGAAGCGGTATCTCCGCCAGCTGTAGAATACGCCAACGGAAAGTTGCTTGCGCCAAAAACAACCACAGGACCGATTGGAATTAACATTTTACGAATGTCAACTTTTGGAATCGGCTGTCGGTTTGGGTCGACAGTATCAATGGTGGCTTCTACCCAAGATCCTTCTTTGACTAAATTGGCAAAAGTGCGCAACTGAAAAATGGTTCTTCCTCTTTCGCCAATTGCCCTGCCTTCCGGCAAACCGGATTCTAAGCAATACATTTTTATGAGCTCATCGCCCAACGCTCCAATTTCGTTGGCGATTTGATTTAAAAATTCACTTTTTTTGACTCCCGAAACGTGTCTAAATTCCTTAAAAGCTTCTGAAGCCAATGCAACCGCCATCTCAATTTCTGCCGAAGAAGCTTCAGAAAAAACAACATCGTTCTCCTTATTTTCCTGTGGATTGAATGTTTTAAATGTTACTTTCCCTGTTGATGAAAGTAAATTCCCAATGTAATTTTTTCCTGTGATCATTTTTTTATTGATTTGTTGATTGTATTTTACACACCCCTAGCCCCTCTCGAGAGGGGAATTTAATTCATTTAACTTCAGACTTCATTACAACTTTGAGCTTTAAACTTTTTTAATTGATCTTCGGTCTGTTTTTCAACGCTTTTTCAATAATCGCCAACACTTTTGCCCTTTCTTCACCCACCAACGGCAAACGTGGTTCCCGAACATTTTCAGTTCCTATTCCTGTGGCAACTTCCGCCAATTTAATATTTTGTACCAATTTAGTGTTTATATCCAACTCCAACAAAGGTAAAAACCAACGATAAATAGCGATGGCTTCTTGTATTTTTCCTGCTTTTACCAATTTGTAAATCCTTACGGTTTCTAGGGGAAAAGCGCAGACCAAACCAGCAACCCAGCCATCGGCGCCCATCAATAAACTCTCCAATGCTAACGTGTCAACACCGCATAAAATTTTAAAACGATCCCCAAAACGTGTTTTCATCCTGCTCACATTTGAAATATCGCGGGTAGATTCTTTTACCGCCTGAATATTTTCGCATTCCATCAATTCCTCAAACATATCCAACGTAACTTCAATGCCATAATCGACAGGATTGTTGTAAATCATAATTGGCAACGAAGTGGTTTTGGCAATTTTTTTAAAATAAGTAACCGTTTCCCTGGCATCGGCTTTGTAACGCATCGGCGGCAACAACATCAATCCGTTTGCGCCGTATTCTTCAGCCAAACGAACGGCTTCAATGGCGCCAGTTGTAGATTGTTCGGCGATATTGATAATCACCGGAGCTTTGCCTTTTACAATTTCGACCGTTTTTTTGATCAGAATTCTTTTTTCATCTGCAGTAAGCGTACTTGCTTCGCCCAAAGTGCCTCCAAGGATAATTCCGTTGACGCCGGCCGCCAATTGCGCGTTGATATTTAGTTCAAAATTCACCAAATCCAACGTGTCTTCATTCGTAAATTTTGTTGTAACCGCTGGCATTACGCCGTTCCATTGTATGCTCATTTTTCTAAATGTTTAAATGAATGTAATATGTTTTAACCAATAATCTGTAACCAATAAGCTTTTTCATTATTGAATTTTATTTTGCTTTCCTACTTTTAACTTCCGTCAAAAAGGCCTTCTGACTTCTGACTTCCGACTTCCAGCTTTTAAATGTGCAACCAAAATAATACTTTCTAAGTTTCGGCACTAGCCTATTTATTAGCTATTCATAATAGTATTTTACCTTGTATTTATCGTTTAATCAAAAAAATAGATTAATTTCGACGTATAATTCGCAGATATGAAGGTATTGCCATTTAAAATTCCGAAACCTGAAAATGTAACTTTATACATTCAGAAATATGATGAAGCGTCTTTTTATGAAAAACTGCACCAACATCAGGAAATTCAAATAAGCATTTTTATTGAAGGCGAAGGCACTTATATTATTGGCGATTGCGTTGGGGAATTTAAAAAAAACGACATTTTTGTAATCGGCGAAAACTTACCGCATATTTTTAAAAGAGATGCTGCCTTTGAGCAGGAAACCGTAATGATCTCCTTGTTTTTTTCGAAAAACTCCTATGGCGAACATTTTTTTAATATGCCCGAGTTTGAGCATTTCAATTCCTTTTTTTATGATGCGGTTTTAGGATTTGAAATACTTTCCAACAAACCTGAACTTTTCTCCTTACTGACAAAAATTAATTCCTATTCAAAATACAAACAATTCACCGCTTTTTTAAACATTCTATCTTTAATTTCTGAAGCGGAAAAACAAACATTATCCTCATTAATCAATTTAAAAAAATATGATGGTGACGAAGGAAAACGAATGAGCGATATTTTTCAATACACGATGAATAATTTTCACAAAGAAGTTACTTTAGACAGTGTTGCCGATATTGCGAATATGACGCCCAATGCCTTTTGCCGGTATTTTAAGCAGCGAACCAACAAGACTTTTGTGAATTTTTTAATTGATATAAGAATTGGAAATGCGTGTAAATTGCTGACCAAAAACAACGATTTGAACATCACCGAAATCTCCTACAAATCAGGTTTTAACAATCTGGCCAATTTTAACCGAAAATTTAAAGCGATCAAAGGCGTTACGCCATCTGATTACAGAAGGAAACAACTAGCCCTCTAAAATTAATATTGCACAAGGAATAAGCTCTAATCGTCTGTCCTCAGTCTCCCGACTAACTTTCAAACCCAAATTCTTTTTGTTGCTTTTTTGTCAGTCCTTTTACCACCAAATTATAAGAATCATCGATTAATTCCCTGATTAATTTATGCGATAAATTGCCGTCAATGATGACGGAATTCCAATGAATTTTACTCATATGATATCCCGGCGTAATTTCATCGTGTTGCTCTCGTAATTCCAACGCTTTTTCGGGATCGCATTTTAAACTTACCGTTGCCGGATGATATTCCAATCCCGCCAACGCAAACATTTTGCCGGCCACTTTAAAAACCAGTGTTTCTTCATCAAAAGGAAAACTTTCGGTGACGTGATTTTTAGCCAAACAGTAATCTCTAAATTCTTCGATATTCATACCTACTTATTTAAATCTTAAAAACATAGACAGTGCTTAAAACTCTAAAATTATCAAAATATTTTGTGTTTTACGCATAAAAAAACAGCTTATAAAAGCTGTTTTTTAATAAATTTACTTGGGATTATTTCTACAATACCGGATTTAAATTTGCAATTACATTAAATGTCGGTGGTTCGGCCAAATGACGTTTAACCGGACATTGCGCAATCACATTTTTAATGGCGCTCACATATTTTTCAGGAAAATTCGGCGGTAAATCCACCACCATATCAATGTCGCCTACCATATTGGTTGTTCTGTCGTAACTCATTTTTTGCGTGATTCCCACTTCCTGAAAAGGCAATCCTCTTTGTTGCATAAACGATCTCACAAAAACTGCTGAACACATTCCTGCTGTTGCCAAAAATATTAAGAAAGGCGATTCGTTCATCGTGATTTCATTGCCTTTCATAAATGGAACAATTCTGCCGTTTGCATCAAATTTTATTTGTATTTCCATAATTATCTATTTAATTTTCCGCAAAGTTATTGCGATAATAAATAGTATTCTGTAACTATAATTACATACAAATCAGGAACTTATTTTAAATAAATCCGAAGCAATTCCATCTGCTAAAAATTTGCCTTTTTTGGTGGTGACCAAAACTTTGCCCGAAAAAGCACGCAGCTCAATTTCAAGCAATCCCGATTTTATATGGTGTTCCGCGCTTTTTTTCAACTCTTGCAAATACATCGCGCCAAATTCTTTTTCAATCTTTTGAAAAGAAACGCCCCAAATAGTGCGCAAACCAGTCATAATATACTCATTAAACCTGTTTGTTTCCGAAAGCTGTTCCTTTTCTGAAGGCAATTCATCGGCAAGCAAGGCATTGATGTATTTTGAATTGTTTGAAACATTCCAGCTTCTTTCAAAACCGTTAAATGAGTGCGCTGACGGACCAATTCCCAAATATTTTTCGCCAAACCAATAGGAAGTATTGTGTTTTGAAAAATAAGCCGGATTCCCAAAATTAGAAATTTCGTAGTTTACAAAGCCTCGTTTTTCGGTTTCTGACACCAAAATATGATATTGTTCCAGTGCCAAATTTTCATCAACAGGAGGAACTTTTCCTTTTTCAATCAGCTTATGCAACACTGTTTTCTCTTCCACTGTTAACGCATAACCGGAAATATGCGGAATATTAAAATCAAATGCCTGTTGTAAATTCGACAGCCATTTTTCGTTGCTCATATTTGGTACCCCGTAAATTAAATCGATGGTGATATTTTTAAAATATTGGGTTGCTTCAGCCAAACATTTTTTGGATTCTTCCGCATTATGCGCACGATTCATAAATTTTAAATCGTCCTCAAAAAAGGATTGAATTCCGATGCTTAATCGGTTTATTGGAAGTTTCGACAGCTCTTTAATTTTTTTGGAAGTCAAATCATCCGGATTTGCTTCAATGGTAATTTCAGCATCATCAGCCACATCATAATTTTCAAAAATGGTGTCAATCAACATTTTCAATTCATCAATTTTTAATAAAGACGGCGTTCCTCCGCCAAAATAAATTGTTTCAATTTGTTCTTTATTGAGCTCATCTTTCCTTAAAACCAATTCCCGTTTTATCGCTGTGATCATTTCTTCTTTTCTTTTTAAGGAAGTCGAAAAATGAAAATCGCAATAATAACAAGCTTGTTTACAAAAAGGTATGTGTAAATAAATTCCAGCCAAAATGTATTTTATTATTCCATAAATGTACACTTTTTTTAAAAAACTATGAAAAGTGATTTTTGTTACCTTTTTTATGAAAAGTGTATTGTAAATTTGAGAAAACCGATGAGTTATGTATGCATATATCGTTTCATTTAAGGTAAAAGACGGGGAAGGAATTACATTTGTTGAACTTCAAAAATTTGAGGAATTGACTGAAGCAAAACCCGCAGGTCTGGATCATTTTCATATTTTTAAAGACAGAATTGAGGAAAATAAGTATTTTTTGGTTGAATATTGGGATTCTAAAGCGGATAAAGATAAATTGGAAGCGTCTAAAGAACACCAACTTTTCCACGAACACAGAAATTTGGTGATTGATAAAAAATGTGAAACTTACGAGTGTGATGTGATTGTTTGAAGTTAATCTTGAGCTTAGAGAATTCAGAAAAAGAGAGAAGAGAAAAGAGAAAAGAGAAAAGAGATAGAAACTTTTAACTTTTAGAACGGACAGGTTGCGACCTGTCCTTACTTTGAATTTTCATTCCACAAATCATAAATCCAAAATCGTAATTCGTAAATTATTTATTCACTCTTTTTCCATTTTGTTTCACGAAAGCATCCCAGCCCGTATAACTTTTTTCTGAAGAAGTTTTTCCGAAATTGTAAAAATGGCAAACCGCAGCGGCCAGGCCGTCTGTGGAATCCAGATTTGTTGGCAACTCCTTAATTTTAAGCAAATTTTGCAACATTTTGGCCACTTGTTCTTTGCTCGCATTTCCGTTGCCGGTAATGGCCATTTTTATTTTTTTCGGAGAATATTCCGTGATTGGAATTTCTCTGGACAAACCCGCCGCCATCGCAACGCCTTGTGCGCGTCCCAATTTTAACATCGACTGTACATTTTTTCCGAAAAATGGCGCTTCAATCGCAATTTCGTCGGGATGGTAAGTGTCAATAAGTTGAATGGTGTGTTCAAAAATAAGTTTGAGTTTTAAATAATGATCATCATATTTTTTGAGCATCAATTCATCCATTCGAACTAATTCCATATTTTTATTGACAATTTTTATCAAACCAAAACCCATAATCGTGGTTCCAGGATCAATGCCCAATATGATTTTTTCTGTGCTCAATTAGTTGTTTATTTGTAAAACCAAATGTACAATAGTTTACACAAATATAAGCGCTTCATTTTATTGCTGATTAAATTGGCGATTGTTATTGGCGCGTTTTATTTTTTATTTCGGCAGTTGGCAACCCACGAACATTTATCATTTACGCAACTGAAACAACAAATTTCTGTACTTTTTTCAAAAAACGTGTGGCTGCTTTTGCTGTTGCTTTTGTTTACCGATGCAAATTGGCTGTTGGAAATATTTAAATGGAAATCATTGGTTTCCAATGAAAAAAAAATCACCTTTTTTGAAGCTTATGAACAGTGTTTTGCTTCTTTAACCGCTTCGATAATAACGCCAAACAGAATTGGGGAATATGGCGCAAAAGCGCTATATTTTGAAAAGAAACAGCGCAAAAAAGTGATGGTTCTAAATTTGGTCGGAAATTTAAGTCAGTTAACAGTATCCATTTTTTTCGGAATCTTCGGAATATTTTTTTTGATTTCCAATTTTGAAATTGGCTTGTTTACTTTTGACAACTCTAAATTCGTGCTGTTTTTAAGTGTATTATTGTTGTTTTTTATTATTGGCAGCTATTTTGGCATCACAAAAAAAATAACAAAATACACCATCAAAATTTTTCATTATTCACAAAAAATACCACTGCAAATTCACTTGAAAACAATTGCTTTTTCCTTGTTGCGATATCTGGTTTTTTCACACCAATTTTACTTTTTATTAAGACTTTTTGAAGTGGAAACCGATTATTTTACACTCATAAACCTAATTTTTTGCACGTATTTTTTGGCTTCTGTTATTCCAAGTCTGGCCATTTTCGATTGGGCAATTAAAGGCTCTGTTGCAGTAATTATTTTTGGATTTATTGGCGTAAATCCGCTCACAATTGTAACCGTTACCACTTTTATGTGGCTGTTAAATTTCGCCATTCCTGCACTATTAGGAAGTATATTTGTGTTGAACTTTAAAATGGTTGCTGAAAAATGATTTACATTTTAATTCTTATTTCCATCATTTATTTGGCGTTAATTATGGCATTTATCATTGGTTTTGAGAAAGTTGAAACGGTAAAAAATAATGATGCTGTTCCAAAAAACAGGTTTTCAATAATAATTCCGTTCAGAAACGAAGCGCACAATTTACCTGGATTATTGAAATCAATTTCAATCATAAATTATCCATCAGAATTGTTTGAAATTTTACTGGTGAACGATGATTCCAAGGATAATTTTAATCCGATTATTGAAGAATTTACGAACAGAAATCCGAGCTTAAATTTTCAATTGTTAAAAAATATACGAAAAACAAACTCACCTAAAAAAGATGCCATCAAAACCGCTATAAATTTATCGAATTTTGAGTGGATTGTCACTACGGATGCCGATAGTGCGGTTCCTGTGAATTGGCTGAAATTGTTCAATCAATTTATTGAAGATGAAAATCCGGTTTTTATAAGTGCTCCCGTAAAATTCAGCTTACAAAATTCATTGTTGTCTCATTTTCAAAATTTGAATTTCACCAGTCTTATGGGAAGTACCTTGGGCGGATTCGGAATTGACAATCCTTTTATGTGCAATGGCGCCAATTTATGTTATCACAAAGAAACTTTTTTTGAACTGAAAGGTTTTGAAGGAAACACCAATATTGCAAGCGGCGACGATATTTTTCTGATGGAAAAAATGTTCAGAATCTATCCGAACAAAGTGAAATTTTTAAAATCGAAGGAATCGATTGTGGAAACAAGATCTGAAAATAGTTGGAAACTGTTTATGAATCAACAAATTCGCTGGGCTTCCAAATCGGTTTCTTACACCATTTTTTTTGCTAAATTTGTTGGAATTATAGTGTTTTTAGAAAGTTTGATGGTGTTAATTTTAGGAATTTTCACCTTGCTATTTCCGCAATTTTGGCTGACTTTTATAATTGTTTTTGCCATAAAAATCATGGTTGATTTTATGCTGATTGCACAGACTTCAGTTTTTTTGAAAAGCACAAAATCTTTAAAATATTATTTACCGATAAGTTTATTTTATCCCTTTTTCATTGTTTTTACCGGTTTTTTATCAACCTTTAAAAACTACGAATGGAAAGGCCGAAGTTTTAAGAAATAATTGATTTAAACTTAAATCAATCTACTTAAACTAACCTTTTACGCCAAAAAAAGCATTAACAAGGCTATCCAAATTCATCCAAATATAGATGATAACCAACAACAAAATTGCCAAAGCTATGCCTCGTTTGTAATTTGGTTTTTTACGTTTTTTAAATCTGTGTTCCATTATTTTTGAGAATTACTAGTTTAGAAAAGAGAGAAGAGAATAGAGAACAAAGACTATCAATTTCAACTTTCCAATCTTTAACTTTTAATATTTAATATCTTATATCTAACTTTTTTCCTCTCAACATTTCCCTCTTTCCCGGTGGTCCAGGCAATTTCTCAACTGAAAAACCGACTGCCAGCATCGCTCTTCTTACGCTTCCTTTCGCGCTGTAAGTCACTAAAACTCCGCCCGATTTTAAGGCTTTGTGCATTTTTTCAAAGATCTCTTCTGTCCACAATTCAGGCTGAACTCTTGCGCCGAAAGCATCAAAATAAATAAGATCGAACTTGTTTTTGTCGTCAATTTCGTTAAAAAACTGTTTGCGTTTTGTGAGCGAAAATTCGGGTGAAATTTCCCCTTTTATTTCCCATTCCTGATGGTGCATTTTGTTAAAATCATTTGAAAACGCATTCGCATTTAATTGTTCAACATAATTCATTTTCTCAACCTCTTCGGCAGCCAACGGATACGCTTCAACGCCCACATAATCAATTATTAGTTTCATTTTTGCAGCTTCCAAAAAAGTGATGAAACTATTGAGTCCGGTTCCGAAACCAATTTCCAAAATACTTATTTTCTGTTCAGAAAAAAGCGATAATCCATTTTTAATAAAAACGTGCTTTGCCTCTTGAATGGCGCCGTGCTTGGAATGGTATTGTTCATCCCATTCCGTAATATGTATGGTGGTTGAACCATCGGCGGTTATCATTATTTTTCTTTCCAAAATTTTTAAAATTAAAAATACGTTTCCTATCTTCAGAAAATTGACTTTAACAGTTTGTTTTTCAGCAAATTTACATCATTTTAGACCGTGTCATTTTTATAATAAAATAACACAAATCACCTTAAATATGTCAATAATGCAATTTTATTTTATCCATATTGCTCATATCAATATTTTAGCTCAAATATATTAAAAATAAGACAGTAACCTTCAGGAAAATTAAAACTGTGAATTAAAAAATTATAGTAAATTTGCGTAACTAAATATAGATTAACAATGGCTTTACTTATTGAAAAAACAACAAAATCGAAAATTTCAGAAGTCGATTTTAACAATTTAACGTTTGGAAAAATTTTTACCGACCATATGTTTGAATGTGATTATGAAAATGGAAAATGGCAAACGCCTCAAATTGTGCCTTATCACCCTTTAACCTTGGATCCTTCTGCAAAAGTTTTTCATTACGGACAAGCCGTTTTTGAAGGAATGAAAGCGTATAAAGATGATAATGATGATGTTTGGTTGTTTAGACCTGATCAAAATCAGGAAAGAATCAACAAATCCGCAGAAAGGTTGGATATGCCTGCTTTTCCAAAAAATTTGTTTTTTGAAGGATTGAATGAATTGTTGAAATTGGATAAAGATTGGGTAAGAAAAGGCGCAGATAGCGCACTTTATATCAGACCTTTTATTATTGCAACTGAGCTTTGCGTTTCGGCATCGACTTCTAACCAATATAAATTTATGATTATTTGTTCGCCTGTTCAATCATATTATTCAGGTGAAGTAAAAGTGGTTTTTGCCGATAAATACAGCCGATCTGCAAATGGCGGCGTTGGTGCAGCAAAAGCAGCAGGAAACTATGCAGGATCTTTTTATCCAACCAAATTGGCAAATCAGCAAGGTTTTCAACAAGTGGTTTGGACAGATTCATGCACGCATGAATTGTTGGAAGAAGCCGGCGTGATGAATGTTTTTTTTAGGGTAAATGACACTTTGTTGACTGCCCCAGTGAGCGACAGAATTTTAGATGGCGTTACACGAAAAAGCATCATTCAATTTTGTGAAGACAAAGGAATTAAAACTGAAGTTAGGCCTGTAAAAGTCGCTGAAATTGTGGAAGCAGCCCGCAAAGGAGAATTACTGGAAATGTTTGGCGCAGGAACAGCAGCGGTAGTAAGCGTTATCAACGCTTTTTCAAACAAAGGAGAAAATTTTGAACTGCCAAAAGTGGAAAACAGTTTTGCAGCTATCATCAAAAAAGGAATTACAGATATCCAACGCAAAAAAGCGGAGGATAAATTTAACTGGACCTATAAAGTAAAATAAATCCAATTTGGACAGCTTTGCCAAAAAGCATACTTTTATTGCATGGAAATTATAAAACAATCGGATTTATCATCCGATTGTTTGGCATATTATTTGGTCTTAATCCAGCAAAAAAAATAAAATATGACTACGTTAGAACAAGCCAAAAATGAGCTTCAGGAAAAAGGGTTTTTAGACATTAAAACTCCAGGCATTGATTACGTAAAGGAAATAAATCGTCTTAGAAAAGAAAAAAACGCTGTTATTTTGGCGCATTATTACCAAGAAGATGCCATACAGGATATTGCCGATTTTGTGGGCGACAGTTTGGCATTGGCGCAACAAGCCGCTAAAACCAGCGCTGATATTATTGTGTTTGCCGGCGTGCATTTTATGGCAGAGACCGCAAAAATTTTAAATCCGTCCAAAAAAGTTTTATTGCCCGATTTAAAAGCAGGCTGTTCATTGGCCGACTCTTGTCCGCCCGACGATTTTGCCTCTTTCAAAAAATTGCATCCAAATCATTTGGTGGTTTCTTACGTAAACACTTCGGCAGAAATAAAATCGATGACCGATATTGTTTGCACTTCATCAAACGCCGAAAAAATCATCAATTCCATACCAAAAGACCAACCGATAATTTTTGCGCCAGACAGGAATTTAGGCGCCTGGCTGATTAAAAAAACGGGGCGGGATATGTTGCTTTGGGATGGCGCTTGTATGGTTCACGAAGCTTTTTCGATAGATAAAATATTAAAATTGTACGCTGAAAATCCGGGTGCCGAAATTATTGCGCATCCTGAATCCAAAGAGCATTTACTGAAAGTTGCCAAATATGTTGGCTCAACATCAGGATTGTTAAATTACGTAAAAACCAGCAAGGCGAAAACATTTATTGTGGCAACCGAAGTGGGTATTTTGCATAAAATGCGACAAGAATCGCCCGATAAAATTTTAATTCCTGCGCCTGTTGATGATGACAATTGCAATTGCAGCGAGTGTTTTTATATGAAAATGAACACGATGCAAAAATTGTATTTATGCTTAAAACACGAATTGCCTGAAGTTACTGTAGAAGCAGCATTAAGCAAAAAAGCATTGGTTTCTATTGAACGTATGCTTGAACTTTCAAAATAACAAACGAATCAAATGAATGCTGAAAAAAAATCATACAACTCCGATTTTCTAATCATAGGTTCGGGAATCGCCGGGTTGAGTTTTGCTTTAAAAGTGGCAAATCACTTTAAAGATGCAACCGTTACCATTATCACGAAAAGCGAAAAGAGCGAAAGCAATACCAAATATGCCCAAGGCGGAATTGCCACCGTTTGGAATGAAGCCGTTGATTCTTTTGAACAACATATTGAAGACACTTTAATTGCCGGCGACGGATTGTGTGATGAAGAAGTGGTAAGAATGGTAGTTGAGGATGCTCCTGCCCGACTCAGGGAATTGATGGAATGGGGTGCTAACTTCGATAAAACATCAAAAGGGAATTTTTCTTTGGGAAGAGAAGGCGGACATTCACAAGACCGGATTTTACACCACGAAGACCTCACAGGCGCCGAAATTGAAAGAGCGCTTATTGCACAAGTTGACGCGACTGAAAATATTCAATTTTTGACACACCATTTCGCGATCGATTTGATTACAGAACACCAAGTTAAAAAAAGACAAACCTCTGTTTCAGAAAAAATCACTTGTTATGGCGCTTATGTGCTGGATGAAAAAGAAAATGTAGTGAATACATTTGGGGCAAAAGTGACGATGCTGGCTTCAGGCGGAAGCGGACAGGTTTATTTTTCCACCACAAATCCGGAAGTAGCCACCGGCGACGGGGTTGCGATGGCTTACAGGGCGATGGCAGAAGTTTCTGAGGTTGAGTTTATCCAGTTTCATCCAACTGCTTTATACAATCCGGGCGAATACCCGGCTTTTTTAATTTCAGAAGCTGTGCGCGGCGCCGGCGCAATTTTAAGAGATTATTATGGCAACCGCTTTATGCATAAATATGATGAACGTGAAGAATTGGCTTCGCGGGATATTGTGGCAAGAGCCATTGACCACGAACTTAAAATAAGCGGAATGCCTAATGTTTATTTAGACTGCACCCATTTGGAATATGAAACTTTTTTAAAGCATTTTCCTAACATCACCGAAAAATGTTTGACGTTGGGCATTGATGTCCGGAAGGATTTTATTCCTGTATCACCAGCCGCACATTATATTTGCGGTGGCGTAAATGTGAATAAAAAAGGAAAAACCTCCATTAAAAATTTATATGGTGCCGGCGAAGCTACAAGAACCGGACTTCATGGCGCAAACAGATTGGCTTCAAACTCTTTGTTGGAAGGCATTGTTTTTGCCCACAAGGCTTTTGAAAATTTGACCCTTCGATTTGATAAAATTAAAGCACCCAAAAATATTCCTGATTGGAATGACAGCGGCGTGGTAAAAAACATGGAGAAAATTTTAATTACGCACGACAGGAATGAAGTGAAAACCATTATGAGCAATTATGTGGGAATTGTTCGTTCCAATGAACGTTTGTTGCGTGCAGAAAGAAAACTTCACGTATTGTTTGAAGATAACAAACGTTTATATGACCATTCTGAACTTTCTGTAGATTTGTGTGAACTGAGAAACTTAATTACCACCGCGTTTTTAATCACGCGATTTTCTAAAGAAAGAAAAGAAAACAAGGGCGGATTTTACAATGTTGATTTAATAAAAAAGGAGCTTTAAAAGCTCCTTTTTTATTGTTTAACGTTACCAAATTTTAACCCGGTCTTCCGGTTTCAAAAACATGTTGTCTTTTGGTTTGATATTAAATGCGTCATAAAATGCATCAACATTTTGCAGTGGCATAAAAGCCCTATACATTCCCGGTGCATGCGGATCGGTTTTTATTAAATTACGCAAAGCATCCTCACGCATTTTTGTGCGCCAAACGGTTGCCCAAGATATAAAAAATCGTTGCTCTGCGGTAAATCCGTCAATTTTTCCAGGCTTGCCGTTTGTTTTATAAAATAATTCCAATCCTTCCAAAGCGGCATTCACGCCACCTAAATCGCCAATGTTCTCCCCTAAATTAAATTTACCGTTTAAGTACACTCCCGGCAATGCTTCCTTTACGCTATATTGATCTGCCAATTTAGTTCCCAGCACGGTGAATTTTTCCAAATCTTCCGCAGTCCACCAATCCACTAAATTACCGTCACCATCAAATCTAGAGCCTGAATCATCAAAACTATGAGAAATTTCATGTCCGATTACAGCGCCTATTCCGCCATAATTAACAGCTTCATCGGCCAAATAATTGTAAAAAGGCGGTTGTAAAATCGCTGCCGGAAATACAATTTCATTGTTTGTTGCGTTAAAATAAGCATTCACTGTTTGAGGTGACATTCCCCATTCTGTTCTGTCGACTGGGCTTCCCAATTTTGCAATATTTTTATCGAAATTCCATTTTCTGGCATTCATTGAATTTTGGAAATAGGAACCGCCGTCATTAACGCCAACAACCACCAATGCCGAATAATCTTTCCATTGATCGGGATAAGCGATTTTAACGGTTAATTTATGCAATTTTTCTATGGCTTTTTGTTTTGTGTCATCACTCATCCAAGGTAATTTTTGGATTCTTATTTCATAACCTGCCATCACATTTTTTATCATTTCCATGGCTTTGGCTTTGGCTTCCGGCGGAAATTTTTTATCTACGTACAATTTTCCCAACGCTTCACCAATAACGCCATTTATAGAACCTAAAGCTCTTTCATTGCGAGGAAGCTGTTTTAAAGCTCCTGTTAATTCCTTGCTGTAAAACTCCCAATTTGCGACTTCAATTTCATCGCTTAACATATTTGCGGCACCATCTATTGCCGTCCATTTTAAATACAATTTAATATCGTCAACAGAACTTGCTTTGATGATGGAATCCATTTTAGCCATATATTTTGGCTCTCTAACCACAACGGTATCTATTTTAGCTACGCCAATGCCCGTAAAATAAGCATTCCAATGAATTGTTGAAGTAAGTGTCGCTAATTCGTCGATACTTTTTGGATTGTACGATTTTCTGCGGTCTCTTGATTCTTCCTTGGTCATTCTTGGCTTTGCCAAATTGTATTCATAATTAAAAATACGTTGTGCATTTTTGCTTGCAATTTCTTTGGAATCCCCATAAAATTGCAGCATTTTGGCAATATGCGCAATGTATTTTTCTCTTTTCAATTTGGTGTTGTCATCCTGATCCACATAATAATCGCGTGACAAACCCAATCTTGCCGGCGAAACATAGCCCACATACCTATTGCTGTTTTTTAAATCGTTGGAAATAAAAAAATTATAAAACCCCAATCCGCCATAAGGAGCGCTTTCTACTAAAAGTCGATTCAAGTCTTCCAAATTATTTACGGCATCAATTTTAGCCAAAAATGGAAGCACAGGATTAATGCCTTGGCTGTTTCTAGAAACGGTATCCATAATGGATTCATAATAATTCACCGCTTTTTCCTGATCGGACATTGCCTTTAAATTTCCTTGTGCATCTTTTAATTTAGGGGCGTTTTTTTGCGCAATCGCTTCATTTAAAATTTCCAGAACATCGGCATCTGTTTTTTTTCTGAGCTCGTTGAAACTTCCCCAAGAAGTTCTGTCGGC
Organism: Lutibacter sp.; assembly: GCA_030683995.1. Classification (GTDB taxonomy): domain Bacteria; phylum Bacteroidota; class Bacteroidia; order Flavobacteriales; family Flavobacteriaceae; genus Lutibacter. Next base: position 63,199 of record JAUXPH010000030.1, read on the forward strand.
CGGAATTTCAGCTTTATCCAACCACGCCCCATTCACATATCTAAAAAAATCATTCGATGGTTTTGTTTTGGGATCCATATTCTGGACATTGATTCCCGGTGTATTTTTTTTGGTTTTCATGTTTTGTGCTTCACTTTGGTGCGTTATCGCAAACGCTAAAAGCATTAAGCTTATCCATTTAAAATTTGTGTTACTTTTCATTATTTTAGGATTTTATTGATCATTTAAAATTTTTAAAATATTTGGTTTAAAATAGTTTGGGCCTTTTAAAACTTTACCGTCTTCCCTGTAAATCGGGTTGCCGTCTTCTCCCAATTTGCTCATATTGCTGCGCTGAATTTCATTAAAAACTTCCTCAATTTTATATTGCATGCCGTGCTCTAAAATAGTTCCGCATAAAATATACAGCATATCGCCCAAAGCATCGGCGACTTCAGTCAAATCATTGTTTTTGGCGGCTTCCAGATATTCCTCATTTTCTTCCGCCATTAAATTGAAACGTAATTTTAATTTATCATCATCCAGTTTTGCAATAGGTTTGTGCTGAATTCCCAATCCGAAGGATTCGTGAAATTCCTGAACGGCTTTCAGTTTATTGATCATTTTATTAATGTTATTTGGAGTTGGTAACTCATTTAGGTAAACTTAAACAACAATGACGAAGGCACAATTTTTAGCACAAATGCCACCAATCTCCATCGTTTTGTGATATAGGCTTTTTTCTTTTTGGTTTGTATTGCCTTATAAATTTGTTTAGAAGCCTTTTCTGCGGAAGCCATCCAAAAAGTTTTTCCCAAAGCCAAAGAAGTATCCACAAATCCCGGTTGAATATCGGTCACATAGATGTCGGCTTTGCTCCTTTTTCCTTTCATCCAAAGTGATTCCAAATAATTTGCCTGAAATGCTTTTGAAGCGAAATATGCCGGCACGTGTCGATTTCCGCGAATGGATGCTATGGAAGAAATCCCCACCAAATGTCCATATCCTTGTTTCCTAAAAAATTTATACGCCAATCCATAAATTTTAACGGCAGCAATCACATTGGTTTGCAACGTTGGCAGTTCTTTTTCCCAGGCCAAATCGTAATTTGGATCGCCAACGCCTGAACTGTAAACCACTAAATCGATGGTTTTGAATTCGGTTTTTAAAGTTGAAAATAGCGCATCACACGAATCTAAATCAGTTACATCTTGTGTTTTAACCACAAATTTCTCTGGATTTACAGCTTTAATTTCTTCGAGTAATTCCGTTCTTCTGCCTGTAATTACAACCTTATCGTAATCCGCCAACAACAATTTGGCGAGTTCTTTTCCTATTCCGGAAGTTGCCCCAATAATTAATGCATTTTTCATTTTTATTTATGCTGAAATATAAACCGAAATTTACGTATTTTTGGAGTTAAATATACATTTAATATGTTTAGTAAAGGACAATTAATTTTTGCGGCATTTTTTTTAGTTGCTTTTATCATGGCGATGGTTTGGAGTTACAAAAAGGACATTAAAATTCATAAAAAGTATTATAAAAACACATTTATTGTGCTTATTTCCACTATATTAATCATCATTATCTTTGCCTTAATCACTTTTTCTTTGCACTAAAAAAACAGGCTATTCAAAAATTTCTAAAAACCGTCATTCTGAACTTGGTTCAGAATCTCATTATTATGAGAACCTGATACAAGTTCAGGTTGACGAAATTTTAACTTTTAAACAGCCTGCCTTGTTTTAATCAATATCGACTTCTAGTTTACAGCCGGCAACGTGGTATATCTTTTTGCATAATCCAACATTTGCTCAGCAAAACTTGCTGGCTGCACAACTTTTACATCCATAATATTTCCATCCGCATCTAATTCAGCTGTTAAAACAGGGTTCACAAAACCGCTGTATGCCGCCGATTTAAATTTGCTGTTACGTTCTAGCACTTCCTTGTGAATGGCTTGGTTAACTTTTACGCCGTAAGTGTCGACCAAAGCTTTACCAGCTTTAAAATCCCCTTCCGATTTAATGCGTTGTATTTCGCTCAACAATTCACCAAACAATGCTCTTAATTTCACATAATCTCTTACCACAAAATACGTTTTATTGCCTTTTACAACTTTTTCGATGACATTGTCTTTTTTGCCTTTTTCAAAAGCCCAGGCAGCCACCAATTGTCGGTTTCTCATATGAGATTCCTCAACATCATCACCCAAGTTTAAGCGAATTAATTGGGTCATTAAACCATTTCTGATATAATTGTCAAATGCCGCTTTTCCAATTCCTTGTGCATCTGGCGAAATTTTCATTTCCACCAATTTTGTGTCTGGCAAATAATACAAACCAACCAAATCTGCACGTGCTTCTTCCAAAGTTGAACCATAATTTTTCAAGGTTTCTTTTGGTTGTCCGATTCCGTCATTTATTTGTCCGCTCGCGTGGCCAATCACTTCGTGCAAAGCAGTATGCAATTTACTGGCTTCCTGGCCATATTTAATTTCATTTTCAACTTCAGCTTCATCAAAAGCAAATTCCTTTAATCTGTCTGTTCCACCGGCCATATTATAGGCTTCAATAATATTTCCGAGCGAAACCGATTTTGAACCGTGTTGTTCGCGAATCCAGTTGTTGTTTGGCAAGTTGATGCCGATTGGCGTTGAAGGCGAAGCATCTCCTGCTTCAGAAGCAACATTTACCGTTTTATAAGAAACACCTACCACATTTTTCTTTTTATGGGAAGCTTGCAAGGTTGAATTGTCTTCAAACCACTGTGCGTTTTCAGCCAAAACAGCCATTTTTTTAGACATATCAAAATCTTTTATCTGAACAATTGACTCAAATGAACCTCTGTGCGCAATTGGATCATTGTAAACTTCCACAAATCCGTTGATATAGTCGATATCGCCTTCGGTGCTTGTTGCCCAAGCAACATTGTAAGCATCCCAAGTTTTTAAATCGCCTGTTTTGTAATAATCAATCAGCAATTTTAAGGCTTCCGCTTGCTTTGTGTTTTCAGCAACTTCAACCGCTTTTTCTAACCAGCCAACCATTTTTTCAAGTGATGCGCTGTACATTCCGCCAACTTTCCAAACTTTTTCTTCCAAAGATCCGTTAGCGTTTTTCACCAATTTCGAATTCAAACCGAACTCGATTGGCATTTTGTCATTTTTATTGATTTTCAACGCATAAAATTTTTCCGCATCTTTTTCCGTTACATCGGGTGCATAAAAATTTGTGGCCGAACCTAATAACAATCCTTTGGTTTCGTCAAGGTTTACTTTTTTGGCATCTTTATCGTTAAAAATAACTTCGTAAGCTTCACCTGTAAGCAATGTTTTGGTATCTTTCAACAAAGTATCGAAATAAACTTTTGAAAATTCAGGTTTAAATTTATCATTTGAATAATGATGATGAATTCCGTTTGAAAACCAAATTCTTTTTAAATAAGTTTCGAAATTTTTCCAGTCTGTCAATGTTTTATCACCGGCGTAATTTTGGTAAATATTTTCCAAAGCACGTTTAATGGTTAAATTATGGCGATAATTTTGGTCGTAAATAATATCGCGTCCTTCCATACCGGCTTGCGATAAATAATACACCAATTTTTTTTGATTCAATGTCAGGTTTTCAAAACCCGGAATTTGATAGCGCAGTATTTTAACATCGGCAAATTGTTCAACTACATAATTAAATTCGGTTGATACTTCTGTTTTTGGGTTTTCTTCCTTTTTTTGGTCGGCACAAGAAAATAAGAATGATGCCGATAACAGCATCGGTAAAAAATATTTAATGTTCATTTGATGGATAATTTAAAATTTGTCGACAAATTTACTGATTTAAAACAGAATAATTCATTAATTTAGTAACTCTCTAATTCTAAAATTCAAGTTTTGAAATATATAAAATACTTCGTCTTCTTTCTTCTTGCGGCAGTTATTGTACTGGCCATTTATGGTGCAATACTTGAAAGCAAATACGATATCAAGCGTTCCCGAATCATAAAAGCACCTGCTGAAGTTGTATTTGAGAACATAAATGAGTTTAAAAATTGGGAAAATTGGAGTCCGTGGTTTGAAACCGATCCAACAATGGTGACTTCTTATCCTGATACTACATCGGGCGTTGGCGCATCATACAGCTGGAAAGGAAAAAGTGGCAGCGGATTTATGAAAACCGTCTCCTTGATTCCAAACAAAGAAATAGTGCATCAAATTAATTTTGGAAAAAACAGCACGCCAGAGGTTTATTGGAAATTTAATGAAGTTGATGAAGGCACTGAAGTAGTTTGGGGAATGCGGGGTGAAAACTCATTTACCGAAAAGTTTTATTGGTTGTTTAAAGGCGGTATAGAAAAAAACACGATTCCGGTTTACGACAAAGGTTTGGAGTTATTGGAAAAACATATCTTAACTGAATTGGAAAAGCATTCTTTTGAAACAAAAGGCGCTGTTGATTATGGCGGCGGATTTTATTTATACAAAACAGTTTCCTGCCAAATCCAGGAAATTGAACAAAAAATGAATGAAATGTTTCCTGTTATTGTTGAATATATGGCTAAAAACAATATTGAAGCCTCAGGAAAACATTTTACGCTCAACCATAAATGGGATGAACAAAATAATACTGCGATGTTTTCTGCCTGTATTCCCGTAAAAGATCGGGTAATTACCACCGGAGATGTTTTAACTGGTTATTTAAAACCGCAAAAAACTTTTAAAACCATTTTTAAGGGCGATTATAAGTTTGCCAATGAAGCCTGGGAAGCCGCTTATAACGGATTGGTTGCCCAAGGTTTTACTGAAATTGTTGGCGCCGAACCTTTCGAAATTTATACAGTTGGCCCAACTGATACCAAAAATCCGGCAAAATGGGTAACGGAGATTTATATACCGATTGCCCCCTAACCCCCGAAGGGGGAATTATTATTGTAACTGGGAAAAGTTAAAGTAGGAAGTCAGAAGTCAGAAGTCAGAAGTTAAACGAATTAAATTCCCTTTCCTTAGGAAAAGCCTGTTCCGTTTTTAGTACGGGAGGTTGGGGAAAGGAAAAAATCGTAAATCTAAAATCGTAAATCTAAAATTTAGTTTACACTTCATGATATCTAAAACATTCAACTACGTGGTCATTAATCATTCCGGTGGCTTGCATATGGGCATAAATGACGGTTGAACCCACAAATTTGAATCCGCGTTTTTTTAAATCTTTTGAAATAATATCAGACAATTCGGTGGTTGCTGGAAGTTCACTCAGTGTTTTCCATTTATTTTTGATGGGTTTACCTTTTGTGAAATTCCAAATATAGTTTGAAAAAGAACCAAATTCATCTTGAACTTCCATAAAAGCAACCGCATTTGAAATGGTGGCTTTTATTTTCAATTTGTTTCTTATAATGCCTGCATCAAGCAACAATTCTTCATATTTGGCATCAGAATAGTTGGCTATTTTTTTATAGTCGAAATCATCAAAAGAACTTCTGAAGTTTTCTCTTTTCCGAAGAATGGTAATCCAGCTTAATCCTGCCTGAAAGGTTTCCAAAATTAAAAATTCAAACAATTTATCATCGTCATAAACTGGAATTCCCCACTCGGTATCGTGATAAGCCATATAAAGCGGGTCGTTTTTACACCAACCACAACGTGTTTTGTCCATTTTATTTCGATTTAAAGGATACGCTAAATTAAAAATTTTAACATATAAATTGGCATTCTTTTTGTACTTTTAAATAACCTAAAACCAATTGATTATGAAAACAGTATTTTATTATATGGCTATAGGTTTGTTGATTGCCGCTTGTTCATCAACAACAAAAACTGCAACACAAAATACCGATACTTCGCAAGAAGTTGTGAGAATAGCCAATGACAGTTTGGAATATGAAATCATTATTATGGATATTGGCTTTGAAACCTATTTAAACACTATCGCCAAACCGATGAATTTTTATTCGCAGGAATATTATGAAAATAAAAACCGGTTTTATGTTACAGAATGGAATATTAGAGCTTTAAATCCTTTAAGATATCGCAAAGACATTTATGAAAACCAAATAGACTACGATTTTAATGTTGATTACGGTATAGAAGTAAATTATAAACTTTACAACTACTTTAAATTTGTTGAAAATAAATACAAGCAGCGATTTTTTTAGATATTTATTTCACAGGTTTCAGTTGAATTTTTAAAATCATATAGCCTAAAAATCCTGTAACCAAAGAACCTAAAATAACCCCCATTTTTGCGGCTGCAATTAAAGCTTCATCATCATAAGCCAAATTGGTAATAAACAAAGACATCGTAAATCCGAGTCCGCCCAAAATACTTACACCCAATAATTGTTTAAATTCAACACCTTTAGGCAAATCGGCCAGTTTAAGTTTAATAGCCATATATGAAAGCGACATAATACCAATGGTATTTCCAAAAAATAATGCCATTGCAATATTTATGGTGATATGGCCTGTGAATTCCAATCCGCTAAAACTTAACACCACACCTGCATTTGCCAGGGCAAAAATTGGCATAATCACATAGGAGACCCAACCGTGCAATGAATGCTCCAGATGTTGAAGCGGAGATTGCACTTGGTTGCTGATTGTTTCAATTTCATCAACAATCTCCAGTTGTTTTTTGTTAAGTAATTTGGGGTTTTTGTATTTGCAAGTTTTAAAAGTTTGAAGTTGGGTTGTCAATTCTTTCTCATAATCACTTAAATTAATTTTTCGATACATAGGAATGGTAAAAGCCAATAATATTCCAGCAATTGTTGGATGAATTCCAGATTTTAAAAATAGTAACCAAACTACAAATCCCATTATGAAAAAAAAGTATTTAGAATATAAATGCTTATAGCTTATAATTCCTAAAACTGATATAATAAGTAACGCATAAGTAATTAAGTCCCATTGAATATTAGCGCTGTAAAAAATAGCAATCACCAAAACGGCACCAATATCATCAACAATGGCAAAGGCCGTTAAAAATATTTTCAATCCCAACGGCACCCTATTTCCCAATAATTTTAAAATCCCCAGGGTAAAAGCAATATCTGTTGCCATAGGAATTCCCCAGCCGTGCTCACCAACTTTTCCCTGATTGAAGAAAACGAATATAAGTACAGGAAAAGCCATCCCGCCCACTGCCGCAAAAATAGGAAGTGAAGCCTTTCTCAACGTAGTTAATTCGCCTGCCAATACTTCGCGCTTTACTTCTAAACCAATTACAAAGAAAAAGATGGCCATTAGACCGTCATTAATCCATAAAATCAGCGATTTTTCTAAATAGAAATTTGTATTTACAAATCCAACCGCTAATTTATAGCGCCAAAACTGCTCATAAAAATTCCCATAGGGTGAATTTGCCCAGATTACGGCTAAAATGGAAAATGCAAACAGCAACAAACTTGCAGTTGTTTCTAATTGCATAAATTGGTTTAAGGAACCGCTAACTGCTTTAATTTTTTTTCTCATAATAAGTTGCGCAAGATAACAAATTTTGAAATAAAAAAAAAGTCTTCGATACCGAAGACTTTTTTATATCTATAGATTTTATTGATGCTTAAAGTTGCGGACCCGCAACCACCAAAGCTTTTCCTTCTTTGGTATTGGTATATTGTTCAAAGTTTTTAATATACAATTTCGCCAATTTTATAGCTTTTTCTTCCCATTCCTTAACATTGGAATATGTATTTCTAGGATCTAAAATGTCGCTAACTTTCTCTAAAGATTTAGGTGCTTTCAAATTTAAAAAAGGAATATTCACAGTTTCAGCTTTATCAATTGAACCGTCAATAATGGCATCGATAATGGCGCGTGTATCTTTTAGGGATATTCTTTTTCCTGTTCCGTTCCAGCCTGTGTTAACAAGGTAAGCTTTGGCATTGTGTTCTTTCATTTTTGAAACCAACGTTTTAGAATACATTGTTGGGTGCAATGTTAAAAATGCTTCGCCAAATGCAGGTGAAAAAGATGGTTGCGGTTCTGTAATTCCTCTTTCAGTACCGGCTAATTTAGAAGTAAATCCGCATAAAAAGTGGTATTGTGCCTGCGCATCAT
>JAUXPH010000035.1 GCA_030683995.1 Lutibacter sp.
TTTTTTAATTGGATAAATGAAAAAACTCAAATACAAAATGCAAGCAAAGTCAGATCCTTTAATGGTTTAATCGTACATATATTTGGAAAACTTACTGCTTGTTTTTTAAAACCAATTGTTAACCCTTAATTCGCATTATTAAGTATCTTGCACAAAATATTTTACAATGGGTATGAACTGGAGCCAATTATTGTCGCTCAAAAGATTTGGAGACACACAAATACGTCCGCGCAAAGACCAAGACGAAACCCGATTGGGTTTTGAAGTGGATTATGACCGAATCATTTTTTCAGATTCCTTCAGAAGTTTGCAGGATAAAACGCAGGTAGTGCCGCTTTCAAAAACCGATTTTGTGCATACGCGACTTACCCACAGTTTGGAAGTAAGCGTTGTGGCGCGTTCTTTAGGCAGAAGGGTTGGCGAACAAGTGCTTAAAAATCATCCCGATTTGGTGGAACAAGGTTTTACCATGAACGATTTTGGCGCCATTGTGGCCACCGCAGCTTTGGCGCACGATATTGGAAATCCGCCTTTTGGCCATAGCGGCGAAAAAGCCATTGGCGAATATTTTAAACACGGAAACGGACAACAATATGAAGCGCATCTTACCAAAAAACAATGGCAAGATTTTGTGGATTTTGAAGGAAACGCCAACGGTTTCAGAATTTTGACGGAAAGCAAAGCCGGCATGGAAGGTGGTTTGCGACTGTCATACGCCACTTTGGGCACTTTTATAAAATATCCAAAAGAGTCGCTGCCAAAAAAACCAACCACGCACGTGGCTGATAAAAAATATGGCATTTTCCAGTCGGAAGTTCCTTGTTTTGAAGATGTTGCAAATGAATTAGGACTTGCTTCAAAAAGCGGAAATTTGAGTTATCACCGACATCCTTTGGCTTATTTAGTTGAAGCTGCCGACGATATTTGTTATACCATCATCGACTTTGAAGACGGTATCAATTTGGGTTTGATTGAAGAAGATTTTGCGCTCGAATATTTAATTAAATTGGTAAAAGATACGATCGATACCAAAAAATACCATCAATTACAATTTAAAAAAGACCGATTAAGTTACCTCCGCGCGTTGGCCATCGGAAATCTGATCAATGAAGCGGCCAATGTTTTTTTAAAGCAGGAGGAAATTATTTTAAAAGGGGAATATCCACATTCCCTATTGGATAAATGTGTTTATGAAGCCCAAATAAATGACATCATTAAACTAAGTGTCGAAAAAATTTACAAAAGCAGGGAAGTCATTGAAAAAGAATTGGTTGGCTATAACGTAATTGCCACGTTACTGGATGTTTTTGTTTCAGCCGGCAACCGAAAATATGAAAATTCATTGACCAATTACGATAAATTAATTTTGAACTTGTTGCCCGAAAATTTGCAGGAACCAAAAGAAAACCTGTATTTAAGGATTTTGTCCATTTGCGGTTATGTGGCAAGTTTAACCGATGGTTATGCCTTGGAATTGTTTAAAAAATTAAAGGGTTGATAAAAATTAGTGCCTAAAGTTTGGAGTGCCTTGAGTGCATTAAGTAAATTAGTTTTATACTTAGCAACTCATTCAAAATGATACATTTTTTTTGAAAAAAATTATTAATCTATTTGAGACGTTTTTATATTGTAAAAACGCATTTTTTTAACTTTAAGCACTCCAAACTTTAGGCACTCTAAGTACTTATTAGATATAGAAAAACTTTTAACTATACTTCACTTTTCTGAGAACTCTAACCGCTTCTTTGTATTTGATGTATCCGGTTTTGTCTTCCAAATTTTTAAGCAAAAGTTCCGATTCTTTCAGCTTTATATAAGCATTCGGAATTTTATTTAAAACACAAATTAAATAATAAGTGGGCATTTCATGAACATCTGTCAATTCAATTTCCGTTAGCGGCAAGTTCTTTTTTAGTTTTTCTAAAATGGCATTGCAACTGTTAAATACGTGATGCAATAATTTTTTATCAAACTGCGGCGGATCAAATAACAGCTCACTCACGATGTTATATTTTCCGTTTTCCTTAAAATGAATTACGGTTTTTTCCAAGGGATAATAATCGAAGGATTTTTTCAGTCCCAAATAAACAAACTCCGTAATTCGAAAGGAGTTTTTGTCGAATTCAATTTTAACATCATCCAAAGCCGAATAAAACAAACGAACCTGCTCGTTAATCAGTTCAATATCAACGCGTGAATAAAAAGTAGCACCTTTCACCACTCTTTTTTCGCCGGCCCAGCACAGCACAATTTGCTCATTAAAAACTTTATAAGTTGGGTGATACGCTTTTTTGTGACGGTTGACAAAATCAAAAACGCCGTCTAAAGTGAGCTGAATATTGTTGCTGGCGTTTTTTTCTATGGCTTCAACAATGTCTTTGTTTGATTCTGTAATTTCAAAATTTTCCAACGTTGATAAGGAGTTGCTGCCTCTTCTGTAAAAAATGGTTCCGTTAACATATTTCCAAATATTTTTATTCAGTGAGGCAATTTTCTTTGAAGGATGAATGGTGACCAAACCAACAACTTTGTGCTTTGGCAATCGCGGAAACGGAATATTTTCATATTGAATTTTTGGCGGATTGTTAAAATAAGAATTCATTAGATTTTGAATCTTACTGTCGTCAAAAAAATCTACTCCCTCAATTTTATTGAACTGATCATCAACACCAATAACTATATACGAATTATTTTCCGGATTTGAATTTGCCAGTGCGCAAACAATTTTCAGAAACTTTGCTTTTCCCTCTTTATGTTCCAATGAAATTTTCAGCTTCTTGTCGTAAAAGCTATTTTCATCGTTGTGGGCCAACAAATTTTTTATTAAAAGACGCTTGTTAATCATTGCTTTTACCTCATTCTCGGTTCAAAATAGTGGCGTTTGCCTGCGCCGTTGGATAGACTATTAAATCTTCAATGTTAACGTGGTAAGGCCGCGTTACCACAAAGTAAATAATATCGGCAATGTCTTCTGGCTGCAAAGCCTTAAATCCTTTGTAAACATTTTTTGCCTTTTCTTTATCGCCCTTGAATCGAACTTCCGAAAACTCGGTTTCCACAGCGCCTGGATGGATTGCGGAAACACGAATATTGTGTTTGTTTAAATCGATCCGCATTGCTTTATTTAAAGCATTTACGGCATATTTTGAAGCACAATACACATTTCCGTTAGGATAAACTTCTTTGCCTGCAATAGAGCCTATATTTACTACAAAGCCCTCATTTCGTTCCACCATTTGGGGAAGAATTGCTCTAGACACATATAGTAAACCTTTCACGTTGATATCGATCATCGCATCCCAGTCATCCATATTTCCATCCTGAATAGCACTTAATCCGTGTGCATTTCCAGCGTTATTTATCAGAATATCAATTTTTTTGAATTCATCTGGCAGTGATGCAATGGCATTAAAAACGGCATCTCTATTGCTAACATCAAATTGAAGTGTGGTAACCTCAGTTAATTGGCTAAGTGCTGCTTTTAATTCAGCAAGTCGGTCTTCGCGGCGGCCACATAGTACCAAACGTATGTTGTTTTGTGCAAAAAGTTGCGCGGTTGCTTTTCCTATTCCTGAAGTAGCTCCTGTAATAAAAGCTGTTTTGTGGTTCATTTGTTTTGTTTTTCAAACCATAAAGGTACAAAAAAAAGCCGCCCCGATGAGGGAGCGGCTAACTCAATTGGTTATTATAAATAACCAACCAAAAATCAACTAACCAAACTTTATTTTAAATTTCTTCTAATTTCTGTTTCTCTAAATACTTTTGTTCTCGCTCTGCCTTCATCGCTTGTCGCGCTTTTTGCCAAACTTGAACTTGGTTTTAAGTATTGAATGTAACCTCTTCCAGTAAACTCGTAAGTTGTTCCAGAAGCTATATGATACAAACTTATCTTTCCATCATTAATAACGGTGAGCTCAAACTTTTCATTGTCCGAAGTATCATAATCTAATGTTAAAATTTTTAGATTGTTATATCCTTGAACATTGGCCACCACATAATCTCCCACGTAATCCCAAAATATATTAGCAATAGGTGTGCCAACATTGTCTTTGGAAGAATAAAATGTTGTTAAATTTTCTGGGGTAAATTTCAAAAAATTCTCATAATCAAAAGCATTTACTGTCCCTGCAGCGCTTGTATAGGTTTTTTCCCAAACGCGGTATTCCTGTAAAAAATATTCAATATTGTCATAAAAAACCTGGTCATAATTAAAAGTGGATTTTTGATATCCCAATAAATTATAGGTAACATTGTTGTAATTGTCCCTTAATTTTATGTTGTTAACCGACAATTGAATGACATCAAAATTGTAATATCCATCTAAATTATGACTTATTTTTAACCGGCCGTCAAAGGTGTCGTAAAATCCAATTTGAATACCGTATCCATTTCCTACAGACCCAATTCCCACCAAATTGTTATTGGCGTAAACTTTTCCGTTTATAAATGAGATGGTGAAGGCTTTCGATAAAAATGGAACATCTCCTGCGCCAGTCGTATTATTGTAATCAATGTACCACAAATCATTTGCCGTAACAACTTCTTCAAGTGAAACATCATAAGGTTCATCAATGCTGTTGTCAACAATACAGGAAGCGAACGACATTCCTATAACCAACGTTCCTAAAAGTAATTTTATAGCCTTCATAATCATTTTGTTTTTAACGTTATTTTACTTGAAATTCAAATTCTGTGCCAAATAAAATTTAACTACATTTATATCGATTTTAATCATCTAAATTTTAATACTTTGAGCACAAAAATTAAATGGGGAATTATTGGATTGGGCAAAATCGCCCAAAAATTTGCGAACAATTTATTGTTATTGGAGACTACTGAATTAGAGGCTGTTGCATCAAGAGATTTGGCTAAAGCCGAAGTGTTTGCCACAACGTATCGTTCAAAAAAGTTTTATGGTTCTTACGAAGCATTGTTGCAGGATAAATTTGTTGATATTGTGTATATCGCAACACCACATAACAGCCATGCACAAATTGCCATTTTAGCTTTGGAACAAAAAAAAGCGGTGTTGTGCGAAAAGCCTTTTGCCATAAACAAACAACAGGTTTTTAAGATGATTGAAGCCTCCAAAAAGCACAATATGTTTTTAATGGAAGCGCTTTGGACACGGTTTTTGCCGGCCATAAAAAAAATAAAAAGCACCGTTGAAAATGGAGAAATTGGCGAAATAAAGTATCTCAATGCCGATTTTTCCTTCAAGGCTCATCCTTCAATTCAACGCATTTACGATAAAGAATTGGGAGGAGGATCAATACTTGATATTGGTATTTATCCTATATTTTTGGCGTATTTGATTTTGGGAATGCCCGACAAGATTATGGCCAAGGCCCATTTTTTTGATTCGGGTGCCGATTCGCAAGTTTCCATTATTTTTGATTATAAAAATGCGCAGGCGGTACTTTTTAGCAGCTTTAACTCAAGCTCAAAAAGAGAGGCCAAAATAAGCGGCACTTTAGGAGAAATTATGATCGACAATCCATGGAACGAAGCAAGTTCTTTTTCCTTGGTTAAAGGCAAAGAGGAAGAGAAATTTTTATTGCCGATTATGGGAACTGGCTTTGTCCATCAAATTATTGAATGCAATGAATCTTTGCAACAGAACCTCTCTGAAAGCCCTTTATGGTCACACCAAAACAGCCTGGAACTTATTACTTTACTGGATGCTGTAAGAAAAGAGATTGGTTTGGTTTATGCTGAAGATTTATAGATTTTAGTCATGCGAACTAATGGGCCGTGCAGTCAAAAAGATCTTGCAGTCAAAAACTTCCGCCTTTCATAACTTCTGACTTCGGTCTTCGGTCTTCAGGCTTAATCCTCCTTCACTTCCAAAATTTTGTAATAATTGATTTTGTCTTTATAAAAATAACTCACAACAGCTTCATTGTCTTTAATTTCAAAAGGCAATTTTGAAACTGTTACCGGCGGTTTATTTCCAAATTCCTGTTTTGGATCGCTGTGTAAAATATAGTCGTGCAGTATTGTTGAAGTTATAAAACTTCCTTTAAAAAGAGAGTTTTCATCGATTTCCACACGTTTCAATGGCGCTTTATGATTTCTGAAATACACGCTGTCCAGTTTTATTTCCTTATTGTCGATGGAGATTTTAATGGTAGTTTTAACCAAATCAGGTTGCTCACCAACACTGTTTACATAAGTCGCTTGCAAAACTTTAAAAGGATGTTCCTGCGCTTTTGCTTTTGAAGTGCCACAACTAAAAAGTGCAATACTTAATGCAACTATTAATCCAATACCGACAAATTTTTTCATAATTGGTTTGTTTGTATTTGCTTTTGCAAATTATATACCAAACTAAAAAAGAGTTTATCCACTTAGGATAAACTCTTTTTAAATTTTTTTTATTTATTAACTTTTATAGTAATAACCCTAATTATTTAAAGCCTCTGCGCCTCCAACAATCTCTAAAATTTCATTAGTGATCGCAGCTTGTCGCGCTTTGTTGTACATCAATTTTAAATCATCACGCAATTCCGTTGCATTGTCTGTCGCTTTATGCATTGCGGTCATACGAGCGCCATGTTCTGAAGCATAAGAATCTCTGATTGCTTTATACAACTGCGTTTTTAACGATTTTGGTATTAATTGCAATATAATTTCGGCCTTGTTTGGCTCAAAAATATAATCAGTGCTTACATTCATTTTGCCTTCTACCTCAACAAGTTCAACGGGCAAAAATTGCTCAAAAGTTAATATTTGGGTAGCTGCATTTTTAAAACGGTTGTAAACCAATTCAATTTTATCGTATTTCCCTTTGGCAAACAATTCCATAATGCTCTCCGCAATTTCGGCAACATTGTTAAAGGTTAAATCGTCGTATATTTCGTTATGTTTTTCAATAACATTAAAATTCTTCGACAAAATATCATATCCTTTCTTTCCAATTGATAAAATATCAACCTGTTTTCCTTGGTAATGGTCTTCAATATGTTTTACAGAGCCTTTAATCACAGAAGAATTAAATCCGCCACACAAACCTCTGTTTGAAGTAATCGCAACAATCAATACTTTTGAAACTACCCTTTGTTCGGCATAAACATTTTCAATATCATCTTCCAAAGTAGCGCTTAAACTTTGCAAAAGTTCCGTCAACTTATTGGCATACGGACGCATTTGTGTAATTGCATCTTGTGCTTTTTTCAACTTTGCAGCCGATACCATTTTCATGGCACTGGTAATTTGCATGGTTGAACCAATGGATGTAATTCTGTTTCGTATTTCTTTTAAGTTTGCCATTTATTTTTGGTTTTTAGTACTGTGTATTCAGTATTGAGAGAACACTATCATCTCAATACTCAATACTAAAATCATTTAAACGTATTTAGCTGAAATTTCTTTTGCCGCTATTGTTAAGGTATCAATAACCTCATCTGTTAATTTACCTGCTTTTAACAAATCCAAAGCATCTCTATGTTTTGCATTCAAGTAAGCAAGAAAATCGCGCTCAAATTCCTTTACTTTTTCAACAGGAACCGCTCTCAACAAGTTTTTAGAACCCGCGTAAATAATAGCGATTTGGTCTTCAACTTTAAAAGGGTCACTTTGATTTTGTTTTAAGATTTCAACGTTGCGTTTTCCTTTTTCAATAACATTCAAGGTTGCAGCATCTAAATCTGATCCAAATTTGGCAAACGCTTCCAATTCACGGTATTGTGCCTGGTCTAATTTTAAAGTTCCAGCTACCTTTTTCATCGATTTAATTTGGGCATTTCCACCAACACGAGATACTGAAATACCTACGTTGATGGCCGGACGAACACCTGAGTTAAACAAATCGGACTCCAAGAAAATTTGTCCGTCGGTAATAGAAATCACATTTGTTGGGATATATGCCGATACGTCACCTGCCTGAGTTTCAATAATTGGCAAAGCCGTTAAAGAACCGCCACCTTTTATTTTTCCAACCAATGAAGGCGGTACATCATTCATTTGCGCAGCAATCGTGTCGTTGTTAATTACTTTTGCGGCACGTTCCAACAAACGGGAGTGCAAGTAAAATACGTCTCCAGGATATGCTTCACGTCCCGGTGGGCGACGTAACAATAAGGAAATTTCTCGGTAAGCGACTGCCTGTTTAGATAAATCATCATAAACAATCAACGCAGGGCGGCCGGTATCTCTAAAATACTCCCCAATTGCAGCACCTGCCATTGGAGCGTATACTTGCATAGAAGCAGGGTCAGAAGCGTTGGCAGCCACAATTGTGGTGTAGGCCATTGCTCCTTTTTCTTCAAATAAACTATGAATATTCGCCACTGTTGATCCTTTTTGGCCAATAGCAACATAAATACAATACACGGGAACGCCGGCATCGTAAAATTCTTTCTGATTGATAATGGTATCAATTGCAACGGTTGATTTCCCGGTTTGACGGTCACCAATAATAAGCTCACGTTGTCCTCTACCAACCGGAATCATAGCGTCAACCGCTTTTAAACCCGTTTGTAATGGTTCGGTTACTGGTTCACGGTAAATAACACCCGGCGCTTTGCGCTCTAAAGGCATTTCAAAAGTTTCGCCTTGAATTGGGCCTTTTCCATCGATTGGATTTCCTAAGGTGTTTACAACACGGCCAACGATGCCTTCACCCACTTTTAATGAAGCAATTCTTTCGGTGCGTTTTACGATAGATCCTTCTTTAATTGCTCTTGAATGACCCAATAACACCACCCCAACATTGTCTTCTTCCAGGTTCAGTACCATTCCTTCCATTCCATCTTCAAATTCAACTAGCTCGCCATATTGCACATTTGCCAAACCGTAAACACGTGCGATTCCATCACCCACTTGCAATACGGTTCCAACTTCGTCCAATGAAGCTGATGCTTCAAATCCCGCCAATTGTTGTTTTAAAATTGCTGATACTTCAGCTGGTTTTATTGATGCCATTATTTATATTTTTTAAAACTTAATTCATTTTAAATTGTAATTATGAGCTAAAACTTTCGCTTTCAAATTGTCTTTTCAGTACCTGTAATTTATTGGCAACGCTTGCGTCATATTGAATATCTCCAACACGAAGAATAAATCCGCCAATAATATCAGGATTTATGATGCTTTCAATGCTTGCTTGTTTCCCTGTAATTTCAATTACCTTTTGTAAAACCTGTTGATTCAATTCTTCTGTTAAAGGAATTGCAGTAGTCACTTTCGCCACTTCTATCCCTTTCAACGAATCATAAATCACATTATATTTTTTTGCGACTTCACCTAAAATCGGCAATCTTTTGTTGTCAATTAATAGATTGATTAAACCTATGGTTAAAGCACTCATTTTGCTTGCAAAAATTTCTTTTAAAGCTGATTTTTTCAATTCAGTTTTCAAAATTGGGCTGCTAAGCAATAACTGTAACTCTTTACTGTCTTGAATTGTATTTGCAACAAGCAACATATCATTGTTCACTTCAACTTCTTTTTGTTGTTCAAGTGCAAAACTTAGTATTGCTTTTGCATATCTTATTGCCGCTCTGGATCCGTTCATTTGAAATTAATTCTTATAGCTTTACTTCTTTTAACATTTCTTCAACAAGCTTAATTTGCTTGTTTTTGTCAGATAATTCACTTCTCATCACTTTTTCAGCGATTTCCAATGACAACTCGGCTACCTGATTTTTTATTTCGGCAATTGCCGCGTGCTTTTCAGACTCAATCGTTGCTTTTGCCTGCTCGATTACTTTGGTGGCTTGCGCATGCGCTTCGCCTTTTGCCTCAGTAATTATGCTGTCTTTCATTTCACGTGCTTCTTTTAACATGGCATCGCGTTCAATGCGTGCTTCCTTTAAAATACGCTCATTATCCGCAGTCAAATTTTGCATTTCCTTACGGGCGTTTTCAGCAGATTCCAAAGCTTTTAAAATACCTTCTTCTCTGTCGTTTACGGCATTTAAAATTGGTTTCCAGGCGAATTTTTTTAATAAAAGCACCAAGGCAACAAATAAAATTAATTGCCAGAAAAACAACCCTAAAGAAAACTGTTCTATTAACTTATCCATGGTATATTTTTAATATTTTTTTGTGTCTAATTACTGTTTTAAACATTGGCCGCAACCAACCGTTGCGGCCAATTGTTTTTTTTATGCTGCAAATAAAGCAGCAAATCCAATACCTTCAATAAGCGCTGCTGCAATTAGCATTGCTGTTTGAATTTTCCCGGAAGCTTCTGGCTGACGTGCAATAGCGTCCATTGCTGAACCACCAATTCTACCGATACCTAAACCAGCACCGATTACGATTAAACCTGCTCCTACAATAGTTGGAATTTCCATAATATATATAATTAATTAATTAAACATTCAATTTTAATGATGATCGTGTTCTTCCACAGCGGAACCGAAGTAAAGTGCAGATAACATGGTGAAAATATAAGCTTGCAGCGCTGCCACCAACAATTCAAGCAATGATAAGGCAAACGCCAAACCAAATGACAAGGGACTACCAATCCAGTTTTTGAAAATAAACATCAACCCAATAATACTCATTAACACAATATGTCCTGCAGTAATGTTTGCATACAAACGTATCATTAATGAAAAGGGTTTGATCACAGTTCCCAGCAATTCAATAGGCGCCAAAATGATTTTCATTGGCCACGGCACGCCCGGCATCCAAAAAATATGTTTCCAGTAATTTTTGTTTCCTGAAAATGTGGTGATAAAATAAGTTACCAAAGCCAAAGCTAGTGTTACGGCAATGTTATTTGTAACATTTACTCCAAGCGGCGTTAATCCCAATAAGTTGATGATCCAAATGAAGAAAAATACCGTTAACAAATAACTCATGTATTTTCTGTAATGCTTTTCGCCAATATTTGGAATTGCAATGTCGTTTCTGATGAATAAAATAAGCGGTTCAAATATGCGGCCGATACCTTTAGGCATTGGATTATTTTTATAAGAATTGGCCATTCGGCTAAATATTAAAAGCATAAACAACCCTACAAGAATAATGAATACAACGTTTTTAGTGATAGAAAAATCCAATGGTTTTTCATTTGTTGCGTGGTGCTCTTCGTTATAATTAATGGTACCTAACGCATCGGTTTTGTATATTTTATTGTGGTATAATGCGTAAAATTGTCCATCCGCTTCAGCAACTGCTTCTCCGTGGTGAAATTTTGAAGATGAAAACACTTTTAATCCGTTATCAATCAAAATTACAGGCAAAGGAAAACCGATGTATTTATGCTCCCCTGCATCATTTGTATAGGAATACAACGTAAAATCGTAAGAATCCAACAAGTGATGATTGATATATTCTTTGATTTCGGTTTTTAAATTTTTAACGGGAGATTCTTGTTCGGCAGAATTTACTTCATCAGGAATGTTGGCTGCGTTTACAGAAACTGTAATTGCAAAAATCAGGAATGTTAGCGTTTTTAATACGTTAATTCTATACATATACATTATTAATAGAGGTGCCTAAAAATATTTTGCAAATGTACATTTTTATATTAAAAACCTAAAACTATTTTATTTGTTTTTTTTGGAGGTTTATTTATTAATTTATAAGCCATTACATCTTGTTATTCAACAGTTTTATCAAATAAAAAGTTTCCACAATTAAACACAAAAGATAGGGCACTAAAAAGGCGGTTGCTTCTTGCGGACTCACCGTTCCGCTTTGTTTGAAAACAGGATTGAAAAAAATAAAATAAACGCCGAATTTAACGAAGCTGCCGCCCATAAACACAAAACCCAACAAATCGAGGTATTTTTTTTTCAGTTTTACCAGAATAAAAAAAATCAGCAGCGCCAAAAAATAATTGGTGATATAGC
This sequence comes from Lutibacter sp., assembly GCA_030683995.1. Classification (GTDB taxonomy): domain Bacteria; phylum Bacteroidota; class Bacteroidia; order Flavobacteriales; family Flavobacteriaceae; genus Lutibacter. The sequence continues at coordinate 11,811 of JAUXPH010000035.1, forward strand.
TGTGAATCAGCAGGTTTTGAAACAGTGAAATGTTTAAATAATATAAAATAAGACTATGAATACCAAAAACAACGCAAATAGAAATCAATAATTTTATGCCAAAAATCGTTATTTGTTTAGTCATCTTTTTTATTGATGTTTTTTAACTGGGCCAAAACGCTCCATAGTGAAATGAGCATCGCCACCAAGGTTAAAATAATGGTATATGTTTTTTTCTCAGTCATAAAATGTGCATCGAGCTTTTTGCCAAAATACGCACCTAAGTATATGGTAATGCCCATTTGAAAAGCAATGCTTGTTAACTGAAGGTATTTATTAAGCTGTTTTTTCTTGTTGGGATTTTCCATTTTGTAGCTCCATCACGGATCCTTTCATTGTGCAGGTTGCATTAAATTCGGCGCCCGGTTCAACCAATAATTTGCTGATGGCCACTTCTCCCGAAATTTTGGCGGTGGCTTTTAGGGTCAATAAATTATTTACCATCAATTCTCCCGAAAATGTTCCTTCAATATCGGCATTGTCGCAAATAATTTTGCCGGTAACGCTTCCCAAAGCGCCAATAACCACGCGGCCAGCTGTTTTTATGGTTCCTTCTAGGCTTCCGTCAATTCTAAAATCTCCTTCTGATTTAATATCACCAACGATGGAGGTGTTTTTTCCCACCACATTTCGTTCTGAGGATAAGGGCGGAATTACTTTTTTTTCTAAAAACATCATCTTTTACTTTTTGAGTATTATTTTATAGTTTTAGTTTTATGGTTTCTATCACTTCCAAAGCTTTTTTCGCCTCTTCAGTGTTCGGATAATTTAATGCGACCAATTCCAAAGCTTCTTTAAAAGCAGCCAAACCTTGCGTTTTTCCTATGGCAAAGGCTTTTAACAATTCCAGTTTTGCAACAATTGGTTCGCCCATATATTTGGCTATCGCAAGGTTGGTTTTTTCTATGACGCTTTCAAATTCAGCAGCTTCATAGTCGTGATATATTGCCGCATACTCCGTTTCTGCAGCATTTTTTTCATCTTCTTCAAGCGCCTGGTTCGGATTTAAAATAATCTTGGCGAATTTTGAAGTCGGATAATTGGCTGTAATATCGTTTTTTAAGGCGATTGCTTTTTCGTTGCCCTGACTTTCGTAAATTTTGTACAAATGATATTTGGCAGGAATCAACAATGCCAAATCTGGATCAAAAGTGATTAATTTTTCGAATTTATCTTTTGCCAAATCCAATTCGTTAAATTGATCTTTGTAAATAATTCCCAATTTAAAATACGCGGTATTGCGTTCATTTGCAATACTGTCTATTTTTACTTTTTCTGAAGGAATTTTATCTAAATAATAAGAAAGTTCCAGCATTTCCTGATCGATATTTGCCATATTTTGGTCAAGACCTTGATCGTTCCCCAAACTTAATGGAGATTTGTCTCCCAATCGCCAATTGTCCGACAAAGGACGGTTTCCCCAAATTTTTCTGAATTCAATTTCACCAAAACCAAGCGCCTGAACATTGTAAAAATACCATTTTCCCGACTTTTCGCCAACATCCGATTTGCCTAAATTTGGATTGAACAAATCGCTTTTAACCGTTGTTTTGTTTGCCTGTTTTTCTTCAATGGCTTTTAATTTTTCAATATGTGTGCTAAAAAAAGCTATTTGCGCTTCTTCGCCCATCGCAACAACTTTTAAAATGCTGTCGTTGGTTTTTGAAATGTTTTCATATAAAATAACCTCATTTAAATTATTTCGGTTTCGCAACAAACGACGCACGCGTTTTGTGTTTTCACTTTTTGTGATGTTTAAAATACTGTCGTAATAAGCTCCAGCAACCATAAATTGCGCCTTGTCGAAATATAAATTCCCTAAAGCTTCATAAGAAAGTTCTCTTTGAAGGCTGTTTTTTGAGTTCGATTTCAGCGATTTTTTAAAATTGGCAATGGCATTTTCCGTGTTGCTTTCTTGCTCAATCATGCCAATTCTGTAATACAATTCATCTAAAAAAGGCCTGTTATCCCTGTCTTTTGTCAGTTTTTTTAGAATCGACAATGTTTCTTCAGCATCCAATTTATTGGTTGAATTCTTTGCTTTTTCAAGCTGAGCGTGAATTTTGTATTTGTAAGGCGCTTTTTTAAAATCGATTACTTTTTGAAAAGCGATGTTTGATGAATCCTTCAATCCTTTTTCGCTGTAAAGTTGCCCGAGTATAAACAAATTTCTGGCAGTTTGCTCTTTATTATTGCTAGAAACCACCGCTTTATTAAGATGGTTAATCCCAAGCTGCAAACTGTTTAAATTTAAGTAAGCCATTGCAAGAACGGTATGCGCGTCTTCTTTAAAATTGCTTTTTAACGATTTGTCTTTTAATAAATTACTTAAACTTCTAATCGCGTGCTCTTCATTTTGCAACCGAACCTGCGTTTTTGCCTGCCAAATAATGGTTTCGTTAATTAAATTTGCTTTTGGATAATTAAGGATCACATAATTAAATGCTTCCAGCGCGGGCACAAATCTTTTGGAATAATACCTGGATTTTCCCAACAGCAAATAAGCATCATCAATTTCTTTGTTGCGCTCTTCACGGGCAATCAACATGGAATGTTTTTGCACTGCTTTTACCGATTTTTCTTCGGCTTTTTCAAATTCTTGCGGAGAACTATCGGGATCTGCTTGCATTCCCGGCATCGCCAATTCATCAACTTTTAAAGGCTCAATAGGCAAACGTTCCCAATAATTGTCTTCATAATTGGCATTTAATTGCTCCAAACCTATGCGAAAAGCTTCATGGCCGTTATAAAGTACATTGTACTTTGTGGATACCGAGTGGTAGCTCCTGTTTAAAAACGCATCTTTTTTTGTGGAACAATTAACCACAAAAAGCGCCAATAAAAAGCCTGCAATGATTTTAAAACTATTTTTCAAAAGAAATTGTTTTTTACTTCTAAACTTAAATTTAAACCGCAAAATAAAATAATCACTGTTTTTGGCGTTACCACAAGGGTCAGGCTTTCCGTTGCAATCTTTTTTTGGAAAAAAAAACCAAAAAAAGGATTTTCACTTTAATCCTTAACGCAAAAAGTGGTGCCAATTAAAATTCAGCCTTTTTTACTAATCCTTTAACTTATTACACTGGTAAATTATTGCAATAAGGAATGTAAAAATACAAAAATCTATGCATTTAATTTAAGTTACACCGAAAAATACGTTTCCAGCTCCTGCAATGTTTCGGCCGATGTGATTAAGTCTTTCACTATTTCCCCTTTTTCAAGCACCACAATCCGATCACAAACTTCGGTAACATGGCCCAAATCATGGCTCGAAATTAAGAGCGTTGCATTGGTGGAAATGGTTAAATCCCTCAATAATTTCTTCAATCTTATTTGTGTTGTAGGATCAAGATTCGCAAATGGCTCGTCTAAAACAATCACTTCCGGATTTCCGATCAATGCGGCAATAATGCCCACCTTTTTCTGGTTTCCTTTGGATAAATCTCTTAAATATTTCTTTTTTTTCAGAATTTCATCATTGAAAATTTCATCAAACTGACTTAAAAATACATCGATATCAGCTTTGTTCATTCCGCGAAGTTCCCCAATAAAGTAAAAATATTCTTCAGGTGTTAAATAGCCAATCAAAAAACTTTCATCAATAAAAGAAGCCGTAAAAGGTTTCCAGTCTTCGCTAATATTGACTTGAATTTTATGGTTAACCACATTACCTGTGGTTGGATTGATAAGATCCAACACCAAATTGAAAAAAGTTGTTTTTCCTGCGCCGTTGTTGCCCACCAATCCAAAGGATTGGCCTTTTGGAATTTCTAAAGTTGCGATATTTAAAACGGTTACCCCGCCGTATTTTTTTGAAAGTTCTGTTGCTTTTATCATTTTTATATGTTTAATCGTTGAGTTGTTTTTTTATTTAAACTGCCTACTGAAACTTCCTACTGCCAACTAAATTAATTGTCTTGTTCAAAAGCACTGATCATTTTATATTTTGAATTTAGATACTTCGTCACAATAAATCGCATAATTTTTTGATGGAACACAATGCCAATTGCACCTAAAATAATCAGGAAAGCCACACCGGCTTCAAAACCGATAAATTTGTAAGGTGCAAAAAAGAGTCCAACAGGCACAAACAACAAGGGAAAACCCACCAACCATTGAACGGCGCCGGTTCCCTGATAATTAAAAGCAGCGCGTTGGGTTAAATCAATTTTTTTTCTGTTAAAAGAACCCGCCAAAAGTATGATGTATGTATTTACGCCTACATTGTAAACCATCGCCGCAAAGTGCACCAGCAAAATTTTCCATCCAAAATAAACATACGGAATGCTAAGCACAAACATAATGATGGAGCTCATCACCATCAGCGTATATTTAGAATTCAGGTATTCTTTGTACTTGATATTTTGGCTCATTAGCAATTTATAATAACCGCTGTCCCAAGCCGGAATAAACTGACCGAAGTTGATGATAAATATTCCCGTAACAAAAATCCCCACAAAAACATAGAGCCATTCTAAACCGTTGTATACTGGATTTGGGTAAAAAAACAAACCGTAGGCCAAACCGATAATCAAAATAAAAACAGAAGATCGCGGTCTTTTGTTGCGCCATAATAATTTTAAATCGAGTTGTAAAAACGGCGCAATGGTTCCAAACCTTCTCGTCCAGGCCATATCGCTTGTGGAAGCGGTTTGTGTTTTTGCTTTTAAAGATCCGTCCACATACAATTTTTTCATTAAAAATGTATAATTGAGATAATAAACAACGCCTAAAATGGCCAGCGGAATTAAAATGAACACCGGATTTGCGTCGATGGCGTTAATGCCATTTGCCAACAAGTTTGAAAAAGAAACAATTTCAAAATAGTTTAATGCGAATAAACCGGAAGCGATCAGCACTATGGGCAAAAAAGAAAATTCTGTTTCCGCCGATCTAGATTCGATAATAATATTTAAAAAATTGATGATTAAGGTAAAAATAACCATAGTAACCATCCAAATCATAGCGGTTGTTGTGCCGTATTCCTCCAAAATAAGCATAATGCCAAATGGAATAACAGCAAACAGCGGCAAAAAATTAAAGAATGAAACGGCTGATTTTCCCAACACATAATGCAAAATTTTACTTCTTTTTACGGGTAAAACCAACAACGGTTTTATGTTCATTACCGGCAATTTTTGCAGAAAAAACCGCATCAGCAAATCGGCTAAAAACCAGTAGAACAGAAATCCGTTGAGAATTAATAATGGGTCAGAATCCGGGAATTGATCATCAAGAATGGGAAACAAACTTATGCCCAGCGCCAAAAAAGTTAACATAAAATACAGCGCCAAAAACGCCATTAATATATTTAAGCCAATGCTTTTTTGCCAATAGGAGGAACGAAAAAATTGTTTCCATTCAAATTGTATAAAGTGTTTGATCATTAGGTTGGTTGTTGTTAATGATTGTAATTTATAAATATTTTGAAAGAGGTAAATGTAACGTTTTTAAAAAAATATTATCTAAAGTTTAGCTATTTTTGTATTCTTAAAAATTATACATGTTTAAATTTCACGCACTCACTATAAAAGAACTTAAAAAAGAAACTTCTGATGCAGTTTCCATACTATTTGACATTCCTGCCGATTTAAAAGAGGAGTTCAAATTTATTGCCGGACAATATATCAATATCAAAAAAAGCATTGCCGGCGTAGAATTGCGCAGGGCCTATTCCATTTGTTCCGCGCCAAACAGCGGCGAGTTGCGTATTGCCGTAAAAGCAGTTGACAACGGAATATTTTCAGTTTTTGCCACCACCATTTTAAAAGAAGGCGATGTTTTGGAGGTGTCTAAACCCTTGGGGAAATTTATGTTGGAAACCAATTCGGCAAACGCTAAAAAATATCTTGGCGTTGCCGCGGGAAGCGGAATTACCCCAATAATGGCAATGATTAAAGCGGTATTGACGGAAGAACCGAACAGCACTTTTACGCTTATTTATGGAAACAAAACGGAAGCCGACACTATTTTTTATGCTGAAATAAATCAGATACAAAATGCGTATCCAACGCAATTTAAAGTACAATACGTATTTAGCAGAGAACCGAAAGATGGCGCTTTATTCGGACGAATTGACAAAGGAAACCTCAACTTTATGCTTAAAAATAAGTTTAAAGACGGTTCTTTTGACGCTGCATTTTTATGTGGTCCCGAAATGATGATAAGCACCTTAAAAGAAACCTTGATTGAAAATGGTTTGGATAAAAAAAACATCCATTTTGAATTGTTTACGCCGCCTGTTGTTCCTGAAAATGAAATACACATTGCTTTTGAAGGCACTTGTGAAATTACCGTGTTGGTTGACGATGAAGAAACTACCTTTGAAATGGATTCAAAATTAACTATTTTAACTGCCGCATTAAAAGCAGGTTTGGATGCGCCTTATTCTTGTCAAGGCGGAATTTGCAGCAGCTGTTTGGCGAAAGTTACCGAAGGAAAAGCATTGATGGAGAAAAATACCATTTTAAGCGAAACTGAAATAAATGACGGATTCATTTTAACCTGTCAGGCGCATCCAATCACACAAAAAATTAACATCGATTACGACAATGTTTAATAATTTATAGTAATTTCACATTTTAGTAAACCAAATTTATGACCTTTTTCGAACTTAAAGAAGCGATACTGATTGGATTTTTTCTGTCCTTTATGATTGGTCCCGTGTTTTTTATGTTAATACAAACAAGTATCATTAAAGGCGCCAGAGCTGCGTTGTCATTTGATTTGGGCGTGGTTTTAGGTGATATTGTTTTTATTTTGATCGCCTATTATGGCAGCAAAAGCCTTTTGGAAGAAATAAAAGATGATCCTCGGTTATTTTGGATTGGCGGTTTTATTTTATTGGTTTATGGCCTGGTTACCTATTTGGATAAAAGTCAAAAAAGAATTATTCAGGATGAAACTTTGGTGCTTCCCGAAAAAACAAATTATAAAAAACTGTTTTTAAAAGGTTTTTTTCTCAATTTTATTAATGTTGGCGTTTTGGCGTTTTGGCTGGGACTGATTGTTGTTGTAGGCACTAACTTTCAAATGAATCCCTCCAAAATATTTAATTATTTCACCGTGATTATTGCCAGCTATTTTATTACAGATATTGGCAAAATTTTACTGGCCAAACAATTGATCAAGAAATTAACGCCTGCGTTAACCTACAAAGTGAAACGCGCAATGGGCATTATGTTGATGATTTTTGGGATTGTTTTAATTTTGAAAGGATTTATTCCAAATGAAAAACTTCATTTTAAAAATAGTGTTGAAAAAATAAACGGTTCCAGAACGCTTACAGAGTAAATGAAATTTAATCAAAAATTCAATTTTGACACTTCGAAAAAAATCATTTGCCAAACAAAATTCTTTTCCTAAATAAATTCATACAGTAATTTGAGCATTTTTATTTAGAATCCTTCCATATTTGGGGTTCCGGCTCATTCTTGACTATTATCATTTAACCAAAAGCAAAACTTAAATACATTTGATTTCAAAATTCAAGTGTTTATGTCAGTAACCAACTTCAACATAAAAGGATTGACCCAAAAAGAAGTGCTGATTTCAAGAGAAAAATTTGGCGCAAACAAACTGGAATTTAAAAAAGAAAATCCGTTTTTAAATGCCTTGTTAAGTCTGGTGAAGGAACCTATGGTTATTTTGCTGTTAATAACTTCTTCCATTTATTTTATAAGCGGAAATAGTGGTGACGGCACTTTTTTGGCTTGTGCTATTGTGCTTATTTCAGCAATTTCTATACAGCAGGATTCAAGGAGCAGAAATGCCTTGGAGAAATTAAAAACTTTTTCGCAGCCAAATTGCAATGTGGTCAGAGACGGAAAAACTGTTGAAATAAAAACCGAAGATTTGGTGGTGGGAGATTCCTTAATTGTTGAAGAGGGCCTTATAATTGACGCCGACGGCAGCATTGTGCATTCCAATGATTTCTCGGTAAACGAGTCCATTTTAACAGGAGAATCTTTGGCTGTTTACAAAGATGCCAAAAAACCAGACCGATTCATTTATCAAGGAACAACAGTTGCCAGCGGATTGGCGATTGCAACGGTAACCAGCATAGGCAATGAAACCAAATTGGGAAAAATTGGCGGAAGTTTGGAAAAAATAAAGGAAGAGAAAACTCCGTTGGAGCTGCAAATTGGCAATTTTGTAAAAAAAATGGTGGGCGCAGGAACCGTTATTTTTATCATTGTTTGGGGAATAAACTATTTTCAATCCCACAATATTATTGCCAGTTTACTTATTGCGCTTACCCTGGCAATGAGTATTTTACCCGAAGAAATTCCCGTGGCTTTTACTACATTTATGGCGCTAGGTTCTTGGAGATTGATGAAATTGGGAATTATAGTAAAACAAATGAAAACGGTCGAAACTTTGGGAAGCGCTTCTGTAATTTGTATTGATAAAACAGGAACCATCACAGAAAACAAAATGAAGTTGTCCAAACTGTTTGTGCCTTCCTTACAAAAAATATCCACCATTGAAAACAGTTTAGCTTCAGAAGAAAAAGAACTTATAAATTTGGCCATGTGGTCAAGTGAACCCATTGCTTTTGATGCGATGGAGATTGCGTTACACAAGGCTTATGCAACCACCGTTTTAACCGATGAAAGACCAAATTACAAAATGATTCATGAATATCCGTTGGAAGGAATTCCGCCAATGATGACGCATATTTTTGAAAATGAATTGGGACAGCGAATCATCGCCACAAAAGGCGCTCCGGAAGCGATTTTAAATGTTTGCGAGCTTACAAAAACCGAAAAACAAAATATAGAAACCGCGTTTAATACTTTGGCAACCGATGGTTATCGCGTTTTGGGCGTGGGTGCAGCCACTTTTGAAGGAAATAATTTTCCCGAAACCCAGCAAGAGTTTAAATTTCATTTTAAAGGTTTGGTCGCTTTTCACGATCCGCCAAAGAAAAATATACAAGCTGTTTTTGAAGACTTTTACACCGCCGGAATTTCAGTAAAAATTATTACGGGCGACAATGCAGCAACCACCGCCGCCATTGCCAAACAAGTCGGATTTAAAGGCTATGAAAAAAGTGTCACGGGTGATGAATTGATGAAATTATCAGATGCCGAATTGCAAAAAATAGTGTTAAAAACCAACGTTTTTACACGTATGTTTCCTGAAGCTAAATTAAAAATCATCAACGCCTTAAAAGCCGAAAACCAAATTGTGGCAATGACCGGAGACGGCGTAAATGACGGTCCGGCTTTAAAAGCGGCGCATATTGGCATTGCCATGGGAAAAAGAGGAACCGAAATCGCCAAACAGGCAGCTTCATTGATATTATTGGAAGACGATTTGTCTAAAATGGTTGATGCTGTTGCAATGGGCAGAAAAATTTATGCCAATCTTAAAAAAGCCATTCAGTATATCATTTCCATTCATATTCCCATCATTTTAACTGTGTTTATTCCGTTGGCTTTGGGTTGGATTTATCCTGTAATTTTTTCGCCTGTCCATATCATATTTTTAGAATTAATTATGGGGCCAACTTGTTCCATCATTTATGAAAATGAACCAATGGAAAAAAATGCGATGCAAAAAAAACCACGCCCTTTTTCGCTTACTTTCTTTAACGGAAAAGAATTAATGACCAGTATTATACAAGGTTTGGCAATTACTGTTGGCGTATTATTTATTTACCAATACGCAGTAAATCAAGAATTTAATGAAGCGGTTGTGAGAACCATGGTTTTTACCGTTTTAATTGCCGCAAACATATTTTTAACCCTGGTGAACCGCTCATTTTACTATTCCATTTTTACGGTAATGAAATACAAAAACAACCTGGTTTTGCTTATTATCGGCATCACTGTTTTTACATCCGGGCTTCTGGTTTATGTTGCGCCATTGGCAAATTTCTTCAAGTTTGAAGCCTTAAATCCCATGCAATTACTGATAAGTATTGCCATCGGATTTTTGGCTGTTATTTGGTATGAAGCAGTAAAATGGGCGAAACGCAGAAAAACAGTCTTTTAAATATTTTGTTTCATTTTCCATTATAGTGACTATTTCTTTTTGTGTTTTGTCTGCTTAATTGTTTAAAAATTGCTAAAAACAAACAATCTAAGACATTCAAAAAAGCCATACTTTTGTATATAGATGTTTGATTAAACAATGGGCATCTTTGAAAATTCATAAAAAATTTAGAAAATGGAAAAAAACGGATGGATTCAAACAATTGTCATAGCCATTTCAATTGTGGCTGCGGGTTATTTTATTGGGAATACTTATAAAAACGGAAAAGCATTTGAGCGCTCTGTTCAAGTAAAAGGATTGTCGGAAAAGCAAGTGAAGGCCGATTTGGCTGTTTGGCCAATTAGCATCACCATTGCGGGAAACGATTTAAATATGCTGAAAAACGACCTTGAAAAACAAAATAAAGAAATCAAAGACTTTTTTTTGAAGGAAGGTTTTACGGAAAAAGAATTAAATAGCGGCACCACAAACATTAACGATTCAAAAGCTGCTTTATATGGTGGAAATGAACAAAACCGGGAATTCAGATATATTGCAAGTTCAGATTTCACAGTGAGAACCAGCGATATTGAAAAACTTCAAAAAGCGCTTACAAATTCTTTGGAACTTATTTCAAAAGGAATTTTAATCAGCTCAAAAAATACCTGGCAACCTATTCAGTACAGTTTTTCGGGATTGAACAATTTGAAACCTGAAATGATTGAAGAAGCGACGAAAAATGCCAGAGAAGTTGCCGAAAAATTTGCGCTCGATTCCAATTCTAAAGTCAGTAAAATTAAAAGTGCACAACAAGGATTATTTTCTATCACAGATTTGGATCAAAATACTTCCGACATTAAAATTGTAAGAGTTGTTTCCACTATTGAATATCAATTAGAAGATTAAAAGAAGATTAAAAAAACATGAAGGGATTTTTTGCAAAACTTTTTAAATGGATTTTTAAAGCCGTCATCGGATTTATAGCGATTTCTGTTTTTTCGGTGATTGTTTTTCGCTGGGTTCCCGTTCCTTTTACGCCTTTAATGCTTATTCGCAATATGGAACAATGGGGCAAGGGCGAAAAAGCGCCATTTGAACACGATTGGGTTTCGATGAAAAAAATTTCTCCAAATTTGGGCAAAGCCGTAATCGTTAGCGAAGACCAAAAATTTATGGAACATTCAGGTTTTGATTTTGAAGCCATTGAAAAAGCGTTTGAAAAAAACAAGAAAAGAAAGCGCATCAAAGGCGGAAGCACCATATCGCAACAAACCGCAAAAAATGTATTTCTTTGGCCTCAACGAAGCTATGTCCGTAAAGGATTTGAGGTTTATTTTACTTTTTTAATAGAAGTTTTTTGGAGCAAGGAACGCATTTTAGAAGTGTATTTAAACAGCATTGAAATGGGAAATGGCATTTACGGTGCAGAAGCGGCGGCACAACATTGGTTTAGAAAACCGGCATCGAAACTTAACGCCTATGAAGCGGCTTCCATAGCGGCCATTTTACCAAATCCAAGAAAATTTAGAGCCACAAGATCTTCGGGATATATAGAAAACAGAAAAAACTGGATTATGCGGCAAATGAATTTTTATGGACCGCTGGATTTTGATTGATTCTTCAAATATCATAAAAAAGTGCGCCAATTGACACACTTTTTCGTTTTGATGAGCAGTAAAAATTATTTATTTTCTGCATAAAGTTTCGATACATAATCCCAGTTAATCACATTGAAAAAATTCTCAACATATTCTGGTCTTCTGTTTTGGTAATGCAAATAATAAGCATGTTCCCAAACATCCAATCCTAAAGTTGGAAAACCTCCGCAGCCAATGCCCGGCATTAAGGTATTATCCTGATTTGCAGTAGAGCAAACCTCCACTTTTCCGCCAGGGTGAACGCACAACCAAGCCCAGCCCGATCCAAAACGGGTAACTGCAGCTTTAGAAAGCGCATCTTTAAAAGCTTCAAAGGAACCAAAAGCAGCGTCAATGGCCGCAGCCAATTCGCCTGTTGGTTTTCCGCCGCCGTTTGGTGACATCACATTCCAAAAAAGTTCGTGGTTGTAAAAACCGCCTCCATTATTTCTAACTGCGGCATTGTTCATATCTAATCCGGATAAAATTGCTTCAATAGATTTTCCTTCTAAAGCGGTACCGGCGATTGCATTGTTTAAATTAGTTGTGTAAGCTGCATGATGTTTTCCGTGGTGAATCTCCATGGTTCTTGCATCAATATTTGGTTCTAACGCATCAAAAGCGTACGGTAATTTCGGTAATTCAAAGGCCATAATCATGTGTTTTAGTTAAACTTAAATATTTTCAAAGGTACCAAACCCTTTTCGTTTTATAAAATCAAATGTGTTTATAGTTATATTGTTTAATCTTATGAAGCCCTCTATCCATAAAAGTCATAATTATTATTCGCATTAAAATCGTTCTAATGGGAACTTTAAGAATAACTTAATAATAGGAAACTTTTAACTTTTTATTCCCCCTTTGGGGGTTAGGGGGCTGCTTAATAATTCTTGTCTTTAGGATACTTTGCCATAAACTCTTCCGCTTTCTCTACCATTTTAATACTTCCGCAGAAAAAAGGAACGCGCTGGTGCAATTCGCTTGGTTTAATGTCCATAATTCTGGTGTAACCGTCGCTTGCCTTTCCGTTGGCTTGTTCCGCCAAAAATGCCATCGGATTGCATTCGTACAACAATCGCAATTTTCCTTTTGGACCGATAGAGCTTGTTGGGTAAATATAAATTCCGCCTTTTATCATATTTCTGTGAAAATCAGAAACCAACGAACCAATATAACGTGATGTATAAGGCCTGTCGTCTTTTTCTTCCTGGCAATATTTTAAGTAATCTTTAACGCCTTGCGGAAAGTGTACGTAATTTCCTTCGTTGATGGAGTAAATTTTTCCAATATCGGGGAATTTCATATTTGGGTGCGATAAATAAAAGGAACCAATAGCCGGATTCAACGTAAACCCGTTAACGCCATGTCCCGATGTATAAACCAACATAGTTGAAGTTCCGTAAACCACGTAACCAGCAGCAACCTGCTGATTTCCGCGTTGCAAAAAATCGATCTTTTCAACGGGCGTTCCAATAGGCGTAACACGACGATAAATTGAAAAAATAGTTCCTACAGACACATTTACGTCAATATTGGAAGAACCGTCCAAAGGATCCATCAACACAATATATTTATTTTCGTTGGTGCCGTGTTTTCCTTTTACCGTTACATAATCATCTTCTTCTTCACTGGCAATTCCACAAACAATTTCTCTGTTGATGAGTGTTTGCATAAACACCTGATTCGCAAAAACATCTAATTTTTGTTGGTCCTCACCTTGAATATTGGTGTCTCCTGCATTGCCTAAAATATCAACCAAACCTGCTTTATTTACCTTATAATTCACCACTTTCGCCGCCAAACGAATGGAGCTTAGCAATCGTGTAAATTCTCCGGAAGTTGATTTGTAATGTTTCTGATTTTCAATAATAAACTCTCCTAAGGTAAGGTTGTTATTTTTCATTGATGCGAGCTTTGTTTGTTTGCACAAATATCGAAAAAATTATTTTTAAAAAGACCTTTGTTTTGAGATACTTTGGATAAAGATTTTTTACTTTAGCCAATACCATTTAAAATAAAATAAAAGATGAAACTAGCATATCAAATTTTGATACACAAGGAAATGATTAATGGCGAACAGCAGCTGTTACCACTAAAAAATAAAGTTTAAACAGATGAATTTTAGCATTAGGGAAGGAATAATAGAAGATATGCCTTCGGTATTAAACTTGATAAAAGAATTGGCACATTTTGAAAAAGAGGCTGATGCCGTGGTAATTTCAGTGGCCGACCTAGAAAAAGACGGTTTTGGAAATTCCCCGTTATTTAAAACTTTTGTCGCTGAAGTAGATGATGAAATTGTTGGAATGGCCTTGTTTTATCCAAGATATTCTACTTGGAAAGGGCCAACCATTCATTTGGAAGATTTAATCGTCAAAAAAAGTAAAAGAGGATTAAATATTGGAAGCTCCCTGTATAAAAAAGTGATTGAATATGGCTATAATTTGGGCGTAAAAAGAATAGAATGGGTAGTGTTGGGCTGGAATACGCCAGCAATTGAATTTTATAAAAAAACCGGAGGACATATTTTAGAAGATTGGAAAACGGTTCAAATGAATGAACAAGCCATAAAAAATTATTTAGAAACTTTATGAAAGCCCCTAATGGGCATTTAAAAAAGAATGGCCAATACCTACCAATATAAACAAAACCAAATTAATGGTTTATTAATTTTTGTATAGATGAAACGAGCCATAACAAATTTTGATACACAGTAGAATGATTAATGGCGAACTGTATCTGTACCAATAAAAAATAAATAATAAACAGATGAAAATTTACAAATTTGGAGGCGCTTCGGTAAAAGATGCTGAAGGCATAAAAAATGTGGTTCGCGTATTAAAAAACGAGGGATTTAAAAATACGCTCATTGTAATTTCCGCTATGGGAAAAATGACCAATGCCTTTGAAAAAATCGTCAATTCTTGCCATCCTAAAACAGCTGATTTACAGCAACATATTGACTTCGTAAGGGATTATCATTCAACCATAACGGCTAATTTGTTTGCAAATAAATCAAACCTTATTTTTAAGGAAGTTGAGACGCTTTTTGCAACATTGAACACGTTTATAACAACGAACAAATCAACCGATTATAACTTTATTTATGACCAAATTGTTGGGGTTGGCGAATTGCTTTCAACCAAAATTGTGAGCGCTTACTTAAATGAAATTGGGATTGAAAACCAATGGATTGATGTGCGAAAATACCTAAAAACCGATGACAGTTATCGGGATGCTTATGTAAATTGGGAGCTAACTTCCAAAAACATTTCAGCCTTAAACCCCAATAAGCTATACATCACCCAAGGATTTTTGGGCGAAGATCCGCAGGGAAATACCACAACTTTGGGCCGCGAAGGCTCCGATTATACCGCTGCCATATTTGCGCATTGCTTAAATGCCAAAAGTTTGACCATTTGGAAAGATGTTGACGGCGTGCTAAATGCCGATCCGCGTTATTTTGAAAACGCCCAATTGCTGCATCAAATATCTTACAGCGAAGCCATTGAAATGGCTTTTTACGGCGCTTCGGTTATTCATCCAAAAACATTGAAACCGCTTGAAAACAAAATCATTCCTCTTTATGTTCGCTCCTTTTATAACTTGGAAATAAAAGGAACTACCGTTGGAAAAGGGATTGATTTAATTCCCGAAGTTCCTTGTTTTATTTTAAAACAAAATCAAATATTGGTGTCGATTTCGGCTTTGGATTTTTCTTTTATGGTGGAATCCAACCTCAGTGATATTTTTAGCATTTTACACGAAAACAAACTTAAAGTTAACTTAATCCAGAATTCCGCCATCAGTTTTTCGGTATGCATTGAAGATAAATTCAGCAATTTTGAACATTTTTTAACAGCACTCAAATCAAAATATAAAGTGACTTATGTTGAAAATGTTTTGTTGTACACCATAAGGCACGCAACCGAAAAAGCCATTGATGAAATAGAGCAAAGAAGAGAAGTGCTTTTAAAACAGGCAACAAAAGGAACTGTTCAGCTGGTTATGAAATAAGTTGAATGGTTTAAAACCAACAAATTGATTGTTAGTGCCAAGCAAAACTAGCTGGCAACTGTTAATATTAGTCGGCTTATGAAAAAAAATTGCGTATTTTTGTACCTCCCTTAATTTAATTAATGATACTTGAATGAGTTTGGTAACGGCTAAAGAAGTTGCAAAAGTAATAAACCTAGATAAGTACGGATTTATAGGCACTTTTTTTGGCTGGACTTTAATGAAAATCCTTCGCATTTCCACCATCAATAAAATTTACAACAAACACAAGGATTTAAAGGATTTGGCGTTTTTTACGGCCTTGCTGGATGATTTGCAAATTAATTTTGAAATTCCTGAAGAAGATTTAAGGCGAATCCCAAAAACCGGCGCTTTTATCACGGTATCCAACCACCCGCTGGGAGGTATTGACGGTGTTCTATTGTTAAAATTATTGATTGAAAAACGCCCTGATTATAAAATTATCGCAAATTTTTTACTGCAAAGAATTGAACCGATGAAGCCTTTTATTATGCCTGTAAATCCGTTTGAGGACCGAAAAGACAAAAAATCAAGCATCACAGGTTTAAAAAATGCCTTGGAACATTTAAAGGAAGGCAATGCCTTGGGTGTTTTTCCGGCAGGGGAAGTTTCAACTTATAAAGACGGTAGATTAATTGTGGACAAACCGTGGGAAGAAAGTGCCATTAAATTAATTCAAAAAGCACAAGTGCCCGTTATTCCCATTTATTTTCACGCCAAAAACAGCAAGTTTTTTTACCTCTTATCCAAATTGAATTCCAAATTGCGCACCGCAAAATTACCTTCTGAAGTTTTGTCGCAAAAAGGCCGTATGATTAAAGTTAGGATTGGAAACCCCATATCTGTAAAAGATCAGGAGGGGTTTGATAATACACAAGATTTTTGCGATTTCATTCGTAAAAAAACATATATGCTGGCGAATCCATTTGAAAAAGCGCCTATAAAATTAAAGGCTCCTTCATTAAAAATGCCGAAACCTCCAAAAAAAATTGTGAGCCAAAAAAATATTGACAAAATGATTTTGGAAGTCGAAGTCCTAAGAAATGGGGACGGACGTTTGCTTAAAAGCAAAAATTATGAAGTATTTTTTGCTTTGAGTAAACAAATACCCAATATCACTTTTGAAATTGGGCGATTGCGTGAAATCACTTTCAGGGAAGTGGGCGAAGGCACCAATGAATCTATAGATTTAGACGCTTTTGACGGATATTACCACCATTTATTTTTATGGGACAATGAAGCTAATAAAGTTGCTGGCGCTTACCGAATGGGTTTGGGAAAAAATATTTATAAAAAATACGGCATTGAAGGTTTTTATGTGCACACTTTGTTCAAATTTGAACCCGAATTGTACCCAATGATGGAGAATTCCATTGAAATGGGCCGCGCTTTTGTAATTAAAGAATACCAACAAAAACCAATGCCTTTGTTTTTACTTTGGAAAGGAATTGTTCATATTACCCTAAGATATCCGGAATATAAATATTTAATTGGCGGCGTAAGCATCAGCAATAAGTTTTCAAATTTCTCAAAATCGTTAATGATTGAGTTTATGAAATCTCATTATTACGATCCTTATGTTGCACAGTATATTCATCCTAAAAAAGAATATAAAGTAAAATTAAAAGATGCCGATAAAGATTTTGTTTTTGATGCCACTCAGGCCGATATGAACAAATTTGACAAGATTATAGATGAAATTGAGCCAGGTTCTTTGCGTATTCCGGTCTTAATTAAAAAATATGTAAAGCAAAATGCCCGATTGGTGGCCTTTAATGTGGATCCGAAATTTAACAATGCCATTGACGGCCTGATGTACATTAGGGTAGCCGATATCCCTGAAAGCACGGTAAAACCCGTGATGGAAGAACTTCAGGCGGAACTTGAAAAAAACCTTGAAAACGAAAATAAAGAAAATGAAACTTCTTTAGATTCCCAATTAAATTAAAACCACCCTTTTTTATTGGTTTGGTACATATAAACAAATTCTTCATCAGATTTTGTAAGGTAAACAATGCCTTCAATTAGCCCCATAATACTGCCGGCAATACCGCAAGTTACCAAGCTAATTATCAATAAAATAATGCCTTCATTTGTGTAACCAAGCACAAATTTATGGATACCAAAAACCCCTAAAAGAATTCCCAGCACACCTGCCAAAACTCTTTTGCTTTCTTGGCTACTTTTTGGAATTACATTCCCGTAATCGTCTAATACTTCCATAATTTTACTTTTTTAAGGTATAAATCTACAAAATATTTTAAGACAAAAAAGCAACATCTTTTGGTTCCCAAAGTTCAATTTTATTTCCTTCAGGATCTAAAATCCAACCAAATTTTCCGTAATCATATTCTTCAATTTCTCCAATTACAGCAACGCCTTCTAGTTTTAATTTATCTATAAGTAAATTTAAATCATCAACCCTGTAATTAAACATAAAATCTTTTGTTGAAGGAGAAAAATAAACCGTGTCGCTTTTAAACGGACTCCATTGTGTACAAGCCGGATTTCCTTTTTTGTCTTTCCACCAAAAAGTGGCACCCCAATCATCTGTGTTAAAATCCAAATGTTTTTTATACCATTCTTTCAGTTTAACTGGGTCATCCGATTTAAAAAAAAGTCCGCCAATGCCTGTAACTCTTTTTATTTCATCTTCAATTCGAACCGATTCTTTTGAAAAAAACAAAGCATCAACCTTATCAACAATCGTTTGCGCCAGTTTCAGTTTAGATTCAACCGTCCAGCCCGCAATATGTGGCGAAAGCAACACATTTTCTGCCTGAATTAAATAATCAAATGCTTTGGGAAAAGAATCGTTTTCAAACAGATTTTCGAAAGATGATTTTTCATATTCCAGCACATCCAAACAAGCGCCCAATATTTTTTTATTTCTAAGCGCTTCAACCAAATCATCGGTAACAACGGCAGAACCTCGTGCTGTATTTATGAGGTAAAAAGGTTTTTTAAAATTACTGATAAATTGCGCATTTATCATATGGTGAGACAGTTTGTTGAAGGGCGTATGCAAACTCAATACATCGGTTTTTTCCTGTAATTCTTCCAAAGTTACCTGTTTGCAATTTTCATCGCCAACACCTTCTTTAATGTCGTAACAAATTACTTCAACATCAAAACCTTTTAGTTTTTTTGCAAAGGCTTTTCCCATATTTCCATAGCCGACAATACCCACTGTTTTTCCATCCAGCTCAATTCCCCTGTTGGCTTCCCGCAACCATTTTCCACCTCTAATTTCCAGATCGGCTTTTTTTAGGTTGTTGAACAAGGCCAAAATCATTCCCAGCGCGTGTTCGCCAACGGCATTTCTGTTGCCTTCAGGTGCTGAAATTAGTGCAATTCCCATTTTTTCGGCATAGTCAACATCAATGCTTTCCAATCCGGCACCAACGCGGGCAATAAATTTTAAATTTGTGGCATCTTCTAAAAATTGCTGGTCGATGTTAAACCTGCTTCTGATGACAATGCCATTATAATCACTTATTTTTTCTTCAATTTGCTGTTTGGTTGAAAAGTAATCTTCCTCGCATACGCAACCCAGTTTTTCCAAACCGGCTTGCAGAATTGGGTGATTGCTGTCTATCAAAAGGACTTTCATTTGTTGGTCTTTTCTAGTTATTGGTTTCTTCTTTAAAATACCCAATCAGGGCAAAGTCATTATGTTAAGGGGTAATTTAATAAAACACATTGCGTTACGAACCAAAAATCGACTTTTTACAATTGCAAAAAAACCCAACCCAATGATTGATGCAAATATAAAAATAATAAGAGCGTTAAAACAATTTTATACCCTGTAAGCTTCATCCCTGAATTATATGAATATTTCACAGAAACCTCCCGATTTTTCAGAAAAAGGAAATTAACGATTGGTAAACCTTTATTTTGGACATCCAACAAGCTCAAACGAAGTTTGACAATTCAAAACACTAAAATTTTAATTAACCAAATAAAGAAATCCGTCCTTAAGCAATTAGGCGGCTGGCAGTTACAATTTTTCGTAATATAACATATAATATTTATTGCGATTTAGGAGTCGAAGTAAACAAAAATTTATCTAAACGTGAACAATGTTCAATTCATCAATTAGCGGTTCATTGTTGAATCTCAACAGCAGTTGGGCAACGGCGATGGTGTCTTTTTCACAGTAAATTGCAATGCGTGCCACGTCTTTTTCTTTGTAATAAACGCCGCAAACTTCACTTCCGCTAATATCGTCTTTGGGCGAAGGAATGTTTAAAATCAACGTGAGTAATTTTAGGGAAGTGTAATGTTTGTAATCACCAAATTTCCACATTTCCATAGTGTCCAAATGTGCTATTTCCCAAGGTTTTTTTCCGAATAAATTCAGTTTTTCAGGCAAAGCAATTTGGTTGATAATCATTCTGCGGGCAATATAAGGGAAATCAAATTCTTTGCCGTTGTGGGCGCATAAAATGTGCTCGGGTTTGTTAAAATGGCTTTCCAACAACTTTTTAAATCCGTTTAAAATAACTACTTCATCATCTCCAAAAAAAGAGGTGACGCGAAATGTTCTGTATGCAGACTTAAAATTGACAAAATACCCGACGGAGATACAAACGATTTTGCCAAACTCCGCCCAAATTCCGGCCCGTTCATAAAATTCATTTGAACTCACTTCTTCTTTTCGCTGATAGGCTGTTTTTTGGGCGAAGAGTTCTTGTTTTTCTTCAGACAATTCAGAAAAATTTTCAACTTCAGGGACGGTTTCAATATCCAAAAACAAGATATTTTCAAAATTAAGTTTTGTGTTCATAACTTTTTTTAAAGATAAATGTACTAAAAATTAAGCTATTGTAAGGTTTATGTTATCTTAATGTTATAATTTTAAATTATGGTTATCTTTTGCACGGTAAAAATAAATTATGACTACTTTTGACTGCTTTTATGATTTAAAATAGCACCAAGTATGAAAAATTCAGAGATTAAAATACTGTTGGTTGATGATGAACCGGATATTTTAGAAATTGTTGGTTACAACCTGAAAAACGAAGGGTATAAAATTTATACCGCCAAAAATGGCATTGAAGCCATTGAAAGCGCAAAAAAACACACGCCTCATTTAATTATTTTGGACATTATGATGCCTGAAATGGATGGCATTGAAGCTTGTGAAAAAATTAGGAGTACCATAGGTTTAGAGCATGTGCTGATTACTTTTTTTACCGCACGCAGCGAAGATTATTCGCAAATGGCCGGTTTTGATGTCGGCGCAGATGATTATATCACCAAACCCATAAAACCCAAAGTGCTTATCAGCAAAATTAAAGCGTTGTTGCGCAGGGTTGATGATGTGAGCAATTCCGATACAGAAAAAATAAAAATAGGCGACTTTATTATTGACCGCGAAGAATATGTGATCATTAAAAATGGCGAAAAATTGTCGCTTCCACGTAAAGAATTTGAACTGTTTGCGCTGTTGGCCTCTAAACCGGGAAAAGTTTTCAAACGCGATGACATTTTGAATCAGGTTTGGGGAAATGAGGTGGTTGTGGGCGGCAGAACCATAGACGTTCATATCAGGAAATTGCGAGAAAAATTAGGTGACGATAATTTTAAAACCATCAAAGGCGTTGGGTACAAATTTGTGATTGATGAAGATTAAAAAAACATATTATTTTGCTTTTTGGACATCGATTTACATCACCATTTTTACGGCTATCTCATTTATTTTGCTGGCTTATTTTTTATTAAATATTTCACTTAATCTTTCTTATATACTGATTTATATCGCCGTTGTTTTCACCTTTACTTTTTTAATAACCCAGTACCGCCTGGAGAAATTTATTTATCAGCGCATTAAAAAAATATACGACAGCGTTTCTATTTTAGACACTTCAGATTTTAACAAAACACCCATTACCACCGATATTGAAAGCCTTTCAAGAGTGGTGCAAACTTTTGCCAAAAACAAGCAACTTCAAATAAAAAATTTAAATTTAAGAGAAGATTATCGCAGAGAGTTTTTGGGTAATATTTCACACGAATTAAAAACGCCGTTGTTTACGGTGCAAGGATATTTATTGACTTTGGCCGATGGCGCCATCAACGATAAAAAAATCAGTAAAAAATATATAAAAAGAGCCAACAAAGGCGTTGAGCGATTGATTGCGATTGTGAAAGATTTAGATTTGATTTCCAAACTTGAATCGGCCGATTTACATTTAAACAAGGAATCTTTTGATGTGGTTGAAGTGGTTCAAAATGTGTTCGAATTGCTTGAAATGAAAGCCAAAAAAAGAAATATCACCCTGGCCTTTAATAAAAAATACCGCTTTCCAATCATAGCCATCGGCGATGAGGAACGGATTGAACAAGTGCTCACAAATTTGTTGGTAAACTCAATAAAATACGGCAAAATTGACGGCACAACCACGGTTAGTATTGAATCACTTCATAAAGATAAGCTGTTAGTTAAAGTTTCGGACGATGGGGAAGGCATTGAAGCCAAACACCTGCCAAGAATTTTTGAGCGATTTTACAGGGTAGATTCCAGCAGATCCAGAGAACAAGGCGGATCTGGCTTAGGATTAGCCATTGTAAAACACATTATTGAAGCGCACAATGAAGCTATTTTTGTAGAAAGCGAATTTAAAAAAGGATCCACATTTTCATTTACCCTCGAAAAGTTTGAACCACTTTAAATCAACCGTTGAAGTCGCTTTTTCAAATCCGGAATACTTGTTAATGTCATCTAATTTCTCTGCCGTAAATTCATCTTGTTTCGCATAAGGCGCCACCATTTTTTCCTGCAATATTTTCGCCAAATATTCCTGCTCAAATTGCCCCGAAGTCGGAATAAAAAAAGCTTTTTTACCCAATGCCGCCAAATCCATAATGGTTGAATATCCCGATCGTGAAATCACCAAATTGCTTTGGTTTATGGCCTCTTCCAGCTCATTGGCCAATAAATAATTAACAATGTGGAAATTGCTTGCCGCATTAATTTCAGTAGTATAAAAAACGCCTCTAACCATTAAAATTTTGCCTTTATAGCCTTTTAATTCCAATAATAAGTTGTTTTCTAGCAAGGTTCTTTGCGGCTCGGGTCCGGAAAGCAACAGCAATAAATCATATTTAATTTCAAGTTCTTTTGGCTGAAACCGGCTTAAAATTCCGATATATTTAAGGTTTAAATGATGCTTTTTCAAATGCCCCAATGTCCCTGAATAATTTTGGTTTCCTTCCAAATCCGGAACCCAGCATTCGTCAAATTTTTTAATGAGTTGCTGATGAATTTTTGAGGTGATGAAAGTGGTTTTTCCCGACAGCACATTTAATTGATGCGTGATGTACACTGAAGGCACTTTTTTGCTGAAAACCCCGAACCGATTGTCGGAAATAATTCCGGCAATATTTTCTTTATCAATAAATTTGGAAACAATTTTTCGTTCCCTTTTGATGGCTGAAATGATTGCAGGAAGTTGCAACAGCAGTTTGAATCTTAAATTTTTTCCGTTTTTTGGATAGCTGATTTTGTAAAAAGGCAATTCTATACTTTGCAACAAAGGAAATTCTTTTTGAAGCAACAGCAATGCGTCGCCGTCACTTGCCAAAACAGGTTCGTAATTTGCTTTCAGCAACGCGTTAATGATGGGAATGCAGCGCGTTGCATGTCCCAATCCCCAATTTAAGGGCGCAACAAGAATTTTTTTTTAGAGGTCAAATCCAATGTCTTTTCTGAAATTCATTTTGTCAAAACAAATTTTATCGATGTTTTGATACGATTTTTTTAGTGCCTGTTTAAAATCGGTTCCAAAAGAAGTGATTGCCAAAACGCGTCCGCCATTGGTAACCACGTCATTGTTTTTGTTGGCGGTGCCCGCGTGAAACGCGATAGAACCTTCCACTTTATCCAACCCATAAATCACTTTTCCCTTTTCATAAGCTTCCGGATAACCGCCAGAAACCAGCATTACGGTACAAGCGCTTTCATTTACAAATTCAATGGTTTTGGTGTGCAGTTCGTTTTTTCCGGCCGCAATCAGCAATTCAAGAAAATCGCTTTTTATTCTCGGAATCACCACTTCACTTTCGGGATCGCCCATTCGGCAATTGTATTCTATCACTTTTGGTTCGTCTCCCACTTTAATGATTCCGAAGAAAATAAATCCTTTGTAAGGAATGTTGTCTTTTTGCAAACCATCCACCGTTGGTTTTATCACTTGTTCCTCAATTTTTTTCATAAACGCTTCATCCGCAAAAGGGACTGGAGACACCGCGCCCATACCACCGGTATTCAATCCTTTGTCGCCTTCGCCAATGCGTTTGTAATCTTTGGCGTTCGGGAAATTCACATAACTTTTTCCGTCGGTCAACACAAAACAACTCAACTCAATGCCGTCCAAAAATTCCTCAATCACCACTTTACTGCTCGCAGCTCCAAACTTTTCATTTGCCAGCATTTCTTTCAATTCGTCTTTTGCCTCTTGCAAATCGTTCAAAATCAAAACGCCTTTTCCTTGTGCCAAACCGTCGGCTTTTAGCACAAAGGGCGGATTCAAAATTTCCAAAAACTGAAAACCTTCGTCCAAACTATTTTTCGTAAAACTTTTATAGGCTGCGGTCGGGATGTTGTGTCGAACCATAAATTCTTTGGCAAATTCCTTGCTTCCTTCCAGTTGCGCCGCCAATTTTTGGGGTCCGATCACCGCCACATTTTTCAACTCGGGATCGTTTAAAAAGAAATCGTGGATGCCTTTTACCAAAGGATCTTCCGGCCCAACAACCACCAATTCAATCTCGTGTTCCAAAACCACCTCTTTTACCGATTCAAAATCGGTTGGCTGTATTTTTATATTGACGCCCAATTGATCAGTTCCTTCATTTCCAGGCGCGATAAATAATTGCGTTAACAAATCGCTTTGTGCTATTTTCCAGGCCATTGCGTGTTCCCTTCCTCCAGAACCTAAAATTAATACATTCATATTTTTAATTGATTTTGTCTCTTTTTTTATTTAATAAAGAGTTTGCCTAATCTAAAAAATTCGTCAACCTGAACTTGGTTCAGGTTCTCATAATGATTGATAACCAGTATAATGAGATTCTGAAATAAATTCAGAATGACGATTTTCAATACTTTTAGACAACATTTTCTCTACATTTTTTTATGCTGAAAAACCTTAAAATATTTGTTCCAATATTTTTTGTGTGATGACATAGGTTGGGCGAACGCCTGTGGTTCCCAACCCTCCGGAAGCCAACGTACTTCCTGTTTCCAACGGATTGTCCGAAGCATAATAGGCATATCGAACTTTCACTTTGTCAGAAATATTTCCCCTGATTTTTGAAGCCGCCTGAATCGCTTTTTGATAATGAGCACCTTCCATTTCCAGCCCGACCACTTTCCAGGTCGAATTGTAAAAGAATTTTAAAATGTCTTTGTTTTGAAGCGATGTTCCCAAAACAGAAACCATTGCACCGGTATATACCTCAACGCCGCAGCCTTCAAACATACTCTTTTTAAGCTGGTTTTTAAACGGATAATTGTCGGCTGTGCCTTCAAATATATGCGCGGATGGAATCATAATATCGCCTTTTCCGCCTTCCAAAATGCCTGCTTTACCCATAATTGAAACCGATTCCACATTTAAATGGTGGTTTTTGCCGTTTTCATCCATATAAGGTTTTAACAACTCATCCATCGTTTCATAAGCCTGCTCACCAAAAGCATAATCCATCACAATCAGCACCGGTTTCTCGTCGGTTGGCGATGTACTTTCAAACTTATAATTTGTTTTGCTAAGGTCTATTTTTTCTGTATCAATAATTTGAACATCAATGTAAGTTCCTGAGGTATCTTTTATTTGAATAAGTCCGTTTTTTTCAGCATAAGCCTCCACTTGAGCCCGTAAATCTTCATTTTTTGGATCGCTCAACAATTCAAAAAGGGAAATTGGATTATTGTCTTTAATTTGTTTTGGCAACACCACCGGGGCGTAAATTGAATTCATCACACTGTGCATATTGGCGCTGATAATATGGATTGGGCGCTCAATAAGGTTTTTTTCCAGCAGAATTTGTTTAATGTTATTGGCCCAAATTTCACCATAAATATGATGTCCGATGCGTTCGCGCAAAACCGGACTAAAAGTGATGGTTCTTTTTAAGTCATGAACTTTCTCGTTAATAGCCAAGGTTCCCAGCCAAAAAATAATTTGGAAAAACCGGTCGGGATTGGTTTTTTCCTGAACAATTCCGTGCACCAGTTGGGTTTCTTCAAAAGTTCGCCCTAAAATACTTGCCAAATGCGCCAGCATAATGTCGCGCTCATCACTTGACAATTTGATATTGTTCAGCACAACTTCTTCCAATTTTTTCCATTCCCTGTTGGTTTCATTGCCCTCGCTGATCAACACTTTGTTTGCTATTTTATGGGATTCAATGAATAAAAATGTTAAATGCGTTAAAACATCATAGATTTCCGATCTTCCGCGGGTCACCTCAATATTCATTTGGTCTTTGTCAATTCGGTAACAATTTCTCCTTCTTTTTGGCGGAACAATGGCTTTAAAATGCGATTTTCCGTAGCCTTCTTCGGAAGTTAAATTGATAAACTGACATTCTTCAATGCCGATTGGAAGTCTTTCAATCACATAAATGAGTCCGTTTAACTCCACTTTTTCTTCCGCAATGGTGCCGTAAATTTCAGGCCGAAGCAATAATAAAGATTCCCTTAAAGTATCTCCCGAAATTCCCATCGGTTTGTAAAATCCACGGGTAAATATGTGACGCATGGAAATATATAAACGCTCAATGGCACCTGATGATTCCTGTGCGCGCGTTCTTTCTTTTATTCTTGAATTTTTCATCTGTTTATTTTTGATGGGTAAAGATACTGTTTATCTGTTTATTTGTTGATTCGTTAATATGTTGATAAGTTGATTCGTTTTGTTTTATCGTAATTATTTAGTCAACTTCGAAAAGTTGTTTATGTTAAAAATCAGTTTTCCCCAGCCCTAAAGGGAGCCTGATTTTTAGAAAATTATATCTTTTTAGATGGGGTGATATTTGCTGAAAATTGACTATTGAACTTGTCAGCTTAATCTGCTTTTTTAATCTAAAATTTATAATCCATCATTCAAAATGGTCTAATTTCCTCATTTACCAATTATTTTACTGTATTCTTTCTCATTATTTAATATGGAAACCGCTTTTAAAATAACATGGTCGAAGATTGCTTTTTGCTGATAAACGCCTTCGGCATAATAATAGCGTTTTATAATTTCTTCGGATAAATTATTGATAATTTCTTCCTTATTTTTATCCAATTCCCTGAATTTTTCTTGTTGAACAGCGGTTAAAAGTTCGGAATATCCTTTTGAGATGTTTCCGTTTAAGTTTTCTTCGGAAGCTGTTTCCAGCGCTTTTTTAAATTCGGCTTCTGTTTTTGTTTCAAAAGCACCCTGGTTTTTAGCCAGATAATTTTTCAATGAAACATAGTCCGCATCCGTCAACTTAAATTTTGAAGGTTCTGCAATTTTTGGATTTTCGTAAAAATATTGGGTTGCGAAATTAAAAAACGCATCCGAATTCAATAGGGCTTCGGTGGTTTTGGTGGTTTTTGGTTTTTCTATTTCAACATCGGGAAATATACCGCCACCGCCATAAACCGTTCTTCCTTTTTCGGTTTTATAGGTTTGCGTGCTTTCGGAAAATTTTGGGACATTGCCTTTGTCATCGGTTTTTGTATAATCCAATTCCTGAATGCAGCGGCCGCTTGGCGTATAATATTTAGAAATGGTGATTTTCATTTGCGTTCCGTAAGAAAGCGGCAAATAGCGCTGCACCAAACCTTTGCCAAAAGAACGTTCGCCAATAATAACCGCCCTGTCATAATCTTGCAGCGAACCCGCTAAAATTTCTGAAGCCGAAGCCGAACGGTTGTTTATTAAAATGGCAACCGGAATTTCTAAATCCATTGGCGCCTGCAATGTTTTAAAAGTGTCACTCCATTTTTCAATTTTCGCTTTGGTGGTCACCACAATTTTATCCTTCGGAATAAAAAAATTGGCTATTGTGACCGCTTCATTCAGCAATCCGCCCGGATTTCCCCGAACATCAATAATCAGTTTTTTCATTCCTTGTTCTTTCAAGTCCAAAAAAGCTTTTTTGACTTCAAAAGCCGCTTTTTCATTGAAGGTGGTAAAGGAAATATAGCCCACTTCATTGGACAGCATCGTATAATAAGGAACCGGATTCACCGTGATTTTTTCACGGGTTACCGACAGCTCCATTTTTTTGTTCTGGCGTTCAATTTGAAGGTTCACTTTGGTGTTTGGCAAGCCGTTTAGCAATGCGGCAACGCCGGTTTCATCAAAATCTTTGAGCTCAACATCATTGATTTTTAGAATTCTGTCGCCCGGTTTCATTCCCGCTTTTTCGGAAGGAGAATTTTTCAGCAGTTCGCGTATGGTTAAATTGTTGTTTTTGTAACGGGTCACCACACCAATTCCACCATATTCACCGGTGGCGGCAATTCGCGCATCTTCAACGCCCTGTTCATCATAATAACGCGTGTAAGGATCCAGGCTTTCGAGCATGGAACTGATGGCTTTATTGGACAATTTTGCAGGATTCACGGCATCAATATAGTACATATTGAGCTCTTTAAACAAGGTGGTGTAAATATCAATTTGTTTGGCTATTTCAAAAAAATCAGATTGAAATGCGGTGGTCACCAAAAGTGCCAGACCAACGAAAACGCCTAAAATCCATTTTTTAATTTTCCCCATCTTCTTCAATTTTACTTAAAAATTTAACGAACACTTTTTTTAATATTTCTACTAAATCGGCATATTTTGGTTCCTCTTTGGCCGTATAAATAAACATAAAAATATACGGGGTTTTTATATTTTCGGAAATTAAATATTTGTTTAACCGATAGGCTTCCCGCATCATTCTTTTAATCCTGTTTCGGTCAACCGCCAATTTCACCACCTTTTTAGGGACTGAAAATCCGACTTTTACAGGAAACTCAGAATCGTGGCTGATTTGCAAATATATCAACTGCAAAGGAAATGATTTTACGCGTTTTCCTTCCGCAAAAAGGTGTTCAATTAATTTGCGGCTTTTTAATTTTTCGTCTATTCCTAAAGTGTATTTCATTTATAATTACCTCTTCTTATGAGTGCTTAAAGCGCCTAGAGTTGCTTTTAACCCTAACTTTCTCTTCATAGTAAAACACACCCCTAACCCCTGCATCGACTCCACTTCGGCTACGCTCAGTGACCGCGCTCAGCACGGGTCTCAAGAGGGGATTTTTTTGTTAAGTTTTATACTTTTTACTTCCGACTTCGGTCTACGGACTTCGGTCTCTTCAACTTTTCAGCTAAATCACTTTACACATTATAGTACAACACACAAATGTAAGGAATAAAAGATTTTAATTGCTAAATTTGTAAGCAACAAAATATAAAACCAAATGTCACAAGATTTATTTCAAGCGCCGGATTATTATCAGTTAGATGAATTGTTAACGGAAGAGCATCTTTTAGTGCGCAATGCCGCAAGAGAATGGGTAAAAAGAGAAGTTTCTCCCATTATTGAAGAAGCCGCACAACAGGCAAAATTTCCAAAATCCATTATTTCAGGATTGGCTGAAATAGGGGCTTTTGGTCCTTATATTCCCGAAGAATACGGCGGTGCCGGTTTGGATCAAATTTCCTACGGATTGATTATGCAAGAAATAGAACGCGGCGATTCGGGTGTTCGTTCAACGGCTTCCGTGCAATCATCTTTGGTGATGTATCCTATCTGGAAATATGGCAATGAAGCGCAACGACAAAAATATTTGCCAAAACTGGCAAGCGGGGAACTTTTAGGCTGTTTTGGATTGACAGAGCCCGATCACGGTTCCAATCCGGGCGGAATGACCACCAATATTAAAGATATGGGCGATTATTATTTGCTGAACGGCGCTAAAATGTGGATTTCAAATGCGCCTTTTGCGGATGTTGCCGTTGTTTGGGCCAAAAATGAAGAAGGAAGAATTAAAGGCGTGTTGGTGGAACGAGGTATGGCCGGATTTTCTACACCGGAAACACACAACAAATGGTCGTTACGCGCTTCTTCAACAGGAGAACTGATTTTTGACAATGTAAAAATTCCGAAAGAAAATATTTTGCCAAACAAGGATGGATTGGGAGCGCCGCTTGGCTGTCTGGACTCTGCCCGTTACGGCATTGCATGGGGCGCTATTGGCGCTGCCATGGATTGTTATGATACCGCTTTGCGTTACGCCAAACAACGCATTCAGTTCGATAAACCCATTGCCGGAATGCAATTGCAACAAAAAAAATTGGCTGAAATGATTACCGAAATCACCAAAGCGCAATTATTGACCTGGCGCTTGGGCGTTTTAAAAAATGAAAACAGGGCAACAACTGCCCAAATTTCCATGGCAAAAAGAAACAATGTTGATATGGCGATCCATATTGCACGTGAAGCCCGACAAATCTTGGGCGCTATGGGAATTACCGGCGAATATTCCATTATGCGCCATATGATGAATTTAGAAAGCGTGATTACCTATGAAGGAACACACGATATTCATTTGCTCATTACAGGAATGGATATTACAGGGATTTCTGCTTTTAAGTAGGTTCCTATCCCCAGCCCTTTCCTAAGGAAAGGGAGGTTGATCTCAATTAATTCAAGATTTTAGAATATTCAATTATTCTTTTAACTTTTATCGCCTGCGCGCCGGCTGGCACATTCGCTAAAAATGTATCCCATACATTTTTTTAACGCTCAGTCCCCCTTTGTGGGTTAGGGGGCATTAACGCTTATTTTCTTAACCGTATTGCCAGTTTTTGTGTTTATTTGCACTAAATATACGCCTGTAGCTGTGCTTACTGGCAAGGAAATAGTTCTTATATTAAAATTGGAATTCCAAGTTTTAATGGTTTGACCCAAAGAGTTTATTAACGCTATGTTCAATATTTCTTCGGCGCTGTTGTTTTTTATTTGCAACTCGCCAATGGCGTTGTTCATAAATACGTGAATACCTTCGATGATGGGTTGCGTTGCTGCGGGGATCAAAACTTCAGCCATCACATCTTCGGCTATTAATTTTTGGGTTTTAAAGGTGAGTGCAAATCGGTCGGTATATTTCCCTGCCGCTAACTCAATTTCAAACTGGTTTTTAGAAATATTGTGCCTTTTTCCAGTTGTGCTGTCCTCCATAAATATTTCAGTATCCTCAGGAATATTCTCGGTATTATCTATACTTATTTTGATTATTCCCGTAGTTGCAACCTTAACTTCAAGCGGCAATTTTCTTTCATCATTTAACGTTGGAACCGCCTGAATAATAAAATTTATATTGTTGTTTCTCCAAGACATATCTTCAGCAAAAGTTTCATAATTAATGGCATCATAACCTATATCAACGCCATCAGTGGTGTTTTCAATAAAGCCAACTAAAAGTTGCCGATGAAAACCTTTTGCGGAACTATATTTTAAATATATTTTTGGAAAGACCTCTTCACTTACAGTTTTCTTTTTCAACTTAGCAGTTCCCTCACTTTTCATAAATTGAGAAACGGAAGGTTCTTCTTTTTTGTAAAGACGTTGGCTGTTTTTAAACTGAATATTCTCCGTTCCAACTATACCCGAGACAGAGGTTACAAAAAATCCTTGTGCCACAGGAATAAAGCGTGGCGGTATTTTTGTTGATTGATTCCCTGTATTGTTAATAAGTGCATCCGTTGCCATAGCTTTTACGAAACCTGTCAAATTAAAAATTCCATAACCTCCTTCATAAGATTTTAATAAATGGTTGCCACCGCCAAAATGATCCCAGAAATATAAATTGCCATCAATAACATTAACGGCTCTGTAACCGCTTGGAACAGAAATATTATCCCGTATAAATTCTTTTGCATCTATGGCCGATGGATAAGGATTTCCAATGAGGTAATCCCTATTGGCAGCTATCAGTAAGGTAATGTCGCCATTATTGGGTTTTCCAACAAAGGTGTAATTTTGCTCAATTAAGCCAGTATTTGAACCTTTCATAGTAAAGCCTTCCCCTACGTTTAAATTTCCATCTTTTCCTACAGAAGTCCAACCGCTATAGCCATTTCCTAAATTTGCATATTTATACATCCAGTAAGTACTGAGTTTAATGGCTTCTCCAACTAAAGGAGCAGTTCCATCGGCAAAGGTATAAGGTGCTCCAAAAGTAATTGGTGTTAACGGGAAAGCATTTGGATCAGTACCATCTCTTAAAACACCTGCAATGGTGTAGGAAGTTCCAGTTGTATTAACGGGCGATCCCCAATAATTATATTTAAAATTATCTGAAGTTCCTTGTTGGTCTATTTCTATTGTGCCAGTGCTTAATGGATCAAATGTACTTCCAGTATCTTGCACCAACTGCGCCTCATTATTTAAATCTATTTTTCCGTTTAGGGTTAAGTTCCCTTCAACAAATAAAGTATTGTTTACTATAATTAAGGTGGTGCCGCTTTCAAAAACTATATTTTTAACATAACCCTCAGGATACGTAGGGTCCATAAATGCATTTAAAATAGGATATCTACCGCCTGTTGGGATTGTTGGGATTAAAACATCTTTATTATTTGTGACACTTGGAACACCGGTGCACCAGTTTCCTGCGGTATTCCAATCGGTACTTACAGAGCCGTTCCAGATATTAATTGATGGCTGCGAATTGATATCCACATTTGCAGATGCAGAAGAAGTACATCCTGCTGCACTTGTAACTGTAAAGTTATAGGTGCCGGTTGCAAGACCTGAAATTGTTGTGCTTGTTCCCGTTCCTGTAGTTGTTCCCGGATTAATTGTCCAACTTCCTGTAGCTGGCAATCCATTCAACACAACACTTCCTGTTGCTGTTGAGCAAGTTGGTTGGGTAATTGTGCCTACTGTTGGTGCAATTGGTTGTGTGTTAACTGTAACTGCATAATTCGCAGATACAGTTCCATTGCCACAAGCATTTGTGCCTCTCACAGTTAAATTACCTGAAGTTGCATTTGCGGCAAAATTTATTGTTATATTATTTGAAGTTCCTGATATAGTTGCCCCTGTTCCTGAATACGCCCAAGTGTAGCTGGTTGCATTTGTAATTGCCGGAACAGAATAAGCAACAGTATTTTGTCCCTGACAAACTGTTGGAGTGCCGGTGATTGTGCCTGCCGCAACCGGTAAGGGATTTACAGTAACAATTGCCGCATTATTTGCATTAATTGCATAACTGCAATTAGACGTTCCGCTTCCGCTTGATAAATTTGTTATCGTAATGGTTGTATTCCCAGTGGCTGTTAAATTATTTGTTGTAAAAGAACCTGTACCTGGTGTTGTAACCGTCATGGTTTTAGTGGCACCTGTTACAACGTTATTAACTGACTGATTGTATGTAACTGTATAGGTACCAATTGGCAAATTAATAGGGGCGGCATTTAGCGTAACAACCGCCCCATTATTTATACATATGGGTGTTATTACAGAAGTACTGCTTAAACTATAAGTAGGGCAAGTCCAAGTAATTCTTATTTGGCCGTTTCCACCTGCGCCACCTGCAAACATATACGCACCTGATGCATCGCCTGAACCTCCACCTCCGCCTCCTGGATTAACTGTGGGAGCATATCCAAAACTATTTTTATTACCTCCATTTCCGCCATTTCCGCCACCAATTTTGGCAGTCGCTCCTATTTGAGTAGTAGCATCATTTCCATCTGACGCTGTGCCTGCACTACCTCCACCACCACCACCAGAAGCACCTGAATTGGAGAAATTACCACCCATTCCAGAACCTCCAGAATAGGTTCCTCCTGTACCACCTGCTCCAGATAAACCCACTATATAAGTTGTAACTCCACCGCCGCCTTTTCCCCCATTAGCATTAACAGCTAAAAAGGTTGAGTTACCTCCATCTCCTCCGTTCGCACCAAAATTTTGAATTCCGCCACTACCAATTGTAACAGCATAGGTTTGCCCAGATGTTACGGAAACAGAGTTAGCAATAGTATATGCACCTCCACCGCCGCCGCCAGCTGAATATCTATCAATTTTTGAACTTCCTCCAGCACCGCCGCCTCCCCAAGCCTCAACAGTTACTTGCGTAACGCCAGCCGGCACAGTAAAAGTATTGGCTGGTAATCCGTTATTTAATGGATTGGTAAAAGTTTGTGTTTGCGAAAAAGCAGAAAAGGCAAATAATAAGAAAAATAGGGCTGCTAAATTTTTTAAAACGGGGTAGTTTTTGACCATATAATAAGCGTTCTTGGGTTACCCAAAAATACTTTGTTTTGAAGTATCTTGTTAATGCCAGAACATCAATTAAACAAATGGTAGTATATTAGAAACAAATGGTTTAATATTTTAATTAAACGGTTTGTTTTAGCACTAATTTACAGGGAGTTTATTGGATATTATGCCATTTTAAGCGTAGGTATTAAGTACATAAACGCCTGAAAATCACAAAAAAATCATTTTTGATTTACGATTTAAAAACTTAACCGCAAGGAAGAAAACTATGTTTTTGTGCACTTTGCGTTAATCTTTGCGCATTTGCGGTTAAAAATGCCCTGATCTCGAAATAACTTCACTTTTAATATTTAAATCTTGACTTTAAGCTGTACTTCCGACTTCGGTATCCTATGATTAAACCAAATTTTTTGGTATAAATTTTTACTATTTTTCAAGCTGCATATTTCATTGTATCCACATATGGAGTTCCTCGTTGAACTACAGCAAAAGCCCTTCCTAATAATTTATTTCTAATAATATTCAAAGTACTCATCTTATTTTTACCTTTTTCGACTCTTCTTTCATAATAGAGTTTCATTTCCGGATCGTTCTGTATAGCAGAGACCGCACAAAGATGCAATAACCATTTTCCTTCTTTATTGGCCAAATTACTTAGTTTGGTTCTTCCTCTTACACTAGTTCCAGAGCAATTAGGGAAGGGTGCTATCCCGCAATAAGAAGCAAACTTTCTCCAGGTCTTGAACTTGGTAAATGCTGCGGTGTAAACAATCAGGAATCTTGCTGTAACTGGTCCAATACCTTTAATGCTGGTTATGAGCCGAAAGATTTTTTGCAGCTCAGAATCTTCTTTAATGATCTTGCTCAGTTCCTTCTCTATCGTTTTTATTTGCACATTAAGAGTTTTGATAATCTCCTTTTGTACTTTAAACAACACAATTTCATTCTTTGCATTTAATACTCCTTGTTGCTCTTTCAATGTAGCCTTATGTCCTGCTCGTTGGGCAACCAATTTACGTCTCATAGACATCAACCGTTTTAAACTTTCTAATGTTTTACTGTTTACTTGACTAGGTTTAATTTCTTCCCGCAAACGATAACCATACAATGCAATTCTTTTGGCATCCACTTTATCATCTTTTCCTCTGACAATACCCAATGAACGTTTAATCTCTAAACCTGGTACCACATAATAAAAGTATCCTCTCTCACTCAGGTATTCTATAAGCTGATGAGAATACAATCCTGTATGTTCAAAAACAAACAATAAGTCTGCTTTACTGGCTCCTGTAGTTTCTAATGACCAATCTACCATAGCTTCTATAGCTTCAAGGTTATTGTCAAAAACTTCTTGTTTACCACTGTTATGATCACAGCTGTCTAATGTTAATTTGCTAACATCAATACCGATAATTTCTTTTATTTTCATAATTTTATAAAAATTTAAATAGTTGCTTAAACTAAGACCTTTAAAAGGTTAGGACTAAAATCCTATATGGTTCTTGGCAACTGGTTATAAGAATGGGGACTAAAACCGAAGATAAGTCTTACTTAGACTTCGCGAAAAGTTCACCCCATTCTTTTTACTATTTTATTTTCTCATTAAAGTTATGAACTTTTTTATTAGTTATGAGTCTCCCCCGGACCCCCTCTTTTCAACATCATCATTATTATAAATATTATTTATAATACAAATCTAAAGG
>JAUXPH010000052.1 GCA_030683995.1 Lutibacter sp.
TTGGGAGTAAATATTTTGATTTAATTTGAGATGTTTATAAAAAGGGACGAGAAGTTTATCCTGAGCGAGGTTACAGAGCGTAGCCGAAGTATAGTCGAAGGAAGTCCCTCTATCGGCTCAAAAATTTGAAATAATGCTCAGATGAAAGATTGCTTTAAAAGGAAGTAATTTGGAAAGTATAAAAAAGGAAATCTTATACCGAGCGCAGTCGAAAGAAGTATCTAACGGCCAGATCTTTGAAAAAATGGTGAGATACTCAAGTGGCCAACGAGGGCAGACTGTAAATCTGCTGCGCAAGCTTCGAAGGTTCGAATCCTTCTCTCACCACAATTGTTTTATAGCAATATAAAGCAGTAGGGAATTGAAAAAAAAATATTGCGAGAGTAGCTCAGTTGGTAGAGCTTCAGCCTTCCAAGCTGACTGTCGCCGGTTCGAGCCCGGTCTCTCGCTCTTTTTTTTGCCGGTGTAGCTCAGGGGTAGAGTGTTTCCTTGGTAAGGAAGAGGTCATGGGTTCAAATCCCATCATTGGCTCAAAATAAGAATTGAAATTAACACTATATATAACTAAGATTTAAAAATTAAAATTTAATAATCATGGCAAAAGGTACTTTTGATCGTTCAAAACCACATTTAAACATTGGGACAATTGGACACGTTGATCACGGTAAAACAACTTTAACAGCTGCTATTACTGTAGTATTAGCAGAAAAAGGATTTTGTGAAGTAAAAAACTTTGATCAAATTGATAATGCTCCTGAGGAGAAAGAAAGAGGTATTACTATCAATACCGCTCACGTAGAATATTCAACAGCAAATCGTCACTATGCTCACGTTGACTGTCCAGGTCACGCGGATTACGTGAAAAATATGGTAACTGGTGCCGCCCAAATGGATGGTGCTATTATTGTGGTTGCTGCAACAGACGGACCAATGCCTCAAACTAGAGAGCATATCCTATTAGGCCGTCAGGTTGGTATTCCAAGATTGGTTGTATTCATGAATAAAGTGGATATGGTTGATGATGAGGAATTATTGGAACTGGTAGAAATGGAAATTAGAGACTTATTGTCTTTCTATGACTATGATGGTGACAATACACCAGTTATTCAAGGTTCAGCATTAGGCGGATTGAACAAAGAACCTAAATGGATGGAGAAAATTGTTGAATTGATGGATGCCGTTGATACTTGGATTGAATTGCCATTACGTGATATTGATAAACCTTTCCTTATGCCAGTTGAAGATGTATTTTCAATTACAGGTCGTGGAACTGTTGCAACAGGCCGTATTGAAACAGGTGTTGCAAACACAGGGGATTCAGTTGAAATTATTGGTATGGGAGCTGAAAAATTAACTTCAACAGTTACTGGAGTTGAAATGTTCCGAAAAATATTGGATAGAGGTGAAGCTGGAGATAATGTTGGTATCTTATTAAGAGGTATTGCAAAAGAAGATATTAAAAGAGGTATGGTTATTTGTAAACCAAAATCTGTAACGCCACACGGTAAATTTAAAGCAGAAGTTTACGTTCTTAAAAAAGAAGAAGGTGGTCGTCACACACCATTCCATAACAACTACCGTCCACAGTTTTACGTTCGTACAACTGACGTAACAGGTACAATTATGTTACCGGAAGGTGTTGAAATGGTTATGCCAGGTGATAACTTAACCATTCACGTAGAATTGCATCAAAAAATCGCATTAAACGTAGGTTTACGTTTTGCAATCCGTGAAGGTGGTAGAACAGTTGGTGCTGGTCAGGTAACAGAATTATTAGACTAATAAAATACACCTAATACTAGGTAAATTATAGGTGCTTCTTTTAAGAGGGGCACCTTAAATTTACGGGTGTAGCTCAGTTGGTAGAGCACTGGTCTCCAAAACCAGGTGTCGGGAGTTCGAGTCTCTCCACCCGTGCTAATATAAAAAAAACTGGTGCGAGAAGTTTATCCTGAGCGCAGTCGAAGGAAGTCTCTCCACCCGTGCTAATATAAAAAAAACTGGTGCGAGAAGTTTATCCTGAGCGTGGTTACAGAGCGTAGTCGAAGGAAGTCTCTCCACCCGTGCAAAATTTGAAAAAATGGAATTAATCAATTACTTAAAAGACTCATTTGAAGAGTTGCGCAATAAAGTATCTTGGATTTCTTGGGAAGAAGCTCAAAAATCTACGGTAGTTGTTGCTATATTTACCATCATTTTCGCATTAGCGGTATTTGCAGTAGATAAATTTTTTCAAGCAGGTTTAACTGAATATTTTAAACTGTTTTAATTATTAAAAATTAGTATGACAGATTCTGTTAAAAAATGGTATGTTGTTAGAGCGATCGGCGGACAAGAAAATAAGGTAAAAACTTATATTGAGAACGAGATTGCCCGCTTAGGCATGACTGACTATGTTGATAGAGTTCTTGTTCCTTCAGAAAAAGTTATTCAAGTGCGTAATGGGAAAAAGATAAACAAAGAACGTGTTTATTTTCCCGGTTATGTAATGATTGAAGCAAACTTAAGTGGTGAACTTCCACATATCATTAAATCAATACCCGGAGTTATCGGATTTTTAGGTGAAGTCAAAGGCGGAGATCCCGTTCCTATGAGAAAATCTGAAATTAACCGAATGCTGGGTAAAGTTGATGAGTTGTCGGTTCAAAATGATAATGTTGCAATTCCGTTTACTGTTGGAGAAACCGTAAAAGTAATTGACGGACCATTTAATGGTTTTGACGGCACTATCGAAAAAATAAATGAAGAAAAACGTAAACTTGAAGTTATGGTTAAGATTTTTGGCAGAAAAACGCCATTGGAATTAAGCTATATGCAAGTTGAAAAAATTTCATAATTGTTACAGAAATAATGGAGATATTATGCATTGGCTTCCAATTTATGCATAGTATATAATTTAAGATTTAAAGATGGCAAAAGAAATTAGTAAAGTAGTAAAATTACAGGTTAAAGGAGGTGCTGCAAACCCATCACCACCAGTTGGACCTGCTTTGGGTGCTGCCGGCGTTAATATTATGGAGTTCTGTAAGCAGTTTAATGCAAGAACTCAAGACAAACAAGGAAAGATTTTACCGGTAGCAATTACTGTTTATAAGGATAAATCTTTTGAATTTGTTGTAAAAACACCACCAGCGGCGATGCAAATTATGGAAGCTGCTAAAGCAAAAAAAGGGTCTTCTGAGCCAAACCGTAACAAGGTGGCAACAGTGACCTGGGATCAATTAAGAGTGATTGCTGAAGATAAAATGCAAGATTTAAATGCATTTACGATCGAATCGGCTATGCTTATGATGGCTGGTACAGCACGCTCAATGGGTGTTAACGTAAGTGGAGAAGCTCCTATAAAAAAATAAAACAGTTATTAAAATGGCAAAATTAACTAAAAAGCAAAAAGAAGCTCATGCTAAGATTGATAAAAATCAAGCATATTCTTTAAAAGACGCTTCCGCTTTAGTAAAAGAAATTACAAGTGTAAATTTCGATGCATCTATTGATATAGCTGTTAGATTGGGTGTAGATCCACGTAAAGCAAATCAAATGGTTAGAGGCGTGGTTACATTACCACACGGAACCGGAAAAGATGTTAAAGTGTTGGCACTGGTAACTCCAGATAAAGAAGCTGAAGCCCTAGAAGCCGGCGCTGATTATGTTGGATTGGATGACTACCTTCAAAAAATTAAAGATGGTTGGACTGATGTGGATGTTATTATCACTATGCCAAGTATTATGGGAAAATTAGGTCCTTTAGGTCGTATTTTAGGACCAAGAGGTTTAATGCCAAACCCTAAAACTGGTACAGTAACTATGGACGTTGCAAAAGCGGTAAAGGAAGTGAAAGCTGGGAAAATCGACTTTAAAGTTGATAAAACCGGTATAGTACATGCAGGTATTGGGAAAGCATCTTTTGATGCCGAACAAATTATCGACAATGCACACGAAATTGTGAATACTTTGATAAAATTGAAGCCTACAACGGCTAAAGGAACTTACATTAAAAGTATTTATCTTTCTAGTACTATGAGCCCTGGAGTGAATATTGACACTAAATCAGTTTAATTAAAGTTAAAACTTAGTAATTATGACGAGAGAAGAAAAATCACAAGTAATAGAAGCTTTAACAACCAGGTTAACTGAAGGAAGAATTATCTATTTTGCAGATATATCAGGGTTAAATGCTTTACAAACATCTAATTTAAGAAGAGCTTGTTTTAAAGCAAACATCAAACTCGCAGTTGTTAAAAACACATTGCTTGGTAAAGCAATGGAAAAATCTGATAAAGATTTCGGGGACTTACCATCGATATTAAAAGGAAACACTTCTTTAATGATATCTGAATCGAGTAACGCTCCAGCGAAATTAATTAAAGATTTCAGAAAAAAATCTCTTATTCCTTTATTGAAAGGAGCTTATGTTGAAGAAGCAATCTATATTGGTGACAACCAGCTAGAATCTTTGGTGAACATAAAATCCAAAGAACAAGTTATTGGAGATATCATTACCTTATTACAATCGCCTGCTAAAAATGTTATTTCAGCATTGCAATCAGGAGGTAATAAATTATCTGGTATTCTTACAACATTATCAGAGAAATAAATACGTGCACTAATAAACTAAATAATAAAATTTAAACAAAGAGAAATGGCAGATTTAAAAGATTTCGCAGAGAAACTTGTTGGCTTAACAGTTAAAGAAGTAAATGAGCTGGCTAAAATATTAAAAGATGAATACGGTATTGAGCCAGCAGCAGCAGTAGCAGTTGCAGGTCCTGCAGCAGCAGCTGGAGGAGATGACGAAGCTGAAGTAAAAACTGAATTCGACGTAATTTTAAAAGCAGCTGGTGATTCTAAATTAGCAGTGGTTAAATTGGTTAAAGAATTAACCGGTTTAGGTCTAAAAGAAGCTAAAGCAATTGTTGATGCTGCACCAGCACCAATAAAAGAAGGTATTTCTAAAGATGAAGCTGAAGGATTAAAAGCAGCATTAGAAGAAGCTGGAGCTGAGGTTGAGCTTAAATAAGCTTTCATTAGCTAACACAATTTGAGGTTTAGGTCTGGGTGAAAGCCTCAGACCTAAACCGTTTTGTGTATATATTCGTTCTTATATTTTAATTGTTTTATTAACCTAAAGTTTTTGTCCATTGGCAACTAAAAAAATCACCGAAAGAATAAACTTCGCATCAGCTAAAATGGTAATGGAATATCCCGATTTCTTGGATATTCAGGTAAAATCATTTCAAGATTTTTTTCAACTAAAAACCAAAGCTGACGAAAGAAGTACCGAAGGATTATATAAAACCTTCCTCGATAACTTCCCAATTAGTGATACTCGTAACCAATTTGTGTTAGAGTTCTTGGACTACTTTGTAGATCCGCCTAGATATTCAATTCAAGAATGTATCGAAAGAGGTTTAACTTATTGTGTGCCATTAAAAGCGCGCTTAAAGCTGTATTGCACAGATCCTGAACACGAAGATTTTGAAACAATTGTACAAGATGTTTATCTTGGCACAATTCCATATATGACACACAGCGGTACCTTTGTAATCAATGGTGCTGAAAGGGTTGTAGTTTCTCAATTGCATCGTTCGCCGGGTGTATTCTTCGGGCAATCATTCCACGCAAATGGAACAAAATTATATTCAGCAAGGGTAATTCCTTTTAAAGGTTCTTGGATAGAATTTGCAACTGATATCAATCAAGTAATGTATGCTTATATTGATAGAAAGAAAAAATTACCGGTAACAACACTGTTCAGAGCCATTGGTTATGAACGAGATAAAGATATTTTGGAGATTTTTGATCTTGCTGAAGAAATTAAGGTTTCAAAAAGCGGATTAAAAAAATACATCGGCAGAAAACTGGCCGCACGTGTTTTAAAAACTTGGTTTGAAGATTTTGTTGATGAAGATACCGGCGAGGTTGTTTCTATTGAAAGAAATGAAATCGTATTGGACAGGGATACCATTTTAGAAAAAGATCAAATCGAAGAAATTATTGAATCAGGAACAAAAACAATCCTGCTTCATAAAGAAGATAATGAAATGGCCGATTATGCCATTATTCACAATACCTTGCAAAAAGATCCAACAAACTCTGAAAAAGAAGCTGTTGAGCACATTTACAGACAGTTGCGTAACGCTGAACCGCCAGATTTCGAAACTGCAAAAGGTATTATTGATAAATTATTCTTCTCAGAACAACGTTACAATTTAGGTGAAGTCGGGCGTTACAGAATGAACAAAAAGTTAGGATTGGATGTGTCAGTAGATGCAAAAGTTTTAACGAAAGAAGATATTATTACCATTATCAAAAACTTGATAAAATTAGTCAATTCAAAAGCGGAAGTGGATGATATTGACCATTTATCAAACCGTCGTGTACGTACGGTTGGCGAGCAATTGGCAAGTCAGTTTGGCGTTGGTCTTTCCCGTATGGCAAGAACCATTCGTGAACGTATGAATGTACGTGATAATGAAGTATTTACACCAATCGATTTGATAAACGCAAAAACGTTGTCATCTGTGATCAATTCATTTTTTGGGACAAACCAATTGTCTCAATTTATGGACCAGACAAATCCATTGGCTGAGATTACGCACAAAAGAAGATTATCAGCACTAGGACCTGGAGGTTTATCCAGAGAAAGAGAAGGATTTGAGGTGCGTGACGTTCACTTTACACACTATGGCCGTTTATGTCCGATTGAAACTCCTGAGGGACCAAATATTGGTTTAATTTCCTCTTTGGCAGTTTTCGCCAAAGTGAATAACTTAGGATTTATTGAGACACCTTACAGAAAGGTAACCAATGGCCAGGTAAATATTGTTGATGAACCGTCTTATTTAAGTGCCGAAGAAGAAGAAGGAATGAAATTTGCCCAGTCAAATCTTCCTTTAGATAATGCTGGTAATTTTGTAAACGATAAGGTAATTGTTCGTGAAGAAGCAGATTATCCGGTAGTTGACCCGAAAGTGGTGAATTATATGGATGTTGCTCCTAACCAAATCGCTTCAATATCAGCATCTTTAATTCCGTTTTTGGAGCATGATGATGCAAACCGTGCGTTGATGGGATCGAATATGATGCGTCAGGCAGTTCCCTTAATCAGTCCGGAAGCGCCAATTGTTGGTACAGGATTAGAGAGAAGGGTTGCAAAAGATTCACGTATTTTAATCAATGCTGAAGGTTTAGGAACTGTTGAGTATGTAGATGCCAACACCATCAAAATTAAATATGATAAATCTGATGAAGAACGTATGGTTAGCTTCGACAGCGACAGCAAAACATACAACTTAATCAAGTTTAGAAAAACAAACCAAGGAACTTCTATCAACCTAAAACCTATTGTTAAAAAAGGCGACAGGGTAGAAGAAGGACAGGTGCTTTGTGAAGGTTATGCCACACAAAACGGTGAATTGGCTTTGGGAAGAAATATGAAAGTGGCTTTTATGCCTTGGAAAGGGTATAACTTTGAGGATGCGATTGTGATTTCTGAAAAAGTGGTGAAAGAAGATATTTTTACTTCTATCCACATTGATGAATATTCATTGGAAGTTAGAGACACTAAATTAGGTGCTGAAGAATTGACCAACGACATTCCGAACGTTTCTGAAGAAGCTACAAAAGATTTGGATGAAAATGGAATGATCCGTATTGGCGCTGAAGTAAAACCGGGAGATATTTTGATCGGTAAAATTACGCCTAAAGGAGAATCTGACCCAACACCTGAAGAAAAATTATTGAGAGCTATTTTTGGTGACAAAGCCGGCGACGTAAAAGATGCTTCATTAAAAGCTTCTCCATCATTGCGTGGAGTTGTTATTGACAAGAAGTTGTTTGAACGTGCCGTAAAAGACAAATCAAAAAGAGCAAAAGATAAAATAAGCATTACCAATTTAGAACACAAATATTCTGCAAAATTAGAAGATTTACGTACTGTTTTAACCGAAAAATTATTTACCCTAATCAGTGGAAAAACTTCTCAGGGAGTGATGAACGATTTGGGTGAAGAAATTCTTCAGAAAGGTAAAAAGTTTACGTTAAAAATGCTGAATGCAGTTCCTGATTTTGCTTATTTAACCAGAGGCGTTTGGACTACAGATGACCATATCAATGCCTTGGTGAATGAATTGATTCACAATTACAAAATAAAAGTGAATGATTTACAAGGATCTTTGCGTCGTGAGAAATTTACAGTTTCAGTGGGTGATGAATTGCCTGCAGGAATTTTAAAACTTGCCAAAATTTACATCGCTAAAAAACGTAAGTTAAAAGTGGGTGATAAAATGGCAGGACGTCACGGAAACAAAGGGATTGTTGCCCGTATTGTTCGCGCTGAAGATATGCCTTTCTTAGAGGATGGAACTCCGGTTGATATTGTGTTGAACCCGCTTGGAGTGCCTTCACGTATGAATATCGGACAAATTTATGAAACGGTTCTTGGATGGGCTGGTCAACGACTTGGCAAAACATTTGCAACACCTATTTTTGATGGTGCAAAAATTAGCGAAATCAACCAGTTAATTGAAGATGCCGGAATTCCAAAACATGGCCATACCTATTTATATGATGGTGGCACAGGAGAACGTTTTGACCAACCTGCAACAGTAGGCGTTATTTATATGATCAAATTAGGACATATGATTGATGACAAAATGCACGCTCGTTCTATTGGACCATACTCGTTAATTACACAACAACCATTGGGCGGTAAAGCACAATTTGGAGGTCAGCGTTTTGGTGAGATGGAGGTTTGGGCACTTGAAGCTTATGGAGCATCAAGTACTTTGAGAGAAATCTTAACCGTAAAATCTGATGATGTTTTGGGTAGAGCAAAAACCTATGAGGCTATTGTAAAAGGTGATGATATGCCTGAACCAGGATTGCCAGAATCATTTAACGTATTAATGCACGAACTTAGAGGTCTTGGATTAGACGTTAGATTAGAGGAATAACAAAAAAGGA
The DNA here is from genome assembly GCA_030683995.1 of Lutibacter sp. Lineage (GTDB taxonomy): Bacteria > Bacteroidota > Bacteroidia > Flavobacteriales > Flavobacteriaceae > Lutibacter. The sequence continues at coordinate 8,965 of JAUXPH010000052.1, forward strand.
TAGTCAGGAGGTTTTTAGACCTTCTGGCTATTTATACTATTTTTACATTTTTAAATTCGAACCCATTATTAACATATTATGGCCAGAAAAACCGATAATAAATACACTGTAAAAAAATTCAATAAAATTTCTATTGGCTTGGCATCTCCTGAAGTAATTCTTGAGAAATCAAACGGAGAAGTTTTAAAACCGGAAACTATAAATTACCGAACTCACAAACCTGAAAGAGATGGATTGTTTTGTGAGCGAATTTTTGGACCAATAAAAGATTTCGAATGTGCTTGTGGAAAGTACAAGAGAATTCGCTATAAAGGAATAGTTTGCGACCGTTGCGGTGTTGAAGTAACTGAGAAAAAAGTTCGTAGAGACAGAGTAGGACACATTAATTTGGTGGTTCCTGTTGCTCATATCTGGTATTTTAGATCATTGCCTAACAAAATGGGATACCTTTTAGGTTTGCCTTCAAAAAAGTTAGACATGATTATTTACTACGAACGTTATGTAGTCATTCAACCTGCCGGAGCTAAAAATTCAAGCGGAGATCCATTGCAAAAAATGGATTTCTTAACGGAAGAAGAATATTTGGACATTCTTGAATCATTCCCTAATGAAAATAGATATTTAGACGATAACGACCCAGAAAAGTTCATTGCTAAAATGGGTGCCGAATGTTTAATTGATTTATTTAACCGAATTAATTTAGATGAATTGTCTTATGAATTGCGTCATAAAGCAAATACAGAAACATCTAAACAACGTAAAACTGAAGCATTAAAAAGATTAAACGTAGTTGAAGCTTTTAGAGATGCAGGCAAAAACAGAGAAAATCGTCCGGAATGGATGATTATGAAAGTGATTCCGGTGACACCACCAGAATTGCGTCCGTTGGTGCCGTTGGATGGTGGCCGTTTTGCCACTTCCGATTTAAATGATTTATACCGCAGGGTAATTATCAGAAACAATCGTTTAAAAAGATTGGTTGAAATAAAAGCGCCTGAGGTAATTTTACGTAACGAAAAACGTATGTTGCAAGAGTCTGTGGATTCATTGTTTGACAACACACGCAAATCATCAGCCGTAAAAACTGAATCAAACCGTCCGTTAAAATCATTGTCAGATTCCTTAAAAGGTAAGCAAGGACGTTTCCGTCAAAACTTACTTGGAAAACGTGTTGATTATTCTGCACGTTCTGTAATTGTTG
>JAUXPH010000062.1 GCA_030683995.1 Lutibacter sp.
AAGATAAGTCTTACTTAGACTTCGCGAAAAGTTCACCCCATACTTTTTACTATTTTATTTTCTCATTAAAGTTATGAACTTTTTTATTAGTTATGAGTCTCCCCCGGACCCCCTCTTTTCAACATCATCATTATTATAAATATTATTTATAATACAAATCTAAAGGACTTCCTTCTTCCGACTTCCGACTATATTATATTTTTCTAATTTCCTGTCGCTTATTTCTTTTCAATTAAAATTCTAAAGGGCCTATTCCAGCCTAATTTTATATTTTTTGATGCTCAACGCAATAAAAAACAATGTCATACCGGCCAATATCAAGGTTTCTTTCCAAATAAAAGCGAGTCCAACACCTTTCAGCATAATTCCTTTTAAAATAATAATAAACCATTTTGCAGGAATTATATTACTTATCATTTGCAAAGGAAATGGCATATTGGCAATGGGAAAAATGAAACCCGACAATAAAATAACCGGAAGCATCAAGCCCATTAATGAAATCATCATCGCGGTTTGTTGGGTAGAAGATACGGTAGAAATTAAGATGCCTAACGATAATGCATTGATGATAAAAAGCACGCTTTCAAATCCGAGTAAAAACAAACTCCCTTCAACAGGCATTTTAAATATAAAAATGCTCAATAAAACGATGACCACTGCATTGATAACTGATAAAAATATGTAAGGAAACACTTTGCCCAAAATAACTTGGAATGGTTTTATGGGAGAAACCAATAAAATTTCCATTGTCCCCAATTCTTTTTCACGCGTGATGGAAATGGAAGTCATCATAGCCGATACCAGCATTAAAATAATGGTCATTACGCCCGGAACGAACATGAAAACACTTTTTAATTCGGGATTGTAAACCATTCTCGATTTGGTCTCAATTTGATATTCCAAATTCACATTTTTGTTGATTTCCATTTTGTAACTTCCTATAATCGCACTGATGTAATTGGTAATGGAATTTGCGGTATTTGGATCGGTGGCATCGGTAATTATATGAACTTTTGCCGAGTTTTCTTTGGTTAAATTTTTCTTGAAATCTTTTTCGAATACAAGCACAGCAAGCACTTTTCCTTTTTGAAAAACAGTTTCAATTTCAGCTTCATTTGTGATATGCTGTCTGATGCTGAAATATTTTGATGCTGATATTTTATGAATGATTTCCTGTGTAGTTGCGTCGTTTGATTTGTCGAAAATGGCAATGTCAACATTGTTTATTTCGTTGGTAATGGCAAAACCAAAGAGTAAAATTTGGGCAATAGGCATCCCAAAAAGTATAAACAGCGAGCGTTTGTCCCTAAAAATATGGTAAAATTCCTTTTTAATAAATCCAATAAACCGTTTCATCTGTTTATATTTTATTTTTTATTGGTACAGATGCAGCCTGCCTGCCGGACAGGCAGGTTCGCCATTAATCATTCTACTGTGTATCAAAATTTGGTTGGCTCGTTTCATATTACCTTTTTAACTTCCGAAAAAAGGAAGATTTTATTTTTTATTAAATATTTGCTCCCTTCCCTTGGGGAAGGGCTGGGGATGTGATTCTTGCCAATTTTAAAAACACTTCATTCATATTAATCGCATTATATTTTTCCTTTAATTTTTTAGGCGTGTCCAATGCTTCAATTTTTCCGTCGACCATAATGGAAACCCGATCACAATATTCAGCTTCATCCATATAATGCGTGGTCACAAAAATGGTGGTGCCGTTGTTGGCCGATTTGTAAATCATTTCCCAAAACTGTCTTCTGGTTATAGGATCAACGCCTCCGGTTGGTTCGTCCAAAAAAACTATGGTCGGACTGTGCAACAGCGCTATTGAAAACGATATTTTTTGTTTCCAGCCCAATGGCAACGAACCCACCAACTCATTTACAATATCACCCAAACCCAATTCTTCTACCAATTCGCAACGTTTTTCTTTTATTTTCGCGCGTGACAATCCGTAAATTCCACCAAAAAAGGTGATGTTTTCTTTTACCGTTAAATCGTCGTACAACGCAAATTTTTGGCTCATATAACCAATATTTTTTTTGATGTCTTCCGGATGTGTAAAAACATCAAAACCCGCAACTTGCGCTTTTCCGGAGGTCGGTTTTGCAATACCGATCAACATTTTCATTGCGGTTGTTTTTCCTGCACCGTTTGCGCCTAAAAATCCAAAGATTTCTCCTTTTTTAACTCCAAAAGTGATGGAATTTACCGCGGTAAAATCGCCAAATTTTTTGGTCAGGTTTTCAACTTCTATGACGTTGTAGTTTTTCATTCGCGTTGTTTATTTTGCCAATTCCATAAAAGTGTCCTCGATGGTGGTTTTGGTGATTTCAATTTTAATGTTTTGATGCTTTTTGGCTTCTAAATATTGTTGCAATTCCTGCGGATTAAAATCTTCCCGCTTATCCGTATAATGCACAAATTCACCAAAAGGATACACGCTGTAATGGTGCTCATAACTTTTTAAGCTTTCAAGAAGGCGATACATATTATCAGCTTTTACATCATATATTTTTTTCGGATAATGTTTGACAATTTCTTGTGGCGTATCAATTTGCAATATTTTTCCGTGCTGAATTAAAGCGATTCTATCACACAATTCGGCTTCATCCATATACGGCGTTGATACCAAAATGGTAATCCCTTTTTGTTGCAATCGTTTCAGCATTTCCCAAAATTCTTTTCGTGAAACCGGATCAACGCCGGTGGTTGGTTCATCTAAAAACAACACTTTTGGTTTGTGAATCAGCGCGCAGCTCAAGGCCAGTTTTTGTTTCATTCCGCCCGAAAGCGCTCCGGCCCTACGATTTTTAAAAGGTTCAATTTGAACGTAAATGTCTTTAATCAACTCATAATTTTCTTCAATGGTTGTCCCAAATATGGTGGCGAAAAAATTTAAATTTTCTTCCACCGTTAAATCCTGGTACAGCGAAAATTTTCCGGGCATATAACCCACATGATTTCTAATTTCTTTATAATCGTCAACAACATCAAATCCGGCAACGGTAACGGTTCCTTTATCGGCAAAAAGCAAGGTGGTTAAAATTCTGAAAATGGTTGTTTTTCCGGCGCCATCAGGACCAATCAATCCGAACAATTCTCCTTCTTTTACTTCAAAAGAAACATCGTTTACGGCATTCACTGTTTTAAATGATTTGCTGATATGTTGTACGGAAATACTCATTTTTAGAATCTTGTTTTATTTGGTTTAATTCTTATAATTACAGTAATTTATATATTTATGTTTTGGGGCTGCCTGCCTTTTTTGTGGGCGTTACCACAAGGGTCGGGCTTTTCGTTGCAATCTTTTTTATCGGCAAAATGCCTCAAAAAAGGATTTTCACTTCAATCCCTAACGCAAATGATGTTATCAGCAGAACTTAGCCTTTTATTTAAAATAGGCGGAATATTCCGACAAATGTTTGGTCAGTTTTTCCAGGCCAGATTTTCGTGTGGCTAAATCTTCAGCCGCCAAATCCTTAAATAATGGTTTCATAGGCAAAAGGTAATTGTGCAGTTGGTCGTGCGCCTCGCCAGTCATTGTGCATTTGGAGATGATGGTTCCAAATTCGGCTTCCAATGTTGATTTAAGTTCCCGATAAGCCTCCATATTTTCTGTATCAGTGAAATTGGCCACTAACTGGCTCATTTTTTGGACTCCTTCCGTAGTTTCAGCATTCGCCATCCATAAATCTCCGTTATTTAATTTTAAAACCGCTTCACTTTCGTGAGATTCTTCAACTGTTTGAACTGGTTCTGCGATTTCTTGTTTTTTGTTCTGATTGCAAGAAAAAGCTAAACTAAAAGCCAAAATGGCTACTGATAAAATGCTTATTTTTTTCATTTTGTTATATTTAAGGGTTCTTTGTTAAATTTATTATAGGTTAATAGATAGATTAAAATCCAAATGCTGATTCTAAAACTCATGGCTTTTATGCTTTCCGATGCCACGGTTTCACTAAAAAAGTTTAAATAAATTGCAATAAAAGTGTGTGATGCGAGAATAAACTCAACGGCTTTTTTAGCAATTGAATTGTTTTTCCAAATAAAGTAAGCCGCCAGCATTGAAATTGCGCCAAATATGACATTGTAAATTACCAGCCAATTGAGAACTGTATAATCTTTTATGTCAATTCCCATCAGCACTTTTGAGCCGGAAATAACAGACATTATTCCGATGAGCAATGCGATTATTGAAGCTATTTTATGCATTATTTTCATACTTGTTTTATTTAGTTTTTTAAACTGAAAACTGCAACTTCGAACTGATTACTTGGAGATCCACATTTCCGCCGGCATTCCAATTTTTAGACTTCCGTCATTTTTTACGGCTACTTTTACCCCATACACCAAATTGATGCGTTCTTCTTTGGTTTGAATAATTTTAGGGGTAAATTCGGCTTCAGAAGAAATCCAGGTGATATTTCCCTTAAAATCTTTCATCGTATCGCCTGCGTCTATTTTGACCGTAACTTCCTGTCCGATTTTGATGTTTGAAAGCTGGGTTTCACTCACATAAACGCGCAATTCCATCGTGCTTAAATCGGCAATTTTATACAGCGGTTTTCCGAAGGAAGTCAGCTCATTTACTTCCGCATATTTTGAGAGCACAGTACCGTTGACCGGATTTACAATCTTGCTTTTTTGAAGTAAATCTTCCACTTGTTTTAGTTGCACATCAAGACTTTCTATTTCGTTTATTACGGGTGAATTCTGGCTTTCGACGCTTTTTATTTGTTTTTGGATCACGTTAATTTCGCCATTGATGTCGTCCAATTGTTTTTGGGTTCCGGCATTTTCCCTGATTAAATTTTCAATCCTGGTTTTGTTGATGGTTGCCGTTTTTAATTGGGCGTTCAGCACATTTTTTTGTGACAAAACGCTGCCCGATTTCGAATAAACGATGGCTTTTGATGCCAATAACTGATCTCTTTTTAGGCTTAACGGAATGGTGTCGATAAACCCGACATAATCCCCTTTTTTTAGTAGCTGGCCTTCTTCAACATTGAATTGCATCAATTTTCCGCTGTTTTCTGCGGAAACTGTTATTTCAGTAGCTTCAAAATTTCCGTATCCATCGGCCTTTTCGTTGTTTTTGCAGGCAACAAGCAGGTTTCCGAAAAGGAGCAAACCGATGATTATTTTAGTAAGTTTCATAAAAATATGTTTATGTGTTTATTTGTGTAATTGTTTGTTTTGACTAATCACTATATTCTTTTATCTTTCATCTTTTCAAGGCCAACACACCAGCTGGCCTTATCGCTAAAAATGTATGCCATACATTTTTTTAACGCTCAATCCCCCCTTCGGGGGTTAGGGGGCCACCTTTCGTAACATTATAATTCGCTTTTGCAAACTGTAATTGTATGCGATGCGTGCTTAAGTTATTTTCTGCTTCAAATAAGTTGGTCAATTCCGTTACATAAGCTGAAGAGGTTATGACGCCATTTTTTAACTGCGAACGGGAAGTTTCCAAAATTTTCTTTCTCAAGGCTATAATTTTTTCATCCGACTGAATAAAAGCAGAGATTTTGTTTATTTCCGATTGCTGTTGGGTTAATTCCATACTTGTATTCAGCTCAAAAACTTCTTGTTCACTGTCTATTATTTCTTTGTTTACCTGCAACGATTGACGTTGTTTTTTTACCGAATTCCAGTCGAACACATTCCAGTTCAGTTTAATTCCGGCAATATAATAAGGTTGAAAAGAATTGTCTAACATATTCAATCCCGGATTTCCGTAGCCGCCTGTGGCAAAACCCGATAGTTTTGGTGCATTTTTCTTGTCGATCAATTGTTCGGAAGCGTCAAGTTTTTCTTTCTGAAGTTGAAACAACGCCAATTCCGGCCGCTCAATATCATAATTAAGTTTTGTGTTAATTTCAGGATTTTCCAAAGTAATATTTGGAGAAACAGGAATCCCGATCAACATGGAAAGTGTGGTCATTAAACTGGTTTTATTCAAATCAACTTCCATAAGTTGCTGATCGATTTTGAGTAATTCAGCTTCTAAAACACTGTCGGAATTAGGAAGCAAAACTCCATATTTAATGCCTGCTTTTACTTCATTAAGCGTGGTTTCCAGTTGTGTTTTTTTGGCATTCAGCAATGCGTTTTTTTCCTGCAGCAACAATATTGAAAAATAAAATTGGCTCACCTGTTCTTTCAGTTTGTACAAATTAACTTCAACTTGCTTTTGTTGTGTTTTTAGGGAAGCCGATTTTTCTGCCAAGGAAGCATTGATGAATCCGCCGTCATAAATCAACTGATTTACGGAAACTGTCGCTTTATACTGGTCTTTGTTTGGCGGTTCTACGGTTGTTCCCGGAATGGAAATTGGCAAAGACGTTACATCCGATTGATAACTTGCCTGCGCCAAAAAGTCCAGTTTTGGTAATTTCTCTATGTTAATAATCTCTAAATCCAAGGCGTTTTGCTTCAACAACAAATCATTTTGTTTGGCCAATGGATAGTTTTTTTCTGCCAGTGCATAACACTGCTCCAAACTTAGTTTTTCCTGTGAAAAACTGTTTAGTGCGATAAACATTAGCATAATTACACTAATTTTCTTCATCTGTTTAAATTTTTATGGCGTTGATAATAAAGTCGGCAACTTCGGTTTTTCGGTCTTCCATTAACTGTTTATAGGTTTCATCATTTACATTTACAAAACCTTTTAATAGCGGGGCGCCTATGAAGGGAAATATATTTAATGAAATAATATTGATAAAAAGTTGATCCGGATTAATTGGCCTGATCTCGCCTGCTTCAATTTTGTTGTTGACTTGTTGCCTGAATTTTGAAATGTTGGGAAAATTCTTCTCGGCAATTAAATTTTTCACAAACTCGGGATTCCGGTTTAATTCCTGAATGATAAAATTTGGGAGGTATGGATGTTTTAACACAAATGAAATATAATTGCTGCTGAAGTTTCTGATTTTTTCAAAAACAGAAGTGTCGGCATTCATAATTTCATTTAATTGAGGTGCCAACATATGAAAGGCACTTTTAAAAACAGCCTCAAAAAGCAATTCTTTACTTCGGTAATAATAATGCAACATCGCTTTATTGATGCCCGCTTCATCAGCAATTTCCTGCATTCGTGCGGCTGCCATCCCTTTCTTTTGAAATATTTCTTTTGCCGCTTTTAGAATATTGTTTTCCGGAGTGATTTGTTCTTCTGTCGTCATAACTAACTATCTAGTTTAACCAATTGGTTAACAAATGTAAAATATTATATCGAATTGACAAAATAAATGCTATTTTTATGAAATATTTTACGCCAATTATTATGAAAAAAATTTTAAAATACGGCCTTTTACTGCTGGTTTTAGCGCTGGTTTATGTTGTTTACGCCAATTATCCGCGACTGGATATCATCACTGGTTTTTCGGCAAAAAGCGTTTGTTCCTGCACTTTTGAAGCTGGAAGGGATTTGAAATCCATTGAAGAAGGTGATAACGATATTGATATGGTTAATTACGCTAAAAACAAGATTAATTTCGAAGAAAAGTTGGTGACCTCATCAGTTTTTGGCTTAAAAAAAAGAACCGCAGTTTATAAGGAAGGATTGGGTTGTATATTGATTCCTGAAGGGAAAAATACGAATATAGCATTCAAACCAAATCGAAAAATTTCTCAAAGCGAATTGCCTTATCCTTACGGAAATTCACCAGAAATAGACACTATTTTCAGCAATATCGATTATAAGATGTTGGATTTGGCTGTTGAAAATGCTTTTGATTGTGAGGGTTATGAACAAAAAAATAAAACAAGGGCCGTTGTTGTGTTGTATAAAGGCCAACCGGTTGCCGAAAAATACACTCCGGGATTTTCAAGAGAAACCAAATTGTTGGGTTGGTCAATGACCAAAAGCATCACCAGCGCTGTTTTGGGAATTATGGAAAAACAAGGGAAAATTAATCTGGAACAGGCTAATTTATTTAAGGAATGGGAAAAAGACGATCGTTCAAAAATCACGTTAAATAACTTGCTGCAAATGAACAGCGGCTTGGAATGGACGGAAGATTACAACACCATTTCCGATGTCACAAAAATGTTGTTTTTGGAGCCAGATATGACCAAACCACAATTAAATAAACCATTAATCGGACAGCCAAATAAAAGCTGGAATTATTCTTCAGGCACCACAAATTTATTGTCGGCTTTTATCAGAAATCAGTTTAAATCCCATCAGGAATATCTGGATTTTTGGTATGCAGAACTAGTCGATAAAATTGGAATGAATTCTATGACAATTGAAACCGATTTGGCCGGAAGTTATGTGGGTTCTTCTTACAGCTGGGCAACAGCACGCGACTGGGCGAAATTTGGTTTGTTATATTTACACAATGGAAATTGGAACGGAGCGCAAATATTAAATGAATCTTGGGTGAAATACGCCTCAACTCCAACAAACGGCTCCAATGGCGAATATGGCGCACATTTTTGGTTAAATGCTGGCGGTAAATATCCAAATGTGCCCAAAGATTTGTATTCGTGCAATGGTTATCAGGGTCAGCATGTATTTATCATTCCTTCAAGAGATATTGTAATTGTTAGGTTCGGCTTGGCAGAAAACCCCGAATTTGATGTTAATACTTTTTTGAGTGAAGTATTGAGTTCAATCCAGTAAAGTTATATGTCAATTAATATTTTGATAAAGATTCGACTTTCAACTTCTAATATTTAACTTTTAAATCCCTACACTAACTGGCCTTTTCACTAAAAATATATACCATACATATTTTTTAACGCTCAATCCCCCTTCAGACAATGTCATTAAGTTAAGAGATTTACTCCTTTTTTTTGTCCTTCCGAGGCACGAGGAATCTCATCATACGCTCATTTGTTGCGATTCCTCCTTTGTCGGAATGACAAATATTTCCTTAACTTAATGACATTGCCCTTCGGGGGTTAGGGGCTTTAAAGTTCAAATCCTAGTTGCACATTTAATTTTTTGGCGATGAGTTTAGAAATTAACGATTTTAACTGCGGAATTTTAATTTTTTCAACCACATCATTTCCGAAGGCATAAAGCAATAAAGCTTTGGCTTCTTTTACAGGAATTCCGCGTGATTGCATATAAAACAATGCGCTTTCGTCCAATTGACCGATGGTGCATCCGTGAGAACATTTTACGTCATCAGCAAAAATTTCCAGCTGCGGTTTTGAATTTATGGTTGCGCCGTCATCTATTAAAATAGAATTGTTTTGCTGAAAAGCATTCGTTTTTTGGGCCGATTGGCGCACAATTACTTTTCCGTTAAAAACACCCACAGATTTATCGGCATAAATTCCTTTGTATAATTCGTGACTCTCGCAATTTGGCGATTTATGATCTACAAGCGTATGATTGTCAACGTGTTGTTTTTCATTTAAAATAGAAATTCCGTTTAGGTTGGAAGTGATATGTTCTCCTTCGTGATAAAATTCCAGATTATTCCTGGTAATTTTTCCGCCAAATGAAAAGGTATTCACCGTTGCCACACTTTGTTGTTTTTGTGAAATAAAAGTGCTGTCGATTAACGAAGATTCATTGGTGTCATTTTGAATTTTGTAATAATCTACAATCGCTCTTTTATGCACAAAAATTTCAGTCACAGAGTTTGTCAAAGTGGTGTTTTTCGACAAATTTTGATGGCGTTCAATAATTTGAACGTGTGAATTTTCACCAACAACCACTAAATTTCTTGGCTGCAGTAAAACCTCTTTTTCACTTCCGGTTGAGAAATTAATAATTTGGATAGGTTTAGGGACAATCGTGTTTTTTGGAATATTGATAAAGGCGCCTTCTTTCACAAAAGCGGTATTCAATTCAGCCAAACTGTTGTTTTTATTTGCAATTTTATTCAAATAATTATCAACAACCATTTTATATTTCGGTCTTGCCAAAGCCGAAGACAATACGCATACATCGCAGTCTTCGTGGGTAGTTTCCGACAAAAATGAATTGAATACACCATCAACAAAAATCAATGTGTACGATTCAATATCATTGATTAAATAGGATTCCACATTTTTAAATCCAACCGATTTTTCAGCGTTTGGAAAAAGACTGTAATCGTTTTTCAGCAAAGGGTTTAAGCTTGTATATTTCCATTCTTCATCTTTTTTAGTTGGAAATCCTGCTGTTTCAAAATTATGAATGGCATTCAATCGAATGGCATGCACCGTTGAATCAAGGTCGATATTTCCTTTGTTTTCAAAAGCCAAAAATGAAGAAACTAATTTTTCTTTTAATTCCATTTTTTTAATGTTGAATTTTAAATGTTTCAGGTTTCAAGTTTCAGGTTTTTTTATTTAAACTTTGTGCCTTTGTAATCTTTTTTGTTTAAGTAGGAAATGAAACTTGCAATCCTTTTGCTTAATTGCTCATATTCATCAACTAGTAATTTCATATGGTCCTCTGAAATATAACCCGAATCGAATGTCCTGTATAACTGAGACCTTGTTTCACCTGAAGATCCTTTTGCAATAGATAAAAATTGCCTAAATTCTAAATTTCCATCCCTCTCAAATCCCTCAGCAATATTATCCATTACCGATCCTGCAGAGCCTTTTATTTGGTCTTTAAGTTTATAATCATTTTTCAAATCAGTTGTGACTGAGATTTGAATGATTTCTTTCGAAAGCTTTCTGGCGTTTTGCCAAATTTCTAAATCTTCAAATCTATTAATTGTTGCCATTAATTGTTGTCATAATTTGAACTTCCCTGATTAGTGTTGACCGGTTTTTATTAAAATTTTTTTCTTTTCATGTTTTTTACACACCCCTAACCCCACTCCAAGAGGGGAATTTGATTCGTTTAACTTCGGTATCCTATGATTAAACCAAATTTTTTGGTATAAATTTTTACTATTTTTCAAGCTGCATATTTCATTGTATCCACATATGGAGTTCCTCGTTGAACTACAGCAAAAGCCCTTCCTAATAATTTATTTCTAATAA
>JAUXPH010000001.1 GCA_030683995.1 Lutibacter sp.
TCACCCCATTCTTTTTACTATTTTATTTTCTCATTAAAGTTATGAACTTTTTTATTAGTTATGAGTCTCCCCCGGACCCCCTCTTTTCAACATCATCATTATTATAAATATTATTTATAATACAAATCTAAAGGTCTTCGGTCTTCCGACTTCCAACTTCTCACAGCTATTTTGCTTCAGTTTTAATTTCCTTAATAAACTTATCCAATTCTTTACCATATTTAGAAGCTTTTACTTCTTTAGAAAGCGAATTGTTAATGGTGTCCAACAGTTTGATATTGGCATCAAACAATTCTGTTAACGCCAAGTATGGCGCAACTTCGTGGGCGGCATTTACAACTGCAAAGTTGGTGGTGTAATAGTATTTTCGTCTGATTAGGCTAGCTTCAGTTTTTTCAATTCTTGAGGCCAAAGCGGTATCGTTCATTTTATAGGCATTAAACTTTTCAACCACCAAGTCTAATTTTTTGCCGTTAAATTTTTGCGCCATTGCTTTATGTTCCGCCAATAAATCCTGGTTCACCGAACCTGTTATTTTCGCTGAGGTTGCAAATTTTTCCAATTTGGCGTGTACGGTAATTTCACCTTTTTCACCAAAAAACGAAATTCGTTCCCCAGCTATTTTATCCAAGGCCAAAAAATAAATTTCCGGACTTTCAACATCATCGCTCAACAAAATATCGGTTTTCCCATCCAATTGAATGGAATCTACAGATACCAGCGCAGTATCTTTCACTTTTTGCAAATACAATGTTCCCTTTTTTAATCCGTCAATGGTTACTTTAACTACCATATTTCCCTGTTCATTTTTATTACAGGAAATTAAGAGCGCAATAACGGCAATAAAGCCAAATATTTTTTTCATCTGTTTGAATTTAAACGTGTAAATATCTAATTTTTATTTTGTTTGCAAAAGTATTTTATGGGGCAACTATTCGCATTAATTCGGCAGTTAACATTGCGCCGTAAGTACCCACAACATAACCAAAAACAGCCAGTAAAACACCTACAGAAGCCAAAGCCGGATGAAAAGCAGCCGCAACAATTGGGGCAGATGCGGCACCGCCAACATTGGCCTGGCTGCCAACAGCCAAGAAAAAATAAGGTGCTTTTATAAGTTTTGCCACCATAACCAATATGATGGCGTGTATCATCATCCAAACAATTCCAATAACTATCAACCCCGGATTGTCTAAAATCATGGTTAAATCCATTTTCATTCCAATGGTGGCCACTAAAATATAAATAAATACGCTTCCAACTTTGCTGGCTCCCGCACCTTCATATTTTTTTAGGGAAGTGAAAGACAATGCAATTCCCAAAAGGGTTGCAATGCTGATCATCCAAAAGAATTGTGAACTGAAAGATGACAATGCAGAACTTTTATCGCTTACAGATTCAAAATTATTCACTAAAAATGCAGAAATAGCATCGGCGCCAAAATGTGAAATTCCCACAACCGTAAATGCAATGGAAAGAATCACAATCAAGTCAGACAGTGATGGGTTTTTAGTTACTTTATTGGCGTATGTAGAAACTTTTTCTTTGAGTTCTTCAATGGCAGTGGTGTCAGATTTTAGCCATTTGTCTATTTTTTCCGATTTTCCTATTCCTATTAATATAATCGCCATCCAAATATTTGCAACCACAATGTCAACCAACACCATTCCGCCATATAATTTCGGATTGTAGCCGTAAATTTCTAACATCGCGGCCTGGTTTGCGCCACCGCCAATCCAGCTTCCCGCCAAGGTTGCCAATCCGCGCCAAACAGCATCCGGACCAACGCCGCCAACCGTTTCCGGAGAAACCAATGAAATTAACAGTATGGCTACCGGTCCGCCAATAATAATCCCGACAGTTCCTGTCAAGAACATAATCAGCGCTTTCGGGCCTAAATTGAACACCGCTTTTAAATCAATGCACAAAGTCATTAATACCAAAGAAGCAGGCAATAAAAAACGACTGGAAACATAATATAATTTTGATTCTTGTTTTACAATTTCACCGGCATCGTTCACCGATTCCCATTCTGGGGCAATAATTCCCAATGAAGTAAATATCGCAGGAAGCATATAAGCCATTAATAATGCAGGCACAATTTTATAAAATTTTACCCAGCTTTTATTTTCACTGGAGGAAGTATAAAAAACGAATCCAAGCGTCAGCATTAATATTCCGAAGGCAATGGTGTCTTGTGTAATAATTGGTGTTGTATCCATGTTTTTTTTGAATTTTGGCTAAAATACTATTTTTTTTAATGAATATCCGACTAAAAAAAGTGTTTTTGGTTGTGTATATTTGTGAAATAAACAAATAATTTATGCGATATATTAAACTTTTTATTTTAGCGGCCTTTTTGGCAGTTTCCTGCAAAACAATTCAGGAAACAACAGTAGCCCAAGCTCCGAAAACAACAGTACAAGATGTCAGGGAAATTCAGGGAGGAATGTGGATTCCGTCCTTATTGGAGGGAATGAACGAAAGCGAAATGCTTCAATTGGGAAGCAAAATGACCGCAAAAAACATTTACGATGTCAATAATTCGAGCTTAAAAGATGCCATTGTGCATTTTAACGGTGGCTGCACTTCAGAAATTATTTCACCAAACGGATTGCTTTTGACCAACCATCATTGCGGTTATGGAGCCATTCAATCGCACTCAACGGTTGAAAACGACTATTTGAAAGATGGTTTTTGGGCGATGAATTATGGCCAGGAATTGCCAAATCCAAGTATGAATGTCACTTTTATCAAAAGAATTGACGATGTCACTTCGGAAGTTTTTAAAGGAATAACAGCCAATATGGATGAAGCTTCAAAATTGAAAATCATCAACCAAAATATTGAAAAAGTAGCGAAAGCGGCTCAAAAGGAAATCTGGCAAGATGCCAATATCAAATCAATTTACCACGGCAACCAATATTTATTGTTTGTTACAGAAACGTTTAACGATCTTCGTTTGGTGGGCGCTCCGCCTTCATCAATCGGGAAATTTGGTGCTGATACGGACAATTGGATGTGGCCACGCCATACCGGTGATTTTTCTATGTTCCGTATTTATGCCGATGCAAATAACCGCCCGGCAAAATATTCAAAAGACAATGTGCCTTACAAACCAAACCATTATTTACCAATATCATTGGATGGTGTTGAAGAAGGAGATTTTACGTTGGTATTCGGATTTCCGGGACGTACAAACGAATATTTACCTGCAGTTGGCGTAGATCAAATTGCCAATGTTTTGAATCCTGCAAGAATCGAAATTCGTGACAATGCGTTGAAAATTACGGATTCATTTATGAGAATGGATGCCGATATTAAGATTAAATATGCATCAAAATATGCTTCAACCGCAAACTATTGGAAAAAATGGATAGGAGAGAGCCAGGGAATCCAAAAATCAAAAGCCATAGAAAAGAAACGTGAGCTGGAAAAGGAATTCACTAAAATAGTCAATGAAAAAGATTTGGCGGGTTATAAAACTTTGCTGTCAGATTTTGAAAAATTATATACAGAAATCGAAAGTGTTTCATTGGCACGTGAATACTGGATGGAAGTAGCCTACAGAAATGTTGAGCTGTTGGGAATTACTTTTAGGGCTTACCAAATTGAGCAAGCTTATTTAAAAGGTGGTGAACCAGCTTTTAATAAAGCCAAAGAATCGGCTTTGAACACATTTAAAGGCATATATAAAAATTATAGCGCCACTGTTGACAAGCCAGTTTTTGAAAAGTTGATTGCTTTATATGCCGAAAAATCGCCTTCAGCATATTTACCTGCAAATATGACCGGCGTAAATTTCACGGAACTCACCAACAGTATTTACGCAAACTCAAAACTGACTAACTTATATGGCGCTGAGAAATTGCTTGAAGGAACTCCTGATGAAGTCATCAAAAAGTTAAATGAAGATAAAGCGTATGTTTTTGGAAAAGAGTTGCATACTATTTTTTACAATAAATTGGAACCAAAATTTCAGGCGCTAAATTTGCAAGTAGAAGCCGTTCAAAAGGAATATATGAAAGCGCTGATGGAAGTGTTTCCAAACAACCGCTTTTTTCCAGATGCCAACAGCACGCTTCGCGTAACCTACGGACAAGTTCGTGGTTATCAGCCAAATGATGGTGTTTATTATGGTGAAACAACCTATTTAGATGGCGTTATGGAAAAATATGTTCCGGGAGATTATGAGTTTGATGTGCCACAAAAATTGCAGGATTTATACAATGCGAAAGATTACGGCCAATATGGCGAAAAAGGAAAAATGCCGGTCAATTTCATCGGCACAAACCATACTACAGGAGGAAATTCCGGAAGTCCGGCCATTGATGCCCACGGAAATTTAATCGGATTAAACTTCGACAGGGTTTGGGAAGGAACAATGAGCGATATGAATTACGATCCGGATATTTGCAGAAATATTATGGTCGATATTCGTTACGTGCTTTTTATCATCGATAAATATGCCGGCGCAAAAAATTTAATTGATGAGTTGACTTTGGTGCATCCAAAAGATAATAATAAAGTACAGTAAACCAAAAAAGGCTGTTTAAAAGTACGGAAATCCGTCATTCTGAACTTGTTTCAGAATCTCATCATAATGATTAAAATCACTATGAGAACCTGAAACAAGTTCAGGTTGACGAAAATTTTCCTTTCTAGACAGCCTTTTTTATAATATAAATTTATTGCTTACTATGGATTTGATTTTTTAGGAGATCTTTTGGCATCTTTCAAGCTTTTGTTCAGCATCCATTCCAATTGTCCATTTGTGGAACGAAATTCATCTGCAGCCCATTTTTCAATTGCTTTGAGCATATCTTCATCTATCCGTAATGCAAATGCTTTTTTCTTTGCCATTTTCTGCTTCTTTTCTAATTTAAGATTTTATCAATGCGATTTTATCTTGATACGTGTCAATGGTTCTTTGAATTTCTTCCCTTTTTTGCGTTCCAATTAAAATTTTCTTTCCATCCATCAACTCTAATTGAAGTCCGACAGCCCCTTTCACTGTAAATGATTTGCCAATTTTTTTTCTGAAACTGAATTTTATGCCCCAGCCGCCGTATTCAAAAATGGCATTGTAATTTCGAACGTAACATTTTGAAATGGTATTCCAAGGTAAAAACCGATAGGAAAAATGAAAGGGCAAATACTGATAATAAACGCCTTTTTCGTCGATTCTGGATTTCAGCTTAAAAGAATTAAAAAGCACAAATACGAATAAAATAACCAAAATCCCGCCTAAATCATTCAATATTTCTCCAAAACTGCCTTGTGAAATAGTGTCCCAATCTTTTGCTATAGGAATGGTGACCACAATCAACGCAATGGCCAAACCAATAAATAACCAGGATTGCGTAAACTTTTGCTCTTCAATAAAAATTTTCATATTTGTTGCTTTTGTATGGTTTTTTAAAAAGGGATATTGTTGTTTAATAAAAAATGTTTCATCAATATTTGTTTTTATCCCTTTCAAAAATCACTTTCGAAAAATCGCCGTGCCCGTTGCTTAAAGCGCTCACCACTTCCCAGCCTTCTCTCGCATATTGGTTAAGTGTGTCTTCAAAATACACATCTTTTTTCCAAAAACCTTTTGATATAATTTTATATTCCTTCATGATTGTATAATTGGTTGCTAAAAAATCATTTTTGAAACTGTCATATAAATAATGACAGTGAGGTAAATTAAAACTGCGATCATCTTTTTAGTGGTTTAAAGTTCCGGTATTTACAATAGGCGTGGCGTCTTTATCGGAACAAAGCACCACCATTAAATTGCTCACCATCGCGGCTTTTCGCTCTTCATCCAAATCCACAATATTATTTTTGCTCAGTTTTAAAATCGCCATTTCCACCATACTTACTGCACCTTCCACAATTTTATGGCGTGCGGCAATAATG
The DNA here is from genome assembly GCA_030683995.1 of Lutibacter sp. GTDB lineage: Bacteria > Bacteroidota > Bacteroidia > Flavobacteriales > Flavobacteriaceae > Lutibacter. The sequence goes on from JAUXPH010000001.1 coordinate 5,908, forward strand.
GCTGTTGCTTGTTGTCGTTTTAGCATCGCGCTTGCAATTTCCTGGGCATAAGCCAAATAACCAATTCGCGCTTCCAAAACCTGGATGCCGGCCATTTCCAGGCGTTCAGAAAGTTCACCTTCTAAAGCAAGACTTACTTCATTTACGCTTGCTCTTAACGTAATTTCCTCATCTTTATCATCATCTTCAAAGTTGTCATAAGGATATAAACTTGCCAATTTACGAACTGCGGCATCCGACTGCACACGTACAAAATTTTCGTAATTGTCAACATCAAAAGCAGCTTTGTAAGTGTCTTTTACCTTCCAAACCAAAATAGTGCTAATCATAATTGGGTTTCCCAATTTGTCGTTTACCTTCACGCGCTCGCTGTCGAAATTACAAGCCCTCAATGAAATTCCTTTTTTTAGATACAAAGGATTTCCCCAATAAAATCCGTTTTCCTTTACCGTTCCAATGTATTTTCCGAAAAGTAAAATCACTTTTGAAGTGTTCGGATTTACCAAAAAGAATCCTGGAAGAATGATAATTGCCAGAAAAATAGCCAAGGCAAACCAATCAGAAATATTGGCGACGCCATAAATGCCTGAGATGCCTATTGCAAAAAACAGGAATAGCATCAAATAGCCATTCGATACTTTAATAATTTTTTCTTGTGTCATGATTGTCGTTTTAGTTGATATTAATATGATATCATAAAGATATAAAATATTTTTTATTATTTCCAAATTTTTTACCCACTTTATTTTTTTATCTTAGCAAAAAATAAAACAAGATGAAACGAGCCATAACAAATTTTGACACACACCGAAATGATTAATGGCGAACCTGCCTGTCCGGCAGGCAGGCTGCAGCTTTTACCAATAAAAATTAAAATTTAAACAAGATGAAAACCTTAAGACTAAGCTATATTTTAACTGTATTTTTACTGATAAGCGCTCAATTATTTGCCAACGACCTAAAACCAGATTGGGGAAAAACCGGGCATAGAACCGTTGGTGAAATTGCAGCGAAATACACAAGTTCAAAGGCAAACCGTGAAATAAAGAAAATTTTGGACGGACAAAGTTTGGCCTTGGTTTCCACTTTTGGGGACGACATAAGATCTGATAATCGTTATAGAAATTTCAATACCATGCATTATGTGAATATGCCTTTTGGCGTAAAATATGAAGATTCAGAAAAAAATCCTGAAGGTGATTTGGTGACAGGAATTGAAAAATGTAAAGCCGTTATTTTAGATAAAAATGTGAGCAAAGAAGATAAAGCCTTTTATTTGAAATTATTGGTGCATTTTATAGGTGATTTACACCAGCCAATGCACGTGGGAAGAGCGGATGATAGAGGTGGAAACGATATTCAGGTTCAGTGGTTTGGCAGCGGAACCAATTTACATTCGGTTTGGGATTCAAAAATGATTGATGGTTTTGAAATGACTTATACCGAGCTTACCAACAATGCCGATAAAATTTCGAAAGAGCAAGTGAAGTTTTTGCAAAAAGGAAATGTGATTGATTGGGTGAACGAAACTCAAACTTTTGCCATAAAAGCTTATGCTTCCGTTACGGTTGGTGAAAAATTAAGTTATAACTATTCTTATGAAAATTTTGAAACAGTGCGCTCACAACTTCAAAAAGGAGGAATTCGCTTGGCAAAAGTGTTGAATGATTTGTTTAAATAAGAATCCTATCCCCAGCCCCTACCGCGGCAGGTAAACTTTCCTAAGGAAAGGGAGTTTGATTGGTTATATTAATTGCGTATTTTTTTCAGATTGAACTTCCGTCTTCGGTATCCTATGATTAAACCAAATTTTTTGGTATAAATTTTTACTATTTTTCAAGCTGCATATTTCATTGTATCCACATATGGAGTTCCTCGTTGAACTACAGCAAAAGCCCTTCCTAATAATTTATTTC
>JAUXPH010000011.1 GCA_030683995.1 Lutibacter sp.
TTTCCAATTTATCTTTAAAATATTGCACATTGGCAAAAAATAACTGAGCGTCAAAACGTACAATCAAAATTTCTTCGGAAGTGATCAGCAGTCCTTCAAACCTTTTGATGTTCCTGTAAAAATGCGTGTCGGGAATTCTGCCCAAAATCGCGATATGCGGTTTGGTGGTTGTATAAATCAACATGCCCAACGACAAGATAACTCCGACAAAAATACCTTCTTTTATGCCAACAGTTGCTGTAATTAAAAGTGTGACATTTAAAATTACAAGCTCTCTTTTTGAATATTTCAGCAATTGTTTAGGAACCGAAAAGTCTAACAACCCAAAAACGGCAACTATAATTATTGCGGCCAGCACAGCCTCGGGCAGATAGTAAAAAAGAGGCGTAAAAAACAATAAGGTAAGTCCAACCACAGTTCCTGAAATTATTGAAGCCATAGGCGTTTTAGCGCCCGCCTGATTGTTCACCGCAGTTCTGGAAAATCCGCCCGTTGCAGGATATGTTTGAAAAAATGAGCCCACAATATTTCCCATTCCCAAAGCTATTAACTCCTGATTGGGAATCACTTTATAATCATTGTGCTTTAGTTCAACCGCTTTTGCAACGGAAATTGCTTCCAAAAAACCTATAAAAGATAACGTTAATGCAATGGGAAATAAATTAATGAGCGTTTGTTTTTCAAAAGAAGGAACTATAAAATTTGGCAATCCACTTGGAATTTCACCCACTATTTTAACACCAATTTGATCTAAATTAAAAAATTTGACTATAACGATTCCCAACACCACCACCACCAATGCGGCAGGTATTTTTTTAGAAAACTGTTTAAAAAAAACCAAAATCAGTATTGAAATAATGCCAATAGCCAAGGTGATTAAGTTGATGTCTTTTAAATGTTCAAGAGCATCAAGCACCAAACCATGTATTTTGTTATTTCGCTGAATATCAACTCCCATCAAATGTTTTAACTGGCTCAACGCAATAATTAATGCGGCCGCAGAAGTAAATCCGCTAATAACGGGTCTTGACAAAAAATTAACCAGAAATCCCAATTTAAAAATACCGAATAGCACCTGCAAAACACCCATCATAAAGGCCAGAAGAATGGCAAATTCGATAAAATGTTCCGTGCCTATTTCCGCCAGTGTTGCAACGCCCGACGCCACAATTAGTGAGTCCATGGCCACAGGACCAACGGATAACTGGCGGGAAGTTCCAAAAACTGCATATACCATTTGCGGAATCATGGCAGTATACAATCCGTAAATTGGAGGCAATCCAGCAATCATTGCATAGGCAATCCCTTGCGGTATCAGCATAATCCCAACAGCTAAGCCGGCACCTAAGTCATTTTTAAAAAATTCCTTTTTATAGTTTGGCAACCAATCTAAAATTGGAAAAATCTTTTTATAATTCATTTTTTTCTTAAAATAAACTGCGTGATTTAATGTTTAAAAAAGTAAAAACTTACTTACATTCTTCAAATGCTTTTACTTCGCAAGGTTTGTCTAATTTTTTATGTATCGCTGCAATAGCCGATTTATTATCCTTGAAAAAAATATTTTCACCAATTCTGTTGATAAATCCACCTTTTCTAAGCACATCCTGACTAACAATTTTTAATCCGGAAATATAGATTCCTCCTCGGTTTTTTTGCCAATTAATTATTTCATTCGAAAGCCATTCAGCAGCCGCCAAATCAATAAAATTAATGCCTTCTGCAGAAATTAACAGATGGTTAATTTTATTTTCTTTATATAAATGATCCAAATAATCGGAAATCTTTTCGATAGACCCAAAATACAAAGATCCGTCAATCCTAATAATTTTTATGTTAGAGCACTCCTTTGCATTTTCATCTCTTATCATATTTACCAATCTGTTTTCAGCATTTAAGCCCAATACGGCAATGTTTGGTTTAGATGTACGTTCCATATAAAAATAAAAAGAAGCGATTATTCCGGCAAGTAACGCAAACTCCAAATCAAAAAACAAGGTGCCCAACAGCGTAATGGACAGGATAATTAATTCTCGGCCACTGCTGATATACACTTGTTTTATGTGGTGAAAATCGATCAAATTATAACCTACCAGCAATATAATGCCGCCCATGGCCGCTTTTGGCAGGTAAGATGCATAATTGGCAAACAACAAAAGAACTGCCATTAAAAAAATAGAGGCAAAAATTGACGACATGGGCGTTTTTGCGCCGGCCTGATAATTTACGCCAGAACGCGTAAAAGAGCCAGAACCGGCATAACTTGAGAAAAAACTTGCCACAAAATTTGACAAACCTTGTCCGATAAATTCCTGATCCCCATCTATTTTTTGATGTGTGTGCAATGCAATTGATTTACCGATTGCAACCGCTTCAATTAAACCCAACAAAGCCAATATCATAGCGCCAGAACTGAGCGCTCTTATGTTTGTATAGGTCAACTCCGGAATTCTAAATGGCGGTAAATTAGAAGGTATGTGACCAACCGTTTCAATGCCATTGGCACTTCCTCCCAATAAAATTGCGATGATACTTCCCAGAAGCATGGCAATTAACATATAATATCTTGCCAATGGTTTTATCAATAATTTTATTGTTAAGGCGATTATTAAAGTTCCAACGGCAACAATAAACACATACCAATTGGTTTCTGAAATATGGCCGATGATATAGCTTAAAATTTCGGGAATTGCACTTCCTTGAGGAACTTTAATCCCAAAAACGTGTCTCAGTTGTTTAACCGCTATTAAAATACCAGCGCCGGCCGTGAACCCAATAATTACGGAATGTGAAACAAAATTTACCAATTTCCCCATACGCATTAAGCCCATAGCAAATTGAAAAAGGCCCGCTAAAAAAGTCAGGACTAGTGCCAAAGAAATAAAACCTTCAAGATCAGTTTCCGGATTTACAAATTTTATTAAGGTTGAATAAACTACAATTGAAATTGCCGTGGTAGGCCCTGAAATTAAATGATAAGAAGAACCAAACAAAGCTGCAATTATTGGCGTAATCATCGCTGTATAAAAACCATAAATTGGTGGTAAACCGGCAATCATAGCAAAAGCAACAGCTTGTGGAATCACAATAATAGTTCCTGTAATACCCGCAATTAAATCATCTTTCCAAGTGCTTTTTACTAAAGGCAGCCAAATTAAAAAAGGAAATATTTTTTTTAAACTCATAGCCAATAAGATTCAAATTTTACACAAACAAAAGTACACTGAACAATTTTTAGTTTTGTGATGTGCATCACAAATATTTTTAAAATAAACCTCCCTGAATATTTCCTTTTATTCGGCCTAAATGTTTGTAAGCAAGTTCCGTTACTTCTCTACCCCGTGGCGTTCGCATAATAAAACCTTCCTGAATCAAAAAAGGTTCATAAACTTCTTCTATGGTTTCCGTATTTTCACCAACGGCAGTTGCTATGGTGCTAATACCAACCGGACCTCCTTTGAACTTATCAATGATGGTGGTCAAAATTTTATTGTCCATTTCGTCCAAACCATGTGCATCAACATTTAAGGCGTTCAACGCATATTTGGCGATTTCAATACTAATTTTTCCGTTTCCTTTTATTTGGGCAAAATCTCTAACCCTTCTTAACAAAGCATTTGCAATTCTAGGTGTTCCTCTGCTTCTTCCGGCTATTTCGATAGCCGATTCCATAGAAATAGGAACTTTTAAAATGATGGCGCTACGTTGCACTATGGTGGTCAACAATTCGGTATTGTAATATTGCAAACGGCTGCTGATTCCAAAACGAGCGCGCATTGGTGCTGTTAACAAGCCTGATCGTGTGGTGGCACCAATTAGGGTAAAAGGTTCTAAATCTATTTGAACGGTTCGTGCGTTTGGGCCGGATTCAATCATAATATCAATCCGATAATCTTCCATGGCCGAATATAAATATTCTTCCACAACCGGACTTAATCGATGAATTTCATCAATAAACAACACATCGCGTTCGCTTAAATTGGTAAGTAATCCGGCTAAATCACCGGGTTTGTCCAAAACAGGACCTGAAGTAATTTTAAGTCCGACGTTTAATTCATTTGCCAGAATATGCGCCAAAGTGGTTTTCCCAAGTCCGGGAGGACCGTGAAACAACGTATGATCCAAAGCCTCGTTTCTTAAGTTCGCTGCTTTCACAAAAACTTTCAGATTGTCAATCACTTGTTCCTGACCCGTAAAATCATCAAATGATAAAGGGCGCAATTTTTTTTCAACTTCCAAGTCTTCAGGAGAAGAAGTATTTTTGTCAGGATTCAAGTTTTCGTTCATAAAAACAAAGATAACGAAGTCAAAGAATTAATAATTGAAAAATTAAAATTAAAATGACCGAAGACGGGAGACGGAAGTAAAAAAGAAAAATTCTCATAAACTTCCTTGTTAGGAATTTTATGAGAATTTTCAATTTAAATATTTCAAACTATTTATGATTCCTCTTCACCTTCCTTTAAAGGCGTAATTTGGGACACATAATCTTCTTCATGTCCTGGTTTGCTGTAATCATAAGGCCAACGATGAACTGCAGGGATTTCTCCCGGCCAGTTTCCGTGAATATGTTCAACAGGCGTTGTCCATTCCAAAGTATTTGCTTTCCAAGGATTTTGTTCTGCTTTTTTTCCTTTATAAATACTGATAAAAAAGTTGGTCAAGAAAATCAGTTGTGCTGCACCTCCTAAAATAGCAAATAAAGTGATTACAATATTTACATCGGCCACATCATCAAATAAAGGAAACGCTGTGTTGGCATAATATCTTCGCGGTAATCCTGCCAATCCAACAAAATGCATTGGGAAAAATACCCCGTAAGCTGCAATTACCGTAATCCAGAAATGCCAGTAACCCAATGCCTTGTTCATCATTCTTCCATACATTTTAGGGAACCAATGATAAACACCAGCAAACATTCCATAAATTGCAGATACACCCATTACCAAATGAAAGTGAGCTACCACAAAATAAGTGTCGTGCACATTGATGTCCAAAGCGCTGTCGCCAAGCACCAATCCTGTTAATCCTCCGGAAATAAATGTAGACACAAAACCAATAGAAAAAAGCATGGCCGGATTCATTTGGAGATTTCCTTTCCACAATGTCGTAATCCAGTTGAAGGCTTTTACTGCGGATGGAATTGCAATTAATAACGTGGTAAAGGTAAACACCGATCCCAGGAACGGATTCATTCCAGAAACAAACATATGGTGTCCCCAAACAATTGTCGATAAAAATGCAATTGCGATTATTGAACCAATCATTGCCCGATATCCAAAAATAGGTTTCCTGGAATTACAAGCCATGATTTCAGAAACGATACCCATTGCCGGCAATATTACAATATACACTTCGGGATGGCCCAAGAACCAAAATAAATGTTCAAACAAAACAGGAGAGCCTCCTTGATAATGCAATACTTCGCCTTGGATAAATATATCGGATAAATAAAATGATGTACCAAAACTCCTGTCGAAAATTAACAATAATGCAGCGGAAAGCAAAACAGGAAATGAAACCACTCCAATAATGGCAGTCACAAAAAACGCCCAAATTGTCAATGGCAATCTGGTCATTGTCATTCCAACCGTTCTTAAATTAAGCACCGTAACAATATAATTTAAAGCGCCCATTAAAGATGAAGCAATAAATATTGCCATAGAAATTAACCAGAGTGTCATTCCCATTCCAGACCCCGGGATGGCTTGCGGCAAAGCACTTAAAGGCGGATAAATAGTCCAACCTGCTGATGCTGGTCCAGCTTCCACAAAAAGTGAAATAACCATAATTACACTCGATAAAAAGAACAGCCAATAGGAAATCATATTTAAGAATCCTGAGGCCATATCGCGTGCGCCAATTTGCAACGGAATTAATAAGTTACTGAAAGTTCCGCTTAAACCAGCCGTTAAAACGAAGAAAACCATGATGGTACCGTGGATGGTGACCAATGCCAAATAAATATCAGGCGACATAACGCCTCCGTCTTGGTGGCGACCTAAAAAAGCTTCGATAATACTAAAAGAAGTATCTGGCCAAGCAATTTGCAATCGGAACATCATAGACATAAATACCCCAATAATTCCCATAAAAATTCCAGTAACCAAATACTGTTTTGAAATCATTTTATGGTCAGTACTAAAAACGTATTTTGTAATAAATGTTTCTTTGTGGTGATGATCTGACATATTTATCTATTTTTTAGTAGTGTAGTAGTTAATTATTCTTGTACAACTTCAGCAATCGTTTTTTGAGTGCTTATCCAATTGTTAAAATCTGCTTCTTCCAGCACAATTATTTTCATTTGCATATTGTAATGTGAAGAGCCGCAAATTTTGTTGCAAAGCAATAAATAATCAAATTCGTAAGGATCTTCTCCTTTTTCTGCCCTGATTTTATTGATGCCTTCAACTTTTGCCATTGTTTTTTCATTTGCCCTCATTTCTTCGGTTGTCATACTCGGCGTAAAAGAAAACTGGGTCACCATTCCCGGCACGCAATTCATTTGCGCCCTAAAATGAGGCATATAGGCTGAGTGCAAAACATCTTGGGAACGAAATTTAAAAATCACTTGTCGCCCTTTTGGCAAACGCAATTCCCTGGTTGGAATATCATCGATTGCGTTTTTATCGGTCATATCAACACCCATGGTATTGATTCCTTTGATGTTGCGCACATTGGCTCTTCCCAATTCATTGTCGCCACCTGCATAACGTGCTTCCCATTGAAATTGTTTGGCATATACTTCAACAATTAAAGGATTTTCAGCATCAGAGGCATCCATAACATCATTCCAAACTGACAGTCCGTAAAGCACCAAACCGGCAAGAACTACAGCCGGAACAATGGTCCAAATCATTTCCAGCTTATGGCTATCGGCATAAAATAATGCTTTTCTTCCTTTAATTCCACGGTATTTAAATGCAAAATAGAATAGTAAAAACTGCGTTATTGCTTGTACAAATAAAATGAGGACCATCGTTACCATATACAAGTTATCAACGCGAGCACCTTCAAAAGAAGCAGATTCAGGCAGTAGAATTACGGAATATTTCCAAAAAGAAAATATCATCAATCCATAAAAGAAAATACCAAAAACAGCAAATAAAATTCCTTGGGTATTGTTATCTTTTTCGGTGGCAATAGCCCCTTTCAAATTAAAAATACTTATTATTTGCCAAATTGCAATTCCTATTACGATTGCGAGTAAAATATAAAATAATGCTGTCATATTTTTTTAAGCTAGTAGTTATCGAGTTGCCAAATATAAAAAAAATCCTGAATATTTTTTGTTCAGGACTCCTTTCTATGTGCCTTTTATGATTTTAATAATGAAAATGCTCACTTTCTTTGATGAACGGACTTCCTTTTGCCAATAATGGCGCTTTTGTCATAGCGTTAAATACCACATAAATGAAAATACCCAATACAAGCAATACTGAACTTATTTCAGAAATGCCAATAAACCATTGGTCGCCAACTGTTGCCGGCATAATCATCACAAAAATATCGATATAATGTCCTATTAAAACAATAATACCCGCAGTTACAATAAACCAAGGCACCCGTTTAAAGTCGCTATTCATTAAAATTAATAACGGGAAAACAAAGTTTAAAACAACCATTCCTAAAAACGGAACTTTATAATCGTTGAATCTGGTTACAAAATAAGTTACTTCTTCAGGAATATTTGCGTACCAAATCAGCATAAACTGTGAAAACCACAAATAAGCCCAAAAAATACTGAATCCGAACATAAACTTAGCCAAATCATGCAAGTGGCTGTTGTTTACAAATTCCAAATATCCTTTTCCTTTTAAATATATTGAAATCAAAGCGATTGTGGTGATGGCAGATACAATTAAACTTGCGAAAACATACCAACCGAATAAGGTACTATACCAATGCGGATCTAAGGACATAATCCAGTCCCAAGACATCATAGATTCGGTTACCAAGAAAAACACCAAAAATGCCGCTGAACTTTTAAACAATTTTCTGTAATTGCTCAGGTCTGTTGAAGCATCTTGCGCAAGGGTCATTTTTCTTGCATAATTGCGATACAAAACCCAACCAAGAATGTAAATAGCGGCTCTTCCTAAAAAGAATGGCACATTTAAATAACTTGCTTTATTTTGAATTAACACATCATTTGCAACAACTTCAGGATCCATCCAAGTAAATAAATGATTCTGAGTGGCCGAAAGCACAAAAAACACAAATAACAACACACCGCCAACAGGCAAATACGCCGTAATTCCTTCCATTACCCTAAACAAAACAACTGACCAACCGGCTTGTGATACGTGTTGTATCGCATAAAAGGCCAAAGTTCCCAACGAAATCATAAAAAAGAAAAACAAGGCAACATAGAGTGCTGACCAAGGTTTGTTTTTTAATAAATGATACACGTGTTCTGCATGAGCATCTTCAGATTGCACAGCATCGCCCTTTTCTGCAACAGAATGATCAGCAGTTGCAGCCACTTCTCCGTGTGAGTTATGACTTTCTTGCAATAGCACTTTAACTTCATCTACTGATGCAGGTGCAGATAAAAATCCATAACCAACTCCTAAAAGTCCAATAATCATTAATGCTAATGATAATGTTTTTAATTTACTTGAAAAGGTATACATATTTTTAAATTCTATCTTAGTAAATGTGTTATTTTAATAGTTCGTTTCTAAGCTGTTGCACATACATAGTCACTTGCCAACGCTCTTTATCTGTTAACTGGCCTGAATGAGATCCCATTAAATTTCTGCCGTGCATGATTACGTGGTAAATACTGCCTTCAGTAACTGGCCTGTCTTTGTAATTGGGAACGCCTAAAAATTTGTCTCTTTTTACCAATTCGCCATCGCCGGCACCCGCAGCACCGTGACAAGAAATACAATAAATGGTATACATTGCTTGACCATTGGCCAAATTTGCCTCATTTACCTCTAAAGGATTTTTTAGATTTAATAGAGCGGCATCATAGCCTTCTTGTGTATTTGGATAATCGTAAGGCACTTTTCCGCGAGAAATAGTTCCTTCGACAGGTGGCTGAGAAGTTCTTCCATCACCAAAATTTGGATTTACCGAATAGGTATCGTAGCCTACCGATTTATACATATCAGGCATATATTGGTAATTCGGCTTTGTTTTATCCAACCAACAAGATGAAAGGGTGAATAAAAAAGCCAAGGCTATTGTTAATTTTAAAATGTTCTTCATTTTAATTAATGCTTTTCAGTTACTTTAATTTCTACAGTTCCTGTTTTTTCCAGAAATGCGATCAGTTCGGCTTCATTTCCTTCAACAATCACTTCCATCACAAACATATCATCGGTTGTTCTTGGATCAGGGTTTTCAGCTTCTTTAAATGGCCATAATCTGCTTCGCATATAAAAGGTGATTACCATTAAATGTGCTGCAAAAAATACGGTCATCTCAAACATAATTGGCACAAATGCCGGCATATTTTGAATAAATGCAAAGCTTGGTTTTCCTCCAATATCTTGTGGCCATTGCTCTATCATCATATAATTCATCATCCAAACGGAAAATACCAAACCTACACAACCGTACATAAAAGCGGTAATTGCGATACGTGTACCTTTTAATCCCATCGCTTTGTCTAGTCCGTGAACCGGGAATGGCGTATAAACCTCTTCAATATGATAATTTGCCGCACGCACTTCTTTTACGGCATCCATAAGGATATCATCATCATTATACATTGCTTGAACTACTTTATTACTCATGATTTCCGTATCTTAATTTTTTATATTTTTCTCCTGATGACTTCAAAATAGATTTAACCTCTGCCTGCGCAATTACCGGGAATGTTCTTGCGTATAAAAGGAATAGCACAAAAAAGAAACCAATGGTGCCAATAAAAATTCCTATATCCACAAATGTTGGCGAGAACATAGTCCATGATGAAGGTAAATAATCTCTGTGCAATGAAGTTACAATAATCACAAATCTTTCAAACCACATTCCGATGTTTACCACAATAGAAATAATGAAAGAGAAAGTGATACTAGTTCTTAATCTTTTAAACCACATAAACTGCGGTGAAAACACATTACAGCTCATCATAAATAAATATGCCCACCAGTATGGACCGGTTGCCCTGTTTAAAAATGCATATTGTTCATATTCCACACCTGAATACCAGGCTATAAATAATTCGGTAATATAAGCACAACCAACTATGGAACCTGTAATCATAATTACAATGTTCATCAATTCGATATGCTGTTCTGTAATATATGCCTCAAGATTTGACACTTTTCTCATAATGATCAGCAAAGTGTTCACCATCGCAAATCCAGAAAAAACTGCTCCAGCAACAAAATAAGGAGGAAAAATGGTGGTATGCCATCCCGGAATTACGGAAGTTGCAAAGTCAAAGGATACAATGGTGTGTACAGAAAGCACCAAAGGAGTTGCCAAACCGGCCAATACCAATGAAACTTCTTCAAAACGTTGCCAGTCTTTTGCCCTGCCTGTCCATCCAAAACTTAACAAACCATATATTTTCTTTTGAAAAGGTCTTATTGCCCTGTCGCGCAACATCGCAAAATCGGGTAATAAACCTGTCCACCAAAACACCAATGAAACAGATAAATACGTTGAAATCGCAAAAACGTCCCATAACAAAGGGGAGTTAAAGTTGGTCCAAAGTGTTCCAAATTGGTTTGGCAATGGCAATACAAAGTGTGCATTCCAAACACGACCCATATGAATAACAGGAAACAAACCCGCTTGAATAACGGAAAAAATAGTCATTGCCTCAGCAGATCGGTTGATCCCCATTCTCCATTTTTGGCGAAACAATAACAATACGGCAGAAATTAACGTACCGGCGTGACCAATACCTACCCACCAAACAAAGTTAGTGATATCCCAAGCCCAGCCAACAGTTTTATTTAATCCCCAAACGCCAATTCCTGTCCCTATGGTGTAAACAATACAACCAATACCCCAAAGGAATGCCGTAAGCGCGATTGAAAAAGCTATCCACCATAATTTATTTGCTTTACCCTCAACTGGTGCGGCCACATCAACAGAAATGTCGTGGTAACTTTTATCTCCATCAATTAAAGGTCTTCTAATAGGTGCTTCGTAATGAGACGACATAATTCTTATTTAATTATAATCTATTAATATTATTTTTATGCTTCTTGAGTATTTCTCACTTTCACGTGATACACAACATTTGGTTTTGTGCCAACGTGTTCCAATAAGTGATATGCTCTTTTATCTTCGGCCAAACTTTTAACCGTATCTTCTTGTTTGTTAACATCGCCAAATACCATTGCTCCGGCGGTACAAGCATTGGAACAAGCAGTTTCAAACTCATTTGTGTTTACTGGCCTGCCTTCTTTTTTGGCTTTTAAAATGGTAGCTTGTGTCATTTGAATACACATAGAGCATTTTTCCATCACACCTCGAGAACGTACCACAACATCTGGGTTTAACACCATTTTGCCTAAATCATCGTTCATATGGTAATCGAATTTGCTGTTATTTGGATATTCAAACCAGTTAAATCGACGCACTTTATAAGGACAGTTATTTGCACAGTAACGCGTACCTACACAACGGTTATACGCCATTTGATTTTGACCCTGACGGCCGTGGGAAGTTGCCGCTACCGGACAAACCGTTTCGCAAGGCGCGTGGTTACAATGCTGACACATAACAGGCTGGAAAGCAACTGATGGATTTTCGGAAGGATCTTCCAAGGCATCCATCGCTTTTTTGAAGCCCATTGCTCCTTTTCCGTTTTCTTTTACTTCATTGTCACCCTCAAAGTCTTCTTCGTGAGAATAATAACGGTCAATACGCAACCAGTGCATATCTCTTGAACGTCTGATTTCTGCTTTTCCAACAACAGGAACATTGTTTTCGGCGTGACAAGCAATAACGCAAGCACCACAACCTGAACAAGCATTTAAATCGATAGAAAGGTTGAAATGATGACCAATTGATCTGTCAAAAGATTCCCATAAATCTACCGATGTTGCTTCAACTTCATTGTGATCTAAAGACACCATTGGCAATTTGTTCCAAGTATGTTTTGGATCAAGCGAATTGTCATTATATGTTTCTAGCGTAGTTTCTTTAATAATGTCGCCGCGGCCCATTAGGGTATTTTGCAATTGAACACAAGCAAATTCATGTTCGCCTGCCGACAATTTTAAAGTAACATTTGGCTGAAAATTTTTAAAGTCTTTATAAAACGGATAAGCATTTTTACCCGTTTGCATTTCTGCTTTTAATCCTTGTTTTCTTCCGTATCCAAGTGCCAAACCTAAAGATCCTTTTGCTTGTCCCGGCTGAATTAATACCGGTAAAATTTCTGAAACGCCATTTACGGTAAGTTCCACCAAACTTCCGTTTAATGCGCCGTTTGCAACGTGATTATTGACTGCGCCAAGTGCAATGGCATCAGCTTTCGACATTGTTAAATAGTTATCCCAAGAAGTTCTAGTGATTGGATCTGGAAATTCCTGTAACCAAGGATTGTTGGCCATTTGACCATCACCCAAACCTATTTTTACATAAAGTTCTAATTCTAAATCACTGCCTTTTACTGCTTCTAATTCAGTAGCTGCTGTTTCAACATCAACTTCCAGTGAAATTGCACTGCTTTGAGCTGCATCAGAAGTAAAAACGCCATCGTGCAACGCTTGATTCCAAGATTTGCCGCCCAAAATTTCAGCATTCCAAGTTTCTTTCAAGAAATCATAATAAGTTGCCGTACTGCCTGTCCAAGCCAATAAACTGTCTTGAAACTGACGCGTATTAAACAATGTTTTAATGGTTGGCTGAATTAAGCTGAATTGTCCTTTTTTTATTTCAACATCGCCCCAAGACTCTAAATAATGAGGTGTGGCCAAGGTATATTGAACCGCATTTGCAGTTTCATTGTCCTGCATAGAAAAAGCCACCGATAATTTCACTTTTTTCAATCCTTCAACAAAAGCTGCTGAATTTGGCAAAGTATAAACCGGATTTGAATTGTAAATAATGACTGCACCAATTTTACCTTCATTCATATCGGCAATTAATTGTGCAACATCGGCATCATTTCCTTTTCTTATATTTTTGGTTGCGCTAACATCTAAAACTTCACTGTTTAAAGCTTTATTGATTGCCAAAGCAAGGATTTGTGCGTTTTTCTCCTGAATACCGGTTAAAACTATCCCTTTACTTCCAGCTGTTTTAAGTTGTGCTGCTGCTTTTTGAATGGCAACATTTAAAGGAGTTGATTCAGTTGAAACAACTCCATTTACAACTGCCTGGTATAATTTTATAAGTGTTTGGATTTGTTCAGATGGTTTTACCATCATACGCTTATCGGCGTTGGCGCCTGATAAGGACATATTTGATTCAAACTGAATATGGCGCGACATTTTACCGTTGGTTGGAACGCGTCCTTTTGAATAGCCGGCCTCAAAACCGCCACCTTGCCAATTTCCTAAGAAATCTGCACCAACAGAAACAATCACTTCTGCTTTTTCTAAATGATAATCTGGCAATGCTCTTGTGCCATACATCAATTCAAAAGCATCCAAAGCTGCAGATTCTGAAACTGCATCATATTCAACGTGCGCTACATTTTCAAAAGTTTCATTTAATTTGGCAATCAATTTTTTGGTTGAAGGGCTCGCAATAGTTCCGGTTAAAACCGCTATTGGCAAACCTGCCGCTTTAATTTCATTTAATTTTGCAATAATTTGTTGATCGGCTTCATTCCAAGAAATTTCAGCGCTATTTGCTTTAGGGCCTTTTAACCGATGACTGTCGTATAATGAAAGTACGGAAGCCTGCACACGTGCATTTGTGGCTCCATTCGCATCTTTGTTCGGTTCAATTTTTATTGGGCGACCTTCTCTGACTTTTACCAAAACATTTGCAAAATCAAAACCATCAGCGATGGTAGTTGCATAATATTCCGCAACACCAGGAATGATATCATTGGGTTTAATGATATATGGAATTGATTTTACCACCGGACCTTCGCAAGAAGCCAAAGTAACCGCGGCGGTTGTGAATCCAACATACTTTAAAAAGTCTCTACGTGTTGTTGATGTCGCTTCCAGGTTTTTTTTATCTCCTAAAAACAGATCCGTCGGAATTTCTTCAGGAAACTCATTATGTTTTAACGTATCAACAATAGCGCTATTTTCATTTAGCTCTTCAACACTTTTCCAGTATTTTTTGTTTGATGCCATTTTATATTTGGTTATTTACTTCGTAATTAATATTAATAGTGACATTTAGCACATTCTAATCCTCCCATTTGGGCGGCAGTCACTTTTTCTACACCGTATTTTTTAGACAACTGATCGTGGATATTTTTATAATAGCCATTTTTCGTTAAATCTACTTCTGTTGCTCTGTGGCAGTCAATACACCAACCCATTGTGAGTGGCGCAAATTGTTTCATATCGTGCATTTCCTGAACAGGACCGTGGCAGGTTTGGCATTGCACCCCGGCAACGGTTACGTGCTGCGCGTGATTGTAGTAAGCAAAATCGGCCAAATTATGAATTCGAACCCATTCAATAGGTTTTTGCTCATAGCCTTCAATATATTTTACGTTTACTTTATCCCAGCCAACTGCATCATATAATTTTTGAATTTCTTTATCTAAGTCTTCTTTGGTATAGTCACCAAACAATTCACCTTTATATTCTGAAATTGATTTATGGCAATTCATACAAACATTCGCGGTTGGAATTCCTGAAGTTTTACTGTGTTTTGCCGATGAGTGACAATATTGACAATCAATTTTATTGTCTCCGGCATGCACCGCGTGTGAAAACACAATTGGTTGAATTGGCTGATAGCCTTCATTGACATCAATTTGCATTAACCATCCAAATAAAAACCAAGCTCCCAATAAAATAGAGAATATAATGAAAAGAAAACGCAAGAAAGGATTGAAAATCAATGTTTTTAATACACTCACTCCAGATTCCTCATCTTCAGCAACAACTTTTCTTTTGGTTACAGCTGCTATTATTAATGACATCAATAGCAAGGCTGCAATGGTTATGGCAAGGGTTGGCAAAACGCCAATTCCCGGTTTGTTGAAAATTTCCTGATCAGCTGCTGAAGCTGTTGCCGCAACAGGTGCAACATCACCAACGGCCATATATTTCAATAAATCATCTAAATCCTGATCAGTGAGCTGCGGAAATGGCGTCATTGCAATAGGAGAATATTCTGAAGCAATTTTCGCCAATTTATCACCCGATGCAATTAAAGCCGCATTGTCTTTAATCCATAATTTTAACCAGTCATCCTCGTACTTGTCTCCAATTTTTAAAAGCGGTGGACCAATTAACTTGCCTTCCATTTTATGGCAAGCAGCACAATTTGTTTTGAAAATTTGCTTACCGCGCTCTACGCCTGGATCGGCTTCTGTTGCCACTGCCGCAACAGCTTCAACCGGTTTGCCTTTTGTATATTCTAAAATATCTTTAATATCTTGATCTGACAGCTGCGGATTCGCGGTCATCGGCAATTTGTTATTCTCTTCAAAAACCTGAATTGCTAATTTATCTCCCGACTTAATCATTCCCGGACTGTCTTTAATCCAGGCAATTAACCAATCTTGCTCTCTTTTTTCCGTAATTCCCAATAAGGCGGGACCCACCAATTTTGCGTCTAATTTATGACAGGCTGCGCATATAGATTTGAAGAGTTTCTCCCCATTTGCTGGATCACCTTGTGCCGATAAATTAAGCGAGAAAAAGAATAGGAATGCAAGACTTGTGGTGACTAATCTTGATAATGGACTGTGTTGTTTCACACTTTTCATATTTAAAAAAGATATTTTCTTTCTAGTTTGGTACAATATTTTCATATACTAATATATGATTTAAATCATTTTTTTTATGGATTGGACAAAAGTAACATATATTAATAATACTTAAAATCTAAAAATTGTGTTAAATGTAATTTATATTCATTCTAAATAACTAATATATACGCATACATTTCCAGGAAAATCATAAATTTGAAAATTATATAAAATATTATGAATAAACTATCAATAAAAGCAATAATTTTTGTTTTTTTCGCCACTTTTTTAAGTACAAATATATTATTTGCACAAAGTGAAAATGAAAAGATTAATACCTTAATCGAGCAAAAAAGGGCTTTTAATAAAACCAATAAAAATATAATGGTCTTTAAAATTCAAATTTATAATGGCAATGAAACACAAGCTTATGCCATTAAAAGAAATTTTGAAGCCGATTTTCCTGAATATCGCACAAAAATTATTTACAAAACTCCAGAGTGGAAAACACATGCCGGAAATTTTAGAACGCGTTTGGAGGCCGACAGGGCGCTTAATCTCGTTAAATTAAAATACGCCGGAGCCATCGTTTTGGAAGAAAAGATTTAAATCCTATCCCCCAGGCCCTTTCCAAAGAAAAGGGAGTTTGATTCGTTTAACTTCGGGCTTCGGGCTTCCGACTTCCAACTTTTTCAAACCACCCTGTTTAATCTTTCAAACAAGCGGGTTTTTAAGTTGTTATAATCTACAATAGATTCCATTATTTTATCTCTTTCTTCTTTAGCACCAAACTCGGCAATAAGTGAATTAATTTTTTGTTCAATAAGAATTCTGCGTATATTGTAAATGGCATCAAGCACCATTTTAGAAAGGTCGCTTTTTTTGCTCCTTATAAAAATATTTTTGCGTTCCCAATTGCTGAGTACGTGCCGTTCGTCGTCCATTAATATAGTAGTTACCAAATTGGCCACTTCGTAATTTTCGTGATTTACCAGCTTATCCACTGAAATAGTTTCATCTTGGTTTAATTGGAATATTATTTCAAAGTAAATATTTTTAAAAGTGTCGTTGGTAAATTCCACCTCATCATCATGCAAATTCAAATAGATTTCTTTTGAAACCATATTGTTGAATTTTACCTTTTTTATTGGTTGAAATTCAGCATCTTCCGATTCTTCCTCTGCAACAAAATCGACAAATTCCACTTCATTATTTCCATACAGCAATAAAATTTTAATAATTTCCCGTTCATATTTTTGAAGCTCGTTAACTTTTTCGAATTGCGGTGTTTTTTGTAAAACAGGTTCGAAAGGTCTTTCCTGAATTGGCCTTGAAGAAGCGTCTCTTTCTTCCTTTTTATCGATTTGTGCCAGCTCACTGAAAAGCACATTTTCGGAAATATCCATAATTCTGGAACATTCCTGAATGTAAACTTCACGCTGAATTCGGTCGGGAATTTTAGAAATACTGACCACAATATCCCGAATTAATCCGGCTTTTTTAACGGGATCGTGCTGTGCTTCTTCCATCAATAAAGCCACTTTAAAATTGATGAAATCTTTGGAATTTTGCTTTAAATATTCTTTTAATTCCTGACTGCTAACTTTTTTGGAAAAACTGTCGGGATCATCTCCATCAGGAAACATCACCACTTTTACATTCAATCCTTGCTCTAAAATAAGGTCAATTCCGCGAATCGAAGCCCTGATTCCTGCGGCATCACCATCAAAAAGAATGGTGATATTTTTTGTGAGTCGGTTGATCAAACGGATTTGATTTTCAGAAAGTGCGGTTCCTGAAGAGGAAACCACATTTTCAATGCCTGACTGGTTAAAAGAAATCACATCGGTATAGCCTTCAACCAAATAACAATTGTCTTCTTTTGCAATGCTTTGCTTTGCATAATAAATGCCATATAAAACATTGCCTTTGTGGTAAATTTCACTTTCAGGAGAATTTAAATATTTGGCCGCTTTTTTATCGTTGCCTAAAATTCTGCCTCCAAAACCAAGAACCCTGCCGCTCATACTGTGAATTGGAAACATCACGCGGCCTTTAAAACGGTCGAATTGTTTGGTTCCTGTGGATGAAAGCAAATCGTCTTTGACAATGGTAAGTCCGGTAGCCTCCAAATATTTGAGGTTGTATCCTTTATTTAACGCTTCAGATGAAAAGGCTTCCCACTCGTTCAAAGAATATCCCAATTGAAATTTTTGAATGGTTTCATCGGTAAAACCACGTTCTTTAAAATAACTTAAGCCAATAGCTTTTCCCTGATCGGATTTAAGCAGGGTTTCATGGAAATAATCGCGTGCATATTCCGAAACAATAAACATACTTTCTCGTTCATCAGCCTGATGCTTTTGTTCGTTGCTTTGTTCGGTTTCCTCTATTTCAATATTGTATTTTTTCGCCAAGAACCGAATGGCCTCCGGATAGGAATAATGTTCCTGTTCCATTAAAAAAGTAACCACGTTACCGCCTTTTCCCGAACTGAAATCTTTCCAAATTTGCTTCACGGGAGAAACCATGAACGACGGACTTCTTTCTCCTGAAAACGGACTCAATCCTTTGTAATTGCTGCCCGATTTTTTTAACTGCACAAACTCGCCAATCACCTCCTCAACGCGGGCAGTTTCAAAAACTTTATCGATGGTACTTCTGGAAATCAATGGTGTTTATCTTTTGAATTTTATTTTTCTAAATTACAATTAATACCGACAAAAAAAAACTGCTCAAGGAAATTTTACCTTTAAAACAGTTTTTTTTAGATTTTATTTATTTGAGACTTATGAAACAGCTTTTAACTTTTTTATGGTTGATCTGTCTATTTTATCTTCAGCATAATCTTTTGTGATTTTAAGCGTTTTTTCGCCAGTTCCCGGCAAATCAAACATCGCATCAGTCAAAATGGCTTCACACAAAGACCGAAGTCCGCGAGCGCCCAATTTGTATTCAACCGCTTTATCAACAATAAACATCAACGCATTTTCATTGATGGTAAAATCGATTCCATCCATTTTAAACAATTTTTGATATTGTTTTATGATGGAGTTCTTAGGCTCGGTTAAAATCATTCTCAAGGTTGTTTCATCTAAAGGATCCATATGCGTCAATACCGGCAAACGTCCAATAATTTCAGGAATTAAACCAAAATCCCTTAAATCCTTCGGAATAATGTATTTTAACATATTTGCTTTATCAACAACATCTCCTTTTATGGAAGCGCCGTAACCAACTTCTTGACGGTTTAACCTTTTTCCAATCACTTTATCAATCCCGGAAAATGCACCTCCGGCCATAAATAAAATATTTTTGGTATTGACCTCAATAAATTTTTGGTCGGGATGTTTTCTGCCTCCTTTTGGCGGAACATTCACCACAGAACCTTCCAGTAATTTTAGCAGCGCTTGTTGGACGCCTTCTCCGGAAACATCACGGGTTATTGAAGGATTGTCGCCTTTACGGGCAATTTTATCAATTTCATCAATAAAAACAATGCCGCGCTCCGCTTTACTTACATCATAATCTGCAGCCTGCAGTAAACGTGTTAAAATGGTTTCCACATCTTCGCCAACATAACCGGCCTCGGTTAAAACAGTGGCGTCAACAATACAAAACGGCACATTTAACATTCTTGCAATGGTGCGTGCGATTAAGGTTTTGCCAGTTCCGGTTTCCCCAACGATGATGATATTGCTTTTTTCTATTTCAACCTCTTCTTCATCTTTTGAATCTGGCTGCAGCAATCGTTTGTAATGGTTATAAACCGCAACAGCCATCACGCGTTTTGCCTGATCTTGGCCAATCATATATTGATCGATAAAGGCTTTAATTTCCTTTGGTTTTTTTACAATCAAATCATAAGTAAGCACAGTAGAATTACTTCCGGCAATTTCTTCCAACACAATTCCGTGCGCCTGCTCAATACATTTGTCGCAAATATGTGCGTCTAAACCTGCAATAAGCAAATCTGTTTCCGGCTTCTTACGGCCGCAAAACGAACATTGCAATACTTCATCCTTTTTTGCCATCAACTTGATTTTTTTAGTTTTTAGTTCTCTCTTTTGTAACTAATACCGATTTATTTTCTGATCAATACTTCATCAATCATTCCATAAGCTTTTGCTTCATCGGCTTTCATCCAGTAATCACGATCTGAATCGTGATGCACTTTTTTCAATGTTTGGCCTGAATGTTTAGAAATTATTTGATACAATTCATCTTTCAATTTCAATATTTCCCGAGTGGTAATTTCAATATCACTTGCCTGGCCTTGGGCACCACCCAAAGGCTGGTGAATCATTACGCGCGAATGCGGCAATGCCGATCGTTTCCCTTTTGTTCCTGCACACATTAATACAGCGCCCATTGATGCGGCTATTCCTGTACAAATTGTAGCAACATCCGGTTTTATAAACTGCATCGTGTCGTATATTCCCAAACCGGCATAAACACCTCCGCCCGGTGAATTGATATAAATGCTAATGTCTTTTGAACTGTCTACACTTTCCAAAAACAACAATTGCGCCTGAATGATATTGGCCACATAATCGTCAATTCCAGTTCCCAAAAAAATAATTCTATCCATCATCAAACGCGAAAAAACGTCCATTTGGGCAACGTTTAACTGGCGTTCTTCAATAATATAAGGCGTAAGACTGCTAACCAATTTATCATAGTACATGCTATTGATTCCATGCTGCTTAGTCGCGTATTTTTTAAATTCTTTTCCGTAATCCATTTTTCAGGTTTTAAAATATTAAGAGTACAAAGATATGAAGTATTTATTTATTTTAATCTGTATTTAAAATTTGTGTGTATTTATCTAAATTTCAATCATTTTTTATTCATTTTTATTATGCGTGCATAATATTATTTCCTATCTTTGATAGCAAATTTATTGATATAAAACTTTAAATAAAATCACAAGCAATGAAAAACACTTTATTAACAATTTCCTTATTTATTTTTACAATAAGCAGTTACTCACAAGAATTTGTAAACGGAATGATCATCACACAACGTTATGACACCATTACAAATGTAAAAATCGAAAAATTAAATGATGCAAAAAGTTTGTTGCATTTATCTTATGTTGACGCCGATGGCATCCTACAAAAACCGGATATTGAATCCATTAAAAGTTACACCCGAGGCGATGAAAATTTTACGCGCATTTACAACAATGGCGATATGGTGATGGTAAAACAAATTACCGCCGGTAAAAAATTAAACCTTTATGAAAGAAATTATAACGGATTAACCGTTTATTATGTGCAAAAAGTTTTTGATGAAATTATAAAAGTTCCATCGTCAGGATCAAAATACCACAAAGTTTTGGGCGATTTTTTAAGTGACGCTCCTGAAATTTCCCAAAAAATTAAATCGAAAGAATTGCAGGATATAAAAGAAATTGTAACACTTTACAACAAGGGTTAATTTTCGCTTAAAATTAAAAAAGTCCGCTGATGTTTTTTCATTAGCGGACTTTTTTTTGTTCATTTTAGTTATATTTGAAATTTATAACACCCAATTTATAATGATGAAATTTTACACGCTTATTTTATTCCTGCTGATATTTCAGTCGGCCATTACCGCTCAAAACTACCAACAACGATTTAATGAAATTGATGTAAAACATTATAATTTAGCGATACAATTCAACGATTCAACCAACAATATTCAGGCAAAAATGACTGTTTCGTTGGCCTTTAAACAATTGGTGAATGAATTTCATTTGGATTTGGTTCAAAAGGATTCCACTGGAAAAGGAATGCTCATTACATCTGTTTTTCAAAATAATGATTCGGTACAATATATTCACGCAGACAATAAAATCACCATTCAGCCAAACGACATCAAAACCGACAGCATTTTTAATTTTGAAATCACCTACAATGGTGTTCCAAAAGACGGATTGATTATTGGCGAAAACCTTCACGGCGACCGAACTTTTTTTGCCGATAACTGGCCAAACAGAACACACAATTGGTTTCCTTGCGTAGACCATCCTTCGGATAAAGCAACTATAGAATTTAAAATAATTGCGCCCAACCATTATCAGGTAATTGCCAATGGCTACTTATTTGAAGAAACCAATTTATCCAATAATTCAAAATTATACCATTATAAAACTGCCGTGCCGCTGCCAACAAAAGTGATGACGATTGGCGTTGGACGTTTTGCGGTGCAGCACCTTGGCGAAACAAACAACATTCCCGTTTCAACTTGGGTATATCCGCAGACAAAAGAAAAGGGATTTTACGATTTTGCCAACTCAAAAAAAATTCTCGAATTTTATATCGAAAAATTCGGCGAATACCCTTATCAAAAATTGGCAAATGTGCAATCCAAAACGCAATTTGGCGGTATGGAAAATGCCGGCGCCATATTTTATTTTGAAAAATCAGTGACAGGCGAGCGAAAACATGAAGATTTAATCGCCCACGAAATTGTGCATCAGTGGTTTGGAAATTCAGCATCGGAAACAGATTGGCCACATTTGTGGCTTAGTGAAGGATTTGCCAACTATTTTTCCAGTTTGTATATTTTGGAAACCAAAGGAGAAGCAGCCTTTCAAGAAAGAATGAAAGAGGAACGTAAAACCGTTTTAAATTTTTACAAAAAGAAACAGACCCCAGTAATTGATTCTCAAAACACCAATTTAATGAGTTTGTTAAACGCAAACTCCTATGAAAAAGGCGCTTGGGTATTGCATATGCTTCGGAAAAAACTGGGAGATGAAACTTTTTGGAAAGGAATCAGAAGCTATTATGAAAAATTTAAATTAAGTAATGCTTCAACCAACGATTTTAAAAATGTGATGAAAAACGTTTCCGGCCAAAATTTGGATGCCTTTTTTACGCAATGGCTTCAAAAAGCAGGACATCCAGTTTTAAAAACATCATGGCTTTATTATCAAAATAAACTTAGGCTGCTCATTGACCAAACACAGGAAAATTCATTTCAATTTCCGCTTGATGTTGAAATCATTTACGCCGACGGCACTTCTGAAATAAAAACAATCGAAATTTCCCAAATAGCAATTCCTTATGAAATTGAAACCAAAGGAGAAGTAAAGGATGTTAAATTTGATCCAAATGCTTGGTTGTTGTTTGAAATGGCCCCCTAAACCCTGAAGGGCAATGTCATTAAGTTAAAACATTTACTCCTTTTTTTTGTCCTTCCGAGGCACGAGGAATCTCATATGTTATGGTTGTTTGATGTGATTCCTCCTTTGTCGGAATGACAAATATTTCCTTAACTTAATGACATTGCCCCGAAGGGGGAATCATTAAGCTAAAATTCATATTTATTAATACTTCCAAAAAATCTCATCAACTTTCGGACGTTTTAGCTTCCGGCTCAGGCCTTCCGTCTCCGATCTTCCGTCTTCCGTCTTCCGTCTCCAGACTTTCACACTTTGTAACTTATTAACTTATTAAGTATTACCTTTGCAAAAAATATAAGAATGACCTTTTCCGATTTAAATTTAAACCGATTTTTACTGAACGCTTTAGACGACTTAGGCTTTGCCGTTCCAACGCCCATTCAAGAAAAGGCATTTTCGGTGATTATGAGCAGTAAAGATGTTGTTGGTATTGCCCAAACAGGAACTGGTAAAACTTTTGCTTATTTGCTCCCAATATTAAGACAACATACTTATTCTGATCAAAAACACCCACGGGTTTTAATTATTGTTCCAACCCGGGAATTGGTGGTGCAGGTGGTTAAAGACATTAAAAGTTTGACGCCTTATATGAATGTTCGTTTTGCAGGAATTTATGGCGGAACCAATATAAATACCGATAAACAGCTTGTTCACACAGGCTTGGATATTTTAGTTGCAACGCCAGGACGTTTGTTGGATTTGGCTTTGGACGGTGTTTTAAAACTGAAATTTATCCAAAAATTTGTGATTGATGAAGTTGATGAAATGATGAACTTGGGTTTTAGACCACAAATAATTACCTTGATGGATCTGCTGCCTAAAAAACGCCAGAGCATTTTATTTTCTGCAACTTTAATCAAAGAAGTGGATAATTTGTTGGATACTTTTTTTAAATCTCCCGTTAAAATTGAAGTTGCAACCAGCGGAAGTCCGTTAGATACCATTCAGCAACAAGCCTATCCGGTTCCAAATTTTTACACGAAAGTCAACTTTTTAAAAAATATTTTACAAGACAAGAATACTTTTAACAAGGTTTTGGTATTTGTAAAAAACAAAAAACAAGCTACTATTTTGTTTGATGAAATGGATTTGGCGCTTCCGAAACAAGTAGCCGTCATTCATTCAAACAAAACGCAAAATTATCGTTTGCGTTCAGTGGAAAAATTTGAAAAAGGAAGCACTTCTGTTTTAATTGCCACCGATATTATAGCTCGTGGACTGGATTTAACCAACGTAAGTCACGTAATAAATTTCGACATTCCAAAAGAGCCCGAAAATTATATTCACCGAATTGGAAGAACTGGCCGTGCCGAACAATTGGGAACTTCCATTTCATTATTTACGGAAGCTGAAGCCGATTATTTGGGTGAAATTGAATTGTTGATGAACCGTGAAATCGATGTTTTTGACCTTCCGGAATCGATTGAAATTGCAACGCAGTTAATTGATGAGGAAATTCCGAGATCAGAACTTGAAGAATCTTCAAGTGAAAAGAAAAAGGAGACAGCTGAAGGCGGATTGGCATATCATGAGAAAAAAGAGAAAAACAGGAAAGTAAATTTAGGCGGTTCGTACCGTCGTGAAATTGTAAAAAAATATAAAAAACCGCTCACACGCGGACAAAAAAAGAAGTAGGTTTACACCAAGTTAAAACATAAAAAAACGCCTTAAAGAAATTCTTAAAGGCGTTTTTTAATTTTATAGAAATGCGAATTTTTATTTGTAAACTTCTTTTACAAATTCTTCGTAGTTCACTTCTTTCGTTTTAAAAGTCATTTTTTCTTTATAGAAATTCAATAATTTTTGACTTACCAATTGTTCCTGCAAACGTCTTGCTTCATCTTGGTTGCTTAAAACACGTTGGGCAATATCATCCAATTCCTTTTCTTCCGGATTTAATTGTCCGTATTGTGCCATTTGAATTTTTACAAAACCTTTGGTAAAGTCTTTCAATTCGTCATAACTAACCTGAAGTTTGTTGTCTTTTAAAATTTTCCCTTCAATTAATTGGTAACGCAACCCTTTTTCCGATTTTTCATATTCTTCAGCAGCATCTTCTGGAGTCATCGGCTTTTCACCGGCAACAACCATCCATTTTTTAAGGAATTCAGCAGGCAAATCGAATTTGGTGTTTTCCACCAGATATTCGGTTACAGCATTCAACAATTGTTGATCGGATTGTGTTAGGAATTGCTTTTCAGCATCTTCTTTAATTTTTGCTTTTAATTCGGCTTCCGATTTCACAACATCCGCTCCAAATATTTTATCGAACAATTCTTGGTTAATTTCAGCAAGTTCATTTGCGTTAATTTCTTCAATGGTAAACGTTACCGGAATTTCAATTCCGTGAATTTCATCATGGCTCAATCCCAAAGCACCCATTAATTTGTGGTCGTCATCAAACAAACCTTTGGTATTTAATTCAACAACATCGCCCACTTTTTTCCCAAGTAATTTTTGCTGATTTGCTTTTCCCTTGATGGATTCTAAAGAAATAGTCGATTTTTTGTTGATTTCTTTTTCTTCGTTTACAAAAGTTCCGGCAATATTTACGCCTTCTTCAACAACATCTTTAGGTACTAATTTCCCAAAACGTTTTCTGATATTTTCAACTTCTTTTTTCAATAATTCTTTGTCTGCAACAATATTGTATTGTGTCACTTTATTTTTTGCATCCAAGTTCACTTCAAATTCAGGAGCCAGACCCAATTCAAATTCAAAAACATAATCATCTTTATCCCAAGAAAATTCTTCTTCCATTTTTGGCAATGGATTTCCAAGAATATCTAATTTCTCTTCAATTAAAAAATTGTTTAATGCTTCTTGCAACAATTTGTTAACCTCATCAATCATAATAGATTTTCCATACTGTTTTTTAACCATTCCCATTGGCACCTGTCCTTTTCTAAATCCGGGAACATCCGCTTTTTTACGGTAATCCAGTAAAATTTTCGCTACTTTTTCTTGGTAATCTGTGGCTGAAATTTCAACCTTTACCACTGCATTTAACGCATCGATATTTTCTTTTGTAATATTCATTTTATGCTGTTTTTATCTTAAATCATTCAAAATTGGGTGCAAAAGTACTATTTTTTACGCATCTAACAAATATTTAACCCGTTCAAATTCAACTATTTTATTGCTATTTGTCTAAAAATGAATATAAAATAGATTCAAAAACAGAGAGAATCAAACTAAATAATAGCGCAATCCAGAAACCAGTTACATGAAAACCATCAATAAGATTGTCGGCCAACAAAATAATTAACGCATTGATCACCAGCAGAAACAAGCCCAAAGTTATAATGGTAACCGGCAGTGTCAATATAATGAGAATTGGTTTTATGGTGACTCTCAGCAATGCCAAAACAACTGCGACAATAACTGCATTGGTAAAGTTTACAACAGAAACTCCCGGCAAAAAATGGGCAATAACCAATACGGCAACTGCGGTTAACACTATTTTTAAAATTAAGTTCATGGATTTATGTTTTAAATGAATTATAAAATTAACTAAAATTGTTTCAACAAACTAATTAGGTTAAAAAGTTGATGACCTCTTCATAAAACTGATCGGGATTCTCTGCATGAAGCCAGTGGCCGGCATTTTTTATAGTGACAATTTTTGAATTTGGAAAGTGCGCTTCAATTAACGGTCTGTCATCTTCCGCAATATAATTTGATTTTTCGCCTTTCAAAAATAAAGTTTCTCCATCAAAATGTGTAAAAGAAGGCAGCGCCTCGCCCACTTCGCTGTTGTGTTCCATCAAACTTTGCAAATTGAAACGGTAGTCCAATTTTCCTTTTGATTTCCAATAAACGTTTTTGAGCAAAAATTGCAATACACCTTCTTCTTTAATGTAAATTCGTAAAACATCTTCCACTTTTTTTCGGGTGTTGTGAAGCGAGAAATTAACCACATTCAATGCCGCTAAAATATCTTCATGGTGCGGTTTGTAATATCTCGGACTGATATCTGCAACCATTAATTTATCAATCAATTCGGGATAGGTAACCGCAAATCGCATCGCCACTTTTCCGCCCATGGAATGCCCCAACAAAATTATATATTCCAAATGATGGTGTTGCACATAGTTGTACAAATCTTCCACCAGCAATTCATAGTCAAATTCATCGGAATGAAAACTTCGTCCGTGATTGCGCTGGTCAATTAAATGCACTTCAAAATTTTCTGAGAATTGGGTGCCCAACGATTTCCAGTTGTCGCTCATCCCAAAATAACCATGTAAAATGATTAATGGCTGTCCGCTTCCTAAAATTGTTGAGTGCAGTAATTTCATTTTATTTGTTGGTTTCAGGTTAAAAAAGTTTCAAGTTTCAGGTTTCAAGCTGGAAAAGTTAAACGGTTAAACATTTCAACTTTTAACCTACCTTCGGCAGGCAGGCTTTTAACCTATTTTTATACATATTCACCACATTTTCCAATCCCAAATACAAAGATTCGGCGATTAAGGCGTGGCCTATGGAAACTTCCAATAAATTTGGGATGTTTTGGGCAAAAAACTGAATATTGTCCAGACTTAAATCGTGGCCGGCGTTAATTCCCAAGCCTATTTCATTTGCCAAAATAGCGCTTTCCACGTACGGTTTTATGCCGTTTTTATTTCCCAAACCATACTGTTTCGCAAATTCTTCGGTGTACAATTCAATCCTGTCGGTTCCGGTTTTGGCGGCAGCTTCAATCAATTTTAAATCAGCGTCAATAAATATGGAAGTTCTGATGCCTTTCAAATGAAATTCGGCAACCATTTCTTTTAAAAAAGCCTGGTGTTTAATGGTATCCCAACCGGCATTTGAAGTAATGGCATCAATGGCATCGGGCACCAAAGTAACTTGTGTTGGACGAATTTCCAACACCATATCAACAAATTGCTTTATCGGATTTCCTTCAATATTAAACTCGGTGGTCACAATTTTTTTTAAATCAAAAGCGTCCTGATAACGTATATGGCGCTCATCTGGCCTTGGGTGGATGGTAATTCCTTCTGCGCCAAAATCTTGAATATCGGAAGCCACTTTTACCACATTTGGATAATCTCCTCCGCGCGAATTTCTTAATGTGGCAATTTTATTTACATTTACGCTTAATTTTGTCATTCCTGATAAATCTTTAAAAATTAAATGAGTGCACAAATTTACGAAGTAAGAAACTGTATTTGGATTTATTTTTGATTAATTTTGTGGCATAACGGCAAACAACATGGAAACGACCCCTTATATTTTAACAGAATTTCAAGCATTTACAACGCGCACAAAAATCGCTGAAGTGAAATTGCTTTTTAGTGAAACCACCTATTCTCACTTTCCTGTTGTTGATAATGGCCATTTATTGGGATTGATTGCTGAAATTGACATCCGCACTATTTTTGAAGATGAAAAGGAACTTGGCAATTTTCAATATTTGTATCAGTTCTTTTTCACTGAAGAAGACAATAATTTATTGGAAATACTGAAGATTTTTGCGGCGAATGAAACAAATTTAATTCCTGTAACCAACGATTTTAATGAATATAAAGGCTACTGCGATTTAATTGATATTCTGCATGTTTACAATAATACGCCATTTTTAAAAAGCGAAGGCACGGTTTTAGGCATCGAAAAAAATGTTTCTGAATATTCATTTAGTGAAATTTGTCAAATTATAGAATCCAATGACGGGAAAATGTTGGGGATTTTTATTTCGGAAACCGACAATGCAACGGTGAAAATTACGCTCAAGTTTTACTCGCAAGAGATTAATAAAATTATTCAATCATTTAGAAGGTATAACTACAAAGTACTTTCAAAGCACAAAGAAGATTTTTACTTGGAAGATTTAAAAGAAAGATCCATTTACCTGCAAAAATACCTAAACATTTAAAAATGAAAATTGCTATATACGGACAATATTACAAACCGGAAGATAAAATATACCTAGAAGAATTATTGAATGTTTTAAAAATTCATAAAATCCAGTACGTAATTGAACACCATTATTATACAGGATTAAAAAAAGACATTTCGATTGCGAATGCAGAAATATTTTCTTCACATACAGAATTAGACGCATCATTTGATTTTATGTTTACCATTGGCGGCGACGGCACCATTTTAAGGGCCGTTACCTATATCAGAGATTCCAATATCCCAATTGTAGGCATAAATACGGGCCGGCTGGGCTTCTTGGCAACCGTAAAAAAAGAGGAAATAAAATCGGCCATTGAACAACTTTTAGAAAAAAAATACCTGATTCACAAACGCTCTTTGTTAAGCGTAAAAACCACGCCAAATAATATAGGTTTGTCTTCCCTTAATTTTGCCTTGAACGAAGTTTCCGTGAGCAGAAAAAATACAGCCTCTATGATTACCATTGAAACATATTTAGATGAGGAGTATTTAACTTCGTATTGGGCCGATGGCTTGATTATTTCTACGCCAACAGGCTCAACCGGATATTCCTTAAGTTGCGGTGGACCCATACTTATTCCCCACGCAAAAAGTTTTGTGTTAACGCCAATTGCGCCCCATAATTTAAATGCGCGGCCTTTAGTAATTCCCGATGAAACCAAAATAAAATTGATTGTTAGCGGACGAGAAGATAAATTTTTCCTTTCGCTGGATTCAAGAATCACAACCATCGACAGCAAAACAGAAATTTTTATTGAGAAATCGGCTTTTACTTTAAATGTTGTTGAAATTAACAAGCAAACATTCATAAAAACTCTTCGGGATAAATTGCTTTGGGGACAGGATGTCAGGAATTAACCAACCATTTCAAATCATAAAGTAATTAAGAAATTTGACCGGCAATAATTTCATTTAAAATCAGTTAATCAAAAAAGAAGTCGCTAAACCCAAATTAGAAACTATAATTTTTTATATTTGCTGGCTATTTTATTTATGAAAAAATTTATTCTATTCACTGCAATCGTCTTTATCACAATGACTTCCAAAGCTCAGATAAATGAAGTTGGTTTGTTTGTTGGAGGCAGCAATTATATAGGAGACATTGGTCCGGAATATTATATAAATCCAAACAATATAATGTTGGGCGCTATTTATAAATGGAATATGAACCCGAGAATTGCCCTAAGAGGCACTTTTACCTACGCGGAAATATCGTCAGATGATGCCGATGCCACAAATAAAGCGAGATTCAATAGAGGAATGCGATTTACAAACAGCATAAAAGAATTGGCGGTGGGCGTTGAATTTAATTATTTTGAATACAATTTAGACGATTACAAAAAATCTCACACACCCTATTTATTGGTAGAATTCGCTGCATTTAATTACAATGCGGTAAGGTCTGAAATACCTCCTGGAAGTCTGCAATATAATTATGAATCAAAAACAGCTTACGCCATCCCTTTTGGAATAGGTTATAAAACAAAGTTGGTTAACGATTTTGCCATCGCCGTAGAAATTAGGGCGCGTTATACTTTTGTAGATGATATTGATTATAACAACCAAAAAATAAATTCACTGAAATTTGGAAATCCCGACAGTAACGACTGGTATGTACTAAGTGGTATATCACTTGTTTACTCGTTTGGAAGACCTCCTTGTTACGCAAACCCTTAATGATGGAAGATTTTAAATCCCAAATAAATGCAGACAATCTCCCGAACCATATCGCAATCATAATGGACGGGAACGGAAGATGGGCCGAAATGAAAGGAAAACCTAGAGTTTACGGACACAAAAACGGTGTAACCTCTGTAAAAGAAGTTATTGAAGGCTGCCGTGAAATTGGCGTCAACTATTTAACGCTTTATGCTTTTTCAACCGAAAATTGGAACAGGCCAAAAATGGAAGTTAGAACCTTGATGGCTTTGTTGGTGTCTTCTTTAAGAAAAGAATTAAATACGCTGGTAAAAAACAACATCAAATTAAACACCATCGGCAATATTGAAAATCTGCCCGAAAAAGCACAAGTGGAACTTGCTGAAGTTGTTGAAAAAACCAAAAATAACGCCTCATTAACGCTTACGCTTGCCTTAAGTTACGGATCAAGGGAAGAAATTGTTAATGTTATCAGAAATATATCAAAAAAAGTTGTTAATAATCAAATTGCCCTTGAAGAAATTAACGAAAATATTATTAATAATCATTTATATACGTTTTCTTTGCCGGATGTTGATTTATTGATTCGAACGAGTGGCGAAAAAAGAATCAGCAATTTTTTATTATGGCAAATTGCTTACGCCGAATTGTATTTTACAGATACCCTTTGGCCCGATTTTAGAAAAGAAAATTTATTTAATGCCATAGTAAATTATCAACACAGAGAAAGACGATTTGGTAAAACCAGCCAACAAATTGAAAAAATCAATGACTAAATTTAACATAGCGCTATTACTTTTTACAATTATTTTATCATCTAACGCCACAACCGCGCAAGAACTTTCAAAAAATAATTCAGAAAATATCGAAACAAAAAATGATACCCTCATTAAGGATATCATCGTAAACGATACCATAATTCCAATAAAAACAAACAATATTTTTGTTAAAGACACCAATTACGAACTTGGCGGCATTACCGTTAAAGGGCTTCAAAAATTTGAAGAAGAAACCGTAAAAGTGTTTACCGGTTTGGTTATTGGACAAGAAATTAAACTTCCTGGAGATAAATTGACCAGCGCCATCAAAAAATTGTATGAAACCAAACAATTTAGCAATGTGGAGGTTTATGTTTCCAAAATAGACGGAAATGTCGCTTATTTGGAATTTGATGTTTTAGAGTTGCCGCAATTGAACAACGTAACAATTGAAGGCGTTAAAAAAAGCAAGGCAAAAGAATTGCAAAAAGATGCCGAGCTAAAAAAAGGCGCGATGTTGACTGACAATTTAATGGTGACTTCCAAAAATTATTTCAGAAAAAAATACCAGGAAAAAGGTTATTTAAAAGCAAAAGTGACCCTCGATACCAAACCCGACACTTCAAGCGTAAATACCGTTAATATGTTGGTTTATATTGACAAAGGAGAGAAAATAAAAATAAAAAATATCAATTTTGAAGGGAATGAGGCATTTAGTGATGCGAAACTTAAAAAATCGATGAAAAAAACCAAACAAAAGATGCTTGGCCGGTTTTGGAAGAAATCAAAATATATTGAAGCCGATTTTAACACCGATCTTGAAAATATAGTAACTGCCTACAGTGAAAAAGGTTATAGAGATGCCCGAGTTATTGACCATGCTATGGCTTTTAATGATGACAATACCATCAGTTTAGACATCAGGGTTGAAGAAGGAAAAAAATACATTTTCGGCGATATCCGATTTTTAGGAAACAGCAGGTATACCGATCAGCAACTGCATAGCATTTTAAGACTTGAAAAAGGCGATACTTATAACGGAAAAGTGTTAAAAGAACGTGTTTCGGGCAACGGAAAACCGGATTCTGATGACATCACCACTTTATACCAGGATAACGGCTATCTTTTTTCAAGAGTGATGCCGGTAGAAACCAGAATTAACAACGATTCAATTGATGTTGAGATCAGAATTTATGAAGATGCTCCAACAAAAATTAAAAAAATTACGGTAAACGGAAACGACAGAACCAATGACCACGTAATTTATAGACAAATTAGAACAAAACCAGGCTATTTATACAGCAAAAGCGATATTATAAGAACCATTAGAGAACTTGGTCAGTTGGGCTTTTTTGATGCAGAAACAATTACGCCAGATTTAGTAAATGTTAACCAACAAGACAAAACAGTTGACATCGATTATACCGTTGCAGAAAAAGGTTCCAGCCAAATAGAACTGCAAGGTGGTTATGGCGGCGGTTCATTTATTGGAACATTGGGATTGTCGTTCAATAACTTTTCTGTCAAAAATATATTTAACAAAAAAGCTTACAAACCGCTTCCAATGGGTGATGGCCAAACGCTTTCATTGAGATTGCAAAAAAGCAGGTATTATACCACTTCAAGTTTTTCATTTACTGAACCTTGGTTGGGTGGCAAAAAACCACAATCATTGTCGTTTTCAATTTACAACTCAAAACAGTTTAGGTACAATCCCACCACAAATAATGTTGATAAAGATCAACGTTTAAATATTATTGGCGCCACTGTTGGTTTGGGAAAACGTTTAAAATGGCCTGATGACTATTTTACTTTGTCACAAAGCATCAGCTACCAATTGTATGACTTAAAAGAGTATCAAATGAGAATTGGAAATTTAACCTTAAGCAACGGTAATTTAAACAACTTAGCTTACAACATTACTTTAGGCAGAAGCTCGGCTGGTTCAAATCCGGTTTTCCCAACTTATGGATCTGATTTTAGCATCGGCGCAAAAATGACATTCCCTTACTCTTTAGTAGATTCAAAAGATTATTCCTCCATTGAACTTTCCGAAAAATACAAATGGTTAGAGTATTACAAATTAAATTTCAAAGGAAAATGGTACACCGCATTAACAAAAGATTTGGTTATTATGTCGAATGCCGAGTTTGGTTTCTTGGGAAATTACAATAAAAAATTAGGCGATTCGCCATTTGAAAGATATTTTGTAGGTGGAGACGGAATGGCTTCTTACCAATTAGACGGAAGGGAAACCATCGCTTTAAGAGGTTATGAAAACGGTCGATTGTCACCAATAGATGGCAGTACCGTTTACAACAAATTTCAAATGGAATTGCGGTATCCAATCACTTTAAAACCTTCTGCATCTATTTATGTTTTAGGATTTTTAGAAGCCGGTAATTCGTATGAAGGATTTAAAAACTTTAACCCATTCGTGATGAAACGATCTGCCGGATTAGGTTTAAGAGTCTTTATGCCTGCATTCGGATTGTTGGGAATTGACTTTGCGCACGGGTTTGATCCACTGCCAGGAGAAATGGTGAAATCGGGCTGGCAAACGCACTTTATAATTGGACAACAATTTTAACCAAAATCAGTTATATTTGTATAGATGAATAATTAATTGGCACGATTTTTTCTAAATACATTATAGTTATGACAAAGAGTATTTTTTTATTCGCGTTTTTAATTTTGGGCGCTTCAGCAATTGCACAAAAAGCCCAAAAAATAGGTTATGTTGATTTGGAATATATTCTGGAGAATATTCCTGAATATACGGAAGCCCAAACAAAAATTAATGCCAAAGCCATCGCTTGGCAAAGCGATATTGAGAAGCAACAAAAAGAAATTGAGGCTTTAAAAGCAGATTTGAATAATGAAAAAGCGCTTTTGACAAAAGCATTAATTGAAGAGAAAGAGGAAGATATACAAATTAAGGAACTGGATTTAAAAAATCAACAAATTGCGCACTTTGGCACGAATGGTGATTTGTTCTTTTTAAGGCAACAGTTGGTAAAACCGGTTCAGGATATTGTGTACAATGCAATTCAGGATATTGCAACAAAAAGAAAGTTTGACTTTGTGATGGACAAATCGAGTGCGTTGCTTATGTTGTACACCAATAAGGAATATGACATTAGCGAGTTGGTGTTGAACAGCGTTACAAGATCCAAAAAAGTTGAAGCTGTAAAAGAAAAACAAAATCAGAAAGAGGGTAAAGTTGACATCAATACAGATGAAAATGTCGAAGTAAATACCGAAATTAACAATGAAGCATTGCAAGAAAAAATAGATGACCGGGAAGCAAAAAAAGAAGCCTTAAAAAATAAAATTGAAGAACAAAAAGCAGAAAAACTAAGACAAAGAGAAGAACAAAAAAAAGCCATTGAAGAAAAAAGACAACAGAGAATAAAAGAAATTGAAGCGGCCAAAAAAGCCCAACAAGAAAAAAAACAAAATAATTAATTTAAACAACAAACAAGAAATGAAACATTTTAAAACCTTATTATTAATCGCAGTAGTTACTTTAGGATTTAACACCATGCAAGCGCAACAAAAAATTGGTCACATCAGCACCGATTTGTTAATAAGCCTAATGCCAGAAACGAAAGCTTTAAATACTGAAATTGAAAAATTAAGCAAAACTTATGAGACTGAGTTAAAAGCGGAAGAAGCAAAACTGGAAGCAAAATTAAAAAAATATGATGCTGAAGCAAGTTCCCAAACAGATGAAGTGAACCAACAAAGATATGCCGAAACTCAAAAAGACAACCAAAATTTATATCAGGCATCTCAAGTTGCAAGAGAAGATATCACCAACAGAAGAAACGAAATTTTAAAACCAATTTTGGAAAAAGCTAAAAAAGCAATTGATGATGTAGCTAAAGAACAAAGTTTTACCTATGTTTTAGAAGCTTCTACTTTAATTGTAGCAAACGGAACAGATTTGTTGCCAGCAGTGAAAACAAAATTAGGCCTAAAATAAAAAATAATAAATGCCTTAAAAATCCCGCAATAGCGGGATTTTTTTTTACTTTTATCTCTATGAAAAACGAACTTATCGGACTATTTGATTCAGGGATTGGCGGCACTTCAATATGGAAAGAAGTGGTAAAACTGCTTCCCAATGAAAACACCATTTATTTGGCCGACAGTAAAAATGCGCCTTACGGAGAAAAGTCATCCGAAGAAATTTTGGCTTTAAGCATAAAAAATACAGAGTATTTAATTTCAAAAGGCTGTAAATTAATCATTGTTGCCTGCAACACCGCCACCACCAACGCCATTGATTATTTAAGAAAAAATTATACGATTCCATTTATCGGAATTGAACCGGCGATTAAACCCGCTGCACTTCTAAGTAAAACTGGCGCTATAGGGATTTTAGCCACAAAAGGAACTTTATCGAGCAAATTGTTTGAGAAAACCACAAAAAAATACACCAAAAACATTACCACGATCGAGCAGGATGGCGAAGGATTGGTTCCATTAATTGAGGAAGGAAAATTAAATTCTCCTGAAATTAGCACATTGCTTTCAACCTATTTAAAGCCAATGCTTCAATTTAATATCGATCATTTGGTTTTGGGCTGTACGCATTATCCTTACTTAATTCCTCAAATTAAAAAGATAGTTGGCGAAAATGTCACTATTATTGATTCAGGCGAAGCAGTTGCCAAACAAACAAAAGCTGTTTTAGAAAAATACAGCTTGCTTTCTGCTTCATCAGCTAAAAGCTTTCATCAATTTTATACAAATTCCGAAACAACAGTTTTAAAAGAAATTTTAAACGATGTTTCAGTAGCGTTTACAGTTGAAAAACTGGATTTTTAATCCTATCCCCAGCCCCTACCGCGGCAGGTAAACTTTCCTAAGGAAAGGGAGTTTGATTTGGACTTGTAAGAAAATATTTTTTATCTTTCTTAACCAATTTTATAACTTGAAACTTGAAACTGAACTTGTAACTTCTAACGTATTAACTTTTAACTAATCTTCCTTATACCAACCGGCATATTTAACATAATTATCGGCAATTCTGTTTATTTCTCCCGAAATCAATTCTTCGCTGATATCCTTTATTTTTTTCGCTGGCATCCCTGCAAATATACAACCCGATTTTACGTGGGTTCCTTTGGTTAAAACAGCTCCGGCTGCAATGATGGAATTGCTTTCCACAATACAATCATCCATAACAATGGCGCCCATTCCAATCAGCACATTGTCGTGTATGGTGCATCCGTGAACCAAGGCATTGTGGCCAATCGAAACATTGTTTCCTATATTTGTTGGCGATTTTTGATAAGTTGCGTGAATTACCGCACCATCCTGAACATTTACCTTATTGCCCATTTTTATGTAATGTACGTCGCCCCTAATAACGGCGTTGTACCAAATACTGCATTGGTTCCCCATAATCACTTCCCCAATTATTACCGCGTTTTCAGCGATAAAGCAGTCTTCCCCAAAAATTGGTTTTATTCCGTTTAATTCTTTGATAATCATTTTTGTTTGTTATTTTAAATATATAGCAAATTGGTATATACTATTTTGATTGTTAAAAAAAATTTCACCCTGAGCCTTTCGACTCCGCTCAAGACAAGCTCCGTCGAAGGGCGTAAATTAGAATGCGCCGTTTATGTTAGGGCAACCGCCTCTTTTTGGTGGTCTGCAACCAAAATTAAAGCCCAAGGTAATTTGGTGGTAACCTGCATCATCAAACAAGATTTCGCCAGATTGCTTCGTATAGGTATAAGAAGCCATAAAATTTTTATAATTAACACCAACAATGGGCGTTAAATAATTGAGCTCCTCGGTATCCGCATTGTCAAATCCTTTTCTGTATGAAAATGCTGCCCAAAGTTGCGCATCTGCTACATCTTTATAAACTTTAAAATTAAAATCCACAAACTTCTCTCCTGTTCTTTCAATGGTCTGAGCCATGACTGAAGGCTCCAGTTGCAAACTTTTTCCTTGTCCATAATAATATCCCAATGTCACCAAATACCTTCTTAAATTTAGAGATTCATAGCGATCATTGTATAAATTTCTTGCAGATAACATAATATTTTTCGCAGTAAAATAGGAGAAAAATCCGCCTTTATGGTAAGCCGCACCAAAATCGGCATTGAAATAACTCTCACTTTGAATAATTTGAGAAATCACGGGATCAGGAATCACAAACGAGCTTTCATCAACATTGTTATTTACGGCCATAAAAGAAAGTCCGAACGACAATTGGTTCACTTCTTCCATTCTTCCGAAGTTTAAATGATAAGCATAAGTGCCCTGAACGCCTTGTTGGGAATGGTAGCCATTTTTATCATTAAAAAGAATGATGCCAACGCCCATACTTTCCCCTATGCGTGTATGTGCACTCAAAGTTTGCAAAGATGGCGCATCTTCAATCCCGGCCCATTGATTTCGTGCTGTAAGTCTTATTTTACCGCAATTTCCAACACCAGCGGCCGCCGGATGCACCAAATACACGTTATCCGATAAGTAATCGGAGTATATCGGCAACGTTTCCTGAGCTTTTACAATATTTGCAACGCAAAAAAGAAAAATTAAAATACCTAATTTAAGTGCTTTCATTGATAAAAAATAATTCCAAATATATCATAATTATGCCTAATAAAAGAGTTAAAGAGCATTTTATTGAACGATAAACTAAAAGTGATTGCCATTAATTATTGAAATCTTCCAAGTTGAAAAACCTGCTTTTTATTTGTTTTAACAAAAATTTAATCGACCACTTTAAAAAATTCGTATCTTTGTAATTGGTTATGAAGCAAATTTTAAGGAAAATATCATCAATTATGATGGCATTTGTAGTGTTATTCTCTACAATGTCATTTACCTTTAGTGAGCACTATTGTGGTCATAAGTTGGTTGATATTGGGGTGTTTTCTAAAGCTGAAGCTTGCGGAATGGAGACGCAAAAACAAACTTCCTCTGGAGATTGTGAACTTTCAAAAAGCGATTGCTGCAAAGATGAAGTGAAACAATTCACTGGTCAAAAAGAATTAAACACCAGTTTTTCCTCCTTAAATTTTGATCAGCAAATTTTTGTTGCTTCATTTACTTACGCCTATCTTAATTTATTTGATGGGTTGGCAGTAAACATTATTCCTTTTAAAAATTACACGCCACCATTGCTGGTCGCGGACATTCTTGTTTTAGACCAAGTTTTAATTATTTGATTATTTTTCGTTTTATTTGATCGCCAAAGAGTTTAACTTTAGGCGTTAAAGCATTGTTATGATTTTTTTAAATTCATTTCTTTATGCCTTTTTAAAATCAACTTATAAAATAATCAAAAAAATGTTTAACAGACTTGTAAAATTTTTTCTCGAAAACAGGCTAATTACTTTTATCTTCCTAATAACTTTTGTGGTATACGGAATGGTTGTAATGCCATTTAATACTGAAACAGGCTTTTTACCACGTAACCCCATTCCCGTAGACGCTATTCCAGATATTGGTGATAATCAACAAATTATAGCAACGGAATGGATGGGGAGATCACCCAAAGATATACAGGATCAGATTACTTATCCCCTAACAACAGCTTTATTAGGCATTCCGGGCGTTCAAAATATACGTAGCACTTCTATGTTTGGAATGTCATTCATCTATATCATTTTTGATGATGATGTGGAATTTTATTGGAGCCGATCCCGAATACTTGAAAAACTAAATTCTTTACCCAGAGGAACTTTGCCGCAAGGGGTACAGCCTGCTTTGGGTCCTGATGCAACAGCGTTGGGTCAAATCTATTGGTATACACTTGAAGGCCGTAATCCGAAAACTGGAGAACCTAATGGAGGATGGAATCCCCAAGAATTAAGAACTGTTCAAGATTTTTATGTAAAATATGGGCTTGCTACGGCCAAAGGAGTTTCTGAAGTGGCATCAATAGGAGGTTTCATAAAAGAATATCAAGTGGATCTTAATCCTGAGGCATTGAAAGCATATGGTGTCACAGTAATGGATGTTATGAATGCTGTCAGTAAAAGCAATTTAGATATTGGTGCGGAAACCATAGAATTGAATCAAGTAGAATATATTATTCGAGGTTTGGGATATATAAAAAATCTTAGTGACCTTGAAAATTCTGTGATTACAGTTCGTAATAATGTTCCTGTTCGAATAAAAGACGTTGCCACTGTTTTATTTGGTCCCGCAACACGACGTGGAGGTTTAGACAAATCAGGCACCGAAGCAGTTGGCGCTGTTGTGGTAGCTCGATATGGATCAAATCCGATGGAAGTGATTAATAATTTAAAAGAAAAAATTAAAGAAATTGAAGCGGGGATGCCACAAAAAACATTGGCAGAC
The DNA here is from genome assembly GCA_030683995.1 of Lutibacter sp. Taxonomy (GTDB): domain Bacteria; phylum Bacteroidota; class Bacteroidia; order Flavobacteriales; family Flavobacteriaceae; genus Lutibacter. The sequence goes on from JAUXPH010000011.1 coordinate 39,656, forward strand.
GGCAGTGTTTCAAAGGTTACGATTGTGCCCTTTTACGACCGTACCGGTTTAATCAAAGAAACAATCGGGACGCTTGAATCGGCACTCTCGCACGAAATATTGATTAGTATCATCGTAGTTATTATACTTGTTATGAACCTAAAAGCTTCATTTATAGTGGCTGGATTACTGCCAATTGGTGTGTTGATGACCTTTATTATGATGCATTTTTTCGGGGTTGATGCCAATGTAGTTGCCCTGTCGGGTATTGCGATTGCTATAGGGGTGATGATTGATGTTGGGATTATTGATGTTGAAAACATACTCCGGCATTTGGAGATGCCAGAAAATAAAGGCGTTCGCGGAAAAAAATTAATGATGGTAATTTATAATGCAACTGTTGAAGTAAGAGATGCCATTGTAACATCAATGGCAACCACTATTGTAAGTTTCTTGCCTGTATTTGCGATGGAAGCTGCGGAAGGCAAGCTTTTTCATCCGCTTGCTTTAACCAAAACCTTTGCGTTATTATCAGCATTTATACTCGGAATTATTGTATTGCCAACCTTGGTTCATATCCTATTCAATATAAGATTTGATGCCAAAAAAATAAAGAAAATTTGGAATTGGGCCCTTATTATTTCAGGAATCTTAATTCTTGTTTTTTGGTTCTATTGGCCTGCATTTGCCTTAATTGCAATCGGCATAAATAATTTATACGCGCATCGTTGGCCAGAAAACAGAAAAGAGTTTACCAACTATATCAATGTTGGCATTACAGTTTTGGTTGCCGTGTTTTTCTTGTCAGAAGAATGGCTTCCATTAGGTGCACAAAACAGTCTTTTTGTTAATTTCTTATTTGTGGCCACAATCATTTCTGTTATTCTAGGAGCTTTGATGTCTATGGTTTATTTCTATGAACCCATTCTTAGATGGGCTTTGGCCAACAAAAAGAAATTTTTATTGCTTCCCGGATTTACGTTGCTCTTTGGGTTTTTAATTTGGATGGGTTTTGAACAGACTTTTGGATTTGTGGGAAATGGGTTTGAAAAAGTTGGATGGGACTCGTTTAGACAAACAAAATTTTGGAAAGCTAGTGTCAATAAATTTCCTGGTCTCGGCAAAGAATTTATGCCTTCGCTCAACGAAGGATCCTTTTTGTTAATGCCAACCAGTATGCCACATACAAGTATTGGACAAAATCTTAATTACATTGAAACGCTCGATAAAAGGTTGTCGGTAATTCCCGAAGTTGAGATTGCTGTTGGAAAATGGGGACGGGTAAATTCCGCGCTTGACCCCGCTCCTGTCCAAATGTTTGAGAACACCATCAATTATCGTTCTGAATATATGTTGGATGAAGACGGCCATAAACAACAATTTAAAGTAGATAAAGAGGATAACTTTATTTTAAGAAACGGCAAAAAATACAATCCCAGAAAAGACAACTTCAGAATAATTTCAAGAGATAGCCTGATTCCTGATTCAAATGGAGAGTATTTTCGTCAGTGGCGGCCTGAAATAAAAAACACCCATGATATTTGGAACGAAATTGTTAAAGTAACCAATATTCCGGGATTGACTTCAGCCCCTAAATTACAACCTATTGAAGCGCGTTTGGTAATGCTTTCAACAGGAATGCGAGCGCCAATGGGTTTAAAAGTATATGGGCCTGATCTTACAACAATAGAAGCGGCTGGTTTACAATTTGAGAAAGCATTAAAAGATGTCCCAACAGTTAAAGCTTCCACAGTGTTTTATGACCGTGCAGTAGGAGCGCCTTATCTTGAAATAAAGCTAAATCGAGAAGCAATGGCGCGATATGGAATGAGAGTTAGTGATGTTCAGGAAGTATTGCAAGTGGCTGTTGGCGGAATGTCATTAAGCAATTCCGTTGAAGGCCGTGAACGTTTCCCAATACGCATACGTTATGCAAGAGAGTTGAGAGACAATCCCGAAGACCTTAAAAGAATTCTTATTCCTTCAATGAACGGTGTTCAAATTCCATTGGAGGAAATTGCGGATATTTCCTATACCAAAGATGCGCAAATGATTCGAAGTGAAAATACCTTTCTTTTGGGTTATGTTATTTTTGATAAACAGGAAGGGAAAGCAGAAGTGGATGTGGTGGAAGATGCCGCCAAAATTTTAAAGGAAAAAATAGCATCGGGAGCGCTAGTATTGCCTAAAGGCGTTACCTATAAATTTGCCGGAAATTATGAACAACAAGTCAGAGCCAGCAAAAGACTGTCAATAGTAATTCCAATAAGTTTATTTTTGATTTTGCTGCTGTTATATTTTCAATTTAAAACCATCATTGCTTCCTTAATCCATTTTTCTGGAGTATTTGTTGCCTTTGCCGGCGGATTTATTATGATTTGGCTTTATGGACAAGACTGGTTCCTTAATTTTGAGGTATCGGGAATCAATCTTCGGGATATGTTTCAGATACATCCAATTAATTTAAGTGTTGCTGTATGGGTTGGATTTATAGCCTTGTTTGGAATTGCAACAGATGATGGCGTAATGATGGGTACTTACATTCATCAAACATTTGAAGAGAAACAGCCATCAACCGTTCACGACGTTCGAGAAGCGGTTGTTGAAGCCGGAAAAAAACGTGTTAGACCCGCAATGATGACGGCTGCTGTAGCAATTATAGCTTTACTGCCTGTATTGTCCTCAACAGGAAAAGGAGCGGATATTATGATTCCAATGGCAATCCCAACATTCGGCGGGATGATTATTCAAGTAATGACCGTATTTGTTGTCCCTTTATTTCAGGCAATGTGGAGAGAATGGGCTGTTACGCGCGAACCCAATAAAGAAATTCAATTAATTGAAAATACATAGTATGATGGACATATATAAAAAAATAGCCTTATTGTTTTTGGCACTTTATAGTTATACAACAGCTTTTGGCCAAGAAAAAGATTCCTTGATGTATTATCTTGGAGTTGCCGCAAAAAACAATCCAACTGTTTTGCAGAAATATGCAGAATATGAAGCCGCTTTGCAAAAGGTGCCACAAGTTGGGAGTTTGCCCGATCCTGAATTAAGTGCCGGAGTTTTTTTAAGCCCAATGGAACAAATAGGAGGCAATCAATTGGCAGATTTTCGTTTGATGCAAATGTTTCCTTGGTTTGGAACCTTAAAAGCTGCAAAAGATGAAATGAGCCTGATGGCAAAAGCCAAATATGAATCATTTCGTGATGCAAAATTACAAGTGTTTTTTGAGGTGCAACAAACTTGGTTTGAGCTGTATAAAGTTCAGCAAGCAATTGAAATATCACAAAAAAATATTGAAATTTTAAATACGCTTGAACGACTTTCCCTTATCAAATTTAAGTCGGCTTCCATTAGTGGAACAAGCAGTTCTTCTTCAGCCAGTAATATGAAGAATAACGTTCCCCAAAACAGCTCATCAGGTTCTTCTGGAATGCAGACAATGGGAGGAAATTCTGCCAATAACAATACCAATGCCGGGCAAACTTCTGGTTCCATGCAAAGTAAAGCTATGAATTCATCACAAGGAAGTGGATTAACGGATTTGTATAGGATTCAAATTGAGATTAGTGACTTAGAAAATAACATCGCTTTTTTAAATGATCAGAAAAATACTGTTGTTGCCCGATTCAATAATGTTTTAAACAGATCTGTGCAGGAGACCATAAAAATTCCTGATACCATAAAATCCAATGTATTAAATATGCCTTTATTGGCAGTTGCCGACAGTATTTTGGTTCAAAATCCTATGCTGACCATGTTAAATTATGAAAAACAATCGCTTGATGCAAGAAAAGAAATGGTGACGCTTATGGGTTACCCAATGATTGGATTGGGTCTTAATTATTCTTTAATTGGAAAAAATCCAATGTCCAATTTAGAAATGAATGGCAATGATATGATTATGCCTATGGTTACGCTTACGCTTCCAATTTATAGAAAGAAGTATAAAGCAATGAAAACTGAAGTAGATAAATTAAAAACGGCAACCGTACAAGAAATTCAGGTAACATCAAATTCACTTAAGAATGAGTATTATGAAACTGTTCAAAATTATGAGGATGCCAAGCGTAAAATTTCACTTTATGCGAAACAATATAGTTTGGCAAATCAATCATTAAGGATTCTGATAAAAAGTTTTTCGGCTTCCAGCGTTGGTTTAACTGACATCTTAATTGTCCAACAACAAACACTTGATTACGAATTAAAACAAGTACAAGCTGTTGCAGATTTTAATACGGCAATTGCAAAATTGCAAAGATTAATGGCTAATTTACAAATTCAATAAAAACTAAAATGATGAAAATATTTTCAAAACAATATATCCGATACAGCCTATTTGTGGTTATTGGCCTGTTTTTTGGATGGCTCTTTTTCCACTCATCCACTACTGCTGAGGATAAACAAAATCATTCGGCAGATGAACATAAAACGGAAATTTGGACATGTTCTATGCACCCTCAAATTAGAATGGACAAACCGGGTAAATGTCCAATTTGTGGTATGGATTTAATTCTGCTTAACCAAAATTCATCCGTAGGAATGGATCCGGATGCCATTTATTTTACCAAAGAAGCTGCACAATTGGCCAATGTAATGACCTCTGTCGTTTCAAAGCAACAATCAATTAAAGAGATCCGTCTTTATGGAAAAGTACAGGCAGATGAACGATTGTTGCAAAGTCAGGTTGCCTATATTCCTGGTCGAATTGAGAAATTATACATCAATTTTACGGGTGAAAGTGTGCGAAAAGGCCAAACATTGGCACTCATTTATTCTCCAGATTTAATTACGGCGCAACAAGAATTATTGGAAACGGCTAAAACCAAACAAGCATATCCCGAAATTTATGAGGCAGCCAAAGAAAAATTACTTCAATGGAAATTAAGTCCTAACCAAATTGCAACGATAGAAAGTTCTAAAAAAGTTAAAACCAATGTAGAAGTTTATGCTACTTCCAGCGGAATCATTACAGCCAAACAAGTTAATGTGGGAGATTATGTTGGACAAGGAACTGTACTGTTTGAAGTTACCGATCTTTCACGCATTTGGGTACTATTTGATGCTTATGAAAGCGATCTTCATTTTCTTAAAAAAGGAAATAAAATGGAATTTACAATTCAAGCAATACCGAGCTCAAAATTTAATGGAATTATTAGTTTTATTGATCCCGTAATTGATCCTGTTAACCGTGTGGCAAAAGTTCGTATAGAAATGAACAACCAGGACGGAAAATTAAAACCGGAAATGTTTGCCACTGGTTTTGTAAAAGCCAATCTTGATCAATACCAAAACAAAATGGTCGTTCCAAAAACAGCTGTAATGTGGACAGGCAAACGCTCTATTGTATATGTAAAACAACCGGGAGATGATCCAATTTTTAAAATTCGTGAAATAGAATTGGGTCCATTGCTGGGAAATAGTTATGTCATTTTAAACGGTTTAACCGAGGGTGAGGAAATTGTTACTGAAGGTGCCTTCAGCGTTGATGCAGCGGCTCAGCTGGAAGGAAAACCAAGTATGATGAATCCGGAAAGCAATGTTGTCAATACAAAAAATAGCCAAACCGAAACAGCAACTTCCAAAGCTAAAAAAACGGCCGAAGCAACCATCAGCCCAAAAGCCAAAGAAACATTAAAGCCGCTTTATCAGGGATATTTAAACTTAAAAGATGCTTTGGCAGCCGATCATTTTGTCAATGCAAAAAAAGCGGGAATCGCGATGCAAACAGCACTTTCCAAGGTTGATATGTCTCTTTTTACGGGTGATTCACACGAAATTTGGATGAAACACCAAAACAATTTGAAAACCGCGCTTCAACCTGCGCCAAACTTCAAAAACATTGAAGAAGTACGGAAAGCATTTCAGCCTATTTCTGAAGCGATGATTGCGTTGACAAATTCGTTCAAACCATTTGGACAAACCCTTTATGTGCAACATTGCCCGATGGTCGATAACAATAAAGGCGCAAATTGGTTAAGCCAATTTGAAGAAATAAAAAATCCATATTTTGGCGCCAAAATGTTAAAATGCGGGGAAACTACGTCTAAATTTGACTGAATATAAAAATATAACAAACTTAATCTCAAAAATAAATAATAGCAATTAATATTAATAATTACAATAACAGAATCTTATGAAAACAAAAATTTTAATCGCAGTACTGTCAATCGGACTTTTTACAATGTCAACCGTTAAAGCCCAAGAAAAAGCAAAAATGAAACAAGACACTATGAAAATGGATCATAGTAAAATGAAAATGATGGACAAAAGCAAGGAAATAGAAATAAAACGTGAACTTATGGAAATTGACAGTATGTACACTTGCCCAATGCACGCAGATGTAAAGAGTGATAAGCCAGGGAAATGCCCAAAATGCGGTATAGAGTTAAAAAAAATGGAAATGAAAATGAACAATACTTATACGTGCACAATGCATTCTGATGAAATAAGCGGCAAACCCGGCGAATGTTCAAAATGTGGAATGGCTCTAGTCACAAAACAGATGAATTTGAAAAATAATTCAATAAAAGCGAAACATGCTAAAGTTGTTGAAACCTATTATTGCGATATGCATCCTTCCGAAGTAAGTGACAATTCTGGAAAATGCCCAAAATGTGGTATGGAGCTAAAAAAAACGGAAATAAAAGAAAAGGACATCAATAAAAAACACAGACATCAATAAAATACTAAAAAGTCCTGTTATTAAGAAAAAGGAAGGTACCCCGTTAATAATGATTTTCCTAATTAATTATTTTTAATTTGATTCCTTTTTCTTACACAGGCACTAAATAAAATTTAAAATATAAACATTATGAAAACAAAAATTTTAATCGCAGTACTGTCAATCGGACTTTTTACAATGTCAACCGTAAAAGCCCAAGAAAAAGCAAAAATGGAACAAGTGCAAACAGAAAAAGTCGCATTCGCTTGTCCAATGAAATGTGAAGGAGAAAAAACGTACGACAAAAAAGGTTCTTGCCCGAAATGCAAAATGGACTTAAAAAAAGTGTCCGACACTAAAAATGCTTCTTGTTGCGCAGGAAAAAAAATGGATTCAACAAAAATGGAATGTAATATGAATGGTGATAAAATGGCTGCAATGTACGCTTGCCCGATGAAATGTGAAGGTGATAAAACGTACGACAAACCAGGTACTTGTCCGAAATGCAAAATGGATCTAAAAAAGATGGATATGAAAAAAGTTGAATAATAGTACCCCTAAATATTTATAAAAACCCTAAAATTATGAAACAAACATTTAAAATTAATGGTATGTCTTGCGGAAGCTGCAAGCAAACTGTAGAAAAAACTTTACAAGCCGTAAATGGTGTAACCTCAGCGCAAGTGAGTTTGAATCCATCAGATACCATTATTAGAATTTCTGATTCAATTGTTTAAATCAACAAAATACCGCTCTATTTAAAGCCTGTAATTATATCTATGGAATGTGGGAATTTTATAACTTCTTAACTGAATGGTGTAACATAAATAACCATTAAAACCAGTACTTTTAAACGTTGAGATTTAACTTTGATAACGCTGACAGGTTTAAAGTGAACAACTAAACAGAAAGCACAAAAAAAGTTCCTGAAAAAGTTATAAAAGTAGAAATACTTAGAATCATCATAGAAATAGCAAGAGAATCCTGAAATGATGAAAGAATTAGAGTTTAAAGATAAAAAACATTCTATCCGTCAATAATAAACAATAAGTCAAAGTTAATAATATTAATAAAAACCCTAAAATTATGAAACAAACATTTAAAATTAATGGTATGTCTTGCGGAAGCTGCAAGCAAACTGTAGAAAAAACTTTAAAAGGCGTAAATGGCGTAACCTCAGCGCAAGTGAGTTTGAATCCACCAGAAGCCATTATTGAAAAAGCAGATTCTGTTTCTTTAGATCAACTTAATTCCGCTTTATCAAAAGCCGGTAATTACAGTATTAGTGAGGATGAATCAAAAACTCCCTCCCCTAAAAAAGGCGAATGTTGTTGTGGATAGCCTAAACGCTTATACAACAATAAAACTAATGAGGCAATTTATAACGCCACAACCAAAGCTGTCAAGTTTTGATACTCAATAAATATTAACTTTAATTTAATTTATTATGAAAAACATTTTAAAACTTTCAATGATCACAACACTGTTATTATTAATAGTTAGTTGCAAATCTACTTTTAATGCCTCTGAAACCCTACAAAATGATGAAAATCGTAAGCAACTATATCAAAACATAATTTCAGATCCCGTTAAATTCACTGAATTTTTAGAAGTTGCAGGTGGTAATAAAGTTGCCCAAATGTTGATGATGAAGAATCATATGAAAATGATGGAGGATGGAAAAATGAAGGAAATGATGAAAGAAAATCCGGAGATGAAGGAAAAAATGGAGAAAATGATGCAGGAAAAAATGGAAAATAATCCTGAGATGCAAAAAAAGATGCAGGAAAAAATGAGAAAAAAAATGATGGAAGATCCTGCAGAAAAAGAAGCTATGATGGAGAAAATGCATATTAAAATGAAGGAGAATCCCGAAATGATGGAGAAGATGATGGATAAAATGATAATGATGATGCATGAGGATCCCAAGATGATGGAAATGATGAACAAAAAAATGAAGGAACATCAATCAAAAATGGAAAAAAAATAAGACCTTTTATATACTTCCTGCAAATGTGGGAAGTATAATTTTGATGCTTCCTTGGAAACTGTCTTTAAAATCTTAAAATCCATATTAAAATAAAATATGGGAAATCAACTCCATTTTGATAGAAGTTGTAAAATGAAAGCAATATTAATGCAAAATGGACTTAAAAAAGTGAAATGAGCTAATTGCAAACGCATATTTATCGATTGAAAAAATAATTAAGTCACTAAACTACTAATAAAAAAATTGAAGATGAAAAACACACTTTTATATATTATTTCCTTTTTTCTTCTAAATCTCGGTCTAAATGCCCAGACAGAAAAGTCGATTGAAGGAAATATTGACAATTTGCCGGTTCATGAATACACGCTTGAGATTAACAATCAAGTGGTAAACAAAGCAGGCAAAGATGTGATGGGAATGACCATTAACGGAAGCATCCCAGGTCCCACTCTTGAATTTGTTGAAGGGGAATATGCGGTGATTTACGTGAAAAACAATATGAATGTGGAAACTTCCATTCATTGGCATGGAATATTATTGCCTAATTTTTTTGACGGAGTGCCGTATCTTACCACACCGCCCATTGAGCCAGGAAAAACCCTTAAATATGAATTTGCCATTAAACAAAACGGAACGTATTGGTATCATTCCCATACTATGCTTCAGGAACAAAGTGGTGTATTTGGTTCAATTGTAATTCAGCCAAAGAAAAAAACTTTGAATTATGACAAGGAATTGGTCCTAATGCTATCAGACTGGACCAACGAAAAACCTATGGATGTCCTTCGGTTTTTAAAACGAGGAACCGAATGGTATAATATTAAAAAAGGAACCGCTACCCCATTAAATCAAGTAATAGCAAGGGGAGCTTTGGGAGCTCAAATCGATTTTTGGGGACAGCGAATGGAAGGTGCCGATATTGCAGATATTTATTACCCCGCTTTTCTTATTAATGGCCAACAAACCATTGAATATCCCGATTTTAATCCGGGTGAAAAAGTTAGGTTGAGAATTATAGACGGGGCCGCTTCAACCTCTTTTTGGATGACTTTTGGGGGGGAAACTCCAATGCTGATTTCGGCAGATGGGAAAGATGTGGTTCCTGTTAAAAAAAATAAAACATTTATCGGGGTTGCAGAAACTTATGATTTTATAGTGACAATTCCGCAAAATGGAAAGATGGAATTCAGGATTACCGCCCAGGATGGCTCGGGAATGGCTTCCGCATTTTTAGGGCAAGGTAAAGTTATCGAAGCTCCGAAAGTTCCAAAACCAGATAAAATAGCTATGATGCAAAAAATGGCAAAGATGGATATGAAAATGGGTGCGCCGGCATTAAAATTCAATCCAAAGAAAGATGATCCCTATAAAATGAAAGAGAAATGGGGAATGAAGATGGAAAATATGGATGGTATGAACCATTCAAAATTAAACCAAACTCCGGAAGACGCTAAAAAGGAAGATATGGATCATTCCAAAATGGAAATGCCAAAAGATTCTACGAAAACTGAGGAAATGGATCACGCTAAGATGGACCATTCCAAAATGGATATGAAAATGAAACCAGATTCGATTTCTTCGAATCAAATGGTTACAATGAAAAAAGAGGACGGAATGCAGGGGAAGGAACTGTTTTCTGAATTCAATTATGATTTTTTAAAATCTCCCGAGAAGACCACTTATGGCAAGGATGTTCCCGTAAACGAGATCCTGTTAAACCTCACCGGAAATATGTCAAGATATATCTGGAGTTTAAACGGGATTCCCTTATCTGAAACCGACAAAATCAAAATCAAAGGAAATCAGGTTACCAGGATCACTTTAAATAACCTAACAATGATGCACCATCCTATGCACCTTCACGGGCATTTTTTTAGGGTAATCAATAAAAACGGAGAATATTCTCCGTTGAAGCATACGGTAAATGTGCCGCCAATGCAAGAAATAACCATTGAGTTTTATGGAAACGAGTATGGAGATTGGTTTTTTCATTGTCATATTTTATATCATATGATGGGCGGAATGGCGCGGGTTATGAGTTATGATACTCCTAAGGACCCTAGGTTAAAAGAATTTCCTGTGTCAAATCTAATTCAGGAAACAAATCAATATTACACGTGGGGAATGGTAGATGCCGCTTCACATATGACAGGCCTAAGTCTGGTTTCTTCCAATATCAGAAATCAATTAAATCTTTCTGCCGAATATGGCTGGAATGAAAATATTGAGATGGAAATGAGCTATGAATATTATCTTAATGATTGGTTTCGCTTATTTGGAGGGATAAATATGGAGAATGAAATTGAAGATAGTGTGGAGCAAATCAATTCTACAGCCATTGCCGGAATTAGATACTTCACTCCTTTTATGTTTAATTTGGATGTTCGAGTTGACAGTAAATTACGACCGCAAATAAGTTTAAGCCGAGACATAACTATTTTTCCCAGAACAGTCCTTTTTGCAAAGTATGAATATCAGGCCGATTTTGGTTGGATAGATGATTTGCCGCCAGGAGACAACTTTAAAAAGGAGGAGACCTGGAGTACTGGAATAGTATATATAATATCAAAAAACTTTTCATTAATGGGAAGTTATGACAATCGCTTTGGAGCCGGTGGCGGAATTTCAGTCAGGTTTTAATAATCAATAAATATTAACTTTAATTTAATTTATTATGAAAAACATTTTAAAACTTTCAATGAT
>JAUXPH010000043.1 GCA_030683995.1 Lutibacter sp.
CAGTCCTTTGCTCTACCAACTGAGCTAAGGCACCATCGCTTTAGCGGTTGCAAATATAAATTTATTTTTTAGACATATCAAAACAATTTAAAAAAATCTGTTGTATTTTTGAACTCTTTAAGAAATAAGAATGAACTTAATCATAGATGTTGGCAATACAAGAATTAAAACTGCTGTTTTTGATAGCAGTAAATTGATTCATACTGAAAGCATTACCAAAGAATCATTTGATTCTGATGTTATTGAAATCATAAAAAAATACCAATGCAGCAATGCAATTATTTCTTCAGTTGGATCCTTAAAAAACACTCAAATCGCTAAATTACACGCCGAAATAAACTTAATTGAGCTGAATTACAACATCAAAGTGCCATTTTTGAATAAATATACCACGCCAAAAACCTTAGGAGTGGACAGAATTGCGTTGGTTTCTTCGGCAATATCGAAATATCCTAACAAAAATGTTTTAATCATTGATGCAGGAACTTGTATTACGTATGACTATATTAACAATGAAGGAATTTATTATGGTGGTGCAATTTCGCCCGGACTGCAAATGCGATACAAAGCATTAAATGTTTTTACTGAAAAATTGCCTTTGCTCGAGGCTTCAGAAAAATTTGAGTTGGTTGGAAATTCTACCGAAACAAGCATTCATTCTGGTGTTCTAAATGGTGTTATAAATGAAATCGATGGAATTATTAATCAGTATAGAAAAAAAAATACAGATTTAACAGTTGTTTTAACAGGAGGAGATGTAAATTTCTTGTCAAATAGATTAAAAAATGGCATATTTGCCAATCCTAATTTTTTGTTAGAAGGATTGAACACAATTTTGACTTATAATATAAAGTAAATGATAAAAAAAATAATAGTAATTATAACACTATTTGTATCTATTGTCGGTTTTTCACAAAAAAACAATACATCATCTTATTCATTTTTCGGAATTGGAGATAAAAATAACGAAAGCACTGTTGAACAATTGAGTATGGGCGGTGTTGGCGTTTCTTTAAATGAAAGCTATCGTTTAAATTTTTTAAATCCTGCAGCAAATGCATCTTTGAGATTTACAACCTATACAATGGCTATAGAAAGTTTGAACAGTACAGCAAAAGACAGTAATGACAAACAAAGAGCTTCCGCAACATACCTTTCTTATTTGGCTATTGGGTTTCCCTTAGGTGAAAAAGCTGGAATGACCATTGGGTTGTTGCCAAATTCCTCCGTAGGATATTCGTTGGTTTCAAATGAATACGATTCCGAGAATAACCTTACAGAAGTTACGCAATATATTGGTGAAGGCGGAACAAATAAATTGTTTTTAAGTGTTGGGTACAAACCTTTTAAAAACTTCAGCGTTGGTTTGCAGGGAAATTATATTTTTGGAAAAGTTGAAAACAGCATCTTAAATCAGGTGAAAGGCAATGCTTTGGCCACAAAATACCAAACAACTTCGAACATAAAAGGACTGGCTTTGAACGGTGGATTTCATTATAAAGCAAAAATGAATGATAAAATGGACTTCCTTTTAGGCGGAAATTTTAATTTTAATAACGAAATTGAGGCAACAGGCAATGAGTATTTATATTCGGTTTCATTAGGGACATTTGAATCGCCTCGTGACACCATTTTAAGCACAAACAGTACCGGAATTCTAAAATCCCCATTAAAATCAACTTTAGGACTTGGCTTAGGTAAAGACAACAAATGGTATGCTGGAGTTGATTACAGTTTTCAAAACGCGTTGGCATTGAGTGGCGGTGTTTTTAACAATTATTCAAAAATTGATTACGATAATTACAGTAAAATAGCAGTAGGCGGTTTTTACACCCCAAAATTCAATTCAATTACAAGTTACTGGGATAGAGTAACCTACAGAGCCGGAGTAAAGTTCGAAAACACCGGATTATTGATTGATGCATCAGGAAATGGAACCGATTTTACTGCGATCGACGATTTTGGCATATCTTTTGGAGTAGGGTTGCCAATGAGTAAGCAACTGTCTAATTTGAATATCGGATTTGAGGTAGGGAAAAGAGGACAAACAGCGAATGGCTTAGTACAAGAAAATTATGTGAATTTTAGATTAGGCCTTTCATTAAATGACAAATGGTTTAAAAAATTAGAAATATTTTAATTAAAAATTAAGACGATGAGACAAATGAGACAAATTTTAGCTGTATTATTATTTATAGTTTCAGCCCCGGTTGTTTTTTCACAAGCGGAAAACGAAGAATGTATTATTAAATACAATTTGTTTAAAGGTGATTACAGCGCCGGTAAATATGATGTTGCCTACGAAAACTGGTTATGGACTATGGATCATTGTCCAACACTTACCGTAAATATTTATAAATTGGGTATTAAAATCGCCGAAAGCCGATTGGAAGCCGCAACAACTCCAGCCGATAAAGCGGCTGCAGTAAAACTTGTTGAAAGAGTTTACACCCAAAGATTGCAACATTTCCCTCAAGACTTAGCGAGAGTTTACAGTGATTTCGCAACTTTTAAAGATGCGCAAGGTGCATCAGAAGATGAAGTTTTCGTTTTATTGGAAAAATCTTTTAAATCAGATGTTACAGATATTTCCCCTACCAATATTTACAGATATTTTGATATTATCTTAAATAAATATAAAGACACAAACGCGCAAAAAGTATTTGATACTTATGATGAAGTTGGTGAAGGCCTTGAAATAAAGAGAGAAGAATATTCTAAACAATTAGACTTAATTACTGCGAAAGATTCAACTACTTTAAGTGATCGTGATAAAAACAACAAAATCGCTTATGAACAACATCTAAGCAATTTGGATCTAGTTGAAACTTCACTGGATGCAAAATTGGCGGCAATTTCAACGTGTGAAAACTTGATTCCTTTAAACAAAAAGTATTTTCAAGACAATAAAACAGATGCTGTTTGGTTAAAGAGAGCGGTATCTAGAATGTATAACAAAGAATGTACTGATGATCCTTTCTATGATATTTTGGTTGAAGCTTATGTAAAAGCAGATCCTTCACCACAAGCTTCTGTGTTTTATGCTGATATTTTAATGAAAAATGGAGAAACCAATAAAGCAATGGAGTATTTCAAAAAAGCGATAGATCAGGAAACAGATTCTTATAACAAGGCCAAATATGCATTTAAAGTTGCTCAAATTTTAAGAAAAAAAGGCAGATTGGAAGAAGCAAGATCCTATGCTTATAAAGCCTTAGATTTTCAACCAAGGATGGGTAATGCCTATTTATTGATTGCAAGTATGTATGCATCAAGCGCCAACTCCTGCGGAAATGACGTGGTATCTAAAAGAATGGTTTATGTAGCCGCTTTAAATAAAGCATTAAAGGCAAGAGCCGTAGATCCTAGCATTAGTACATTGGCAAACAGATTTATTGCAAGCTATTCAGATAATATCCCAACCAAAAAGGATTTGTTTGTGGCAGGCATACAATCAGGATCTAGCCATAGAATTGGATGTTGGATTAATGAAACAGTAATAGTGCCTTAAATTAGATTTAAAATATTAAAATTGATATATTTGTTGAATGACAAAATCAGTTGTTAATAACATAAAATGCATTGCTGTGGTTTTCGCCTCAGCAATGTTTTTTTCATGTACAAACGATGTAAAAGAGGTTCGGGACTTTTTGGCTGATAAAAATTTGCCTATTGGAGAAGCTTTCAATATTAACCACAAACATACAGATTCCGGACGTGTGGATATTAAAATGAAAGCGCCATTGATGCTCGATTTCAGCAATAGGGAAAATCATCCTTACAATGAATTCCCAAAAGGAATAAAAATCACCACTATTGAAAAAAACGGAGATTCTATAACTGTAGCCGGCGATTATGCGAAAAGCTACAGGAAAACTGAAGTTTCTGAAATAAAAAACAATGTGGTCATCATCAATTACGCACAAAAAAACAAACTGGTTACCGAACAAATTTATTGGGATCAAAAAACCCATTATTTTTTTACCGAAAAAAAATTCACTTTTTACACCCCAACAGACACTATTTACGGAGCTGGTTTTGAATCGACAGAAGATTTAAAAACTTGGTGGGTGAAAAATCAAAGCGGAGTTATTAACATTAAAGAATAAGAGATGCAAAACCTTTGGAAAATATTTGAATATGGGTATTTAATTATTGCCATAGTATTTAGCGTGGAAACTGTACTAAATTGGAATACAGACAGAGAACGCGCATATTTGTTGGCTGGATTTTCTATATTGGCAGTTTTTATGTATTTTTTCAGAAGACGTTTCAGAAAAAGACGGGAAAACCCAAACAATTAATTAGTGGAAATTCAAATACCTGTCATATTAATTTCAATACTGCTTTCCGCTTTCTTTTCAGGAATGGAAATCGCCTATATTTCTGCAAATAAATTTCAAATTGAACTTCAAAAAAAGAAAGAAGGATTTACCTCAAAAATAGTTGGTAAACTAACGGCAAAATCATCAAAATTTATTACCACTATGTTGGTTGGCAATAATATTTCTTTGGTAATTTACAGTTTCTTTATGGCCGAAATTATTACAGACCATATACTGGGTTTTCATTTAAATGATTTTTCTACTTTAATTATTCAAACTGTAATATCAACAATCATCATTTTAATCACGGCCGAGTTTTTGCCAAAAGCAATATTTAGAATTTATGCCAACGAAATGTTCTGGTTTTTTGCGCCGGCGGCCTACTTTTTCTATATTATATTTCATTTTGTTTCAGATTTTATTACCGCAATTTCCGATTTTTTGCTGAAAACATTTTTTCACACAACAGGCGATGTGAAACTTACTGAATTTAGCAAAGAGGAACTTGGAAATTATATCACCAAACAATTGGAAAACAGCGATGATTTTGAAGAAGTGGATTCTGAAATCCAGATTTTTCAAAATGCCTTGGAGTTTGATTCGGTGAAGGCCCGTGAAATTATGATTCCCAGAACCGAAATTGTGGCTGTGGACATTAATGATGATATTGTTTATTTGAAACAATTATTTATTGACACCGGATATTCTAAAATTTTGGTGTACAACAATTCTTTGGATGATGTTTTGGGCTACGCAATCGCTTTTGAATTATTTAAAAAACCAAAAGACATTAAGTCTATTTTGTTGCCGGTAGAATTCGTTCCTGAAAGTATGCTGATTAACAACGTGCTAAATCTGTTAATCAAAAAGAAAAGAAGCATATCTGTTGTGTTGGATGAATTTGGAGGAACTTCTGGAATTATTTCCATAGAAGATATTGTGGAAGAATTGTTTGGTGATATTATTGATGAACACGACACCGTGGATTTGCTTGAAAATAAAATTACCGACAATGAATTTGAGTTTTCGGCGCGTTTGGAAGTGGATTATTTAAATGAAACATACAATTTAAATATTGAAGAAAATGAAGCCTATGAAACCTTAGGCGGATTTATTGTTTACCATAATGAAGACATTCCAAAAGAAAATGAAATCATTGAAATAAATAATTTATATTTTAAAATGTTAAAGGTAGATTCCTCCAAAATAATGGAAGTTTACCTAAAAATTTTAGAGAATGAAGTTTAAGGAATTCTTACATCATTAATTTACTTTTTTTGTAATTAATATTAATTATTTCACTTTCATAATTAAATACTTAATCGTATTTTCGCACACTGTAATAAAAGAAAATAACTATAGAAATGGCAATTTTATCAAAAATTAGAGATCGTTCAATGTTCCTAATCCTAATTGTGGGATTAGCACTTTTTGCATTTGTATTAGACCCAAGTTCAATTCAGCAATTTTTTAGCGCTACCAAAACAAACTCAATTGGTGAAGTGAATGGCGAAAATATTGACAGAGAGGAATTTGCGAAACAAGTAGAAAATTATAAATCGCAAAGTGGAGGCAGAGTGTCACAAATGCAAGCAGTTAATGCTGTTTGGAACAATTTGGTCGGCGAAAAAATATTTCAGTCTCAATTAGAGCAAGCCGGAATTGTTGTGGGCGAAAAAGATATTTGGGACGCTATGGTTTCATTGCCTGAAATTCAAAATTCTCCGCTCTTTCAAAATGAAGCCGGACTTTTTAATGAAGAAAAATTAAAGGAATATATCGCCAATATGAAGGCTGATGCCGAAGCAGGTAACAACCAGGCTTGGTTAAATTGGTTAGAGACTGAAAAAAGTATCAAACAAAATTTGGAACGTCAGGCATATACCACTTTGGTTTCAGCTGGTTTAGGTGCGTCTTTAAAAGAAGGCGAACGCGATTATTTGTACCAAAACACTAAAATGGACGGGCAGTTTGTTTACATTCCTTATTCGTCTATTTCTGATGAATTGGCGAAGGTTTCTAAGGAAGAAATTCAAAAATATTTGGAAAAAAACTCAAAGAGATTTAAATCTGAAGCCACCCGCACTTTAGAATATGTGAAATTTGACATTGTACCCTCTGAGTCTGATGATGAATATGCTAAATCTGAAGTAATAAACTTTATTAATGACAGAGAAGAATACAGCAATGCAGCAAATGCCAATGTCCAAATTTCAGGTTTGAAAAATGCCACCAATTATGAAGCGTTTTTAAGCGATAACAAATCAGATTTGGGATTTGATAACGGTTATTACTATAAAAATCAATTTCCGACAGCAATTGCAGATACTATTTTTAGTGCTTCTGTTGGTGATATCGTTGGACCATATAAAGACAATGGCTACTATAAAATTTCAAAAATTGTAGATTTTGCGCAATTACCAGATTCTGTGAAGTCAAGCCATATTTTAGTTCCTTATGCAGGCGCTGTTAGATCTGCATCGATAAAAACAAAAGAAGAAGCCAAAAAAACGGCCGACAGTATTTTTGCATTGGTTAAAAACAACAAAACAAAATATACTGAATTTGCAGATGAAGTAAATACTGATGGCACAAAAGGCAAAGGAGGCGATATAGGATGGATTACTAAAAATCAAGCTTTTTCAGCATCTTTTGATAAAGATTTTGCCAATTTTATTTATAAAAATCCTACAGGCAGCATCGCAGTAGTTGAAACTGCATTTGGTTTTCACGTAATTAGGGTAGACGAACAAAAACAAGCCGAAAGAGCAGTAAAATTGGCTACTTTCGCACGTTTGATTGATCCTTCTGATGCTACCGAAAATACAATTTTTGAAAAAGCGGAAACCCTTACGGCCAATTTGGCCAATGGCGAAAAATTAGAAGAACTCGCTAAAAAAGAAAATTACGATGTTCAATCTGCAATGAATCTTAAAGTATTGGAAGAAAACATTCCTAGTTTAAACGGCCAACGCCAAATTGTTATTTGGGCATTTGCCAAAGAAAGAAAATTGGGCGATTCTAAACGCTTTGACGTTGATGTTGACGGCAAAAGAAGCTATGTAGTTGCTGTGCTTAAAGGCAAATCAGAGAAAGACGGCTTGGTGGTGAATTCAGAAATCTTGTCTAAAATTCAGCCTGAACTCATCAATAAGAAAAAATCGGCATTAATCACTGCAAAAATAAAAGGAGCTACCCTAGAAGAAATGGCAAAAAACAGCAATACAACTGTTAGTCCGGCATTAAGTGTAACTTTGGCAAGTCCTTTATTAACAGGTGTCGGAAATGAGCCAGCAGTTGTTGGCGCAATGTCTACCATAAAATTAAACGAAGTTTCTAAACCAATAGATGGCAATATGGGCGTGTTTGTGGTTAAAGTTGATAAACGAGATACCCCAATAAAATTGGATAACTATGAGACTTTCCGCAATAAAATAATAGATAATTTAAAAGGAAGATCTTTTATGTTATTTCAAGTATTAGAAGAAACTGCCGAGATTAAAGATTTTAGAGGCCAATTCTATTAATCCTATCCCTAGCCCTTTCCCAAGGAAAGGGAGTTTTATTTGAAATTCTTAAAGTATTGACAATTTCAAAGAAAATTAAGAATAATCTTTTGAAGTAAATAGTTACAAAAAAAGCGGACTTATGGTCCGCTTTTTTTGTTTATAATTCAAGTTAAAAGCTAAAAGTTCAGCCGTTGATGAAGCATTGAATATTGCTTTTTTTAGTTATGGTAACGAATATATGATAATAAAAAAAGCGAGCTGATGCTCGCTTTTTTAATCTTTAACTTTTAAAGTCCAACACGCCACCTGGCCCATTCACTAAAAATGTTCACTGAACATTTTCTTAACGTTCTGTCCCCCTTCGGGGGTTAGGGGGCTTTTTACCCGTTCATAGAGATTAAAAACTCTTCGTTTGAAGTGGTGTATTGAATTTTGCTTTTAATGAATTCCATAGCTTCTACAGGATTCATATCGGCCAAATATTTTCTTAGAATCCACATGCGTTTTACTGTTTTTGGATCTAACAATAAATCATCTCTTCGTGTGCTCGATTTAACAAGGTCAATAGCCGGATAAATTCTGCGGTTGGCGATGTTTCTTTCCAATTGAAGTTCCATATTACCAGTACCTTTAAACTCTTCAAAGATCACTTCATCCATTTTTGAACCTGTTTCAGTAAGTGCCGTGGCAATAATGGTTAATGAACCGCCATTTTCAATGTTTCTTGCCGCTCCAAAAAATCGTTTTGGTTTGTGCAATGCGTTGGCGTCTATACCACCCGATAAAATTTTACCCGATGCTGGTGCAACAGTATTATAAGCCCTGGCCAAACGCGTGATGGAATCCAATAAAATAACCACATCGTGTCCGCATTCAACCAAACGTTTTGCTTTTTCCAAAACAATATTGGCAACCCTTACGTGTTTTTCAGCCGGTTCGTCAAAAGTTGATGCAACAACTTCACCTCTTACGCTTCGTTGCATATCTGTAACTTCTTCCGGTCTTTCATCAATTAAAAGGATAATTTGATAAACTTCCGGGTGATTTGAAGCAATTGAGTTTGCGATATCTTTCAACAACATTGTTTTACCCGTTTTTGGCTGTGAAACAATCATTCCTCTTTGTCCTTTTCCAATCGGACAAAATAAGTCGATGATTCTTGTTGAAAGTGTGCTGTTTTTTCCTGCCAAATTAAATTTTTCCTCAGGAAATAATGGCGTTAAATGTTCAAAAGAAACACGGTCTCTAACCACATTCGGATTTAAACCGTTTATTTTTGAAACACGAATTAAAGGAAAATATTTTTCGCCTTCTTTGGGTGGTCTTACTACACCTTTTACGGTATCTCCGGTTTTTAAACCAAATAATTTAACTTGTGATTGTGATAAGTAAATATCATCTGGCGATGAAAGGTAGTTGTAATCGGATGAGCGTAAAAAACCATAACCGTCTGGCATCATTTCCAACACACCTTCACTTTCAATAATCCCGTCAAATTCATAATCAGGATCTCTAAATCGGTTACCAGGTTTGCGCGGACCTTTTTCTCTTTGTTGGTTTGCTTGCTGATTGCCTTGTTGTTGGTTTCCTTGTTGTTTAGGCTGTTTTATGGGCTGTTTAGGCTGGTTTTGAACGGGTCTTTCTAGTCCGTTTTCAGTAACGTCAACAATGGTTTCAATACTTTCTGGCTGACTTT
This sequence comes from Lutibacter sp., assembly GCA_030683995.1. Classification (GTDB taxonomy): domain Bacteria; phylum Bacteroidota; class Bacteroidia; order Flavobacteriales; family Flavobacteriaceae; genus Lutibacter. The sequence goes on from JAUXPH010000043.1 coordinate 9,531, forward strand.
CAGTTTCGGTTTTTGTTTCCAGTCTTGCCGATTTTTTAATGGCAACTTTTACACCGTCAGTTCTAACAATAGGTTTTTCAATAGTTTCCGCTTGAGTATTTTCAACAGGTGCTTGTGGTGAAAATTTCACGGCCTTTTTAATGGCTTTTTTTACCGTGGGAAATTGAATTGGTTTTGTGTTTTCTTCAACCTCAGCATTTTCAACAGCGATAAAAAGCTCGGGCGCTTTTTCTATTTGTGGTTGTGAATGCGGAACGTTTTTGTTTGTTTTGGGCTGATTTGCTTTTTTTACGATGCGTTTGCGCCTTGGCTTGTCGTCATCAGATAAAGGTTCATTTTTGGAAGGAGCTGGAGGAGCAGCGGCTTGAATATCTAGAATTAAATAAACCAAATCCAGTTTTTTTAATTGACTAAACTTCTTTGCTCCAACGGTTTTAGCAATCTCTTGTAATTCTGAAAGAGATTTATCCTTTAGTTCGGAAATTTCAAACATTATGTAAATATGTAATAATTGTTAGTGAATAAATATGATGATCTTATTAATTTAAGAATTTCATTTTGAGTTAATCTGGGTGGTGATGATTTATAGTTGCAGGTCCTGTATATAATTATGCGGTAGGACATTGCAAATATAATAATTTATTTTAGATAGTAAACTTTTAATCTTTAAAAATAAAATGTATTTTTGCTGCAATTGGTATAAATATGATTCAAAGAATACAAACGCTATATTTATTAATTGCCACAGTGCTTTCAGGAGGGTTAATTTTCTCTTTCAATTTATGGATCACCGAGCAGGGAACTAAATTTTACGCATTCGATTCAATAAGTTCAACCAATTTGGTCTTGGCAAGTGTTTTTGTTTTGTTCATAGCATCGGCCATTCTAACGTTTATCACAATTTTTCAGTTTAAAAAAAGACAGCTGCAATTTGTTTTAGGGCGGTCAGCAATTTTGATTAATTTTATTTTAGTAGGCATACTCGTGTATTTTACACAAAACTTATCTGGAGAAATTAAAATTTCTGAGAAGGGTATTGGGTTGCTCATTCCTGTTTTTACAATTGTTTTTGTGGTTTTGGCCAACAAAGCGATTAAAAAGGATGAAGAACTCGTGAAATCTGTGGATAGATTGCGATAAACCTATAATCTTTGTATATTAGTGCGCAGAAACCATTTCAAATTCGTTTGAAATGGTTTTTTTATTTTAAGGGCGTTCCCCACCAGCTGGCGGGTCGGGCTTTACGCTTCAATCTTTTATTGCGAAATGGCAATAAAAGGATTTCCACTTCAATCCCTTACGCAAATTGATTTACGATTTTAGATTTTTAAAATACCTTAATCAAATCTTAACCAAAACAAAATCGCGCTCTTTGCGTATTTTCTTTGCGTTACTTGCGGTTAAGACAAATTTCAATTGAATTGATTTTTATAATTTTTTAAACTTGAAACATTTAAATTTTCAACTTCCGTCTTCCGACTTCCGTCTTCGGACTTCAAGCCCTTTTCTCAAGTTCTATAATTTCCAAATTTGTGATGTTTTCTTCATGAATTTCAAACCGAAGCATCGTTCTTACCGTATGAAATCCGTATTTTCCTGCCGCACCCGGATTCATATGAAGCAAATTCAATTTTTTGTCAAACATCACTTTTAAAATATGAGAATGGCCGGTGATAAACAATTTTGGGGTGTTTGTGGCAATTTCTTCCTTCACTCTCGGATTGTAATTGTTCGGGTAACCGCCAATGTGTGTCATCCAAACCGTTACTTTTTCAATGGTAAACTTGTTGTCCAACGGAAATTCGGCCCGCATCACAGCATCGTCTATATTTCCGTAAACTGCCCGTAAAGGTTTTAGCTTTTTCAAGGCGTCAACCACCTCAAAAGAGCCAATATCGCCCACGTGCCAAACCTCATCAGCCTTTTTTACAAACTTTAAAATTTGGTCATCAATATAGCCGTGGGTATCAGAAAGCAATAAAATTTTTTTCATTTATTGTGAAATTTGGAACTCACAAATATGGCGTATATTTGCAACTGCACAAAAATAGCATTTCAATTGAGATATTTTATCAAATTAGCATATAAAGGAACCAATTATCACGGATGGCAAGTGCAGCCCAACGCGATAACGGTGCAGGAATTGTTGAACAAAGCATTCTCAACCATATTCCGGTCAACTCTAGAAATTGTTGGCGCGGGAAGAACCGATACCGGTGTTCACGCCGAAGAATTTTTTGGGCACGTTGACATAGAAAATGAATTTAATCCGCAAGAAATTATTTATAAATTGAATGGATTATTGCCCGATGACATTGTGGTTTACGATATATTTGAAACCACAGAAAATGCCCACGCACGTTTTGACGCCACCAGCAGAAGCTATGAATACCGAATTTTTTTAGGTAAAAATCCGTTTTTAACCGAAACCGCATGGCAGTTAATCACCACCAGATTGGCGGTTGAAAAAATGAACGAAGCGGCCGAAATTTTAAAAACCCACACCAATTTTAAGTGTTTTTCACGCTCAAATTCCGACGTAAGAACCTATAATTGCAATATAATGCAGGCCGGTTGGAAACAAACCGACCAGTTGTTGGTATTCCACATTACAGCCGATCGCTTTTTACGAAATATGGTGCGGGCAATTGTGGGCACTTTAATAGAAATAGGAAAAGGAAAAATGACATTGGATGAATTTATGCAAGTTATAGAAAGTGAAAATAGGTGCAACGCCGGGCCGTCAGCGCCAGCGCAAGGATTATTTTTAACGCAGGTAACTTATCCAAAAACAATCAGTAAAAATGAGTAAAAAAGTTACAGGCAACGCTTTTGACGCAAAAATATTTAACCGCTTATTGGGTTTTTCCAAAAAATACCGATGGGAATTTTTTATCGGCACTTTTTCGGCAATATTGCTGTCGCTGGCCACCGTTGCGCGGCCAATATTATTGCAGGAAATTGTGAATATCTACTTCAAAAATAAGGACAAAGAAGGGATTTTATATTTCTCAATGTTGATGGTTGTTTTTTTAATAGCCGAAGTTTTACTGCAGTTTATTTTTATTTATAAAGTGAATTGGCTGGGGCAACATATTATTAAAGACATCAGGGTGCAGCTAAACAAGCATATGCTGCAATTTAAAATGTCGTATTTCGACAATTCTTCCGTGGGAAAATTGGTGACGCGTTTGGTTTCTGATACTGAAACAATCGCGCAATTTTTCGGACAGGGATTGTTTATGATCATCAGTGATTTGTTAAAAATGCTGGTGGTGGCCATTGTGATGCTTTGGATGAACTGGAAAATGGCATTGATTGCGTTTATTGTGCTTCCGGTTTTGATTTACGCCACCAAATTATTTCAAATTGCCATTAAATCGGCTTTTCAGGAAGTGCGGATTCAAGTGGCGAATTTAAATGGTTTTGTGCAGGAGCGTGTTACGGGAATGAAAATAGTGCAGTTGTTCAACCACGAAAAAGCGGAATACGATAAATTTGTCAAAATCAATGATTTGCACAAAAAAGCAAACATCAGAACAGTTTGGTATTATTCTATTTTCTTTCCAATTGCCGAAATTTTGGCTTCTATTTCTGTCGGATTGTTGGTTTGGTACGGCGGCTTGGATATTGTAAATAACGGAACTACAGAAATCGGACAAATTATCGCATTTATTATGATGGCCCAAATGTTATTTAGGCCGTTAAACCAGATTGCCGATAAATTTAACACGCTGCAATTGGGAATGGTAGCAGGAGACAGGGTTTTTGAAGTGTTGGACACCAAAGATCAAATTGCCCAAACCGGAGATTTGGAAGCCAAAAGTTTTAAAGGCGATATTGAATTTAAAGATGTTCGTTTCAGTTACAACAAAGGCGAAGAAGTTTTAAAAGGAATTTCGTTCAAGGTAAATGCCGGAGAAACCGTGGCCATTGTTGGGGCAACTGGCGCCGGAAAATCTACCATCATCAATTTGGTCAATCGCTTTTATGAGATTGATCAGGGAGAAATTTGTATTGATGGCACAAATATTTTGAAATACACATTGCCATCGTTAAGAAATCAGATTGCGGTGGTTTTACAAGATGTTTTTCTGTTTTCTGATTCCATTTATAACAATATTGCGTTAAGCGATGAATCAATCACTTTAGATCAGGTGATTGATGCCGCCAAAGAAATTGGCATTCACGAATTTGTTATGAGTTTGCCAAACAATTATAGTTATAATGTGAAGGAACGCGGCGGTATGTTGTCTACCGGACAACGTCAGTTAATTGCTTTTTTGCGCGCCTATGTCAGTAAACCAAGCATTTTAATTTTAGATGAAGCAACCTCATCCATCGATTCTTATTCAGAAAAATTGATACAGGAGGCCACAGATAAAATTACCCGACACCAAACCTCTATCATTATTGCGCATAGGTTAACAACGATAAAAAAAGCCGACAAAATTATTGTGATGGATAAAGGCCATATTGTGGAACAAGGCTCGCATTTGGAATTGCTGGAGAAAAATGGCTATTACAAAACGCTGTACGATATGCAATTTTCCAATGAAATGGTATAGTTGCTGTTTAATTGTTTAGTTGTTTGTTTGATTAACCGTTAATTAGTTATTTTAACATATAACATTTAACGTATAACATTTAACACAGAACTTAATTAAGGTCATACCTAATCATTTCAATAAGCTCTTGGGTATTTTTGAACAACACAAACTCGCCATCTTTGATATAAGATATTTTGCCTGTTTCTTCGGAAACAATCAAACAAATCGCATCGGTTTTTTCGGTAATTCCTATGGCAGCCCTGTGTCGTAATCCAAATCGTGCCGGAATGTTTTTTGAGGAAAGCGGCAAAACTGCCCTTGTGGCAATAATAAAGTTATCCTTAATAATTACCGCGCCATCGTGCAGCGGACTGTTTTTATAGAAAATACTTTCCAAGATGGGTTGGTTGACTTCAGTATACATTTTATCGCCGGTAGCTTTCACAAAATCTAAGTTGTGCGTTCTTTCCAAAACCAATAAAGCGCCAGTTTTTACGGCCGACATCGATTCGCAGGCTTTAACGATGGTTTCTACATCCATCGTAATATAAATTTCACTTTTCAAAAAGTTGATTTGCTTTAAAAAACTTTTTCTGTTGGTGAAATTTGTGGATCCCAGCATCAGCAAAAATTTTCGAACTTCAGGCTGAAAAACAATAAGTATGGCGATAGCGCCCAAACTAACAAGTGTTCCCAGCAAACCGCTAAGCATTTCCATTTGAAGCGCTTGGGTTATTTTCCAAATAATGATAACAAGTCCAATCCCAATAAAAATATTGACGGCAACACTTCCTTTTAAAAGTTTATATACATAGTATAGGAGCGTAGCCACCAAAACGATGTCTAAAATATCAATATAAGAAAAATTCAGAAAATCGAACATTCAATTTGTTTTTGTAAAAATAGGAAAAAAAGATGGCTTGTTAAACAGTTAATTGAACCAATAGGCCTAACCTTCATTTTCGTTATAAATAAATTCAATCTGATTTATTAAAATGTTTTCACGGCTTAGATTTTGAATAATTGTTCTGTAAAATAAATAGTCCTGATACATTAAGTTCCGATTAAAGTTTAAATGAAGCATCATTTGTTTGTCATAAGCATACAATTTTAAAAGTGCCGAAAGTTCATTCTTAAAATTTAATCGGTCGGTTTTCTCCCCATTAATTAAAGCGCTGTTTTGATTAAAAACCAGATGTACGTTATGGTAATTTAAATAATCGGCGTTGTTTTCAATAAATTTATTGGACAAAAAGCCATCAATTTTAAAAGTGACGCCATCAAATTCCAAAAATGAAAGTCGTTTTGAAATGGTGTCGGAATAGCTAAAATAATCGAGCATTCCTTTTTCTGAATGCATAGAGTTTGCGTGCCTGTCCTGCAGCATTATTATGGAAGGCATAATTGCTTTTAAAGGCAAACGTTTGTCGATATTATAAATCCAATGCGTCGTGCTGATGGTGTTTTTTCGATTAACAATGGCTATGGTGTCGTTGTTTTTAACTTCAAAAAACAGCCAAACTTGCGAATGATTTTGTATTTCCTGAACTCCTTTTTCGGCCAAAGTGGGTATTTTAACTTCTTTTTTTGCGCAGCCAAGCATTAAAAAAGGAAGAAATACGAGCAATAATTTTTTCATAATTTATTATTTAACAATGCAACAATTTTTACTGCTTCAACAGCTTCTTTTACATCGTGAACCCGCAATATCGACGCGCCATGAAGCAACGCAACGGTATTTGCGGCAGTTGTTGCGTTTAAAGCGGCATCTGCAGTGATGTTTAAAGGTTTGTAAAGCATCCCTTTTCTGGACAAACCTGCAAGCAAAGGCGTTTCCAGATTTTTGAACAGTTCTAAATGTGTTAATAACTGATAATTGTGTTCTGTGGTTTTGCCAAAACCAAATCCCACATCGGTAATTATATCGTTTACGCCGAGTTGATGCAATTTCGCAATTTTTTTTGAAAAATAGTAAAGTAAATCGGTTACAACATTCTCGTAAGTCGGATTTTGCTGCATATTTTGCGGCGTGCCTTGCATATGCATCATCACATAAGGAACCTGCAGTTTTGCGACTGTTGAAAACATATTTGCGTCCATTTCACCGGCTGAAATATCATTGACAATACATGCGCCGTGATGAATGCATTGGGAGGCAACTTTGCTTCTGAAGGTGTCCACAGAAATTAAAACGGATGAAAATTCGCTGATTAATAGTTTTATGACGGGTAAAATTCGGTCTAATTCTTCTTCTTCTGAAATATGTTTTGCGCCAGGGCGAGAGGAATATGCGCCAACATCGATAAATGTAGCGCCCTCGCTCAACATTTTTTCTGCCTGATTAATGATTGATGCTGAATTGTGGTATTTGCCGCCATCAAAAAAAGAATCGGGCGTGCAATTTAAAATCCCCATGACTTTTGGAGCCGATAAATCTATTAAAGTGCCGTTGCAATTGATGCTTTTCATTATCTCACCACTTTGTTAATTATTTTGGTCATTTCCGGAGCTTTGTAATTGAACATTTGAGCAACTAAATCGGTAACGTTTTCACTGATGATGAGCATTTCTTTATTGGATTGTTTCAGGTAACCTTCTGTCACCATCACATCAAGCTGTAAAATTAAATGATTGAAAAATCCGTTGGTGTTTAAAATCCCCACAGGTTTGTTTTCAATGCCTAACTGCCCCAAAGTTAAGGCTTCAAAAATCTCATCCAAAGTTCCAAAACCGCCGGGCAAAGCGATATAACCATCCACCAATTTGCTGATTTTTACCTTTCGTTTGCTCATTGTTTTGGTGACAATCATTTCGGTGATATTGGTGTGGGCAACTTCTTCGTGGCGCAACAATCCGGGAATAACGCCAATAACCGACCCTTTTTTTTCAATCATCGTGTCGGCAATAATCCCCATCATCCCAATTTTTCCGCCTCCGTAAACGAGTCCAATATTATTTTCAATAAAACAATTGCCAAGTTTGATGGCTTCGTTTCTGTAAATTTCATTAAATCCGATACTTGAACCGCAAAAAACAGCAACTTTTTTCATCTGTTTACATTTTATTTTTTTGCTGGAACAGATGCTGCCTGCCTGCCGGATAGGCAGGTTCGCTATTAGTAATTCCTTTGCGTATCAAAATTTGCATTGCTCGTTTCATTCTTTAATTATGATTTTTTAATTCATTAAATTTGTCGAAATTTACGCAAATAATTAAAGCTATATGCAACAAACGTCAAAACAATATGATGCGGTTATTGAAAAATGCCGTTCATTGTATATAAATAAGTTGAAAGATTATGGATGTGCTTGGCGCATATTGCGATTGCCCTCGTTAACCGACCAAATTTTTATTAAGGCGCAGCGCATTCGACAACTTCAGGAAAATATGACACGAAAAGTGGAGGAGGGAGAAATTTCTGAGTTTATGGGGATTGTCAATTACTCCGTTATGGCTTTAATTCAATTGGAAAATGGCGTGGCGGAACAACCAGATTTGTCTGATGTAGAAGCCTTAACCCTATATGACAAGCATGTGGCCATCACCAAAAGTTTGATGGAAGACAAAAATCACGATTACGGAGAGGCTTGGCGCGATATGCGCGTAAGTTCACTGTGCGATTTAATTCTCCAAAAACTATTGCGCGTTAAACAAATTGAAGACAACAAAGGAAAAACCATTGTTTCTGAAGGCATTGATGCCAATTACCAAGACATGATAAATTATGCTGTTTTTGCCTTAATTCACCTAAAAGAATCTGAATAATATGAAAATCTTAACCTTAATTTTTAGACTCATTGTTTCCTTCACCTTTATTTTTTCTGGCTTTGTTAAATTGGTGGATCCTTTGGGTTCTTCCTACAAATTTCAGGAATATTTTAGCGCGGGTGTTTTAAATCTCGAATTTTTGATTCCTTATGCTTTGCCATTTTCTATTTTGTTGATATTGGCCGAGTTGATGTTGGGCGTGACTTTATTGTTGGGTTATTTGCCAAAGTTCACCGTTTGGAGTTTGCTCGTAATGATCCTCGTATTTTTATTTTTAACCTGGTATTCAGCATTTTATAACAAAGTGCTCGATTGCGGTTGCTTTGGCGATGCCGTAAAATTAACGCCTTGGGAAACTTTTTATAAAAACGTGGTGCTGCTGGCTTTTATTTTGGTGTTGCTTTTTGGAACAAAACATATTCGCCCGTTAATCAGTCTTTCATTTGCAAAATGGATAAGCTTTTTATTTTTTGTGGTATTTCTTTACACCACTTACCACGTATTGGTGCATTTGCCAATCATCGATTTCAGGCCTTATGCCATCGGTAAAAATATCCCTGAAGGAATGAAATTTAAAGGTGCTGAATTACCGCCGATTCACGATTTTTATTTGGAGAATAGGGAAGGTAAAAATTTAACCGATGAAGTGTTAAGTGAAGATAAAGTGGTGCTTATTGTGACTTATAATATAGATAAAAGCGACAGACAGGGTTTTACTAAAATTAAGGAAGTAACAGATAAAGCCATAACAAATGGATATAAAGTTTACGCATTAACAGCTTCGCTGGAAGAGGACTTTTTAGATATTAAAGACGAATTTAGCTTGAATTTTGAGATGTTGTTTTGTGATGAAACCACCTTAAAAACAATTATACGCGCAAATCCGGGAATTGTGACGCTTCAAAAAGGCACCGTAGCCGGCAAATGGAATTGGGTTGATGCTGAAAAAGTTACTTTCAATTAATCCAGCATAAGCGGTATGGCGATTAAAAATAACCTATAACGATTAACATTTAACCTACAAAAAAACCAAATTCTTAAAAAGGAATTTGGTTTTTTATGTTTTAACGCTATCATAACTTCTTTAATCTATCATTTCTTAATCCGAAGAAGAAAAAAATCATTTTTTGAAACTTTCACCCCTATTATTTTGGAGGGTAAAACCATTTATTCTTTATTTTAAAACACCAACCCCTAAAAAATTAAGGTAAAAATCACAATAAATATTAAAAATAATTAAATACCCTATAAAAAAATAGGGATAAATTAAAAATATTCGTAAAAATTAAGCTTGTACCCTATTAAAATTTGGGGGTAAAAAAATATATACATATTTTTGCCTCGAAATCAATCAAAATAATCACTTTATTATGAAGAAAATTGAAGCAATTATCAGAAAATCAAAATTTGATGAAGTAAAAGAAGCCCTGCATCAAATTGAAGTCAATTTTTTTAGCTACTGGGATGTCACTGGAGTTGGAAATGAAAAAGAAGGGCATGTATACAGGGGTGTTAGTTATAGCACATCCGACATACAGCGCAGGTTTTTATCCATTGTCGTTTCTGACCCGTTTTTGGACAGAACGGTGGATGCTATTTTAAGAACTGCTTTTACCGGAACCGTTGGTGATGGTAAAATATTTGTTTCTGAGATAGAAGAATCCTACAGAATAAGAACTAAAGAAACAGGCTCAGACGCGCTAAAATAACTAAACTATTAACTTTTACATTATGGAAAATACACTATTTACTGTTAACAATGTTTGGATGATGATTTGCACCGCACTTGTATTTTTGATGCATTTGGGATTTTCATTGTTAGAAATTGGATTGACTAGACAAAAAAACACCATCAATATATTATTTAAAAACGTATTTATTCTTTCAATAGGGATTGTATTATATGCCTTGGTCGGATTTAATTTAATGTATCCGGGCACATTTATTTATGGCATTTTACCCGATTATTTTATCAATTTATTTGGGTTGTCGATGCCTGAAAATGGATTAACTTCCGCTTACAATGTTGGTTATACCTACTGGACCGACTTCTTGTTTCAGGGAATGTTTGCCGCAACTGCCGCAACAATTGTTTCCGGTGCAGTCGCCGAGCGCGTAAAATTGGGCTCCTTTATGATTTTTACCATCTTTTATGTCGGACTTGTGTACCCAATTACCGGATCTTGGAAATGGGGCGGAGGCTGGTTAAATGACCTAGGATTTTATGATTTTGCCGGATCAACTTTGGTGCATTCTGTTGGCGGTTGGGCTTCTTTAATTGCTGTTTGGCTATTGGGCGCGAGAATTGGGAAATTTAAAAAAGATGGCACTATCGGTGCAATTCCGGGACATAATATTCCTTTGGCAACTGCAGGTGTGTTTATTTTATGGTTGGGCTGGTTTGGATTTAACGGAGGCTCTGTGCTTTCAGCCGATCCCGGGAAAACATCGTTGGTTTTGGTGACTACCTGTTTGGCAGCGGCATCGGGCGGTTTGGCTGCATTTTTAGTGTCATTGCTTCGTCACAAACAGTATGATTTGTCGATGTTCTTAAATGGTTTGCTTGGCGGTTTGGTTGGGATTACAGCCGGTGCTGATATTATGAGTGTTACTGATGCCATTATTATTGGTAGTATTGCCGGAACCCTGATTGTTTTGGGTGTTGGATTTATTGACAGATTGAAACTGGATGATCCCGTTGGCGCTATCGCGGTTCATTTAATATGCGGAATCTGGGGAACTTTGGCTGTGGGAATTTTTGGAGAATTGGCAGGTTTGGCGCAATTGGGCAAACAGGCCATCGGCATTGTGGCGATAGGTGCATTCTGTATCACATTTGCTTTTATCATATTGATTATTTTAAAGAAAACAGTTGGTATTCGAGTTTCTGAGGAAGAAGAACAAGAAGGATTGGATATTCACGAACACGGAATGGATGCCTACCCTGATTTTCGTTTAAACCAACATTAATAAGTTTGAAAATGAGTGGCTTATGGAATTAAGCCACTTAATTTCCCGATAATTTTTTAAGAATTTCGTTTGGGTGAAATTTCACGCAACAGATATAGTATTTCAAAAAATCATTACTAATAATAAAACATAAAAGATGAAAACAATTAAAAGAACATTATTATTGCTGATTGCCATAGGCTCATTAAGTACCGCAAATGCGCAAGAAGAACCAAAAACCAAATTTGATGTGGGTGTAGATTTTGCCAGCAGATATGTGTGGAGAGGTCTTGAATTTTCCGATTCACCGGCTGTACAGCCTTATGCCGAATTGACATCGGGCAATTTTACGCTTGGCGCTTGGGCTTCTTATGAAACCGGCGGACAAGTGGTTGGCCAAGAATTGGATTTGTATGCCAGTTATGCTTTTGGACCTGTTTCCTTAGGATTTATAGATTATGCGTTTCCTGTAGATGGCACTTCAGACGGTTATTTCAAGATGCAAAATCACGTTGGGGAAGCTACATTGAGCTTTGATGGTGTAGCAAAATTTCCGCTTACTTTCTTGCTAGGCTTTAATGTTTACAATGATGATCAAAATTCAGTTTATACCGAATTGGGCTACCCTTTCAAAGTTGGTGAAACGGAATTGAAAGCTTTTGTTGGGGCAGGAAATGAACTGTATACCACAAATGGGGAATATAAAGTTTCCAACTTCGGACTTTCGGCAGCGAAAGCCATAAAAATTACAGACGCATTTAGTTTAGGCGTATCCGCATCAGCCATCTTTAATCCGGATACAGATGATGCTTATTTGGTGTTTGTGATTTCATTATAAGAATAGTTATTGGTTAATTATTATATTAGGTTTAGCCTGTCCAGTTTGTTCGATTACTGGGCAGGTTTTTTTATTTAAAGGCTTTTACGCCAACAGGAATGGCAATGGGCAAATTGTTTTCTGAAGGCGGAATTGGACAAGAAAATGTGTGATTATAAGCGCAATACGGATTGTAGGCTTTGTTGAAATCGATGCGTATTTTTTTACTTCCTTGCTTTGGAATTTCTAAATCCAAATAGCGTCCGCCACCATAAGTTGTGGTTCCGTTTGTGGCATCATTAAAAGGCAAAAATAAATGCTCGGCATATTCAACAGTGGTCATTAACTGCTGGTTTTGAAAAATACTCAACTCAAATTTTTTACCATCCAACGTAAAACGCGCAATGCCATATTTACGGTACAAAGGCAACCGGTCGGTAGTTGTTGGCATTTCAAAGACGGGCGTGTTTGGCGTTAATTCAAAATCGGCTTCAATGTTGTATTTTTCGTCAATGTCAAAAAATTCCAACGCTTTAAATGTTTTTATATCTTCTTCTGTTAAAGGGGATTTTGTGGCATCTGCAAATTCAATATTTAAATCGTATTGAAATTGCTTGATTTCATCATAGTGCGTTGCCTCTTTTTTAGCGCAGGAAAATAAAATAATGATGGTAAAAATACTTAGGAAATATTTCATCTGTTTAAATTTTATTTTTTAGCGGTAACAGCTGCTGTTCGCCATTAATCATTGCTGTGTGTATCAAAATTTGATATGCTCGTTTCATTTTAAAAAATTTATGTCCAAAAATACAGAATATTGTATCAAAAAAGTGCTTAAAGTGCCTAAAATTGAAAAGTTTGAAGACCGAAGTCAGAAGTTGTTTTTGCATTTGCCGGATTAATTAATCTTTTTTAATCATTATTGTTAGAAAAAGATACATAAAGGTTGATTAATCTCAATTTAAATGAGGCTTGAGAAACAGTTCGCCCCGAAGGGCTTGTTTTCTTGGAAAATCTATTTACTACAAATAGGTCGTCCCAGTGGGACAAAAAAGCTCCGTAGGAGCGAAATGTTTGTAGAATATTGTGAAAAGTCAGGTTTAAAGCCCCATCGGGGCGACCTGTTTGTTTTGAGAAAATTTAACCGGACATTAATGTTATGGAAATAAAAAAGTTTATATGAAGCAAATTTTTGTAATTTTGAACAAAATAGCAAGCGCATCATGAAAATTTAATTTTTTTCATGGGTTGAATCCGACTTTAAGTCGGGTTTTTTGGTTTTGAAATGTGGGTGAAGTGATAGGGTTTTTAATCGAATAGAACGCTAGCTGGAATTTTGGATTCTAACCGGTTAGGGATTGAACGGCGTGTTTGAGCACTTTTTTAGTTGTTTTTCACAACAAAAAATGCGAGTAGTGAAAGCCCGGCCCGCCAGCTGGCGGGGAACGCCAAAATTTTTAATCTATTTTTTGCTGTTTTTTAAAAAATTATTTAGATAAAAAATGCTAAAAAGAACATTTAACAGTTACCGGGATTCGTTTAGCGGGCTGTCCAAAGAAGTTTGGTGGCTGGCGTTAATTACCTTTATAAACAGGGAGGGAACCATGGTGATTCCGTTTTTATCCTTGTATTTAACCGAGGATATGAACTTAACATTGAGTGAAGTTGGGTGGATTATGACTTGCTTTGGCTTGGGATCGTTGTTGGGTTCATATTTGGGCGGAAAACTATCTGATAAATTTGGCTTTTATAGTGTGATGTTTTTCAGTTTATTGATCACAGGACTTATGTTTATTGCCTTACAATTTGTGCATACATTTTTAGGTTTCGCCATCGGCATTTTTATCACCATGGTTTTTGCCGATGCTTTTAGACCGGCGATGTTTGTTAGCTTAAAAGCGTACAGCAAACCCGAAAATCAGACAAGATCGTTAACATTGATTCGTTTGGCCATTAATTTGGGGTTTTCTTTCGGACCATTTTTTGGCGGATTGATCATTGCCTTGATAAGCTATTCCGGACTTTTTTGGGTGGATGGAATTACGTGTATTGCCGCTATTGTGGTGATGAAAGTGGTGTTGAAGGAAAAAAAGGTTCGGGTTGATAAATCTAACATTGTTATTGACAAGGAAAACAACATAACTTCTGTTTATAAAGATCAGCCTTATTGGTTGTTTTTACTCATTATTTTTTTGATGGGCCTTATATTTATGCAGTTATTTACCACAATGCCTCTGTTCTACAAAGAAGTTCACAGAATGACGGAAGTTGAGATTGGTTTATTGATGTCGTTGAACGGATTTCTAATCTTTTTATTTGAAATGCCATTGATACATTATATAGAAAAAAAATTACTGGACCGCATGAAAATAATTACATGGAGTTTGGGGTTGTTGGCAATGAGTTATGCGATTTTAAACGCAACATCTTGGAGCGGTATTTTAATTATAAGTATGCTGTTGATTACTTTGGGAGAAATGTTGGCGTTTCCTTTTACAAATAATTTTGCGATGAACAGGGCGCCATCAGGAAATGAAGGCCGTTATTTGGCGCTGTATTCCATGGCGTTTTCCTGCGCGCATATTTTTAGCGCAAAAACCGGAATGGAAGTTATTGCCAGATTCGGATTTATGGCCAACTGGTTTTTAATGGGCGGTTTGGGTTTGTTGGCAGTTTTGCTGATGCTTTGGTTGCGGAAAATATTGGATTCAGAACGAGAAATGGCAATGGCAATAAATAACTAATCCCGCAAGTGCGGGATTGGCATTTATAATTGTAAAAATTTTATAGTTCACTCCAAGGGGATATATCCCCTTGTTAATTCAGATTGTCGTTTTTTTTAATTGAACTTCGGTTCTGATAGCTGTCGAGATGTGGTCAAATATAATTCAAACTTCCGTCTTCGGTCTTCGGTCTCCCGTCCCGATAGCTATCGGGATCTGTTTACCCTTTAGCTTTTTTAATCACTTCCATTACTTTCTTGCTGTCGTCTGCAGCATTCACTTCGGCATTTTTATAGATGATTTTTCTGTTTTTGTCGAGTACAAATGTCCAGCGTGATGCGGTAATTCCCCTAACCAATAAAAAATTTTCGCCTGCAATTTCGCGGGTTATTTCACCGCCATCTTTTGTTGGAACGCCAAATTTTTTGGAAATAACGCCTTTTGTGTCGGAAATTAAAGGAAAATTCAATTGGGATGATTCTTTAAAAACTTTTAAATTATTCACTTCGTCACCGCTAACGCCAATGATGGTTGCGCCCATTTTATCGAAATTGGCTTTGTCATCACGGTAAGCGCAGGCTTGTGCGGTGCAGCCGCCGGTCATGGCTGCCGGATAAAAGTACACGACCAGAAAATCGGATTTCACGGTGCTCGATTTCCAATTGGCGCCGGTATCATCAATTCCTGAAAATTCGGAAACCTTGTCGCCAATGTTAAGTTCGGTCGTGTTTTGTGCCATCACTGAAATTGTTAATGTTAAAAGTGTGAATATGCTTGTAAGTTTATTCATTTTTTATGATTTTAAATTGTTGAAAACAGAATGTTATGCAATTTTATTGACGACTAAGATACATTGTAATAAATTAAATTTTAAACAATTGTAACATCAATTCCAAGTTCAACAAGTTGTTTTTTTGTAAACTCATCAATGCCGCTATCGGTAATTATCTGATCAACATCTTCAATACCGCAAATTCTTCCAAATCCTTTTCTTCCAAATTTAGAGGAATCGGCAAGCACAATTATTTTTTGGGCAGATTTAATCATTTGCTTGTTTAAAGAAGCTTCCATAATATTGGTTGTTGTAAGTCCGTATTCAATGTCAATCCCATCCACGCCCAAAAATAATTTGGTAAAAGTTAACTCTGCAAGCATTTTTTCGCCAATCGGCCCAATTACTGAGGAAGAACTTCTTCTGACGGTTCCGCCTAATTGAATAACGTCAATATTTGGATTTTCGGATAGAATTAGTGCCGTATCAAGAGAGGCGGTTAAAACAGTAATCCCTTCTATGTGTTTTATGCGTTTTGCAAATTCAATTACAGAAGTTCCAGAGGCGAGTATAATGCTGTCGTTAGGCTCCAAGTTTGATCCGGCTTCTATGGCAATGCGTATTTTTTCTTCGGTGTGAATTTTTTCTTTTACATGCACGTGGTGCTCTGTAATATATGGATTGGCAGGAATAGCTCTTCCGTGCGACCTAAATAAAAGTTGTCGTTCTTCCAATAATTTCAAATCCTTTCGAATGGTTACTACGGAAACCCCAAAATCTTCACTTAACTCATTTACATTTACAAAGCCATTTTGTTCCAGTTTATTTAAGATGAGCTTATGTCTTTCAATAATATTTAATGACATTTTAAATTATTTTTTGAGAGGTAAATGTACGTTTTTGTTTGAAATAAATCTAAATTTTTCGTAATGTGATTTTTTGAAATTAGATTTTTAACTTCAAGTTTTAATCAGTTTATGGCAGTTTTGACTTTTCCTTTTGTTTTTTATTTTAATTAAATATTTAAATAAACTTTCGTATTGTTTCATATTGTTATTTATTTTTATTAATGTTGTGGAGTAGAAAAACAATAAATAATCAAAACGGAATATGGATAGATTGAAAATGATTGAGAAAGTAAGAAATAATTCTAAAGGATATGATTTTATCGTTATCGGCGGTGGGGCTACAGGGATTGGTGTTGCGCTTGAAGCATGCGCAAGAGGATATTCTGTGCTTTTGCTTGAAAAATCCGATTTCACAAAATCCACTTCCAGCAAAAGCACTAAATTGGTTCACGGTGGTGTTAGATATTTAGCGCAAGGTGATTTTGGGTTGGTTAGGGAAGCCTTGGTTGAAAGAGGCTGGCTGGTTCAATTTGCGCCACATTTGGTTAAAAATCAAGCATTTATTATTCCAACTGCAAAATGGTATGATGAAATTAGATATACCGTCGGTCTCACTTTCTACGATTTACTAGCTGGAAAATTAAGTCTTGGCAGGTCGAAACGAATTTCCAAATCAAAAACACTAAGCCGTATTTCAACAATCAATCCAAAAAAGTTATCGGCTGGCGTGGTGTATTATGACGGTCAGTTTGACGACACGCGTTTGGCAATAAATACCCTTCAAACTGCTGAAGAATTGGGCGCTGTGGTTTTAAATTATTGCACTGTGACCGGGTTGCTAAAAGATAAAGAAGGCAACGTTTCCGGAGTGCGATTTTTTGATGAAGAAGTTAATAAGCAATACGAAATAAAAGGAAAGCAAGTGGTAAATGCCACGGGTGTTTTTGCGGATGATGTGTTGTTGATGGATTCACCAAATTCAGAAAAAACAATCGCGCCAAGCCAAGGGGTTCATTTGGTGTTGGATAAATCATTTTTACCGGGTGAAGATGCGATTATGATTCCCAAAACCGATGATGGCCGCGTGTTATTCTTAGTGCCTTGGCACAATAGGGTGATTGTAGGCACTACTGATACACCAATTGAACAAGAAACTTTAGAACCGATAGCTTTGCATGATGAAATTGATTTTATTTTGCGTACAGCGTCGCGTTATCTGACAAAGGCGCCCAAAAAAAGTGATGTGTTAAGCGTTTTTGCCGGATTGAGGCCCTTGGCCTTTTCAAAAGAAGTCGGAAAGAAAACAAAAGAAATTTCCCGAAGCCATAAAATAATAGAATCAAAATCGGGTTTGCTTACCATTGTGGGCGGAAAATGGACAACATATAGAAAAATGGGTGAGGATTTGGTTGATAAAACTGAGCTGAAGAATGGCTGGAAACATATTGAAACCAAAACAAAACACCTAAAAATTCACGGCTATAAAGAAAATGTAGACTATAACAATCCATTATATTTTTATGGCTCAGACGAAAAAGGTGTTCTAGAATTGGCAAAGGAAGATGGAATGGGTGATTTTATAAGTAAATCTTTAGGAGTTATTAATGCGCAAGTAGTTTGGGCTGCGAAATATGAAATGGCCCGAACGGTTGAGGATTTTTTGGCACGCAGAACCCGTTGTCAACTTTTAGATGCCAAAGAAAGCATTAAAATGGCTCCAAAAGTTGCGGCATTAATGGCTGTTGAATTGGGAGAAGATGAAGCGTGGCAGATTGAACAGATTAAAAATTATGAAAAAGTGACTCTAAATTATATTTTAAATTAAAATAATTATTAATATTAGACTTTTTAACCCAAGCTTTTTATTATGAAGAACAAATTAATTTTAGCCTTAGATCAAGGAACCACTTCTTCCAGAGCAATTTTATTCAACCATAATGGGGAGATTGTAAATGTAGCACAAAAAGCTTTTGAACAAATTTTCCCGCAACCAGGCTGGGTAGAACATTGTCCAAATGAAATTTGGTCTTCCCAAATATCTGTTGCAGCAGAAGTTGTGGCACTGTCGGGAATCTCGGGGAGTGATATTGCAGCCATAGGCATTACTAACCAAAGAGAAACAACCATCGTTTGGGATCGTGAAACCAGCGAACCAGTTTACAATGCCATTGTTTGGCAAGATCGCAGAACGGCAAAGTATTGTGACGAGCTAAAAGAAGCCGGTCATATTGATCTGATTAAAAAGAAAACCGGTTTGGTGTTAGACGCCTATTTCTCAGCCACTAAATTGAAATGGATTTTAGACAATGTGGAAGGCGCAAGAGAAAAAGCGGAAGCGGGAAAATTATGTTTTGGAACTGTTGACACTTGGCTGGTGTGGAAATTGACCAGAGGTAAAATGTTTATTACCGATGTTTCTAACGCAAGTCGTACGATGTTGCTAAATATTCATACACTTGCTTGGGATGATGAATTGTTGGATTTGTTTAACATTCCTAAAAATATTTTGCCGGATGTAAAACAAAGCAGTGAAATTTACGGAAACGCGGCATCCACTTTATTCTCCACAAAAATCCCCATTGCGGGCATTGCGGGTGACCAGCAAGCCGCTTTATTCGGACAAATGTGCACAAAACCGGGAATGGTAAAAAATACCTACGGAACAGGGTGTTTTTTGTTAATGAATACAGGTGAAAAAGCGGTTTATTCTGAAAATAACTTATTGACCACTGTTGCCTGGAAAATAAACGGCAAAACAACCTATGCTTTGGAAGGCAGCGTATTTGTTGGTGGCGCCGCTATTCAATGGTTGCGTGATGGGGCAAAAATGGTTAAAACTGCTCCGGGAGCAAATCATTTGGCCGAAACTGTAAGCGATAATGGTGGCGTTTATTTTGTGCCTGCACTTACTGGCCTTGGCGCTCCTTATTGGGATCAATATGCACGCGGCGTTATTATGGGCATTACCCGCGGAACAACCGACGCCCATATTGCTCGAGCAACATTGGAAGGCATCGCTTTTCAGGTTTATGATGTGGTAAAAGCGATGGAGGCTGATGCTGGAGAAAATAGTATTGAGTTAAGGGTTGACGGAGGCGCAAGCGCCAGTGATTTATTGATGCAAATTCAATCCAATTTATTCGGATTTAAAATACTCCGACCTAAAACATTGGAAACAACTGCATTGGGTGCCGCTTATTTGGCTGGATTGGCAGTGGGATATTGGGACAGTGTCGACGAAATTCAATCCCAATGGATTATAGATAAAGAATTTTATCCAAAAGGCGATAAAGTTAAAGTTGAGAAGATGTTGCATTACTGGCATAAAGCCGTGAAATGTGCCCAAAACTGGATTGAAGAATAAGTAATAATCTATAAAAAACAAGAAAATGAACAGCGCATATTTTTACGAATTCTTAGGCACATTTATCCTAATTCTTTTGGGAAACGGCGTAGTTGCCAATTCTATTTTAAAAAACACCAAAAGTGAAGGAGCCGGTTGGGTTAACATTACATTTGGTTGGGCCTTGGCGGTTTTTATGGCGGTGACTGTCGCCGGACCGCATTCAGGAGCCCATATCAATCCTGCCGTTACTGTTGGCCTTGCCGTTGCCGGATTGTTTGAGTGGAACTTGGTTCCCGGATATATTTTGTCACAAGTCGCAGGCGCGTTTACGGGCGCTGTTGCGGTGTATTTGTATTTTAAACAACACTACAACCAAACCGATGATTTGGGTTTGCAATTTGCAACTTTCTCAACATCGCCAGCCATTAGAAATTATCGATCCAACCTATTTTCTGAAATTCTGGGCACTTTTGTGCTGCTGTTGTTGGTTTTTTTTATTGCGGGTCCATCTTTTGAGGCCGACGCTATTGGAAAAGTAGCCATAGGTCTGGGTTCTGTCGGCGCAATTCCTATCACATTGGTTGTGCTTGGCATTGGGATGTCTCTTGGCGGCACCACGGGTTATGCCATAAATCCGGCGCGTGATTTGGGTCCCAGAATTGCTTATGCCATTTTGCCTTTCCATAAAAAAGGAAGCGCCGACTGGAGTTATAGTTGGGTTCCTGTTTTGGGGCCTATTATTGGAGCTGTTTTAGCGGCAACATTATTTTTATTCATCTAAAACAACCTATGAATGCCGGCAAAATGATGATGAAGATGATGAAGCAGAATCATAGGATTAATATCTCTAAATAATTTTTACCATGAAAAACACATTTTTCAAAAAGCAAATTTTAGCTTTCTCGATCATTTTTTTTATTGCATTTTCATTTGCTTCTGAAGCACAAACTTATAGAGAAATAAAGGGCTGGTCTGCAGAAGTAAACAATCGGCTTGAAAGCTTTTTAAATGCCACAATAACAATGAAGGAGCGAAAAATTTCGGTTTTTGATTGTGATGGGACACTTTTTGGACAAGTTCCATATTATTTGGCTGATGAAGCCGTTTATGGTTACGCGCAAAAAACGTATGCCAACAAAAGCGATGAATTATCTAAAGGAAAAATGATGTTGATAGATGAAATGCTTCAAGGAGATAATGTGGGAGATTCTTATGTTGAAAATAGAATTCGATTTTTTGCGGGGTTGACACCAGAGCAGATTTCAATAATTGGAACGGACTATTTTCATCATATGTACCAAAGAAAATTTTATCCAGAAATGAAAGAATTATTGGCGAATTTCAAAGAATATGACATTGAGATATGGGTAATTACTGCTTCTCCAGAATTTTTATACCAAAAATTTGTATCTGAAGAATTGGGAATCCCAGTTAATAGGATCATTGGCGTAAAATCAGTTGTTAAAGACGGAATAACGACAGATCAATTGGTTGTTCCTACTCCTCAAAATGACGGAAAGGCACAGACCATTCAGACGTATATAAAAGGAAGGCCTATTTTTGTTGCTGGCAATTCAAGGGGCGACATGGAAATGATGAACGAGTCTGTTTGGATTAAATTTATAGTGAATGCTGATAATGAAAAAGTTAGAACCAGTAATGAAGATGGCCCAATGATAGGCTTTACCGTGGCATCTTATTGGAAAAAAGAAGGCGCAATTTTAGTTCAATGCAAAGATGTTGCTGAAGGAAATATTCCTTATGTGAGTGATGAAATGAAAATTATACGCAATAAAGAAACTAAAAACGAAAAATAAGCATCCAGCAGTATTATATGATGTTTTTTTATAGAACGCAATGTTCACCAAAGATTTTTAGATGCTTTAACCGATTATAAAATTAAAGTTTTTTCCACCCATCTTTGTGTTTTTTATAAGTTTGTTGCTTTTTTGTTAAAACCAATTTGAGTAAAAATTATTTGTGGTGGTGTTAATAGCTAGTCAATTTTAAGTTTATTTTTTTAATTTTTATCAAGATAATCAATCTCCAAAATCTTAATAGCTGCTTTTTTGCAATTATTTGGAATACTTTGAACAATAAAAGTTTCATCATTGGCATTTAAAAATGGAATTTTAGCACTAAATGCGAATTAAGGGTTAACAATTGGTTTTAAAAAACAAGCAGTAAGTTTTCCAAATATATGTACGATTAAACCATTAAAGGATCTGACTTTGCTTGCATTTTGTATTTGAGTTTTTTCATTTATCCAATTAAAAAATGAT
>JAUXPH010000012.1 GCA_030683995.1 Lutibacter sp.
GAATTGTTTTTTGTTGTAACAGCATATATATTAGGTGTTTAAGACGCTACAAGATACAAAAAAAGGAGTAGATAAACTTGCGTTTCTACTCCCTTTTTATTAATATTTAAGTCTTAAATTGACTTTTTCAGTGGCCTCCCAATTTGTTTGGGTTTTTTTTGGCTCTGGCATCAGTGTCGAACCCTTATCAAAAGGATAGCTTTGCGCTTTACAAATTTTCTCTACGGAATTTGAAGTTTAAAACAACGAATCTTTATTCCTTTTTAATCAACAAATAATAATCGTTTTCCAAAGCCAAATAACCTTGGTCATATACATAAAAATAGGTGTTTCCGGTTTTTGTGGTATAAATTGAGGTGAAATAGTTAAAATCGAAATTCCCGTCCAGCAATTTTCTTCTGGTGACTTTGGTTTTTCCGGTTTCGTTCAATTCAGAAAGCAAACGATGGTTTTTTCGAAGCCAGTTATTGGTGTTTCTTATTAAATTTTTGCTATCCTTGTCCACTTTGTTGTTGTAGCTGTTTCGGCAATAATCTGAACAGAATTTTTTATCGATTCTGCCGCTAAAAGGTTCATCGCATTCCAAGCATTTTGTTTTCATAAAATTTATTTTTATTTCTTTTTCTTTTTTAGTCAATTTTTATATGGCCCCAATTTTCGCCCCACTTGATCCGGTACAACTGCATTTCTGAAACGCCGAATTGTTTGGCAATTAAGCGCACTCGGGTTCTGCGGTTTGGGTCCAACATTTTCTTTTTAATGATTCTTACCCGGCCTTCAGTTAATTTTGATGTGGTTACCTGGCCAATTCTTGCAATTTTTTTCGGATTTTTTTTATGGTGTAAAAACATTTCCGTTTTATTTGCCCATTTTAAATTATAAGCCTCATTGTTTAATTTGTCAAAATCCAAATGAATGACAACATTTTGATCATCCCGTTTTTCCGCAAACAGAATTCCAACTGCCTTATGCACACAGAAAACCAACTTACCTAATTTCCCTTTTTTTACGATGCCAAAATTCTCATAGCCGTTGATTAATGTTATTGGGGCAAGTCGCCAATTTTCTTCGTAAATTTTTTTCTTTTTTACGCGTCCATAGTTTGAAACCATATATTCATCCTCCTCACTCCAATTTTCATTGGAAAAGAGCCTCCAGATTTCCTTTCTGAAATTGACAATCATTTGCGTTTTTTTAGTAACATAAAGTCAAATATACTAAATATTATCCGTTTACAAGCGACTACAAACATTTACAATCGAAAGTAATTAAATACCAACCGAATAACATAAAATACCCAACTTACATTTGCCCTGTTGAATTGAACTAATGACATTCGACTACATTTAAAACCTTATCTTATGAGTACGTTAAGAAACAAAGTACAGTTAATTGGAAACTTAGGAAACAATCCTGAAATCATCACTTTAGAATCGGGAAAAAAATTGGCAAAATTCTCTATCGCCACAAATGAAACCTACAAAAACGCGAAAGGAGAAAAAGTAACGGACACCCAATGGCACAGTGTGGTTGCCTGGGAAAAAACAGCAGAAATTGTTGAAAAATATTTGGAAAAAGGAAAAGAAGTGGCCATTGAAGGCAAATTGACCTCAAGAAGTTACGACGATAAAGATGGCGTTAAAAAATATGTGACCGAAATTATTGTGAGTGAATTGTTGCTGTTAGGAACCAAATAATGGGGGGAATTGCTATTGAAATGAAAAAGTGAAAAACGGGCGCAATTTGCACCCGTTTTTTTATTTATGCTGAATTTCCGATCTTATTTTATCGTTGCTTTCCAGTCTTTTTGCTCCTGCTCGGTTAAGAAAGTCCAGGCCACAATTCGCGTAATTTTATTGCCTTGACGCATCGGAATAATTTTAATATCCGTTGCCTTTAATTTATTGAGAGAATCGACCATTCCTTCCACATTTTCCTTTTTGGAAACCAAAGAGCTGTACCAAAAGCACTGCGTTTTAAACATAGAACTTTCGTACAAATAGGTGTGAATAAATGCTTTTTCGCCACCTTTATACCACAATTCAAGTTGTTTTCCGCCAAAATTTCGCAGGTTCAAATCGTTTTCATTTCCCAAACCCGTCAGTTTTCGCGTGTTGGCTTGCATCGCTTCTTCCTGTGAACCGTAAAATGGCGGATTGCATATCGCCGCCGAAAATTGATCGGTTTCGATTATAATCCCTTTTAAAATTTGGGAGGAATGCGCTTGCTTCAGCAGTTTGATGGATTGATCTAATTCGTTCTTTTTAACGATTAGTTCGGCCACTTCCAATGATTTTTGATCGATATCCGTTCCCATAAATTTCCAGCCATATTCCGCATTTCCCAAAAGCGGATAAATACAATTTGCGCCGGTGCCAATATCCAAAACTTTTGCGTTTTCACAAATACCTGATGCTTTCAGCAAATCGGCCAAATAATGGATATAATCGACACGGCCGGGAATGGGCGGACATAAATTGTCATTAGGGAATTCCCAAAATTTAACTTTGTAATCTTTAAACAATAAGGCCGTATTTAAACTTTTTACTGCTTTTTGGTTGGCAAAATCGATGGTTTCGGTACCGTAAGCGTTCACAGACACAAATGATTTTAATGGCGGAAAAGCTTCGCACAATTCCGCAAAATTATAACCCTTGTTATGTTTGTTGTTTGGATGAAGCTCGCTTGGTTTTTTATTGTTTCCCATAATTCCGGTATTTCTGCAAAAATAACATTTTTTTTAAATTGCCTTTTGGCAAGTTCAAAGTGTTTTGATATTCTTAACAGTTGAGTTGAATTGACATTGGGAATAATGGCGTAATTTTGTAATCGTTGTGAAAAAATTCAAATGACCACTAAAAAACCATAAAATACTTATTATGAACAATTTCGATTTTCAAAATCCAACCAAAATATTATTTGGAAAAGGCCAAATAGCGAAATTATCAGAAGAAATTCCTGAAAATGCCAAAGTACTGTTGCTTTATGGCGGCGGAAGCATTAAAAACAACGGCGTTTACACCCAGGTAAAAGCGGCATTAACCAATTTTGAAGTGATGGAATTTGGTGGCATTCCCGCAAATCCGGAATATACGGTTTTAATGGACGCGCTAAAAGTTATCAAAAGCGAAAACATCACTTTTTTATTGGCAGTTGGCGGCGGTTCGGTGATTGACGGGGTCAAATTTTTATCGGCAGCGGCTGTTTACGAAGGCGAAGATCCTTGGAATATTTTAAAAAATAGCGAACGAAGTCTGAAAGGAATGCCTTTTGGCTCTGTATTGACTTTGCCAGCAACCGGCTCTGAAATGAACTCGGGTGCGGTAATTACCCGCAGGGAAACCAAAGAAAAATTGGTGATGGGCGGACCTGGATTGTTTCCTGTGTTTTCGATTTTAGATCCGAAAGTGGTTCAGTCGATTCCCGAAAAACAAATTGCCAACGGACTGGCAGATGCTTTTACGCACGTGATGGAGCAGTATTTAACCTATCCGACAGATGCGATGTTGCAAGACCGATTTGCGGAAAGTATTTTGCAGACCTTGGTTGAAGTGGCGCCAATAATTATGAAAAATCCTTCCGATTACAATGCCGCTGCAAACTTTATGTGGAGTTGCACGATGGCCTTGAACGGCTTGATCCAAAAAGGCGTTCCAACCGATTGGGCCACGCATATGATGGGCCACGAATTAACCGCTTTGTTTGGCATTGACCACGCAAGAACCCTGGCCATTATTTTGCCAAGCCATTACACCTATAATTTTGAAAGCAAAAAAGAAAAACTGGCGCAATATGCCGAGCGCATTTGGAATGTTACCGATGGCACTTTAGAAGAAAAAGCCAAAGCCGGAATTGAAAAAACAAGAACCTTTTTTAATTCATTGGGCATTAAAACCGCTTTGTCTGACTATACAAACGACTATAAAGGAACAGCCCAAATAATTTCAAAACGATTTACCGAGCGCGGCTGGAAAGGTTTGGGCGAACGCCAAAACGTAACGCCTAACGATGTGGAGAAAATTGTGGAAATGGCTTATTAAATCGATGTTATAATTTAAAATTCGCTTGCTTGCACTAGCGCAATGTCATTAAGTTAAGGAAATATTTGTCATTGCTTCGCCAGTTCGCTATCGCTCGTGCCCGACAAAGGAGGAATCGCAACAAATGAGCACGTATGATGAGATTCCTCGTACCTCGGAAGGACAAAAACAATGCTTAAA
>JAUXPH010000021.1 GCA_030683995.1 Lutibacter sp.
TCAGAGTGCTAATACAATTACAGTTAATGTAACGTCAGTGAACGATGTTCCTTCATTTACAAAAGGAGCAAATGAGATAGTACTGGAAGATGCTACAGCTGTAACAGTTGGCAGTTGGGCAACAGCAATTAGTGCAGGCCCGGCTGATGAATCAACACAAACAGTAAGTTTTGTAATAACAAATAATACGAATACAGGCTTATTCTCATCAGCACCAGCGATATCCTCAACGGGCACATTAACGTACACACCTGCAGCGAATGCGAATGGAAGTGCAACGATCAGTGTGAAGATTACGGATAACGGCGGAACAGCCAATGGTGGAGTAGATGAAAGTGGTGTGCAAACATTTGTTATCAATGTAACAGCGGTGAATGATGCACCGAGCTTTACCAAAGGAGCAGATGAGACCGTACTGGAAGATGCAGGCGCACAATCAGTTCCTGGTTGGGCTACTGCAATTAGCAAAGGTCCTGCAAATGAATCAGGTCAAGCTTTGACTTTTACAGTAACAAATGATAACAATGCTTTGTTCTCAGTACAGCCGGCAGTAGCCAGCAATGGTACATTAACGTACACATCAGCACTGAATGCTAATGGTACAGCAAATGTAACCGTGTATCTAAAAGATGATGGTGGTACAGCAAATGATGGTGTTGATCAGAGTGCTAATCAGATGTTTGTTATTAATGTAACAGCAGTAAATGATGCGCCGGTAGTTACAAATAACAAGGCAACACAAAATGTACAGTACAGTGATCCGATTGAAACGGTTACTATTTCAGCTACTGATGTGGACAACGATCATGATGATCTAACGGCAAATACAAGCTGGAAAATGTCAACAGCCGGTTCTTATACGAATGGATTACCACCCAATTTATCATTAACATTAACCTCAGTATCCGGTAGTCCTAAAACATGGGAATTAACAGGAAATATTATGACGGCACCGGGGACTTATTTTGTAAAAGTTAAAGTAATTGACGGTACAGCTAATCCAGCAAATAATTTGGGTGAAACTATATTTGAGATTATAGTCACCCAAGAAGATGCAGTTGTTGATTACACCGGCCAACAATTTATAAGAACAGCTAATGCAACTGTAGACGTATTATTAACGGCATCCATTAATGATTTTAATGATGGCGACAGTAATCGAGGTAATATCAGTAATGCCAAAGTAAAATTTGTTATCATGGGTAATTCAGCGGGTACTGGTAATTATGAATCTGGTTGGTTGAATGTGAACCTTGTAGATCCTTCAAATACTACAGATGGGTATGTATCATGGGTATGGGAGGGCGCTCCTGTTCCAGGAATCGCAGGTGATGCAGATATTTATGATATTAAAGTCGTAGTAGATGGAGCTGGTTATTACATTGGAGAAACAGAATCAGTTTTAAATATAACTCATTCTGATACCAGAGACTTTATATCAGGAGGCGGCTATATTGTTCCAACAAATTCACTAGGTACTTATAAAGCTGAAAATGGCAAAAAGATTAATTTTGGTTTTAATATCAAGTGGAATAAATCGTTTAAAAACCTTCAGGGTAAACTAAATGTTATTTACCGTGTTAATGGAAGGATTTACCAGGTTAAAACGAATGCAACCAACAGTTTATCAATTAAAGAAAATTCGCCATGTGATAAGAATGCTGTATTTACGGCAAAAGGAAACTTGACAGATATCACTGATCCTCTAATTCCAAGAAGCTTAGGTTCAGGATTGACGGTTGAGCTAAAAATTACTGATAAAGGTGAACCTGGGGTTGGAGATTCATGGGGATTGACATTGTATGACAATAATAATACTTTAGTATTCTCCAGTACATGGAGTAATGGTAAAACATTAGAATTGTTGTTAGGAGGTGGAAATATTGTGGTACATAGTGGTACGGATTGTCGGAATAATCAAGGAAACTTGAAAGCTGAAAATGTTGAAACAGCGATAAAAGTTACTCAACCAATTGAAGTGGTTGCAGATCTGTCACCTTTCAATGTAACAGCCTATCCTAATCCATCAGCAGATTACTTTACGCTTAAACTTCAAGGTATGTTAAATGAAGAAATTCAAAAAGTGGAAGTAAACGTATTTGATTTGTTGGGCAGACAGGTTTACACCAAACAAGGAAATGCACAGGATTCTTATGAGTTCGGACAACAATTCCAAGTGGGTGTTTATTTGGTGACTGTGAAACAAGGAAACAATGTAGCGTCACTCAAAGTAATTAAAAAATAAGATAAAAATTTGATTTCATATTTAATTTAGGATTAATCAAATATCCCTTCAAATAATTTTGAAGGGATATTTTTTTATGTTTTTCAGAATTGCTTTTAAAATTATAAATTGAACTTCCGTCTTAGGTCTTCGGTCCTGCATCCGGCAGGCAAGCTTCCGTCTTCCGTCTTCGGCCTTCGGTCCCGATAGCTATCGGGATCCGACTTTCCAAATAAATTTTTCCTTCAAAAAACTTATCCGTAACTTTGCAAACTAAAATGAATTTAAAATGAAACGAGCATAACAAATTTTGATACAAGACGGAATGATTAATGGCGAACCAGCCAGCCGGCAGGCAGGCAGCAGCTGTTACCGCTAAAAAATAAAATTTAAACAGATGAAACGCGTAATTGTCGGACTTTCGGGTGGTGTGGATAGCAGTGTGGCGGCCTATTTGTTAAAAGAACAGGGCTATGAAGTGATAGGCTTGTTTATGAAAAACTGGCACGATGATTCCGTTACCATTTCCAATGAATGTCCGTGGTTAGAAGACAGCAATGATGCGATGTTGGTGGCCGATAAATTGGGGATTCCGTTTCAGGTGGTGGATTTAAGCGAGGAATACAAGGAACGTATTGTGGATTATATGTTCAAAGAATACGAACTGGGTCGCACGCCGAATCCAGATGTGTTGTGCAACCGGGAAATAAAATTTGATGCTTTTTTGAAAATTGCCTTGGAATTGGGTGCAGATTATGTGGCAACCGGTCATTATTGCCGAAAAGGAGAGGAGCTTATCAATGGCGAAACCGTCTATAAATTGTTGGCCGGAAAGGACAAAAATAAGGATCAATCGTATTTTTTATGCCAGCTGTCGCAAGAACAATTGTCGAAAGCCTTATTTCCTATTGGGGAATTGACAAAACCGGAAGTCCGTAAAATAGCAGCTGAACAGGATTTAATCACTGCGGAAAAAAAAGATTCTCAAGGTTTGTGTTTTATCGGAAAAGTGCGTTTGCCTGAGTTTTTGCAGCAAAAATTAAAACCAAAAGAAGGCGTCATCGTTCAAATACCTGAAAATTCTGAAATTTATCACAGGGAAATTCCAATTTTTGCTTCCAAAGCAGCTGAATTGGCATTTTTCTCCACAAAATATAAGTATCAAATTTCCGACGGGAAAATTGTGGCGAAACACCAAGGCGCTCATTATTTCACCAAAGGACAACGCAAAGGCTTGGCTGTTGGAGGCACCATTGAACCATTATTCGTGATTGATACCGACGTCAATGAAAATGTAATTTATACTGGAGAAGGCAAGGAACATCCCGGTTTGTACCGCAATGTTTTGTTTGTTTCCAATGAAGAATTGCATTGGCTCCGACCAGATTTGGCGTTGAAAAATGGAGAAAATTTATCCGTTTTGGCACGTATTCGTTACCGTCAGGCATTGGATGAAGCTATTTTATACAAAGTGGAAAAAGGCTTGTATGTGCAATTCAAAAACAGACAATCTGCCATTACCGAAGGTCAGTTTGTGGCTTGGTATCTTAAAGATGAATTGTTGGGTTCGGGCGTAATTTCATAGGCTTAAGAGTCATTTTTCAATAAAAATGCCTATTTTCGGGTTTTAAATTTCAATATATTTTTATTGTGCGAACAAAACTGTTTTTAACACTCTTATTTTTCTTTTCACTAAATAATTTGGTGGCGCAGGTTGAAGATGCCTGGGTTTTTTTTAAGGACAAACCGAGCCAGACTTCATTTATCGCTTCACCTTTAACAATGTTGTCGCAACGGGCTTTGGAGCGAAGAATGCGTTACAGCATTGCACTCGATTTTAAAGATGTTCCTGCGGAAGCTGCCTATATTTCTCAAATTAAAAACACATCAGGAATTACTGTTAAAGCCAAATCGAAATGGTTAAACGCCTTGCATATTCAGGGAACCCAAACAGATATCAACAAAATATTAAACCTCAATTTTGTGAGTAAAATTGAATTTGCCAATAAATCTTTAAACGCATCAGGAAAAAACAGGAATGCGAAAAAAGTTGATAAAAAATCAAATAAATTAAACGCTACAAACTTTAATTACGGAAATGCCGCCAATCAAATTCAAATGTTGAAAGGAAATGTGCTTCATCAAAATAACTTTTCAGGCCAAGGAATGCAAATCGCGATTATTGATGCCGGATTTCCCAATGTCGACAATTTTGCGGCATTTAAGCGGATTCGTGACAACAACCAAATTTTAGGCGGTTATGATTTTGTGAACAGAAGTGAAAATTTTTATACAGGCAGTTCCCACGGAATGTCGGTTTTGTCAACCATTGCCGGTTATTTGGACAATCAGTTTATTGGGACTGCGCCAGACGCGAAATTCTATTTATTTATTACGGAGGATGCAGTGAATGAAACCCCATTGGAGGAAAGCTTGTGGGTGGAAGCCGCTGAAAAAGCGGACAGTTTGGGGGTTGACGTTATCAACACTTCATTGGGTTATACCACTTTCGACAATCCCAATTACAATTATGTATATGCGGATATGGACGGAAAAACGACATTTATTTCCAGAGGCGCAGAAATTGCTTTTTCCCGCGGGATGATTGTGATAAATTCGGCCGGGAATGAAGGAAATGTTTCCTGGCATTACATCAGTGCGCCG
This sequence comes from Lutibacter sp., assembly GCA_030683995.1. Lineage (GTDB taxonomy): Bacteria > Bacteroidota > Bacteroidia > Flavobacteriales > Flavobacteriaceae > Lutibacter. Next base: position 4,889 of record JAUXPH010000021.1, read on the forward strand.
GCGGATGCTGCTTCGGTTTTAAGTATTGGCGCCGTAAATGCAACCGGTGTTATTGCAAACTTCAGCTCATATGGTCCCACGACCGACAATCGCGTAAAGCCCGATGTTTGTGCACAAGGTGCCGGCGTTTATATTGTAAATGCTTCGGGAAATATTGCCACATCTAACGGGACTTCATTTTCATCACCGGTGTTAACGGGCGTTATTACCTGTTTGTGGCAGGCTTTTCCCAATAAAACCAATGTTGAAATTGTTCAGATGGTGAAAGAATCGGCGCATTTATACGCCAATCCAACCGCTCAGGAAGGTTATGGAATTCCAAATTTTGAAACTGTTTTTAACTTGCTGAGTATGGAAGAAACAGAAGAAATTTTGGAAGTTGTGGCCTATCCCAATCCGGCCATCACCGAATTAAAATTCAAATTTCCGAATATGGTGACGGCAATGGAATTGGTTGTTTTTGATATTTTAGGCAAACGATTAAGTACGGAAAATATCACCAAATTGAATCCGACAACAGATATTTCGAATTTAGCGCAAGGCGTGTATTTTGTGCAGTTGAAATTCGACCATAAAATAAAAATGATTAAAATCATAAAAAATTAAATGGAGAATAAAATCACCAAATTGTTCAATATTCAATATCCGATCATTCAGGCCGGAATGGTTTGGAACAGCGGCTGGAGACTCGCTTCGGCAGTAAGCAATGCGGGCGGACTGGGATTGATTGGCGCAGGTTCTATGTATCCTGATGTTTTGCGTGAACACATTCAAAAATGCAAAAGAGCGACCCAAAAACCTTTTGGGGTGAATGTGCCGATGTTGTATCCCAACATTGAAGAAATTATGCAAATAATTGTGGAAGAAGAAGTGAAAATTGTATTTACTTCCGCAGGAAATCCGAAAACGTGGACGTCATTTTTGCACGAAAAAGGGATTACGGTGGTACACGTGGTAAGCAGCGTGGCTTTTGCGTTAAAATCGGAACTGGCCGGCGTGGATGCCGTGGTTGCTGAAGGTTTTGAGGCGGGCGGACATAACGGACGTGAAGAAACCACCACTTTTACCTTGATTCCTATGGTAAAGGAAAAATTGAAAATTCCTTTAATTGCTGCGGGTGGCATCGCAACTGGAAGAGGCATGCTGGCGGCGATGGTGTTGGGCGCCGATGGCGTTCAGATTGGAAGCCGTTTTGTGGCGAGCAATGAATCGTCAGCCCATATAAATTTCAAGGAAAAAGTGGTGGATACACAAGATGGCGATACTTTGCTGACTTTAAAGGAATTGGCGCCGGTAAGGCTGATTAAAAATAAATTCTTTAATGATTTAAATGCCTTGTATCAGCAATGCCCAACTACGGAACAATTAAAAGAAAAACTGGGACGCTCAAGAGCAAAAAAAGGAATGTTTGAAGGTGATTTGGACGAAGGAGAATTGGAAATCGGACAAATTGCGGGTTTGATCCACGAAATAAAACCAGCTGCTGAAATTGTAAAAGAAATTATGGCGGAGTTTAATGAAGCAAAGAAATCTTTTTGTTAAAACCACATTGTTTGTTATGCTGAACCTGCCTGCCGGACAGGCAAACTTGTTTACTCACTATTTTTATTGTTTTTTGGTGCTCGTGAATCTTCGATTTCAGCATCTGCCAAATAGTAATTTCTAAATACACTACTTAATCGTATTTCTTTTTGGGTGCAGTGCCCGGTTCTTTTTTCGGCATCGGACCTCTTAAATGAATGATTAATCCGTTTAAAAAATTGCGTAAAATTTGATCACCGACTTCTTTGTATTTTTTGTGGTCTTCATTTCTGAAAAACGCACCCAATTCACTTTTTGTAATGTCAAAATCGACCAGTTTGCATATTTTCACAATATCCTCATCGCGTAATTTATGCGCCACACGAAGTTTTTTAAAAATGTCGTTATTATTTAGTCCCATAATTGCAAAGGTAATTATTTTTTGAGTAAAAAGTTGGTTGTTTGATAAAACAAAAATCTCATTTTACTTTTCTGAAAGCGATTTGTGTTGAGCGGAGTAGAAGTAATCGGTCTATTATCAAAGACTGGTTTATTTTGTGAATATCAATCTGATGGCAACAATCAGCATAAATACGCCAAATATTTTTCTGAGCATTCGCTGGTCAATTTGCAAGGCTACTTTTGAACCTATAAATCCGCCAATGATGAACAAAATGGAAACCATAATTGCAATTCGCCAATCAATATTTCCTCCGGTGCCGGCGGTATGGTAATTATAAACTGCCAAAAATGTGACTGGCGGAAGCATCACGGCCAAGCTTAAACCTTGGGCGTTGTGCTGAGTCAATCCTAAAAATAACACAAATAACGGCACCATAATAATGCCGCCGCCAACACCCACCAATCCACTTAAAATTCCGGCAGACAGCCCAATAATGATTAAAATGAGAATCGTAGTTACAGTCATTTTCATCTGTTTAAATTTTATTTTAAGCGGTAACAGTTGCTTTTAGCTATTTTAAAATTTGTGATACCCGTTTCATTTTGCTTCAACAGGAATTTTCAATTGATAGGTTTTTCCGGTTTTATTCTCCAACGTATTTTCGCGCAACCACGGATTGTGCAGTTTCAGGATTTTGTAATTGATGCCCAAATCGATCGCATATTGGGCCAAATCGGCAATCGGTGTGCTGACTTCTACAATTTTAGTGGGTGTTGCGGTATATAAATCTTCTTGGTCAAATGCATATCCGTATTTTTCTGGATTTGACATAATTTCTTTCACGGCAACGATTCTTAGAATGTAACGTTCCGTTTCATCTCCCAAAAGCAAATCGTAATAGCTGCTCATTTTTTGTGCCTCCATTTTACTTGAAACGCCTCTGTTTCCGGCATTGTATGCGGCTGCAGCCAAGGTCCAGTTTCCAAAACGCGCTTTGGCTGATTTTAAATAATCGCAGGCCGCCTGTGTCGATTTTTCCACATGGTAGCGTTCATCAACATTAGTGCTAACTTCCAATCCGCCTTCTTTGGCGGTACCTTCCAATATTTGCCAAAATCCTTTCGCTCCGGCAGGAGAAGTTAGGTTTAGGAGTCCGCTTTCAATAATCGCCAAATATTTAAAATCATTTGGAATGCCATTTTGTTTCAAAATAGGTTCCATCATCGGGAAAAATTTATGGGCACGTTTAAAAAGCAGCATCGTATTGGAATGCCAATAGGTATTTACCAATAATTCCCGATCCAGTCGCTCTTTTATGTCATCATTTTCAGTGGGCACGCGTTCTCCTGCAAAGTCCAGTTTTTCAGGAATTTTCAGTGCCTTGATCTCGTAGGTTTCACTGGTGTTTTTATCACCTTCTTTAAGGAAATTGTTGTTTTTTGAATCAGATTTTTTGGCTGCAAAAATTAGCAATGAACTTATCATTATCACCGCAATTAATCCTAATATTTTAATTGACTTGTCCATATTGTTTTTTATTTTAAGGGTTTGTAAAGGGGCAAAATACAAATTTATTTGTTGGGAACACTTTTCACATGTTCATTTTAACATTTTATTTTAGGGAATCTGAAATTATTTTACTGATGGTTTTTGCTTTGTTAATTACCATAATATGCGTTCCATTTTTAATAGGAATGCAACCTTTTATATATTTAAACGAAAAAATGGCATCGGCAGTACCGTGGATGTGAAGTATATTTTCTAAAGGTTTGGTTTGTTTCCAGTACAACACGTTGTAAATAGACCATTTTAAGTACTTTCTGTCCCTGACGGAAAAGTATTTTTTGTATAATATTAGTCGTGTTTTGGAAGTATTCCCAAAGGCAAAAAATGAAAACATTTCTATATTTTCAACCATTTTTGAGGGAAATAATTCATAGATTTTTGTTTTTTGAATGAATTTTAAGGCTTTCGACAATTCGCTCCGACTTTTTACGCTTGAAATGATGATGGTCTTTTTAGGCTGAAGGTGTTTGCTCATTTCCTGAACCATAATTCCGCCGAAAGAAACGCCTATTAAAACCGGATTTACTTCAAGCACCAAATCACTCATTCGTTTGGCGTAGGCATCAATGGGTTCGTAAGCCGACAGTGGAATTAGCCATTCCAAAAAATGAAGTTCAAATTCATCTGAAAATTGTAAAAATTCGAATATTTCCGGACTGGCAGCCAAGCCGGGAACAAAATAAATGTGGGTTTTTTTGGTTTCCATTAGCTGTTTAGGATGTCTAAAATAATTGGTTTTAATCCGCTGAAGAAAAATTCAACAGCAATTACCATCACAATTAAACCCATCAAGCGCATCATTACCTTATTTCCTGTTTTGCCCATTTTTTCGGTAATTTTACTTGCGCCAACAAGTATTAGATAGGTTAAAAACAAGATGAATGCCACGGTGGTAATCAATACTATTTTTAGCGGAATTTTATCGGCGTCTTCCATTAAAATAATGGCGTTTGTAATGGCTCCGGGGCCGCAAATCATAGGAATTGCAAGCGGTGTAATGGAAATATCCTCTACATAAGCATCAATTTTGTCTTCATCGTCCGTATGTTTAAAACTACCCAATCTTGCTTGTAACATATCCCAACCCATCGTAAAGAAAATAACGCCCCCAACAATTCTGAAACTGTTTACGGAAATTCCGAAGAATTTAAATAAAATCTGCCCCGAAAAAGCGAAGGCAATAATGGTGAAAAATGCCACCAAAGTTGCTTTTTTAGCAGTTTGTTTACGCCGTTGTTTGCTTAAAGTGGCGGTCATCGACATAAATATCGGCATCGTGCCCAATGGGTTAATCAGCGTAAAAAACGAGGTAAAAACCAATAAGGCAAAAGGATATAAATCACTCACAATTTTTATTTTTTGATATAAATTTAGTTGCTAAAAACTGGTTGTTTTTGCCAGTCAAAACGCACAATGCCGTCTTCATTTATTTCAGTCAGTTTAATTTCGTGAAGCGTATTTACCAATTCCGGGTTCCAAGGCGTTTTTACTTTCACATAATTTTCCGTAAATCCGTAAATATAACCGTCTTTGTTTTCACTCTCAAATAAAACAGTGAAATTTTTCCCTAACTGGCTTTCATAAAAAGCCCTGCGTTTTTTAACCGACAAGCCTCTGAGCATTTTGCTTCGTTTGTTGCGAACATTCTGTGGCACAACACCTTCCATTTCAACAGCTTCAGTATTTGGCCTTTCAGAATACGTGAAAACGTGCAAATATGAAATATCCAATTCGTTTAAATAGTTGTAGGTTTCCAAAAATAATTCATCCGTTTCTCCCGGAAATCCGATAATCACATCAACCCCAATGCACGCATTTGGCATTTTATTTTTGATGGCTTCAACGCGGTTGGTATAAGTTTCCTTTAAATAACGGCGTTTCATTAATTTGAGCAAAATATCGCTGCCGCTTTGCAACGGAATGTGAAAATGCGGTACAAAACTTCTGGATTCGGCCACAAAATCGATGGTTTCTTGCTGAAGTAAATTAGGTTCTATGGATGAAATTCTGAAACGATGAATGCCTTCAACAGTATCCAAGGCTTTCACCAAGTCTAAAAAAGTATGTTCGTGTTTTTTGTTTCCAAATTCCCCTTTTCCGTAATCCCCAATGTTTACGCCGGTTAGCACAATTTCTTTAATGCCTTTTTCTGAAATTTCCCGGGCGTTTTCCAATACATTTTCCAACGTATCGCTTCGGGAAATTCCTCTTGCCAGCGGAATGGTGCAGTAAGTGCATTTATAATCGCAGCCGTCCTGCACCTTTAAAAAAGCACGTGTTCTGTCGCCAAAAGAGTAGGAACCCACATAAAAATTGGCATCTTCAATTTCACAGGAATGCACTTCGCCCATGTCATTTTTAGAAAGATTGTGGATATAATCGGTGACTTTGAATTTTTCTGTGGCGCCCAAAACCAAATCAACGCCATCAACGGCAGCCAATTCCTCAGGTTTTAGCTGGGCATAACAGCCAATGGCAATTAAAAATGCTTTTTCGTTTAATTTTAAAGCAGATTTAACGATGGATTTAAATCTTTTATCGGCATTGTCCGTTACAGAACAAGTGTTAATTACATAAATATCAGCCACTTCCTCAAATTCCACACGTTCAAAACCTTCGTCTTGAAAGCTTCTGGCAATGGTGGAAGTTTCAGAAAAATTAAGTTTACACCCCAATGTGTAAAATGCGACTTTTTTTTGTGCGCTCATTCTTGTACATTTATCGGATGCAAAAGTACTGAATTATATTTTTATGACAATGATTGCGAAAACGCCAAAACCACCTTATTACGCCGTAGTTTTTACTTCAATGAGGACTGAAGACGATTTAGAATATGCTGAAATGGCCGATAAAATGATTGATTTGGCCGAAAAACAAGAAGGTTTTTTAGGTGTTGAATCGGCCAGAAATGATTTAGGAATCACAGTAAGTTATTGGAAAAGTTTGGAAGCCATAAAAAAATGGAAATTGCATGCAGCGCATACAGAAGCAAGAGAAAAGGGCAGAAGTATTTGGTATAAAGCATTTAAAGTCAGAATTTGTAAAGTGGAACATGAGTATGGATTTGAGAAATAGTTTTTGGTTTTTGGTTGCCTGTTTTTGGTTGCTGGTTTCGTGTTCAACAAAAAATAAAGAACAAGATGAAAATTCGGTTTTTAGATATAATGAACACGCAAATATTACCACATTAGATCCGGCATTTTCAAAGGATTTACAAACTATTTGGGTTACGAATCAATTATTTAACGGATTGGTGCAACTGGATGACAGTTTAAATGTGCAACCTGATATTGCCCATTCCTGGACAATTTCTGAGGATGGGAAAATGTATGCATTCAATTTAAATAAGGGCATAAAATTTCATAAGCATATTTTGTTTGGAAAAGATTCCACAAGATCAGTCGTGGCAAGCGATTTTGAATTCAGTTTTAATCGTTTGCTGGACCCAAAAGTGGCTTCTTCCGGAAAATGGGTATTGGATTTTGTCGATAAATTTGAAGCCAAAAACGACAGCACTTTTGTCATCCAATTAAAACAGCCTTTTCCCCCATTTTTAAGTTTGCTGGGTATGAAATATTGCTCTGTGGTTCCTTTTGAAGCCGTGGCGTTTTTTGGAAATACGTTTAGATCAAATCCGATTGGAACTGGGCCTTTCCAATTTAAATTGTGGGTTGAAAACACCAAATTGGTTTTTCGAAAAAATAAGGATTATCACGAAAAAGATGAAAACGGTAAACGCCTGCCTTATTTGGAGGCTGTTGCCATTACTTTTTTACCCGATAAGCAGAGTGAATTTTTACAATTTATTCAGGGAAATATTGATTTTATGAGCAGTATCGACGCTTCTTACAAAGATGATTTATTAACTTCAGATGGGCAACTTAAGGAGCATTACAAAAATCAGATTGATATGGTTTCCGGACCTTATTTAAATACCGAATATTTAGGTGTTTACGTTGATGCAGCCGAGAAAGAAGTGAATTCCATAAAAATACGGAAAGCAATCAATTATGGTTTTGACCGCATAAAAATGATCAAATATTTGCGTAATGATATTGGCACTCCTGCCATAAATGGTTTCATTCCTAAAGGAATGCCGTCATTCAATAATATGGAAGGTTATACCTATCAGCCGGAAAAAGCGAAGGAATTGGTGCAATCGTACATCGCCGAAACCGGAAATTTAAATCCGTCAATTACCATTAGCACCAACAGCCAATATTTAGATTTGTGTGAGTATATTCAGCGCGAATTACAACGAACCGGACTGCGCGTGAATATTGACGTAATGCCGCCTTCTACCTTAAGGCAAGCAAAAGTAAACGGACAGTTGACTATATTTAGAGGCAGTTGGGTTGCCGATTATCCGGATGCGGAAAATTATCTATTTATATTTCACAGTAAAAATTTCTCGCCAAATGGCCCGAATTACACGCATTACAGTTCAAAAGAATTTGATGCGCTTTACGAAAAGGCGATTCAAACAACCGACAATCCAAAACGATTTATTTTATACCAGAAAATGGACAGTTTAATTATGGAATCTGCCGTTGTGATTCCTTTATATTATGATGAAGTTGTTCGGTTTTCGCAAAAAAACATAAGTGGATTGGGAATTAACCCAGTTAATTTATTGAGTTTGAAGAGGGTGAAGAAAGGTTAAAAGTTATATGTTGAAATGTTAAAAGTTGAAATGTTAAAGAGACCGAAAAGAAGTTGAAAAATGTATTAGAAATAGGTCAACACAAATTAGGAAAGGAATAAAAACGATTTTAATTTCGAATCCTTCTGGTGCTCGTCTGCGACGAGTACCTACTTAAATCAGCCTATAAAAACATAGCGTTTGCAACGCGTTTAACAACAAATATGGTAATGATTTAAAAGAATGCTCCCCCAATTTGTCCGTTCGAGATACGAGGAATCTCATTATTGTAAGCGGTTTGATGCGATTCCTCCTTTGTCGGAATGACAAATGTTATCTCCCTTCTGGTGCTCGTCTGCGACGAGTACCTACTTAAATCAGCCTATAAAAACATAGCGTTTGCAACGCGTTTAACAACAAATATGGTAATGATTTAAAAGAATGCTCCCCAATTTGTCCGTTCGAGATACGAGCAATCTCATTATTGTAGCGGTTTGATGCGATTCCTCCTTTGTCGGAATGACAAATGTTATCTCAACTTAATGGCATTGCTCAAGTCACGAGCGGGACGCTCGCACCAGAGGCCTCTTCTGTTTTTTAAAGTATGGTTTTCTTAAAAATAATATACCTTTAAGATGATTTTAATAAAAGTTATAAGAGCCGCATTGCAAATGCTTTGTTCGCACGTAAGTAATTAGGTACTCGTCGCAGACGAGCACCAGAAGGATTTTTCAGTGCCCTCTTTAAAAGATGGTGTTTTTTAATTTTAAAGCATCAATAATTATATATACGGTAATATCACCACTTCAAACAAATCCTTCTCATTCGAAACAGAAAATAATTTTTCAGAAAGCGGCGGTTCTCCTTCTGTGTAAGGATAGGCGGTAATTGGTTCAATGCAAAGCATATTTGGAACTTCTGTCCACAACATAAAATTGTTGAAACCTTTCGTTTTGATGGAGATGTTAAAACCAGTATTTTTAAGCAATATAATTTCTTGGGCATTTAAAACCGGATAAGCGGTTGAGCCGCCATCCATTATTTTTTGAATGCCAACTTCCTGTGTTTTTGATTTGCAAATTTCGGTTTTGTCGCCCGATAATTTGAACGCCGGATGGTAACCCAGCATAAAAGGCATTCCTTTTTCGGCCTCAATTTCAAAAGTAATTTTTAGGGATTCATCAGACAATTTGTATGATTTTTTAAACGTGAAATCATAAGGCCAAAACAATTTTTCCTTGGAAGATTTTTCCGGAAATTTTGAATTTTTTATGATGGTGTTTGCGGTATACACTTTTTGGAAAACGGCACAATTCTCACCACTTTCCATCAGACTGTAAGTTAATTCCCGTAAAAGTCCGTGCTGATCCTGAATCGCATTTCCTTTCGGCGTTGAAACCATATAATCATTTTCATCGGTCGGACCAATAACAGGAAACATTTCAGTATCAGAATTCCGCCATCCGGGTTGCCCTTTTTGGTGAATCAGTTCCTCTTCGTTTTTTAAAAAACTTACCAATTCACCCTTGTCGATTTTAACTATAGAGTATTTGTCGGGACTGGTTAAAATTATGCGTTTCATTATATATTATTAATATTTTAATTTTCACAAATTTAGTCTTTGGCATCCAGTATTTATAATTTATAAAAGTTAAATTTTTAATCATTGTTGTCCGGTAAAAATTCATTGCAATTTAACAATCCCAATCTTAATCGGTCTTAACAAACAGGTCGCCCCGATGGAGGCCACTGAAAAAGTCAATTTAAGACTTAAATATTAATAAAAAGGGAGTAGAAACGCAAGTTTATCTACTCCTTTTTTTGTATCTTGTAGCGTCTTAAACACCTAATATATATGCTGTTACAACAAAAAACAATTCAA